>NZ_BAAHBF010000002.1:0-643124 GCF_054776875.1 Spirosoma daeguense
GAAAACTTTAAATCCTTTCATGGTGAGAATGTTAGTTGCTTTCGTTTATCCCCCGACCACCGCAGCCGGGGGAGGATCATTTATGGGCTAGATTGACAAACGCGGGGGTTTCAGTCGGCAGGCAATACGTAGGATGTTCGAATGTTGGTTGGCGAGTAACTACAGGGCGGCAATTTTTCGATTACAGCATTCAGATTATCAAGAGCTTCCTGCAACTCCTTTGGTAGTTCCCCGTCCCCGTCTTCGGGCATAATGTCCGACCAGTGCTCACTGTCAATAGTCGAATATTCGTTTGGCTCACAGAGAACTAAGCGTAAATCGTCAGGCGTAACCTCGTTTTCCTCACAGTATTCGATGAGCGAATCTTCGTCGAAAAAGTATCGGTCGTGTGTTTGGCTATAAAGCGCATCGCTACCATTCCACTCTTCAAAAGGTAAAGCATTGTAACACTCTTCATCCTGCTTTGCGCGGCAGTCTGAGCACTTCAGCCAGCGCCGTTCCATCTGCTTACCACACTGACAGAGTTTATGTGTGCATCCATCGTAACGGGCTGCATTTTCGTCTTTGCCGTAAAAGTGACCAGTCCGGCTTACCCATCCCTTTACGGTTATCTCTTTTGCAGCTTCTTCGCTGTCGTAGAGTACAACTTCTTCTTCTTTACGTGGCATATTGATAGGTGTCTTAGCGAAGTAAGAACAGGGGGCAGAACCCACCGCCGTTACTTGCCTTCGAGTTTGGTCATTGGTTAGTTTAAAGCGGAAACTTATCTCACTTCGCCAGTTTCAGGGTCTGTTCCTTCTGGGGGTAAATAGCCAGCTTCGCCAGCCGAACCCATTTTGAATGGATCGTAGAAATTGAAAGACGTCTTAATGTTGGCGATGTCGGTTATGGTTTCGACACGGTATATTTTACGATCCTTCGCGTACTGACGAATTTCTAGAGTCGTTTCTTTATCAGCAATTGCATAGCTAAACGTAGCGATGTAATAAACTCCCTTTGGTGTGACATTTGTGTTCTCCTTCTTTTCGGCTACGACCGTTATTTTTACGTCACATAGCATTAAGTCATCGTAATAGAGCGGTTCGATGAGCCGGAAAATATTATCGACCGAGTAGCCGTGGAAGAGGATGGCCGACACACAGTTTTTGTTGTCAATAAAGAAGATTTCAGCCCAATTCTTCGTGCCCATATTCAGGATATTATCAGTAAACACCCGCCATGCAATGGGCTGAAACGTAAGGGTACGGCCTAGTTTTTCAATACCATTGATGGTAAAAACACCTTCTTTAGCATCGAAACGATACTGCTTTGGGTGGCCTTCGAGGTATTTGTATTTATCAACTACCTCCTGGCTTAATTCGTGAATTTTCTGGTAAGGCTTAAGTGCTGTAGACATTGTAATAGAAATAAGAGAGTGAAAAATGTTGGTCGGGTGTCGGATTTGCATGATTCAGGGCCATGCCAGACCTCAGATTGTGCTGTCGGCCGACGCACAGCAATACCCCCGACCAATTTCTTTATGACAGTTGCGTAGGGTGACACGTAAACGGAATACCTCTTAGAAGCACCACCGCCTGACCGTTAACTGTATCCTTGTACGTGGCGGTAATCTTGTTTCCGTTGTGCGCCGTGATGTTCACGGCCTGACCGCGCCGGAATGTGGGGAGTTGTTGAGGGGTTGCCATTAGCGAGAGAGTTTGTAGTAGTAATCTTCTTTAACCTGACCGTCCAGTACAAAAAACGCCTTGTCACCGAAATAGCGAATGAACACCACCGAATACGCAGGACCGAACAGATCAGGCCTGTAGGTTAGTGTTTCGTGCTTAACGAACCGCCCTTTCTTACGGGGCATCACAAACACGGTGGTGGTGACGGGTTTTGTGGACTGTTGGTAATTCATGATAGTTGCGAAGTATCAGTTTGTATCGTTCAGCAGCCTTGCGACTTTCGTGGGGAGTGCTCTCTGTTACTGATTGACTGTACAAATGTAAACAAGCGTTATCACAAATACAAACAAACGGTTATAAAAATTTAACCAATTAGTTATGAGTACAAATACCAATCGTTTATATGGCTCACTACCAACAACTTACGCCTTGACAAAGCGGGGGAAATAGTGTAGGTTGAGAGGGGAAAGGGAGAGAGCCCTAATAGCGCAACTATAATTATTATTAATAAGGATTGATGTTAGTAGCTGTTTTTATACTTCTAATAGTTATTGGATATATAGTCTATATTTTAACTATTGGTAATAGGTTTAAGCCTCTTGAGGATATTGCATCTAAAAATGACAATCCTAATAAGTGCATATATTGTGGCGGTAAGCCATTAACTGGGGAGCATGTATTTGCGGATTGGTACAAAAATATACTCCCCAGAAGAGGTAATGGTAAGTTTATAGGAGGAAATACCTACACAGTAAATGAGGATGGCACAGAGAAAATATCTTATAGCGATGTCAGGTATAAAGGACATGCCGCCGTTACTAAACTTCGGATCGTATGTCAGGAATGCAACACCGGATGGGGTAGTCAGCTTCAAAATGTAATAAAGCCTATTCTAATACCTTTAATGCTCGATCAGGAAATAATTCTTGATAAAGTAAAGCAGCGAAAGTTAGCAGCATGGGCAACTATGACAACAATAATAGGCGAACGAGTTTATGAGCCACCTTATGCTATTCATAATTTTGATAGAGCCTATTTTTATTATTATAAGCGAGCTTTGCCTAATTGGTATATATGGATTGGCAGGAATAAATCAAAATACAAGCTAAATACCACTAAACTAGCCCTTTATTTTCGGCTGGATTCAGATAATAGTTTAAATTTTGATGAGAGACAGCATATTCCAAGAGGTTTATTTTACATGTATTTCGTTGAAAATTTCATGTTCGTTTGCCTTAAGGCTGACCCTATTATAAAGACTATTATTTTACCTAAAGAACTAGAGAAAAAATTGATAATGCTTCATCCAATTGAGTTTAAAGAGTTAGTGTTGAAAAGCTTGGAGCCAATAGACAATAGAGATAAAGATATAATTACTGCTTTTTTCTCGACAATAGGCAATAGTTAAATTACGCTAAAGGATAAAAATAATTTCTAATATCCACCCCAATATATTCAGCTTTGTATTTGTATATGCCCTCATTATTCAATTTGTATTGAACATTGGGCCACTGTTCGTTTGCCCACTCTAGGGCGTAATTATTAGCTTCATCAAAATCATAAAAATACACCCCGCAGAAAGTGGTAGACTCGTCTCCGGTTAATTCTTGATGCAGAACAGTGTAATATATTGTTTGACTAAACTCCACGTTTGCAATTTAAACACCAGAAAGCACAAAAAAAGCCCCGCACAATCCGACGGGGCTTTTCTGTACTCAACCTAAACCTTTTACTGAATATTTACCTTCTCGATTATATCGTACTGACCTTTGCTATACCGATAAAACTTACACCACATCGTTTCTTGAAGTGCATATTCAAATATTGACTCATACCCGAAGTAGGTATTAATTCGTTCTTCAATTTGCTCATAAGTGGCTCGTTTAGGGAAGAATCCGCATTTAATTAGTGCTTTTTTATCGAATTCCAGATCAATAAAGGTTTTTACATCTTTATTGCGAATAGCATTTAATAAATCCCTCATCATAGCGCAAACCTCAAACTCCTGAAGTTCTTCCAACTTTTTTAGTGTTACTTCTGATTGCTCCAGATATTCGTCAATACTCATTTCTATTCCCCCTGTTTACGTTCTACCCTCATCGACCGACAACCAACCTACCTGCATCAATTAATTCCTGATCCTTCGTCTCCCAGCCAGTCGTCATTTTAAAAAACTCTGGTGTCCATTTCTTCTCTGGCTTCACCTCTAAATGGCCAATCATGTAATGTTCGAGCCACTGTTTAATTGATAATCCGAATCCATGATTCACCCCTTTATCCCGCGCTACTGATGCTTTTTTGGCGGTGCTCCACTTGGGATCAAGCCCCCAGATATGAGGTATTAAATGCCCAGCTTCCAGGTACACAAAACCGATTTCACGGTAATCAATACAGAGTAAAACGGTCTGTGGCGTCGTGAGCCGTTCGAGTCTGATTAACTTCTGGTTTGGCCGATCCCAGACCGCTACGCCGTTTTTATCTTTATCCGGATCAATGCCGATGGCGTATTTTGCCCACTTGTCGCCATGCTCCAAATAATAGGGCTCTGGTAGCAGATTGATTACTTTACTCATCCGCGTTTAGAGTCTCCAGGTAAAAGAATAACCTCGAACATGTCGTTAAATCGGTCAAGAATCCGACTACCATAAAGCTTTACCAACTGCTCTTCCAGTGCGTTTTCGCTATCTCCAAGCCCTAAATTTGTCGTAACGTGCGTTACCTGCCCGTAGCGATCAAAAGCCACGTAGCGTTCAGATAGTAGCTCATCAATCGGGTTTTCAACGTTGGTAAATGACATGATTTTCTGAACCTCTTCACCTAAATCATCGAGTAGCAGATTGCCTCGGCTGTACTGAAGAACTGGGTTATTCTTTTTCTCTTTACCATCCTTAAAGTTCTTCCAGGCTGTGACAAAGGTTTTGGTAGAAATCTCTTCGAATTGCATATCTGGAATGGGCGCAATCCGGCAAAGCGTTTGCATTGCCCGAAACAAAAAAGTTTTACCGACCCCGTAACCACCGTACAAAAACAGCCCTTTATGAAGCGGATAGGGCGAATTAGGCGCGCCAATGAAATACCTGATGATATTTTCCAGCACCACAATCTGTTCGTCGCTGAGGTCGATTTCTTTGCTCTTTCTGGATAACTCGATTTCAAACGTTCGTTTGATTACCTGACAGGCAATATCGAAACCAAGTACCTGCCGACGATAATTTGCGCGAACAGACGATTCCAAACGCTCCAAAATCGCATCCAGTTGCGTAGGAATATGATTGGCAGCCGCTACGCGCGCCCTGTCTTCCTTTCCCTTTTCAGTAAGCTTACTGTGATCAACTGGCTGAAAAAAAGAATCCTTTTTTGTCAGCTTTTCCATCGCCCGACGGTGGTTTTCGTTATAGCGTTCCTGATCCTGCTGGCTGGGAATGCCCGTCCACGGTTTTTCTTCGTCCGAAAGATTGTTGTCGGTAAGTTGCTCCGGTTGGGATAATGGCTCCTTGCCCGAAAGGGTTGGCGTTTGTATGGGCATTGCCATTGATGGCGTTTTTGGCAGGGTTGTCATTAGCCTTGAATTTGTCGAAGATTAAACCAGTGTAGCCGTTTGAAAGCGAGTAATTCATACAGGACATCGCCTGTTGATGTGTCAATTCTCCCAGTAAATCGACCTGGGCCTGAATGCTGGCTGGCAAAAGCTTTCCAGCACTCTTTTTTGATTGCCGAAAGGGTAGCCACCTTTCCAGATAAAAAGCTTTTAGTTCGGTCGGCCAGTCGGCCGGAAAGTTGGGGGGGGCGACCGCAATACGGGGGGGCTTTCTTTTCTTTTTTTTGTTTAGAAAATCCTGAATGAATTTTCGAACCTCCACGTCGTCGCGATTAGCGACGCACAGTGTTTTTAACTGTGGTTTATTAATGAGTTTAATAACTGTAAGTTTATTAACTGTATCCTTTATATTACATTCCTCATTTTGAGGAGTGCATTTCTCATTTTGAGGAGTCGATGTATCATTTTGAGAAATGGAAATCTCATTTTGAGAAATCGGCAAAGTTGCTTGCGGCTTCGATTCCTCATTTTGAGAAATGGGAGAATTTAAGAAATCAATTAACCGTTCTCCTCTACCGTACCAGCTAGTTTTGTCGAGGTTGTTTTTATTGAAACATTCCTTTTTTATCCACCCAGATTGAGCTAATTCAACCAGCCATCGAGCAATTGATTTCTCGTTGAGGTACGGATATTTCTGGGCCAATCCTTTTGCGCTGTCGTATGTCCAATACTCGCCCTGCTGAAAATGAGATTTACTACTACGTTTCTCATTTTCAGAAATCCAATACTGGAAATTGCCGACAATAATTGCCTTTTCAACCCCAATCAAACAGGCCAGACGCCAATCGAAGGAGTGCGTATCGCTCCGGTCAATTGTCATGGAAATGTCAATGATTGTCGCGCAAAAGCAATAAATGCTTTACGTGTAGTTAATGATTTTGCAAGTGAGCCGTGATCCCTTTTTTCGTAATCATTTACGCTAGATTGAGAGAAGCGTAATCCATCATAGTCAAATTGATAGGTATAAACATATATTGAAGCTACTGAAGCAATTTCGTCAGCCTTTGCTGCAGCCTTTGCCATTGGGAGAAAGTCCCGACTCCAATCAATACTATCTCCAATCAAATGTATACCGTAATAGAAAATGAATTTTAAAGGGCTTTCGCTTAAAAAGTGTTCAATTGCCTCTTTATATCGCAAGGCTTGGCCAAGCGCATCTATAGTCACTACACCCTTTTTAAGTTCGTAGATGTCAATTCTACATTCACGAGCACCGTTTGGAAGCTTATTAGGGTTATAAGATATAGTGACTAAATCGGCTATACCATAGGAGCCTAGTCCAACTTGCCTAAACAAAGTTCCATAAATATCTAACCCCCTTTCTGCTAGAAAAGCGCGTCCACTCTCTGATTTAGAAGCGTTGTAAACCATATCTTCTAAATCCTTTTCAAGTAAGTCCATATTGGCGCACCCGATTAGGTGTATAAATGGTTAGTATTAAGCTACCAGTTTTTTTGCTAACTCTGCATTCTTCTCTCTACGCTCTTTTCGACGTTTAACAACCTCTGCAATTGCATTCCAGATTTGCTCATTATATACGTTTTTGCGCTGAGAGACTATGTATCGTATATAATTAGGGGGATAAATTAGTTTCCATTCAAGTAATACCGCTGATACCTCAGTAGCATACCTTGTTCCTTCTATAGCACCGCTTAACAACTCTATGGTATCAAAATCGTGCGCATTGTTTGCATTCTCCATACGCTTGGTTATGTTTGTAATATCGTTTGATATTGTTATTACCGTTAGGTATGTACAAATATAAACAAGCGGTATCAATAAAAACAACTATTGTTAACACTTAATTTTATGGAAGATACCCGAAAGGAAGAACGACGTAACCGATTGTTAGCATTCTTTGAGGACAAGAAAGGTTACCGTCGCGTTGCAGAGGAGGCCGGAATTAGCACTCAGGGCTTATATTATATTGTGAAAGGTCGTGATGTGACGCTTGAGATATTAGACAGGCTTTTTGATCATTACGGTGCTGGGTTTCCTTATGACTATATACTATGGGGCACGAAACCACATGAACCCACTGTAATTAGTTCAGAAACGCCAGATAAACCAGAAGTTGCGAATTCTGACATTCAAACGTTGAAGCTTCAGCACAAGGTTGATTTGTTAGGTAAGGAGAATCAAATGCTTAAGAGTGAGAACGAACGACTTTGGCGGCTGGCCTTGCCCGAATCTGTACAAAAGGAATTAAATTTTCTTAGGTCAAGTAGCCAGCGTCACCGCTTATCTAAGGTAGAAGAGGAACGGGAGCAGATGGAAGTTTACGGATTGGTACGTTATCCTGAAAAAGAATGTGTTGTAATTGACTTCAACTCAATCATTAATCAGGCGCACAATATCCTGAATTCGCACCTGCCGTTCCAGATTAACCAAGGCTAAACGGGCTACTTGTCAGATCGGGTTACGTGCTCGGTTCGTGGCATAAAAGCAATAACTGCACACCTATTTGCACACACGCGCAGAAATTGCTTAAAAAGTTAGTCAGAAACGCGGAAAATGGCCTTTTGCCGAACGTCCGTATCGGTCACTAACAGAATTTCTTGAATTCAAACAAAACCCGCTCAATGGCGGGTTTTGTTTTTTACTCGTTTACTGTTAATTAATTATTTCTGGGCCACTTGCTTCTGCTACAGAACAAACCCAAATTGGCGTTTCCTCATCTGTATGATGGTTATCGTTTCAGTTGGCATAATGACCCAAGTAATCAGATGCCTGAGAATGCCGCCCAGACGACTCTCTATCTGGTTCAGGCTTTACTCGACATAGATAGTACTCAGAAAGCCAAAATCCACATCGACCGCTCAATTCAATTGTTTAGCAACCGGGCCTAGTCGAACTATGGTATTTAGTACTATCTGGCTCATAGTCAGTCTTTCAAACAAAGCTATTTTTCGTTTTGTAACGATCTGTCTGGATTCGCTTCGGCGTGTAGAAGATTCGCAGCGGACTCTGTTTAGTACCCGCCTGCTGGTAGCTAATCAAAGTCAGGTTAATGTTGAGGGCTATTTGAATGACCTGCGTACGCTGGAAGCCAACCATGAGAACACACTACTGGTTTGTAACATCATCATTGCGGCAATACTATTGATTCTGGCTGGGATTTATGCCTTTCGGCAAAACCAGCGGAAACGTTGGCAGGAAAAGCAGGTGTTGCTGGCTCAGAAGCAACGAGCAGAACAACTACTGGTTCAGTATATGGCCAACATTTAGGAGAAGAACCAGATCATCGATACTATTTCTGTCCAGCTTCAAAAGGCTGAACCAACCAATCCTCCACAGCAATCAATCACCAGTTTATACAATCGGGTCATTTTGACTGAAACTGACTAGCAGCAGTTCAAGCAATTGTTTGAAGATGTACACCCCGGCTTTTTGGCTCTTCTTACTCACTACCCTGATTTAACCAAAGCTAAAATCAGCCTTCTGGCTCTCTTCAGGCTCCAAATCGAACCTTTCCCGATGAGCCGTATGCTGGGAATCTCTCCCGAATTGATCCATAAACAACCTGTCGTCTGAGAAAGAAATTGGGAGTTAGCAACAAATTATACCTGAATGATCTTTTGGTGGGTAGTTAATTTGATAGTATTGTTCTGAAAATCAGTATGTTATATTTTGTCCATATTTTGTCCGTATGAAAGAATAGGCATTTGACGCTGTATTTCCTTCTTTTACCGTCTACCTCTGATAGTGCAGGCGTCCTCTCCTTAATCTAGTGTTGTGACAGCTAAACACTATACCCTTTCTCTTATGAATTTATTTTACTCAACCACTCAATCAAGTTCATTACGATACGTATGTTCCACTACGTTCCAACTGCTCGGGCTGCTTTTCTGTCTTTGTACTAAGCATGGACTGGCTCAGACCAACGGCGACTATGCTACGCCTGGGCTATACACCTATACTGTTCCATCAGGCGGCCCTCTCCAAATTCGGCTAACGGTTCGAGGTAGAGATGGGGTTGGGCGGGGAGGCTGCGGTGCCAGTGTTGGTTCGACTTTTACGCTGCAAAGTGGTGACCTAGTAACCCTGATCGTTGGCCAAAGTGGCGTAACGTTGGTGGTAGATGCTGTTGGTGGTGGGGCACCGAAAGTGCAACTGGGAACTGGACGCTGACTAATGGTATGATCAGCATGGGCAGCGGGTCAACGTTCTCCATTCCGGTCAGCCCCGTTACCTCGACAACTTACGCTATTCAATTCCTCTATGATCAATTGCGTAAGCATGTATGGGCAATTGGGGGACGCCAGTGTTTGGTCTTGTGGCCGAGTGCCGATCACCACCGACCTAGTGAGGCTTAATCACGTAGTGAATTTACCAGCGAGCTATCAGGGCCAGGCTTTACAGGTAAAGTATTTCCAGGCTGGGCGTCTAGTGATGGAAACAACTAGTCGTTTGCAGTTGGGAGGAAATTAGCCTTTTGGTCTGTGAGCTATAACTGAATAAGGTCTAACTCCTGCTTTATGAGGCTACAGCCTACAAACCATACGTAGTAGTTAAGCCGTAATATGTCATCCCTAAATCCCCTCCCCGGTTATGAAACAAACTCCCCGCTTAAAACCACACCAACCTGATAGTGTGCCTCAAGTAAGCTGGTTACGAGCAGAAGGCAACTATACCCACCTGTATTTTCTTGATGGAAGTTATTATCTCTCATCGATTACCTTAAGTAAAATCTGCCAACGGTATTCATATCTGTTACGTCTCAACAAACAAGTGGCTGTTCATCCTGCACTGATCGTGGATTGGCACGTTCCTGCCCGCAAGCAGTTGGTTGTGGTTCTGGCAGGTTGGGGTAACAGTCAGGCCGTTTCGGTTGCGCGTCGACGTATCAGTCAGGTAAAAGATGTATTAGATCAATCGTAGGCTAGCTTATCAACGCCAGCTCATTTGATGAAGGTTTTCAATCAATAGTTACAACGCTGGCGGGCCAACAGCAATACTTGCCCCTTCTCCCTTTATATACTCTTCCTACGCTACGTCCCTTTTTCTATGAAATCTATTTACTCAATCGCTTGTCATTATTTAGGCCGATTCATTTCTACAGCCACACGCTTATTGATCGGGCTAAGAGGTTTGTTGTCTAAACTCTTTATGCCCTTTGTTTATCCAACACGTTCCAGCTATTCAGCTAGTTTAGTGCTGTGCCTGATAATTTGTTTTGGGCTTGTTGTACCCAGAACGATAAGCGCTCAGCCGGGCCATCAGCATACACTTCAATGCGGCACAGAAAACGTGTCACCTGCTGGTCGGAAAATCCTTGAAGCTGCTATGTCCAGAGCGTTTAGAGAGAAAATGGCGGGAGCGGCCTCCATTACGTATGTCCCTATCAGACCACACATAATTCGCCGAAATGATGGCACAGGAGGCTATACGATGGCCAGTCTTAACAACGTATTAGCCCTCACGAACAAATATTACCTTTATAATGGAAGTGGTATCCAATTTTATTTCGCAGGAACTACCCCTGATTATATAGATAATACTACGTTGTATAATCAGTATCGGAAAGATACGGATGACGCTACGATAGCCCCACATGATGTAAATAATGCCTTGAATCAGTATTATGTCCATGAGTTCGACATACCTGGTTTAGGTGGCTATGCCGAATTTCCGGAAAATACGGTGGCTTCGACCCGTACTATTATTAAGGTTACGACTGACGAAGACAGAGGCAATCGACTGGTACCCCATGAGTTAGGACATACGTTTAATCTTATACACACTCAGGAGACTTATTATGGGGCAGAACTGGTAACACGTGGTGCCGGGGCTAACTGTAGCACAGCAGGTGATATGGTCTGCGATACGCCTGCCGACCCATACGGCCAATTCCCAGAGGCAAGCTTTACCTGTGTCTCTGGATGTCCATCTACCTATACGTGTTCGTTTGTGGATAGTCAGGGCAATACGTATCAGCCCTCGCCCACTAATATCATGTCGTATTATTTCCCTTGCACACATGATTTCACACCTGGGCAATACGAACGTATTCAGGCAGGGTTGGCCCTTCGCCAAACACACACCGCCTATACGCTTGATGCGCCCGCTACAAGTATGGCAGCCCCATCGAACGTAGCGGCTGCAATGGTTACAGGTGCTATAGTCATTAGCTGGCAGGACAATTCCAGTAATGAAATGGGCTACTTTATTGAGCGGTCTACTAGTCCCACAACGGGCTTTCTTCCGGTAGGTGGTGTGGGGCCGAATACAACGACATTTACAGACCGATCTTTTTCTCCGAATACCCAATATTACTATCGGGTTAAAGGCTCCAATACAACTGACGGCAGCATCAGCTCCACAGCTACCGTGGCAACAACAAACTGCCTGCCCTATATGCAAGACGATGGATGTCCTTATGATATTAATATAACGGGTGTGACCGTTAATGGAACATATCTAAGTCAGGAGTCGGGTTGTTCGCCAGCCAGCAGTGGTCATTATACATCGTTTACGGGTGTCAGCGGTACCGTATTAGCCGGACAATCGGCAACCATTACCGTCAATAAAAGTACTGCCAATAGCATGGGGGGCGCTATTTGGGTTGATCTGAATAACAGCGGGTCTTTTGAAACGAACGAACTGGTTTATTCAATGCCGGAGAGCAACACGGCGAGTACGTTCTCGGGTAGTATAACCATTCCGCTCAGCACCACAGCCACCAAGGTTGCTATGCGTGTTATTGGTCTTTATTATATTGTTCCCAACGATCCATGCGGAACGTATGCCTATGGAGAAACTGAGGATTACACACTGACTGTTATCCAACCCTGTTCTACATCCGTGGTATACGTCACCCAGAATGGGACGGGCCTTCAGAACGGTACTAGCTGGACGAATGCTTTTTCGGGAACAGCTCTGCAAACGGCTATTAACTCGGCGGCTGGATGTGGGGCTCAAATTTGGGTAGCGTCTGGTACGTATAAACCTACAACCGGTAGTGACCGTGCCATCAGCTTTTCGATGGTAAATGGCGTATCCATTTACGGCGGCTTTGCAGGAGGAGAACTAACTCTTTCGGCCCGTGTACTCACCACGCCCAGCAGCACGACGCTTTCAGGTGACATCGATAACGACGGCATACTGACCAACAACAGTTACAATGTTATCCGCAACAATAACCTCAATAACACTGCCAGACTGGATGGCTTTGTGATTACTGGGGGCAATGCGATCAGTAGCTATCCCAATGACTGCGGTGGGGGAATTTTCAACGAATCCAGCAGTCCTACTCTGACTAACTGTAGCTTTTTGAGTAATTACGCAACTCGACTAGGCGGAGCCATCTATAACTTAACCAACAGCAATACCAACCTGACCAATTGTAGTTTCCTGAACAATACGGGGCTTACAGATGGTGGAGCCATCTTCAACGACAGCAGCAGTCCTACTCTGAACAATTGTAGTTTCCTGAATAATACCACTACTAATGGCGCAGGTGGGGCCATCCTCAACGTAAACCGCAATGTCAGTATCACCAACTGTAGATTTCAAGGTAATAATGCTCGTATAGGCGGGGCCATCTACAACAACAATAGCAGTATCAATCTGGTTAATTGCAGTTTTCTGAGCAATAGCGCCACTCAATATGGGGGAGCTATTATTAACAATACCAATAGCAACTCCCGCATTACCAACTGCACTTTCTTGAGCAATACGGCTTTCAATGGCGGGGCCTTCTACAATAGAGAAAGTAGCAACCCTACCCTGACCAACTGTAGCTTCCTGAGCAATACGGCTGTCAATGGCGGGGTCATTTATAACGAAGTCAGCGGTAGTTCCGACCTGGTCAACTGCGTAGTGTTTGGTAATGGAGCCAATAACACGTTTGTGAATATTGATAACTCCACTATCAGCGCGCGTAACAGCTTATTCGATACCAATACTAGCTATACCAGCCACCCCTCTAACCTAACCAGCACCGCTTTTCCCTTCGTTTCTGCTACTGACTTGCGGCTCAACGCCTGTGCCCTTGCCATCAATAAGGGTACCAACTCGGCCAGTGGACTCAGTGGCATCACGACTGATCTGGCGGGAAATGGTCGTTTTTACCAGAGTGGCATCATTGATATGGGGGGCTATGAGTTTCAGGGCGTACCTAATGTACAAACGGGTTTTACGGCTCAGCCTGTAGCGGGATCTGCGGTTTGCGTGGGCGGTATCGTAACGGCTAGTGTAAGCGTTTCGGGTACTGGGTCATTTACCTATCAATGGTATAAAGACGGCTCGGTGGTTAATGGACAAACCTCGGCTACGCTCTCGCTCACCAATGTGCAAACAAGTGAGGCAGGTAGTTATTCTGCAGTGGTAACGGGTTTCTGCAACAGCGTAACCAGCACGGCCTTTAGTTTGACGGTAAATACGATTCCAGCCGCAACGCTTCTGCCTTCGAGTGCTACGTTGACCTGTGCCAATCCCAGCGTAACCCTGACAGCGTCGGGTGGCACCAGCTACACGTTCACCAATAGCAGCGGTACGGTAATAGGTACACCGGGTGTCAGTAATACGTTGGTGGTGAGTAGTGGTGAAACGTATTCGGTTATCGTGGCAAACGCTACTGGTTGTAAAACTGTAGCCAGCACGACTGTCAGCAGTTCAACGAACGCACCTGCGTTGAGTATCAATCCCTCAAATGCTACGTTGACTTGCACGAATCAAACGGTAAGTTTGACTGCGGTGGGAGTTGGTACGTATCGGTGGAACACGGGTGCTACGTCACAAATCATTAGTACTACCTCGGCTGCTACGTATTCTGTTACATTGACAGGTGAAAATGGCTGTTCCACTTCGGCTAGTGTGGTGGTAAGTGGGGACCAGACGGCCCCTGCGGTGAGTATCAATCCAGCCATCGGAACGCCGACCGGCACTACATTGACCTGTGCTACGCCCGTTGTGAGCTTATCGGCAGGGGGAAGTGGTACGTATCGCTGGAGTACTGGTGCCACTACGTCCACAATTAGTGCTACGTCGGCAAGCATATATTCTGTTACGTTGACCGGTGCCAACGGGTGTACGGCCACTACGTCGATACAGGTATTTCAGGATAATACTCCTCCCACCATCAGTATAAATCCCTCCATCGGAACACCAACCGGTGCTACGTTAACCTGTGCCACTCCTCAGGTGAGTCTGACGGCGTTGGGATCGGGGGCGCTTCGTTGGAGTACAGGTGCCACTACGTCCAGCATCTCGGTGAGTGTTGCTGGAGTCTACTCTGTTACGTTGACTAGTGCTAATGGATGTTCTGCTACGTCATCGATCAGTGTTACGTATCAAAACTGTGCACCGACGGTAGCCAATGCTCTGTCCAGCCAGACCGCCACGGTGGGCCAGACCTTTAGTTATACGATTCCGGCCACTACGTTCATCGATGTCGAGACACCCAACAGTCTCACAATTTCTGTTGTGGGCTTACCGATGGGGTTGAGTTTCGTATCACCGAATGTGATTACGGGCACCCTATCCACTACAGTAGGTACGCCTTTTAGTGTGACAGTACTGGCCACTGATCCGGGCGACTTATCCGTCACTACTGGTTTTAACCTGACGGTGCTCCCTCGCAACTTTGCCATCACCGGAGTTACCATGCTAGACTGTAATCTTACGGGTTACTACGAACGACGGATAAACTTTATGGTTAGCTACGACGCTACCAATGGTCAACCGATTAGTGTATCAGTGGTTAATGAACTGACGGCCACTACTGTTAATGGCCCTTATCAGCTTACGGTTTACACCGACAATCCAGATATTGTTTTCCGGGCTCGTCAACAGGGTACGTCAAATGAGGCTACCTTCGCTTACAACTGGCTGTCATTTTGCAGCAATGGCAATCCTAGGGTAGAAAATCCTATTCCTCCACAGTCGGCCACCATTGGACAGGCGTTTAGTTACACCATTCCCGCGAATACGTTCACTGATGCAGAAACGCCTAATAGCCTTAGCCTGTCGGTAGTTGGTTTGCCAGCGGGCCTAAGTTTGGTGGTTCCGGCTACTATAACGGGAATGGCTTCGGCTTTGGCTAGTGCCTTCTACAGTGTGACAGTGATTGCTACCGATCTGGCAGGAGGCACTGTAGCCACGATTCTACCCCTCAGTGTTGTGAACCCCGGTGGCTGTGAGAGTATGTTTACCCTAAAGGCAGGAGACTGGAATGATGCCAGTGTATGGTCCTGCGGTCGTATTCCATTGATAACCGATACAGTAACGCTCAATCATGGGGTGAGCTTGCCGCCTATCTATCAGGCGCAGGCCTTACGGGTGATCTATACAACCACAGGGCGGTTGTTATTTGGTACTGATAGTCGGTTAAGACTGGGAGGGAATTAGCCTCATAACCGTAGGAGAAACAGGCGAATAATGCTACTCACTGGCTTTGTTCGCCTATCGCCTTAGCAACTTCCTGTGTTTTCTCTTATTTGGCTGTTTATCAGCTTATAAAAGTGCCATAAACCTATAACTAGTTTATTGATGTAAGAGGGTGCATACACTCATTTTTGCTTGATTTATATAACTCTCAAGGTCATAACTGGTTAATAAAAACATGTATGCTCAATAAGTTGTCGAACCACTAAAGGAACTACAAAAACGACAAAGCTATGGATGAGAATAATGCAAAAAATATAGCGAGAGTTATTCTTGGAGGCTCGTTAATTCTGGCTGGAATAAGCCATCTTACGTTTGCGCGTAAAGACTTCAGAGCGCAGGTTCCAGACAGCATTCCCCTCAAAAAAGACGATACAGTTGTGTATTCTGGTATTGCCGAAATTGCCTTGGGCAGTAGTTTAGTCTTTACTGATACAAAACACCGGGATGTTGTTGGAAAAGTTGCAGCCGCTTTTTTTACCGCAATCTTTCCGGGAAATATTGCTCAGTTCATTAATAAACGAAGCGCCTTTGGACTGGATACTGATCTGAAGCGTTTTGTCCGACTATTTTTTCAGCCTGTACTAATTCTTTGGGCGTTGAAAAGCACCAGCAAATAAAAAATAGAGAAACAAACACAGGTTTAGGTATTGAGCCTTCACCCTACTGTAAGTCGGGGTATTTCGCTACGTTTTCATTCGGGCGAAGTACCCCGGCTTACATTCATAAATACTTTACAAAAAAATTGACCAGCTTTTTTACCTTATCGGTGTAGGGCGGATAAAGGAATTTGATAGTGCCGAAATCCCGGTGCATCACCCCGCGCTGGTTCGAGAATTCCTGAAATCCGAAAAAACCGTTCGATTTGCCGATACCACTGTTGTTTACGCCCCCGAATGGAATTTCCATGTTTCCGTAATGTGTCAACAAATCGTTCACCACCGAATTGCCTGCTGAAGTACGCTCCAGAATATGTTGGGTTATTTTTGAATTCCGGGAATGTATATAAAGCGCCAGCGGTTTATCGCCTTTGTTGATGATACGTAGTGCATCGGCGATTGTAACATAAGTCAATACAGGTAGGATGGGGCCAAAAATTTCCTCCTGCATTACGCGCATATCAGACGTAACACCTTCTAAAATAGTGGGTTCAAAGAAATTCTGCTCTGGATTTACCTTACCTCCGAACGTAACGACGGCCCCCTTTGAAGTAGCATCATCTAACAGACTTCGAAGCCGTTCGAAGTGTCGCTTATTGACGATACGTGCATAACTGTCGGAGACTTCAATTGATTGCCCATCAGGACTATACATTACTTTTATTCGTTCCTGTAGGGTCTTAATAAGCGACTCTTTTAGCGAATCCTGAACAAGTACGTAATCGGGTGAAATGCAGGTTTGCCCATTATTAAAGTATTTGCCCCACGCAATTTGTTCGGCAGCTTGATTCACATTGGCCGATTCATCGACAATAACGGGCGATTTGCCGCCTAATTCCAACGTAACAGAAGCCAGATTTTTGGCTGCCGCCCCCATCACGATACGTCCAACAGCCGGACTGCCGGTAAAATAAATATGGTCAAACGGTAATTCCAGCAATGCCTCTGATACGACAGCATCTCCTTCAACAACAGCAACTTCGTTGGCCGAAAATAACTCATTCATCATCTGTTTAATCAGGCTCGACGTATGCGGTGTTAGCTCAGAAGGTTTCAGTATTGCTACGTTACCGGCCGCAATAGCCATTACCAAAGGACGTACCAAAAGGGTAAACGGATAATTCCAGGGGGCAATAATCAGTACGTTTCCTTTAGGTTCGTAATGAATATAACTACGTGTGCCAATCAGGGGTAATGAGGTTGGTACGCGCTGAGGTTTCATCCATTGGTTTAGTCGATGAATAGTGTGTTTAATTTCGGTGTGCAGCGGAATAAGCTCACCAATCATGACCTCGGCTATCGGCTTTTTAAAATCAGAATACATAGCCTGCTGAATGTCGGTTTCGTGCGTAGTAATCCATGTCTGAATCCGACGAATTCGGTCAATACGTTGGGCCGACGTAGTAAGGGCAAACTCAGGAGCTTGGCGATGTTGGTTATCGAAAATGGCCTGTAATTCACTACGTAGGCTTGTTTGTGGCTGAAGTGAGGTCATGGAAGGCAAAAGTTTATGCTAAAAATACAAAAAAGCGGCATTTGTGGATTTAATCCGTGAATCGTTTATCTTAGCTGAAACTTTAGTAACCCCAATCCGGATGACGCTCGTTAGTGACAACATCCGCTACCTGCGTAAGCTAAATGGGTTAACGCAGGAGCAATTTTCTCGAAAAATAAATATAAAGCGTTCGTTATTAGGAGCTTATGAGGAGGGGAGGGCCAACCCGAATCAGCAGAATATGCAGGCTATTGCCAAAGCATTTAATACTACCGTTGAACTGCTGACCCGACAGGATCTTCGTAAACTTCGCGAAACGCCGAGCCTTAGTATTCCACTCGGGCAAAAAACGGCTGATACGTATCCAACCCGTCACGATCGTCATGTAATAGAATCAGGACCGGCGATTCGGTCAGATGGTAAATTTACTTCCGACGATGACCCGTTTCAGCACCCAGATTTCCCGGATATTTTTGCCCAGCCATCTCAATCAACTCCTGAACCACAGCCACTATCATCGGTACTGAATAAATACTACCGACCGCAGGATGAAGTTCGACGGGGAAATGATCATCCTACGCCTACACCGCCAGTTATTACGTCGCCAGTACGTCCGGTGCAAGATCGTCCGGTTGCTACTACGTCGGTGCCGCCCAATACTGTAAAACCAGCGGACTGGCATCGGCAGGATAAGCCAGATCCCGAAACATTGTTTTCTCCACCGGCCGACCGTTGGGCAGGTGGCGGACCGGCTACCCCGAACCCGTCGAGGCCGAACAATGTGCTGACGTTCAATAATGTGTATCAGGAGCCTGGTGTATCGACACCATCTGCACCAGTTAACTCAACGCTAGGGCCAAGTATACCCATTGTGATGCAGGCCCATTTTGCTACGTATCGGCAACACTATCAGCAGGCTGATTTTCTGTATCAGCTTCCGGCCATGCATTTGCCCAATTTACCGGAAGGACATTACAGGGCATTTGAAGCTGGTGATGATTTTTCCTTTCCGGGGGCGTTGCTTGTCGGTAAGTTTATTCGGAACTGGTTCGACATTATCGACGGAAAAATGTATGTGCTGATGCTCAATCAGCCGGGAGGAGCCATGATTTGTTGTCGGCGGGTTTATAATCAGGTGAAAATTAGGGGAGTACTTCTATTAACTGCCGACCGGGCTGACATTGGCAATCGGGAGGTGCCCCTGAAAGATGTTTTGGAAGTATGGGAAGTCAGTGCGTTTGTGAGTCAGGAAATGCCTCCATTGCCGCCTAGTACTGATCGGTTACGTCAACTGATTGAAGAGCTAAAATTTGAAGCAGATCGGCTATAAGTTACTCTGATTTTCAGTTTTTTATTTCTGGTTTTAGAAAAAAGATGTAAATACATAAATCTGTATTGGCTTGTCTTACGTACATCCACTAAAGCGAAGGCCCTTTTATACTTCGCTTTAGTGGATGTAACTTTTTGTCCGTTCCTCTTTTTTAACCGGGCTTTGATCTGCCGAGGCTGTTGCCTTATGGATCAAAGCTTTTTTTATACACAACAGTTTTGATTGTGGGGTACGTAAACGCAGGTTGCTACTCGTTCGTACTTTTGTAGCATGATGCGTTATTTTCTTCAACTAGCCTATCGGGGAACAAATTATCATGGATGGCAACGTCAGCCTAACGGACTAAGCGTTCAGGAAGTGCTGGAAAAAGCGTTGACTACGGTTTTACGCGAACCAATCTCAATAGTTGGTAGCGGACGAACGGATGCGGGCGTTCATGCGGGCGAACAATTCGCCCATTTTGAAACCGACGTAGCGATTCCTGCTCATTTGCTACGTTCGGTTAACAGCCTTATTCCGGGCGATATTGCCCTATATGACTGGTTTCCGGTACGTGCCGATGACCATGCTCGCTATACTGCTACGTATCGCTACTACCAATATCACATTAGCCGAAGAAAAGACCCGTTTCGGGAAGGGTTAGCTTACGTATTCACGTTGCCGCTGGATATTGACCTGATGAATAAAGCGGCTGGTACTCTATTTAATCATACTGATTTTGAGAGCTTTAGCAAGGTCAAGACAGACGTTAAGACCTTTAATTGCCGAATCGACCGGGCCGAATGGGAGCAAACCATAAATGGCGATTTAGTGTTCCATATTCAGGCCAATCGGTTTCTGCATGGCATGGTTCGGGCAATTGTCGGTACGTTGCTGGCAGTAGGGCAGGGGCGTTTGACAATAGACGAATTTGACCAGATTATTCTGGCTCGCGACCGTAAACGCGCTGGTCGGGCAGCTCCGGCAGAAGGCTTGTCGCTCATGCAGGTTGGCTACCCCGAAGAGGTATTTAAAGAGCGAAAGGGTGAATGAGCGAAAGAGTGAAAAGAATCGCGAATCATTTCAGCACTCTTTCATTCTTTCGCTCTTTCGCTGTTTTTTTCGCTATCTTTCCTTAAAAAGATATTTATTTTGAACGTAGGAACTATCATTTTAGCCGCTGGCGATTCGTCGCGAATGGGTGGAGACCCCAAGCAGCTTTTAATCTATAAAGAGCAGACGCTTGTTCGCCGAACTACCGAAAGTGCGCTGGCTTTGCAACGAGGTCCTGTAGTTGTTGTTCTGGGAGCTAATCGTGACCAGATTGCCCCTGAACTGGCGGGATTACCCGTTACGTTGGTCGATAATTCGGGCTGGCAAACCGGGCAGGCAGGCTCGCTGAAAACTGGGCTGGCAGCTTTGTATCTGATGAACAAAAACATTGACGCTGTGTTGGTTCTGCATATCGATCAGCCGCTGGTTTCGATTGGACTGTTGCAACATATACTCGAAGTATGGAAAGAGCAGGGCAAAGGTATTGTAGCCTGTCGTTACGATACGCAGATTGGAGTTCCCGCCCTGTTTAGTCGCGAATATATTAACGAATTGTTGCAGTTAGAAGGCGATAAAGGCTTACAATGGGTCATTGTACGGCATCGCGATGATCGCTCAGAGGTGCCGTTTGAAGCAGGGAATATCGACCTGAATACGAAACGCGATGTTGATCTGTTCAGGCAGGCACATTTACAGGCTCAATAAAAAACATCCTGATAATTCGGGAAGCTGATACGTCTCTATTCATGCAAAAACTCGACACTGCACTCGATTTACAAACGCGTCTGACGGCTGTTTTAAAGACAGTTGAACAAGAATTTGCCCCCTTGTCGGACCAACAACTCCGTTGGAAACCCGCTTCTGACCACTGGAGCATTATTGAATGTTTGCAGCACCTGAATCTGGCCGAACGCTTCTACATACGTAACATTCAGCATAAAGTTGATAAGCTTGGTCTGATACAGAATCAGCCTTCCGATCAAGCTGTCAGCAGCGACTGGGTCGGAAAAGCCATGTTGTTTGCCGTTGACCCACAGGTGAAAATCAAGCTACCCGCACCGGGAATGATACGTCCGCGACCAGCCGCCGAACTTGTTCCAGCCGACGTAATGAGTCAGTTTCTGGATTTGCAAACCCTGCTACGTTCGTTGCTGGACAAAGCGGTTTATCTCGACTGGAATACGGAAAAAGTAATGACTCTGTTTGGTAATTGGCTGAAAATTCGTTTGGGTGATGCTTTTTTAATGTTACTCGCGCATACAGAACGCCACATGAAACAGGCGCTACGTGTAAAGGCTGAGCTTGTAGCCCAGCCTCGATAAGTTGTAATCCAACGTTGTGCTAATCTTAAGACCAACAGTACGTTTATGATAACGCCCGGTTCAGGTAGTGAACCAAGGGTTGAAGACTAGCAAAGGCAGCCTGTACCGTTTTAGTCAGGGTGGGCGTTGTTAACGTAGCATCTGGTAGAGAATGGCTTACGGTAAAGCTTTTTAGCTTCAAGTATTCGATCGCCGGATTCGTCGCATCGTAGCCTTTAGGGGGGCGTTGTAAAGCCGTTTCCCGACTTAAGCCACTGAAGTAGGTATGAAACGTAGGTTCCGCCAGAATAGCTTCAAAGGCGGGAAGATTGTAATCGATTTCCTGACGAATAGTGGCCAGTACATCAGTGTCAGGCATATACATACCACCAGCCACAAATACGTTTCCCGGCTCAATGTTCAGATAATATCCGGCTGATCGGCTGTTTTTACCACCCGCGTTGAACCATGCGCCAAAATTGGTTTTGTAAGGGGATTTATTAGCCGAGAATCGAACGTCGCGGTTAATACGGAACATACACGATTTCGGTTTCAGATTCGATGCGCCAATTTCCGGATCAGTCTGTTCGAGTCCGGCTAAGGTTATGGTAACAAGTTCAAGAAAATCGGCGCGGGCTGCTTCGTAGGCGTCACGGTTTTCAGTAAACCACAGCTTGTCGTTATTGCTTTTGAGATTTGCGAGAAAAGTGATTGTATCAGACTTGAGCATGGGTTTGTCAGTAAATGCTGTAAAGTTAAGGTTTGATTGCGTCCATCATAAGGTAAAATCGAATCGGATGCTATGCAAAAAGCGGTTTCCGGCACAAAAAAAGCCCACAACTATGACAACAGTATGTCAGTAAGCGATCTTTATTACGTATCCAAAACCGTCGGCATAATCACAACTGATAAAGGGACTTTGTTCGACTGTGAACAAAGTCCCTTTATCAGTTGTGTAGTGGATGTATCAAACAGCATCCTGCTGTCTGGTACAGAATATTAACCTCAAGCTTCGGCCAACGCTTTTTTCATTGCCTTCCGCTCTCTAGCGCCAGGGCGATAGAAGGCGTAAAAAACGAGTGGGAAAATAAACAAGGTCAATAACGTAGCGGTGATCAATCCGCCGATGACGACAATAGCCAGCGGTTTCGATGTTTCGGAGCCAATGCCTGTCGAGACGGCGGCTGGAATCAGACCGATAGCGGCCATCATAGCGGTCATCACAACCGGACGAACCCGCGACAGTACACCCTCGTAAATGGCCTGCGCCAACGGTATCTGATTCTTGAGGTTTTTCTTGAACACCGAGATCAAGATAACACCATTCTGGATACAGATACCGAACAAGGCAATGAATCCAATACCTGCCGAGATGCTGAAGTTGACATGCGTAACGAGCAGGGCCGCAATACCGCCGATGATGGCAAATGGTACGTTGACAAGCACCAGCCCAGCATCTTTAGCATTACCGAAGAGCACGAACAGAATCACGAAAATCATAACCAGACTCACCGGAACCATCTGACCAAGGCGTTTGGTAGCCCGTTGCTGATTTTCAAAATCGCCCGCCCATTTGGCTGTGTAGCCCGGTGGCAACGTAACAGCAGCCGCCACTTTTTGCTGTGCTTCGGCAATGGCACTGCCCATATCACGACCCCGAACCGAAAATTTCACCGCCGTAAACCGTTGACTTCCTTCGCGGAAAATCAGGACTGGACCAGTTTGGGTATATACTTTAGCAATTTCCTTGATCGGAATTTGGGTACCATTCTGGGTAGGCACCATCAGGTTCGCAATTTCGGCTTCGGTTTTGCGGAAATTCTGTTCATACCGTATCCGCAGGTCGAATTTACGTTCGCCTTCGTAAATCTGCGTAGCGGCTTTTCCACCAATCGCCATTTCGATAACAGCCTGCGCATCAGCTTTATTGACACCGTAGAGCGCGAGTTTGTATTCATCTAGCTCAACGCGCATTTCGGGCTGGCCGATGTTTTTGATAACACCCAGATCTTCAATACCCCGAACGGTAGCGAGTTGTTTTTCTACGGCATTGGCTTTTTCTGCTAACGTAGCCAAGTCATTTCCGTAGATTTTAACGGCGATAGACCCTTTTACGCCCGAAACAGCTTCTGCTACGTTATCCATAATTGGTTGCGAAAATCCGAAGTCGATTCCCGGAAAAACTTTGAGTTTATCCTGCATCTGAGCAATCAGTTCTTCCTTCGTAATGTGGCGTTTCCACTCTTCTTTCGGATAAATATCGACCAGGAACTCTACGTTGTAGAAACCAGTTGGGTCGGTGCCGTCGTTTGGTCGACCCGTTTGCGAAATAACCCCTTTCACTTCTGGGAACTGGTCAAATATTTTGCGCATCTGCGTGGTCAGCCGAACGGATTCGGGAAGTGAAATACTCATCGGCATCGAGGCCCGCACATAAATTGAACCTTCATTAAGTTCAGGTAAGAACTCGGTACCTAATAAGTTGAAGCCCGATAAACCCACCACAACCAATAAAGCGGTCAGCAACAGGCTGGCTTTTTTATGCGCAAACGTGAAGGAAAACGCACGCATCGCTCTATTCGTGATGAACGTAACAAACGGATTGTGTTTTTCACGTACGTTTTTGTTCAGCAGGATACTCGCTAATACAGGCACCAGCGTCAGCGTGAATATCAAGGCACCTAACAGAGCGAAACCCAGTGTCCAGGCAAGGGGTGAGAACATTTTTCCTTCCACTTTCTGGAACGAGAAAATCGGAATCAAGCACGTAATGATGATGGCTTTGGAGAAGAAAATGGCTTTCCCCATCTCGGTACCAGTCGCACGTAGCAGACCTAGTTTGGCTGCTTTGTTGAACCGTTCCATTCCTTCTTTATGCGCCTTACTATCAAGAGCTACAAAAATTCCTTCCACCATCACCACCGCGCCATCTACAATGATTCCGAAGTCGATAGCACCCATTGAAAGCAGGTTAGCCGACATTCCTTTGAGTCGCAGGCAGATAAAAGCAAACAGCAAGGCCAGCGGAATCACAATCGAAACCGTAACCGTTGTGCGCCAGTCGGCCATGAACAGAAACACGATGGTAGTTACGAAAATGATACCTTCGAGCAGGTTGTGCGTAACCGTATGCGTAGCGAAATTGACCAGCGTTTCGCGATTATAGAACGTATTGATTTTTACGTCTGATGGCAGAATCGTGGCGTTTAGCTGAGCGATTTTCGCTTTAACCAGCTCGATCACTTCCATCGGATTTTCGCCCTTCCGCATCACCACCACGCCTTCTACTACGTCGTTCTGTTTGTCGCGACCAGCCTGACCCAGTCGTGGTAAAGCTGATTCGGCAACCTGTGCTACGTTACGTACCATGATGGGCGTACCCTTCACGTTTTTAACCACAATGTTCTCAATATCACGCTGGTTACGTAGCAAACCAATGCCGCGCACTACGTAGGCTTCGGCATTTTTCTCAATCACATCGCCCCCAACATTGACATTTGAATTGGCAACAGCCTGATATAATTCCAGCGGTGTAATGTTGTAATCGGCCAGCCGACGTGGATCGACGGATATTTCGTAGGTTTTTGCTTCGCCACCGAAACTTACTACGTCTGCCACACCCGGTACGCTTTTAAACTGGCGGTCGAGCACCCAATCCTGAATTGTTTTCAGTTCGCGAACGGTACGTGTGGGCGACTCAAGCGTGTACCGGAAAATTTCACCAGTTGGGCCGTAAGGTGGCTGAACGTCTGGTTTTGCGCCATCGGGTAATTCCACACCGGGAAGCAGGTTGTTAATTTGCTGACGAGCAAAACTGTCGTCGACACCATCGTCGAAAATGACGTTAACTACCGAAAGACCAAACAACGTAGTGGAGCGGATATCCGTCTTTTTCTGAACCGAGTTTAAACCGATTTCAACCGGGATAGTCACGAATTTTTCCACCTCTTCCGCCGACCGACCCGGCCACTGTGTAATGATGGTGATGCGTGTGTTCGTTACGTCGGGAAACGCTTCGATAGGCGTATTCTGATAACTGATGACCCCACCGATGATAGCGAGTGCAGTCAGAAAAAAGATGAAGAACCGGTTCTTCAGCGAGAAGGTGAGAATGCCTTTGATGAACTTGTTCATGGTGCTGAATGAGCGAAAGTGTGAATGAGTGAAAGAGCGAAAGATTAGGTTGTTAAGGCGGGAGCTTTTGTAGTTACAAATCACTCTTTCGCTCTTTCATTCTTTCGCTCTTTTAAACCCTCTTTAATTATTTAGTGCGTTGAAAATCAGGAGTTGATTTTGCGTAACTACGCGGTCGCCGGGTTGTATACCACTATTGAGATACGTGGTGTTGCCTATTGTCTTGAATGGATCAACCTCACGGACTACGGGCTGATTTTTAGCGTTGGCAACAATCACATAATTATGATTGTCGGCAAAAACAACGGCTTTGGCTGGAATAGCTACCCGCTTGTCGCGACCGGCGTATTGAACGCTGACATTGGCAAACATTTCGGGCTTCAGTACGATATTGTCGGAATTTGCACTGCGGTTGAGTAACGTAATACGTACTTTTTCGGTCTTACTATCGGGGTCTAATACGTTGAATACCTTATCGATACGTCCTTCAAAAACCCGGTCGGGATACGACAACGTAGTGATATGTGCCAGATCGCCTTCATGGATATTTGCTACATCTGATTCATACACATTGGCAATAACCCAAACATGATCCAGGTTTGAGATTGTAAACAGATTTTCAGGATCATCGGAGCGGAGTTCCATGCCGGGAGCTGCGCTTTTTTCCACAACAAAACCACTAACCGGAGCTTTCACTACGTAGACCGATGAACCACGTCCGCCCAGAATACTCCGGCGTTCGCCGATCCGATTCATTTCACCTTTTGCCGCCTGCAACTGCTCGCGTGACGAAACCAGATCGCGTTGCGACGAAAGACCACTTTTTACCATGTCTTCCGTTACCTGATTGTTTTTCTGAGCAATCGCTAATTGTCCGCGTGCTGCAATGGCCTGTTGTTCAAGGTCTGCCATTTCGCCCGAGCGTATAATGGCTAGCGTTTGCCCTGCCTGAACGTAGTCGCCAAGATCGGATTTCACGGCTTCAATGTGTCCCCCAACCAGCGGAAATACCTTTACTACTTTATCCTGATTGAAGGTGACTTTTCCAGTCAGATTGATTTCGTTGGTAATGGGCGACAGTTTCGCGGTATCGAATTTGGCAGAAGCCAGCAGATCAACGGGTTTAGTTGTGTCGTCGGTTGTGTTGTTGGCCGAAGCGTCGGGCTGGCAGTTGGTCAGTAACGTAGTGAGCAGAACCGCTACGGGGAGCAGAAGCCAACTGGTATGAGGAAATAGTTGCGTTTTCATTGTTGAAGGCAATTGATCTTGAGAGACTTAGTTGGCAAATGGGTTGGTTCCTGTGGCCAGACGAAGGTCTTCGAACCGCTGTGTCCGGTCGTTCTGGAGTTGAATAAACTGAAGTTGAGAGGTTTTGAAAGAATCTAGAAAATCCAGAAATTCTACTACGTCGATGTTTTGTTTGCGGTAATTCAGGGTAACTCCGTCGATGAGTCGGCCGAAATCGCTGTTGAACCGCTGATCGAAGGTTCGGTATAGATTATCGGCCTGACGTGCTTTCGTGAGTGCCCGTTGCAGTTCGCCTTCTACCTGAAGCTGATAGGCTGAAGCCACCTGCTGACTGCTCTGAATACGAACATTTGCGGCCTGAATATTACCTTGATTTCGGTTGAAAAAAGGCAGTGAGATGCCTACCCCCAAACCAAAATAGTTTGGAATATAGCCAGCGTTTCGGTCGTAGGTTCCCTGCAACGTCAGGTCGGGAACAGCCATTGCTTTTTGCAACGTTAGATTTTGCTTCTCGGCTGTTGTCTGATCGTGATAGCCGCGAAGATCAGGACGATTCCGTTCGGCAGCGGCCATCAGGCTATCGAGCGACAGCTTGCCGAGGTCGTATTGCTGACCGACCTCGGCATCTGTCATTACGGGTTTTATGGGTTGTTCGGGTGCTACGTTGAGCAGAACGCTCAGCGTGGTCTGATCGTCGGTGAGTTGCGCCAGACGTTGCTGGCGTTCGCTCGACAGGTTGAACAGATAAGCTTTCAACCGGGCCAAATCTTTAAGCGGCACGTTGCCTTTGTCGTATTGTTGCTGATACAGGGTTACGGTCTGGCTCAACGTATTGATTTCCTGCTCGTAAATAGCCAGCGCTTTTTGCTGAAAATAAAGATCGTAAAATGTAGAACGGAGCTGCGACGAAAGCGTACGAACCAGATCATCGAAACGGTCAGTAGCCAGTTTGGTGTTGGTAGTGGCCAGCGCCAGTTGTTTGTTACGTTTGCCTGCCAGTAATAAAAGTTGTTGAACCTGAATGAGTTGCTCCGAATTCCCCTGTTTCACTGGCATAAACTCCCGCGATTGTGGGTTATACGGCATCTGTTCGATATAAACCGAAGGATTATTGCGGAGTTTGGCCTGATTCTCATAGCCCCGATACTCATCTACCCCCAGCCGAGTTGCCAGCAGAGAGAGGTTATGCCGACGAAACTGGTCTTCGGCCTGAGGTATCGTTAGCCGTAGCGAATCGGCAGGAATTTGGCAGAAGGATGGGCCGCTCAATAGTGTGAAAAACAGCCCGATGAATACTCGTTTCATGATTAGTTGGCGATTGTTTGCCGGTGCTCCAAAAGTAGATGATGCCTATGCGAACAATCGGGCTTAACTGGGCGAAGTGGACAAATTTAGGGGCCAAACAGACAGAAAACAGGGCTAATGCACGGCCGTTGAACAGGAAAATGAATTGATTCAGGACGATTTGAGATAGAGCGAGTTAATCAGCTTACCATCCCTAACCTCCCTCCTAAAACAGGAGGGAGCATACCGAGGATAACTTGTTTCTTAGTTCTGAACTTGAATCAAAGACCTGTGTTGGACATTGAGAAAGCTCACCTCCTAAAATAAGAGGTGTTGGGGGTGGTAGTAAGGGTAAAAGATTTAGCTAATTCAAGTTGTTGAGCTATTCTGATGGCTTAAAAGACTTTCTTACTGATAAAAAACGACGAATAATCACGTTATGAATATCTCCTTACTAAGCCTGCTCTTGCTGACCGTTTCCTTGTTGTCTGTACAAGCCCAATCGCCAGCTAAATACATTAAAACACCTACCGGCTATGTAATGGTGCTCCGGCAGGGCGACAACGTACTGGCCGAACTGGAAAAGCTGACGCTTGTCGAAAAAATTCCCAGTGCCAGTTTTATCGGTTTCGGTTTTGTTCATCCAACATTCGGCTTCTGGAACGCCAAAAAGAAAGATTACGAACCCAAAGCTATGCGCGATATGGAACTAGCCAGTATGACTGGCAGTATTGCCTGGAAAGATGAAAAACCAGCATTGCACGTTCATGGCGTGGTTACGGGAAAAGATTTCAAGGCTTTCGGCGGACATATTCTGGCAATGGAAGTTGGCACTGGCTCGGTTGAAATTACAATAACTGTTCATCCCAACCAGCTAAATCGGGAGACTGATCAGGCAACAGGTGCTGCGGTACTACGGTTGTAAGAAAGTATAACGTAGCAAAACAATGTTGGTAAACACATTGTCTGTTGGGGTGTAAGCTATAACCTATGGAATCTATTATTCTGGCCGGAGCCACCGGAAATCTTGGTCAACGTATCGCACAATCGCTGATTGAAAGGGGCGCAAACGTTAAAGTGCTGGTACGTCAAGGAAGTAACAGCGAAGCTGCCAACGTACTACGTCGGCAGGGAGCAACGGTTGTTGAGGTAGATTTCAATAGTGTTACGTTGCTTACCGAGGCCTGTAAGGGCGGCACTTGTGTTGTTTCGGCGTTGTCGGGATTGCGAGAGGTTATTGTTGATGCACAGACCAATCTGCTTCAGGCGGCTGTAGATGCATGTGTTCCTCGATTCATACCGTCTGATTATTGTATTGATTACCGTCGGTTGCCCAAAGGCGAAAACCGGAATCTGGATTTACGACGAACGTTTAATGAACGGCTGGATAAAGCCCCCATTGCTGCTACGTCGATTCTGAATGGTATGTTTACCGATTTGCTGACGGGACAGGCGCCTGTGGTTCTTTTCAAACTAAATCGGGTCATGTATTGGGGAAATGCCCATCAGTTGATGGATTTTACGACCGTGCAGAATACGGCTGAATTCACCGCTGCGGCAGCTCTTGATGCATCAACACCCCGTTATCTTCTGATCGCCGGTCAGGTTGCAACCATTCGTGATATACAGCAGGCTGCTCAAAAAGCAACGGGCGATACGTTCAAGCTGCTACGTTTGGGTGGGCTAGGTGTATTGAAAGCCATGGTTAAAGTAGCACACACTGTAGCTCCACAACCAAATGAGGTTTTTCCGGCATGGCAGGGAATGCAGTATCTGCACGATATGCTTAGTGGTGTTACTAAACTCGATTCGCTTGATAACAAGCGCTATCCAGAAATACAATGGACACCAATTGGGGCTGTATTGGCAGAACGTTAGCAACGCAACGTAGCTTTAGTATTTTGTGACACAGAGCGGCACAAAGGAGAAAGAGAGCCGCAAAGACTAGTTGGCCGAGTGGCAGTTTAATTATAATTACCAGTGTCGCCACAGTTCTTTGCAAGGCAAAATGCCAGCCTGCTTGTCTCCGTTTTAGGATTGCAATCAATTCATCTAAAAACGGAAACAAGTAGGTTGGCAGCTTTCGGGAAAAGGGCTAAAACATAGTTTTCCTTTCTAATAGTAGAGTAGCAATTGAATCACTACAACTGATACGTAGCATTCAGAAGTATTAGCTTTAACTACACCTACGTTCAGTTCATCTACTTTTTACTACGTTTCATCCAGTTGTGTCTGTTTACTGGTGTTAATATTTGCTTATTTCGCCCCGCATTACCTATAGGCAGCCAGTTCATTCCAAACACATTGGCGATAAGTATATCCGCTTAAATTGCTCAACATATTACTTTTCAGGCATTTAATCTATTTTCGTATTCCTCTGAACTGAACCGAAGTAAACCCACCCATGACCTACGAAGCCTGGTCTCCACTTTTTCTGGGTATGGCACTGGCCCTGCTGATTGCCAATCTGGTTCAATGGTTTATGTACCGCGAACGCATCTACGGTCTGTATACGATTTACATCTTCATCTGGGCGGCTTATTTTACAATTAATCATTTCAACCTCCCCAAAAACGTTAGTAATTTCTACAAAGTCCTGCTGTCATATTCCGGTTACGTATTGTATCTGGAACTTGCCCGAATTTTTCTTGACTTAAGCGATCGGCCTCGATTCCGACGCTGGATCAGGCGAGTACAGGCGTTGCTGGTACTCTATATCGTTACGAAGACATACATTTACCTGTTCACCGATTTCTGGAAATCTCCCCTTCATGACTTACTGATTCATCCTGTACGGTTTGCGCTGATGTCGGTAGGCGGCTACGTTGTGTTTTCCTTTTACCGCTCTAAAGATACCGTTGCCCGGTTTTTTGTGGCTGGTACGGCTTCACTGCTAATTAATCACCTCATCACTACGTTATTACTGATTCGTTCGCCGATTTATAGCCAGCAAATGCCGTTTTGGGAGCATCCTGATCTGTTTGTGCAAACGGGTGTTGTACTTGATTTGATTTTTTTCGGGTTAGGCATCACACATCGACACCGTAGGGAAGCAGTACGTAAAGTGGTGGTAGAGGGACAGCTAGCCAGCGAACGCGAACAACACCATCGCGAACACCTCGAAGCCGATTTACAGATGGAACGGTTGAAGCAGGAAAAAACCGAAGTGCAGATGCGTGCACTACAAAGTCAGATCAACCCGCACTTTTTGTTCAATAGCCTGAATACACTTTCGTCGCTCATTGATGAAAGTCCACGGCAGGCCGGTGAGTTTGTCGATGAACTTTCGAGTGTTTACCGTTATTTGCTACGTGCCAATCGGCTTAACGATACGTCGGAACGAGAGAGTGATCTGACAACCGTTAGCCTTGAACTTGATTTTATCCAATCGTATTTCCATTTGCTACGTACACGTCACGGCGCGGGCATTCGTCTGGAAGTGGATGTACTACCTGCTCACACGGAAGCGTTGCTTCCCCCGTTGACGCTGCAACTGCTGATTGAGAATGCCGTAAAACACAATATTGTTTTGCCGAATCAGCCGTTAATCATTCGTATTCGGAGTGCAGATAGTGGCCATTTAATTGTTGAAAATACGCTCCAGCGCAAAATGCTACGTGTTGAATCAACAGGAATAGGTTTAGCAAATATTACGTCGAAATACCGCATTTTGAATCAGCAGGAGCCGATTATTGAAGAAATTGACGATTGGTTCCGTATTACGTTGCCAATACTGGAGCCTACGACAACGTAACGCAGAAATATTCCACAACAGGCTCTGGCTATTAGCTACATTACCAACAGCTAGAGCCTGTTGTGGCCTTTAACTTGGTATCAGCGTTGTTTCCTGACTTTCTGGCCCTATTGTTACGTCTTCGCCGTATAAGTTAAGCGTAATTGGTTGAGCCGAGAAATTATGAATCGTTACGTTCTTTTGAGTTGTTGTTACTTCTAGCAACACACTCCGGAATCGTATTTTAAACGACAGAGCCTGCCAATTTTCCGGACAATATGGCTTCAGCGACAATTGATAATTTTTCGGTACTGGTGGTAAGATTACCCACTTGCTCTTATTTTCTTGCCGCGCTTTTTTAATAACTTCCTTAAACTCATCAGGCATTATTGTCGTCACGCGCATACCTCCAAAACCTTTTACCACTGCCAGCCATGTACCTGCCATCGATGTAATGTGGCAACCGTCTTCGGTATCGTTATTATAATCATCGAGATCGAGTCGGGCAGTGCGCAGGTACATTTCATAGGCTTTTTCTTTCATACCCAACACCGATGCCTGAATCGAGTGTACGCAGGGCGATAGCGACGATTCATGAACCGTCATGGGCTCGTAAAATTCAAAATTGCGACGTAACGTATCAACATCGAACTCGTCTTCGAAGAAATAAATCCCCTGCAATACGTCGGCCTGTTTGATGAAACACGACCGCAGAATCCGATCCCACGACCAGTTCTGATTGATGGGGCGTTGACCTTTCGGAATATCAGAAACGGGCATCAGTTCCTTATCCAGAAAACCATCCTGTTGCAAATAGACCTGACGTTCAGGATCGAACGGCAAGTATATATTATCGACAATATGTGTCGCCTTCTCGATTTCTTTTTCTTCGCGGAAATGAATCCGATCAATCAGTTCGGCGTATTTTTCAGGATTTAATGATTTTACCTTCTCAACGGCCTCAATGGTGTAACGTAGCGTCCATTCGGCCAGGTAATTGGTATACCAGTTGTTGTTGACGTTGTTTTCGTACTCGTTGGGTCCCGTAACGCCAAGCATTACGTATTTCCCTTTATCGGTCGACCAGTTTACGCGCTGGCTCCAGAATCGGCTGATGGCAATGAGTACTTCCAGGCCATACTCGACCAGATATTGTTCATCGCCCGTGTAGCGAACGTAGTCGAAAATGGCGTAGGCAATGGCTCCGTTCCGGTGAATTTCTTCGAATGTAATTTCCCATTCGTTATGGCATTCTTCGCCATTCATGGTCACCATCGGATAAAGCGCAGCACCGGCCCGAAAACCTAATTTCTGGGCATTTTCAATAGCTTTCCCGAGTTGTTTGTGCCGATAAATGAGCAGATTACGCGCCACTTTCTGATCCGCCGTCGACAGATAGAATGGTAAACAATACGCTTCGGTATCCCAGTACGTACTGCCGCCGTATTTTTCGCCGGTAAATCCTTTAGGACCGATGTTCAACCGCTCATCTTCGCCGGTATAGGTCTGGTTTAGCTGGAAAATATTGAACCGGATACCCTGTTGAGCGGCTACGTCGCCATCAATAACGATGTCGTTCATTTTCCACTTATCGGCCCAGGCTTGTTTCTGCTCAACAAGCATTCTGTCGAAGCCTTTTCGGGTGATCCGTTGGATGTACTGATGAGCCTCTTTAATGATCGTATCAGAATCGTAATTGAGCGACGACAGATTAACGGCGTATTTATACACAACCGTTTCCTGCCCCTGCTGGCAATCAAGCGAAATCCGGTTTGCTACGTATTTCTCGTATTTAATTGGTTGCGACTGATAGTCGATTTTTACGCCATCCTGCTCAATTTCTACGCACATACCCGACGCTACGTGGAAGCCGGTTTTACGGGTACGCAGTTCGATATAAGCCTCACCATAAGCCGTTTCCTTCCGTACTTCATCCCAAAAGGTTTCGTCGTAATTGGAGTCACGGTTGCGAATATCGCCGTTGATATAAGGCGTAATGGTGATTTTGGCGTCGAAATTCAGCGGTTTGATAGCGTAACGTATTGCCCCGGCTTCATCATCGACGATAGAATAAAATCGTTTGGCGTTAACTTCTATTTCTTTACCACTTTTAAGTCGGGCCACGAATTGACGTTCGAGGTAACCTTCCTGCATGTTGAGCACCCGCCGGAACTGGAGTACTTCGCAGGTGTTCAGATCGAGGGTTTCGTAGTCAATATCGATGTCGATGCCGATCCAGTTGGCGGCATTCAGTACTTTGGCAAAGTATTCGGGGTAGCCATTTTTCCACCAGCCAACCCGGGTTTTATCCGGATAGTATACGCCCGCTACGTAGTGACCGAGCATGGTTTTTCCAGAATATTTTTCTTCAAACGAACCACGTCCGCCCAATCGACCATTGCCGATCGACATCACGCTTTCCGTTATTTCATTGTAGTCACGGTGAAAACCTTCTTCAACAATATTCCAGGGGTCCTGCGTCAGGTAATGTTTCATCAATAGGTTAAATTAGTACGCGAATTTAATCGGAAGGCCGGATTATTTTACACGCTAGCGAAAGGGTAGCAAACAGGCAATTACGGCATTTCCTTCGATTCATTATACCTATTAAGACGTACTACGTTCGGGTCAGTTACAAAAAGAGCCTCCTGATGCAATCAGTGAACAATATGACCCGATAAAAATGTGGTACTACGTTGGTCTATATAGATTTCGCGGCCTAAGTTTTCTCCTACACTAACTGAACCTGCTCTGATTCAGATTCCATAAATGTATTAGATCAGGAGCCATTTATTTTTGCTTCAAAACCGCTTCGACAAGTTGCTCCAAACGCGCCTGTTTTTGTTTAAGCAGCTCCAGTTCTTTTGCCTGTTGCTGATTAATCTGTTGCTGTTCTTTAACGTGCTTCTCCTGTTCAATACTATAAAGCGTCAATTCCTCCACCTTCTCCAGCAACGTAGCGTTCATCTTCACTAAGTCAACTCCCTCTTTCACTACGTCCTCCGCCGAGGGTACGTTGGGTAAATGTCGGTGTAACTGAACGTAGCGTTCTACCTCATTCAGCGAGGGCAAGTGATACGTTGGGTCAAAGACTTTATCACTCCACTGAGCCACGTTATCGATACGGATTCGATGACGGGCCAGCACTGTTTCACCCTCTTCGTTGACCGTCAGAAACTGGTCGGTCAAGCCGTTACGGATATTGGGGTTAAGTAGGTGGCTGAATTTGATGGTACCGCTGTTACGTAGGTTGATAATGCCTCTAACATCGAGGGGAAATTGGGGAGCATTGGTGCCAATACCAACGACAATGCTGGTATTGGTAGGGTCGCCTAACACAATGGCGTTGTTACGAGCAACTCTGGCGTTGGCGCCGATGGCTACTGAATTCTGAATTGTGCCGTTACTGGGCTGAGTGCCAAAACCCAGCATAACATTATTACTACCGGTTTGAATAACCGACCCGGAGAATGGCCCAACCACTACGTTGTTTATGCCCGTAGTTGTATTGTATCCCGATCGGGTGCCAATATAAGTATTGTTTGTTGAATTACTCTGGAAGCCAGCAGACGTGCCAATAAACACATTCCCGTCGCCATCAATATTGTTAAAACCGGCCGACCGTCCCCCAAATACATTCTCTATCCCTGTTGTCGTGTTTTTGCCTGTATAGTATCCCAGAAACGTATTCGCGCTGCCCGTTGTATTCGACTCTCCTGAATAAGCGCCTAAAAATACATTTGAATTCCCGGTCGTATTGTCGCCACCAGCATAAGCACCGATCATCGTATTTACCCAACCCGTCATTGTTGTATTACCGACCTGTTGCCCAATCAATGTATTATTATTACCTGGCGTTATAGAGTTTGGTGCTCTCACCACATAATTCACAGTCTGAGCCAGTAGTGTGGTATTGATTAACAGCAAGAACGCGAGCAGAGGTAGTTTCATAGTAAAGATTTTTCGTTTTTGCCAAAGCTAGTCTGATCGTGCATTTGTAACTGGTTTCATTTAGTTTTCGGTAGGTTCTGATAGTACAAAAAGCCCCAACCGAATGGAAGGGGCTTATGAGTTCGTGTATACTTGATTGATTTCTTTTCCAGCACCTGCTTTATCATGGCTTTCAATCAGGATTTAGTTGACTATCGAATCAAATTTTCAACGCATCCATTTTTTGAAAAGCATAGCACATCTACAAAAAAACCCTGACTCTTTTTTTACGGGAGCCAGGGGCACTATTCACATTTGTTACTTCTGATTAGTAAACAAATAACTACCAATACAAATCCTCTCACTCACAAAAAGTGACTAAACGGTTCGTTTCTTAGTATCAGCTAGACTATCTATCCTAAACCTGCACATTGCCCCGACAACGTAGTGTTTTTAAAAGACATTGATAGCACTACGCTCGGTGTTTTTCCCGCATCAAAACCCGTTCACTACGTAGCGAAACATGTCCGTTCGGGCAGTAGAGATTGCCCGTTCACCACTTAAATTGTTCGCTTCACCTTCTTTTCTGGCCTACAGGCTTATGAGCAATTCTATCTTTAAGGCATTTCATCGGTTCATGAACATGAATCAACTGAGTAGGGAAGATCATTCGGGGGAACGATTACAGCGCGAAATCGACAAAATTCTCGTTCGGGCTTCGGTAGTTACGGGCCTGTTTATGGGCTTGATTTCGTTGCTATTTTTTGAAGTTATCGACGCTCGACCCGAATCGAAAGTAGCCTTGTTTGCTTTTGGAATGGCGTTTCTGTTTACGATGCTGATCTGGATGTTCAATATCTATATCAATAATCGACGGGGTTTGCCTTTTGTCTATCAGCTCATTAACCCCGACTATGAATTCCTGGTCCGGGTGCTGATCTGTCTGCTCATCAGCGAGGGAATGATACGTATCTGGACGACACTGGATGTGTTTTATCAGATGGAAAATACGGGCACGACCAATTTTGCGGGAGTGCTTCAGGTGCGGGGATTGCTCATTGTAGCTTTCTCGTTGCTTACTACGTGGGGTGTTGAAAAAGCATTAGCGCAACAACAGGCTATGGGACTCATAACCAAATTAAAGGAAGAAAATTTTCAGGCTAAGTACGAAGTGCTCAAACAGCAGATCAACCCGCATTTTCTGTTTAATTCGCTGAATATTCTGAAAGGAATGATACGTACCGGAAACGAAGATGCTGAAGAATACCTGATCAAACTGGCCGATGTATACCGGTATATTTTGCAAAGCAATGCCAAACAGGACGTAGTAATGGCCGATGAACTGGTGATGCTCGAATCGTATCATTTCATGCTCAAAAACCGTTTCCGCGATGCTGTTGATCTGACGATTACGTTATCGCCCGAAACCCGTAGGTCGGTACTGCCTCCGCTAACCCTTCAGATGCTGATGGAAAACTGTGTAAAACATAACGTGTTGACACAGAATCGGAAACTTTATGTAAGCGTAACCGAGCAAGACGGACTGGTCTTATTCCAGAATAATCTACAACCCAAGCAATCGCTTCAATCGAGCAATCACGTTGGTTTGGAGAATCTGGCCCGTCGTTACGAACATCTATGCGGTACGCCCTTGCGGGTAGAGCAGGATGAGAAATTTTTCACCGTTTATTTGCCAATCATTCCGCCCAAGAGAATGGACAACGAATAATGTAGAATGAACAATGTATAACAACCCTCTTGATAATCAACTATAAGGCATTTTTCATTGTCCATTGTTCATTAAAAATCCGTCTCAGCCCTTATGACCGTTCTGATTCTTGAAGATGAGGCTATTACAGCCGAAGAACTGCAACACTACATCACAACCATCGACCCGTCGGTTACGATACTGGCTTCGCTCGAAACCATTGAAGATGCGGTTGATTTTCTGCAAACACACGATAGTCCTGACCTGATTTTTTCGGACATTCAACTGGCCGATGGACTCAGTTTTGAGGTATTCGAACAGGCTCCGGTACGTTGCCCGGTTATATTCTGTACGGCTTTCGATGAATATGCCATGCAGGCTTTCTCCACCAATGGCATCGACTATATTCTAAAACCATTCGACCGAAAAGCCATTGAAAGCAGCCTGGCTAAGTTCCGGGCTCTTAAAACGTATTTCCAGCGCGATACGCCTGCTCTTGCCAAACCCGACCTGAACGAGCCTTTGCAACGGCTCATTGAGCAGCTACGTCCCAACCGTCGGTCCAGTTTTCTGGTCAATCATCGGGGGAAATATTATCCAATCTCGGTGGCCGATATTGCCTGTTTTTATACAGAAAACGACGTAGTGTGGCTCTACAAGTCGTCGGGCGAAAAGTTTGCCCTCGATTATACTCTCGATCAGCTCGAAAATCTACTCGATCCAAATCAGTTTTTTCGGGCTAATCGCCAGTATATCATTCGTTTCGATGCGATTCGGGAGTTCGAGCCTTACTTCAACCGTAAACTCGCCGTTCGGCTGCACCAGCCCACTCCGGAGCCGATTATCATCAGCAAAGCCAAAGCGGGCGAATTTATGCACTGGCTCGAACAACGCTGACTTAATTGTCTTAGTAAATCGGGTAGTCGTTCAGGTAGCAAAGCCGCTTCATAAGCGGCTTTTTCCGTTTCATGGAATCTATGGGTTGGGTTTGGGAGTATCAACTCCAGTTTTGTTGTGTCGAACGAGATACGTTTCACAATACGATATGGTCAGTCGCGAACAGACAATGCCATGTTATGAACTTCCTCTCTTTTATACCAACAACAAAAGCTACCAACAACCATGCGTTTACGTTTCCTCTTAATTGCTGCTATTGGAATGGGCTCAACTCAAAGCATGCTGGCTCAAAATCAGAACTACGTAGCAACAAGCCCTTCGGTAAATTCGCCGGGCCTGTACAATACCATTGTCGGCATTTCGGCGGGGGGGAGAAATTTCACTACCGGCTGGTCGAACGTGTTTATGGGCAATTACGCGGGTTTCGAAAACACAAGTGGTGAACAAAATGTGTTCTCAGGCGCAAAGGCAGGATACGCTAATAGAACGGGTAGTCGGAATGTGATCGTTGGTGAAGAAGCGGGATACGCTGCTAATGGTTTCGATAATACCTTTATTGGCTTTGCTACAGGGTATTTTACGTCGGGCAGCAACAATGTTGTTATGGGTAGCCGAGCAGGAATTGAAACTCGTGGCGGCAGTAATAACGTATTTTTGGGCAGGTACGCGGGTGGTGCCAATCGCGAAGGCAGTAACAACATTTACATCGGTCTTGAAGCTGGATACAACAATAATAACGGTCACGAAAATACATTCGTAGGCTTTCAGTCGGGTTACGTTACTCAGGCAACCGCGAATATGTTTCTGGGTTTTAAGTCAGGTTATGCCAACACTTCGGGCCAGTATAACGCATTTATGGGCTATCAGGCAGGTATGTCGAATACCACAGGCAGTGGAAACGTATTCGCTGGCACCCGATCGGGTTTGAACAGCGTAACCGGTACGGATAATACGTTTCTGGGCAACAATACTGATGCACTTTCCCGCGCAATCAGCCTGACGAATGCAACGGCTATAGGAGCCAACGCCCTTGTAGCCACCAGTAACGCCATTGTGCTGGGCGACACTACTAAAAGCACGAAAGTGGGCATCGGCGTAACAGCCCCAGCCTTTCCGCTCGATGTGCGCGGCACTATCAACATTCGTAACAAAGGGTCGCTAAAATTCGCCCAGCGCGTACAGTTGCAAAGCGATGACATGGATTACCTAGTGCTTACTGCGGCCGAACAGGGCCAGAGCGGGTTACGTTTGGCCAACTTGTCAAATCATGTATCGGTAGAAACGGCCAGCCGATTACTCAGCGTAGACGATCAGGGACGAGTGGGTTTATATCGACCAACGGTCGGTGCAGATCAGGTGCGGTTACAGGCGAGAGCCGAAACACAATGGGCCGATTACGTATTTTCGCCAACGTACCGGCTGGCTCCGCTACATGAAGTTGCCAATTTTGTGCAGACTAATCAGCATCTCTCTGGCTTGCCCAGCGCTGCCGAGGTAACCAAAGAAGGCGTTGATCTAGCCACACTGAACACAAAACTATTGGAAAAAGTAGAGGAACTGACCTTGTATCTGATTGAGCAACAGAAACAGCATACGTCTCAACAAAACGAATTAGCGGAGCTACGCCAGCAAATCAGCGAGCTACGCAAGAAATGAATAGTATAAACGAGTTGTGCCATAGAGCGACACGGAGGAGAAAAAGAGATTCGCAAAGACTAGTTGGCCGAGTGGCAGTTTTACTATAATTATCAGCGTCGCCACAGTTCATTCCGAAGCAAAACGCCAGCCTTTGCCTATTTTCTTTCCTTTTGTAGCCTATCTATTGAACCAATATATTTCAACCTACGAAAAAAATGAAGTACTTACCGTTTCATCGGACGTTTTTACCGTTTCATCGGTATTGTGGTTGTCCCAGCAATGAAAAATAATCATTTTTAGGGTTTCTTTCCTAACTAGAAGACATTACTAAATGACGTTTGCCACCTGGAATCTGCTGTTCACAGGGATGGTTAGTTCTATCCTGTTGCTGAACATTGTGCAGTGGGGCATTTACCGTGAGCGGCTTTATGGTCTCTACACGCTGTATATGCTTACCTGGATGGTTTACTTTGGGCTACGAGTCGATGAAATCAACAAGTACGTATCGGCAAACACCTGGCATTTTGTACGTGTAGCGGCTCCAATGCTGGGTTATTTTATCTATTTCGACTTTGCTGATGCTCTGATTCAGCTCAAAAAACGTCTGCCCGATCTGGTTCGAATTTTCAATATCACCAAAGTGATCATTCTGGCCTATATCGTATTTATGGCGGTGTTGTGCTTTGTGGTAGATGAATGGTACAGTACAGTTTATAGCGTCGCCCATACAGGTATGCGGCTGTTTATGATTGGCCTGGCGAGCTACGGTGTCTGGCGAATAAACCGGCTCAATGGCGTAGCACCCCGCTACGTAGCATTAGGGTCGGGATTTATTCTGGCGGGTGGGGTAATATCGATGGCATTGACATTATTTGGCCCCTCGTGGGAAAAAGATCAGTCCGTTCTGGCTGCCCCATTAACGTATTTCGAATTTGGTATTCTGGCCGAGCTAATCTGTTTTACGTTAGTATTGGGCTATCGTCAACGAAGAGGTGCAATTAAAAGTGCCATCATGGAACAGCGCCTTGCCCGCGAGCGCGAATTGCATCAACGCCAGCATCTTGAATCGGAATTAATTACTGAAAAACTTCAGAAACAAATGTCGGCTGTGCAGATGATGGCACTTCAGGCGCAGCTCAATCCGCATTTTCTGTTCAACAGTCTTAATTCGCTTTCATCGCTGATTGCATCGGAACCCGATAAAGCCGAACGATTTGTCGATGAAATGTCGACGGTATACCGCTATTTGCTACGTAACAACAATAACGAACTCACTACGCTCAACACAGAGCTGACTTTTATCGATTCGTATTATCACTTACTGAAAACCCGCTATGGTGCTGGTATCGATCTGGTGAAAAATATTGGTGAGCCTTTCCTAGATTACAAACTGCCACCGTTAACATTGCAGTTGTTGCTTGAAAATGCAGTGAAACATAATATCGTTTCAGTCGACCAACCGTTACAGATTCGCATGACAACCAGTGCCAATGGCTGGCTGAGTGTTAGCAATACACTTCAGCGCAAGTCGGCTAATCGACTGAATTCCACCCAGAAAGGACTCCTGAATATCCTGTCGAAGTATCAGTTACTGGGTCAGGAAGCCCCCAAAGTTGAAGAAACGACCGACACATTTGTCGTTGCATTACCGCTCATCAAATGATTGGAACGTATCGGTTCCGATTACTTCCGCCGTTTATATTGATTTGGTTTTTTTACTGCCCGTAATGGCTATCCGAATCCTACTCGATATGTTCGATTTGCCTCCGAGTAATTTACTGCTGGCTCCTTTGGCCCTCAATCAATTGTTTCTGGCCGCCTGGATGTTGGCAAAAGGATTTGTGGAGCAATCTTCAGCAAAAACGAATGGGTAGCAGTTTAGTCGCGTTGTTTGCCAAGTACCACACCTACTGTAACCTGAACCGAAGGGTACCAGCCTTGACGGTAATTCATTACCTGATTACGTTTAAATTGCGCGTCCTGATTATCGTTAGTCCAGTAAAACGCATTCCAGTAGCCCTGATTCTGAGTGATCTGACGAGTTGGGAATAGCTTGAGGAAGTATTGTCCGCCAATGGCTCCGGTCAGCGTAACCCGTTTTACAATGGTTATTTTTGCCCCAAACAGAAGCTCGGGAGCGAGTGAAAAACCTGCGGCACGTAGCGAATCGGTCGGGATCGGAAAGCGTGCGTCAGAAGCGAGTTTCAGTGATGAATAATCGACAACCGCACGTATTGAACCGAACATAGTCAGTTCGTCGCCGATACCAACATCTGGAACGTAGTAACGGTAACCAGCGGCCAGTCGTGCATTTTGAAAACGCTCGGTACGAGGAGGGAGTAACGAATAACCGCGCGGATTTTCATTATAACTTCCTGACAATGTGATGCTATGATATTTATTAACGTAGCGTTCGTACTGAATCAGTTGATTTCGGGGTAACGCAAAGCCAATTGGCGAAATAGAAATTTCCTGTCGTTGGGCGAACGTAGCGTTTGAGATAAATAGAGTTACCAGACTAAAAAAAGTAAAAAATTGCTTTTTCATAAACTAGCGGCTGAGTAAAGAAGTGCACAAAACTAACTTCTCCTTCTGTCAGGTTATTATGGCGGCACCGTTATTTTTTTATGAATAGTCCACACTTAATTCCCTATATGCAGATCAACCAAGTAAATGAAGCGGATTTTCCGGATTGGCTCCGTCTGGCTTTGGCGCTCTGGCCCGACGATACGGAAGAAGAAATGACAGAAACGCTACGTGATATTCAGCAATCGCCCAAACAGGCTGGGTTCATTGCCAGAGATAACCAAGGGAAAGCCATTGGTTTTATGAATCTTTCTCTCCGGATCGACTACGTACCGGGAGCCTTACAGAGTCCGGTGGCTTATCTTGAAGGTATCTACGTAGTGCCGGAGTTTCAACAACAGGGTGTTGGGCAAGCTCTTGTCAGACAGGCTGAACAATGGGCCAGTTTGCAGGGGTGTACAGAACTGGCATCGGACGTATTGTTGGAAAATGCGTTAGGGCAATCATTTCACAAACGGGCTGGCTTTGACGAGGTTGAGCGTGTCGTTTATTTTATCAAGTCGATATAAATTCCAATAGATCAGGTTTGAGAAGCAAAATCGGCACGTTCATTTATATTTGTTTTGAAACGTAGCATTCAACTTTATGCTCTCGCTGGTCAGACAACAATTGCTATTGGTGTTGTTGATGCTAGGCTTGTCTGACACGACTGGCTTGGGACAATCGATCCTCAACCCGACCGATACCAGCTACGTAATGAGTTTGCTGAAAAAAGGTGAAACTATTGAAACCCAGCAGCCTAAAGCAGCACTTGAACATTACACAAACGCGCTTGCCTTTTCCCAAAAAATAAACTTCACGAAGGGCTATTTTGAGAGTATCCGGCTTCTGGCGTATCAGCTCAACAACATGGGGCAGCACGACGAAGCCCGAAAAATTGCCATGGCGGCTGTTCAGAAGGCAAAACAGGACACCTCAAAGCGACATCTGGGATTAAGCTATTTTGCGATGGCGAATACGGCTCTGTTTATGGGCCGTTTTCAGGAAGCCATTCCAAATTATCAGCAGGCGGCTCATTTCATGCGACAGATCGGGAGCTTGCGCAACGTAGCGGTGGTGAACCAGAATCTGGGATACATTTATGGCAAGCAGAAAATGTATGAAAAAGCGCTGGAGCATTACCGAAAATCGCTTGCTCTCGACACGACATGGACGGAAGATAAAGCCGACCGACGGTCAATTGCTTCCGATTATTTCAGTATGGCCGTGGTGTTCAGTGATATGGGAAAGAGCCGCGAAACGATGGCAAATTATCAGAAAGCCAAACAATGGATTGACCCGACAGACCTTGATTTTAAGGTCAATTTATACAACAACATCGGGTTTGAACATGGAGTAGCTCAACGCTACGATTCGGCACTCTATTATCGCCAAGAAGCCCTACGATTCAGCCGTCAGCTAGGAAACACCCGGCACGAACTTCATCTGCTGATGACATTGGCGCAAACCCGAAGCCAAATGCGACAATATGCAGCGGCTAAAAAATTACTGGATGAGTCGAATGCCCTTGCGGAGAAAAATAAAGCAGGATTAACCGAGTTGAGAAGTATTTACCGCGAATATGCGGTAGCCAACGAGGGATTAGGGAATTATAAATCGGCTGTCGAATGGCTCGATAAATACATTGGTGTCGATGATTCGCTGAATAATCAGGAAACCAAAGATTTACTACAGGACTATGAGCTAAAGCTCAAACAAGCCGAAGCGGGTCAGCAACTGGCTCACAAACAGCAGCATATCAACCAGCTTCAGGAAAAACAGCGACGCCAGAATCTGTGGCTGCTCATCGCCGGACTCATCGCACTGGTCGTCATGGGAGGACTGGCCTTCGCCTACCTCTACAGTCGCCAGCGCCAGCGTAGTGCTAACAATGCCCTGCTGGCTGCCCAACGCGAACGCGAGCTGGCGGTGGTGCAATCGGAGTTGCAGGGCCAGCAGAAAGAACGACTCCGCATTTCCAAAGAAATGCACGACGATCTGGGGGCATCGCTGACGGCCATTGGCTTGCTGAGTGAAGTGGTCAAAACCCGCATGGGTGTCCACACCACGCCTGAAGTAGAGAAAATATCGAGCATCTCGGCGGAGATGGTCACCAGTATGAACGAGATCATCTGGTCGTTGAACACCAGGAATGACAGTCTCAACGGGCTGATTGCTTACACGCGGTCGTATGCCAGCGAGTTTATCGAGAACTCCTCGATTCGCTTGAAGACCGACGTAGTGGACTCAGCTCTTGAAATTTCGATGCGTGGCGTGGATCGGCGTAACGTATTTCTGACGGTGAAGGAGGCCCTCAACAACGTTGTGAAGCACGCTCAGGCTACTCAGGTGAGGCTGACGATACGTGCCGAATCGGATCAGTTGTTTATCGAGGTGTGTGATAATGGACAGGGGTTTGTGCCCAATGAGGGGACTTCGTTACGGAACGGGTTGGGCAACATGCGGCAGCGGATGGCAGAATCGGGGGGGAGTTGTGAGATTTCGTCTTCCTCAGAGGGTACTTCTGTGAAAATTATCTACCCGTATCCACGCGTATCTGTTCCGAAAATACTACAAACGTAGTATAGTTTCGAATCGAAAAAACGGCCAATATTGCCAGATGAAAAACGTCATAACCGTTGCCATTGTTGAAGACAAAGAACCCATTCGTCAGTCGCTGGCCATTCTGGTCGATGGTGCCGATGGTTTCATGTGTCAGGCTACATTCGAAACGGCCGAATTAGCTCTTGATTATTTGTCAGGTCATTGTGTCGACGTAGTACTTATGGACATCGACCTGCCCGGTATGAACGGCATCGACTGTGTGCGGCAACTGAAGCCAAAATGCCCTAGCACGCAGTTTATGATGTGTACGATGTACGACGAAGACGAAACCGTTTTTGAAGCCCTCAAAGCGGGTGCTAACTCCTATATTCTGAAACGAAGTCCACCGCATAAACTCCTCGAAGCCATCACCGAACTGCACGAAGGCGGATCGCCCATGAGCAGCACCATTGCTCGAAAAATCGCCGTTTCCTTCCATGCAGGTCCATCTGCCCCAAACGAACTGGACGTATTAACCCCCCGTGAGCGCGAAATTCTGGACCGCCTTTCTAAAGGGCACAGCCACAAGGAAGTTGCTGAAGAACTGTTCGTAAGCCCTACTACAGTACGTAAACACATCTTTAATATCTACGAAAAACTTCAGGTTCACTCGAAGGTCGAAGCCGTGAATAAGTACTTGGGGAGGAAATAAAGAGCGAAAAAATAGTTTTCGTCAGCATTTCGCTCTTTCACTCATTCGCACTTTAAAATCATACAAATGCGGTATTGATGGGCCTTGATTTGGCCGGTAGTTTTGCCTCAGCGATTGACGGTAATCGCTCTGCAAAACGACCAAAAATCATGAAAAAGCTCATTCTTTTCCTATTCGTTACGTTGACGTTCGCAGCTTGTAAAAAAGAAGAAGACAAAATCGAACCTCAAAATGCCGCCGAAGTTGTGGCAGGCTCCTATCAACTCACTTCGTTTCGCTACGTAGGGGGGACCGACGAAATCGACTTGCCTAAATTACCGATTACTCAATCGGGAACAACCGTTTCAGGAACCGTCGTATTAGATCCAACCTCGGAAGACAACGTTACGTTGACACTCACCCTAAAAGCAACGGGCCAGCAAGATGCCTCTATCGATATCAGTAACGTAGAGGTACGGAAACGCGGAAAAGTATATGGCCTTTACGTAGACGGGCAACAAGTAGCTGATGCCGACGGCGATAATATCATCTTCAATTTGAGTGAAACCGATGCCCGGTCAGGTGAAACGCTGGAACTCAAATTCAACGCAAAAAAATAAGATTGCTTCCCTACCATTCACATACTCTTAAAAAGCCCGGACGTATCAATTTACGTCCGGGCTTTCGGTTTCTTGAGACTTAACAGAGCGTTGGCTAATAGCGAGTTGATGGGGAAAATAGGTTGAGCAAGTTCAGTGAAAATTGCCACTTGAAAAGTCTTTCTGGTCGGAAATGCGAAGATTTGTATTTTCGCCCCGAATGAAAACTTTGCGAAGTCGGCACATACGTAATATGGCTTATTGTCTTCTGGGAATGAGCTTCTTTGCCTGTCAATCGGCCGAGCAACGTAGCATAGATTCGCCAGTGGTTACACCCGCTTTTTATCACTGGAAAGCAACATACAATCCAACTCGCTGGGAAACGAACGAGCTCAAACACTTAAACGTCAATAAACTTTATCTTCACTTTTTCGACGTTGACTGGGACCCTAAAACAAAACAGGCTGTTCCAAAAGCATTCATTCGATTCAGTCAGAAACCAGTCGGTAACGTAGTGCCTGTTGTATTTATCACCAATCGAACCTTAGCCAATATGTCAGTGGCCGGATTGGCCGGGCTGGCTACACATATTACGAAGGCTATTCGGAAAGTTTCTCAAAAACAGCGTATTAAACTCAACGAAGTTCAGTTCGATTGCGATTGGAGCGTTAGCACGCGCGACCGTTATTTTAACTTGTTAACACTATTGGGCAACCAGTTAAACTGCCCGATTTCGGCCACTATACGGCTGCATCAGATTAAATATGCCGACAAAACCGGGATACCGCCCGTTGCCCGAGGTATGCTGATGCTCTATAACGTAGCAGACTGGAAACAGATTTCGACGCGCAATTCGATTTACGATGCCGACGTTGCTAATCAGTATTTGCCGTTTGTTGCTACGTATCGGCTGCCGCTCGATGTTGTTCTGCCTCTGTTTCGCTGGACTGTTGTTTATCGAAATAGACGATTTCTGACATTTCTGAACAACACTGACCGGACAAATCTGGCTCAAAAACGCTTTCTGAAGATACAGCCAGACAGCAACCGATTTGTGGCCATGAGCGATACGTTAGCGTTTGGCTTCTCGATACGTCGGGGCGATTTGTTTCGGGCCGAAGCCGTTACGTCGGATGTATTGTTGCAAGCCCAAAAACAACTGTTAACTAAATTGCGTAGTCAATCTGTTACAGTAGCATTATATCACCTCGATTCTCTAGTTTTAGCTCCTTACCCACGTGAAATTCTTCAGACACTCTTTCAGCCGCTTCCGTAAACCCGCCCTTTCCATCGCTGTATTAATTGGTCTTGCCTGTGGGCCATCGTTTGACCCGAGTGAGTTTATGAGTTTTTTTATGCCCGAATCGGCAACCATTCCTCCCGGCGATTGGCGATACACGTTTTCACCACAACTCTATGCTACCACAGATTGGGACGTAGCGCCTGAAGAAGATACGGTTATGGTCGATGAGAATGTACGGGCATGGGCAACTTACGCGGGAGGTAAGGTTTCAGAAACGGTAGTTAGCAAAGCACTTTACAAAGAAGAAACGTCGGCTGTAAATAAGCTGAAATCGGTACTGTCGGCACCTGCTGTTACGTATCTGAGCTTCGCCTGGGCGGCTGATAATGGGCCGGGAAATCCTTGGGATACCAACGCAACGCCGGTTGATACAACCAAACTGCCCCAGCAACTTGACGATGCGAAAACGAGCTACAGCACTACGTCGGATGTATTTCTGAAAGAACGTTACGCCTTTCAGGCCGTTAAGCTGGCTAGCGAACTGGGAGATTACAAACAGGCGATCCAATTGTACGATCAGTTGGTGAAACCGTTACCAAAGAAAACGTTTATCAGCAACTGGGCTCGCAGCCGCCGGGCAGGAGCTTCGCTGGCTTTGAGCGATACGTCGCGGGCAATTTATGATTTCGCACAAGTGTTCGATCAGTGTCCGTCACGTCGGGAAGCGGCCGAATTGAGTTTACGTAGCAAGGGTATTCATTTTCGGGAAGATGCGCTGCGGTTTGCAACAACCGATACCGAGCGGGCGGCAGTGTATGCGATTTGTGCCATTCAGCCGGGGCAGGATGGGCTGGATTTACTTAAAGCGTTGGTTCATATTGCACCAAAAAATCCATTGATCGAACTGGTTATGGCGCGGGAAATTAACCGGAACGAGTATTATTTCTTCGAACCTGCTCAGCAATACATTGATTATGGATTGCCAAACCATCCTGATTCGACGATGTTTGAAGGCCGTAAAACGGAAGCGCCATCTTACTTTGAGAAACTACGCACGTTTGCGCTCGAATCGGCTGAAAATAAGGATCTTGGTAACGCTACGTATTGGTATAACGCAGCGGCCTATCTGGACTACATGGTGAAGGATTATAAAGCTGCTCAGGAACATCTGGCGAAAGCCGCGCAGTTTCCTGTCAGCAATAAAACCCTGAAAACGCAGATAGCCGTGCAGCAAATGTTGTTGTTAGCGGCTCAAACAGAAACCGTTACGTCCGAAGCAGAAAACAAACTGATTACCTATCTCGAAGAATTTGATAGCACCGGAAATTTTCGTCTGAACAACGCTTTTGTGTCAGTTTGCAAACGATTTGCTGCTTTGTACCAGCATAAAGAAGAAACAAAAAGTGGCTGGTTGTCAGGCTGTAGTCGCTCAAAAACAGAACCGGTTGGTGCGCCCGGTCAGGCCAAATCCTATCTAATGACCATGCTGACTACACAACCGGGTTCTGAAACGTATTTTGCCAGCACAACAGACCCACGATACGTAGACGATACGGTTCGGGTATCAACCATTCGGTCGGTGATTGCGTATGCCAATCAATCGAACCTAACCGATTTCGACAAGCGTTTGCTGGCCTTATCGGGGCTAGATAACGATGACCTGAATCTGTTGTTGGGACGTCGGCTGATGATGGAACACCACTATGCTGAAGCTGCCGAAGCATTTGCTAAACTAGATGCTAAAGTCTGGGAAGACGAAAACTTTGCTACGTATTTTCAGACGAATCCGTTTGCCATAAAAATGCCCCGGTTAAGTGCTAAGGCCGAAGCCATGAATTTCCCGGCTGAGCCGACCGGGAACCCGTATACGCCTTTATCGTTTGCCCGTAAAATGGCTGAGCTGGAGCAACAGGCAAAATCGGCATCGGGCGATGAAGCCGCTGAACTCTATTACCAGCTTGGCTGTGGTGCCTGGAATCTGAGCTGGTATGGCAATGCCTGGCTGGTTGCCAAAACCTACTGGAGTTCGGCAGAGTTGATGCTATATGACCTGCCAACCGACCCAACCGCGAAGCAGAAACGGTTTGACGAACTCATGAAAACCGATTATTACACGACAGCCTATGCGCGAACCTGCTTTGAAAAATCGGCCAAATTGGCAAAAAATCCAGTATTAGCAGACCGTTCGGCCTACATGGCGGCTCGTTGCGAAGCCAATACGTTCGCTGTACAGAAGTCGATTGAGCAGATCCGGAATGGTTATGTGTATGAACAAGATTCGGCCTTTGTCGAAAAAATGAAGGCGCTTCGTAAGTCAAAGTTCGCCAACGCTTTTTCTGATTACCAGAATAACCATACAAAGTCGGCCTTTCATCTGGAGATGTTGCGGGAGTGCCCTTTTTATAAAGATTTTATGGCTGAGTAAATATGACGTTTAATCGCAAAGAGCTCTAAGAAGCTTGTTGAATTAGCAAAAATAGCTAGATCGACACGCTTCTTTATCCATGCCTACTTACAGAGCTTGAGTCGGTTGAAAACGTACGAAGTAGTGAAAAACGAGCAGTAAGTAATCGGTTATAATCGACCTGATAAAGCGTATTTACTGTCTGGAACTTCAGCAGAAAAATAGCTGCCAAGTATCATTCTGAAGTACTGCGACCTCACTTGCTCTGCAATATATCTTCATTGTTTAATCTACCTTATCACCGGGGTTTCCTTTTCCTCCTGATTTAGGCCTTTCCAAAACAGAGTAGAAGAAAATAATCTTTTCCTTACTTTTGGTGAGAAACCATAACCAATATGCTGCCGAATCAACGTCGGGATAAAATACTCGAATTACTAAAGGAAGATGGCTCAGCCAAAGTGATCGACCTTGCCCGCATCTTTAAAGTAACTGAAGTAACGATCCGGCAGGATCTTGATAAGTTAGAAAAAGACGGATTAGTTGTTAAAGAACACGGTGGCGCCTACCTGAAAAACGTAGAAGATCAGGTGCGTACCTTTTCGCTGGGCAATCAGGAAAACATCGATAAAAAAGAATTGATTGCGGCTAAATGTCTCGATTTTATCGAAAGTGGCGATAGTATTATTCTCGATTCGGGTTCGACCGCTACCGAAATTGCCAAAAAACTACGTGGCTACAAAAATCTTACGGTTATTACCAATGCCTTGAATATCGCATTGATTTTGGGGGCTGAACCGGGTATCGAAGTAATCATGACCGGGGGTGAATTTAAACCACCAACGCTGTCACTGACGGGTCAGAAAGCAGCTGATTTTTTCAAAGGTATCAACGTGCAGAAGCTGTTTCTGGCTACTGCCGGTATTTCACTTAAATCAGGACTGACCTATCCGAGTTTAAGTGATTTAGTTGTGAAAAAAGCGATGATCGATGCTGCCGACACTACGTATCTGATCGCCGATTCGACTAAAATGGGGAAAAGTGCCTTTGCCAGTTTGGGCGCCCTTTCGCTTATTGACTATATTATTACCGATGGCGGCATTGAAGAGAAACACAAGCAGGTTTTCCACGATAACGAAATCGAACTGATTATTGCTACGTAGTGAAACAATACGGTATATGTTACGTAACAGCATTGAATTAACGTAACGTTGCTGCCTTGCTGTAATCGAATGGTCGATCACCGATCTGAACGGCCTTAGATACCTAGTTGTCAACAGTTACCGGAACGGTTTGCCGTTTGTAGCAAATCGGCTCTTTGCCAAGCGAAAAATCCAGGCTTTGACTAAGGCAGATAATTATAGTTGCCATAGTCAAAGCCATTTATTCCGTGCAGTCGCTGGGAGACGATGTTTGAAGGCACATTCGTTCCTGTTTTTGGAAGATATCCCTAAAAATCGACTGTCAACGAAACGGATATAATTCGTTTCGTTGACAAATGATATAGGTTGGATATGTGCTATTTCCTACTAAGTGATCAGAGTTCGACTAGAGCCTATCCCGCTTGTTTGAACTCAACTGGTGTTATGAAACCAGATGACTGGTGCGGCCGTTCTGTGTTATAAACCGTTAACCAATTGTCAATTACCTCCCGCACCTGAGCTAAATTACGAAACAGGTACGCAGACCGCTCCGGTGGCCCGGTTCCCGACGAAAACTCCATTGAATCGCTCAACAAAAGCATCCTGGGTGGGTCAGCGGAGCGTATAGTCTATCCGACAGTTTCTCCCAGTGTGGAATACAACCTTACAAAGAGGGGCGGTTAATGCTGCCTCTGATCGATTATCTCAAGAAACTGGAGCAGCAGTTAATTGCTGATTGAGCAAATATCTACTTTATTGCCCTTCATAAAAAATCCTCTATCGAATGTGATAAGGGCTTTTTTATATTTATCTCTTTTCTAATACTTTCTTCAAAAGGACTTTTAATTCGGTCATTTCGGTTTCTAATTTTTGAATCTTCTGCTGATCAAGTTGACGATTGACTTTTTCGGTCTTTGCCTCCTTTTCCAATTGAATACTGTATAAGGTCAGTTCCTCAATCTTTTCTAGCAACTTGGCGTCCATTTTGGCTACGTCGATACCCTGACTTATTACTTCGTTAGCGGAAGGTATTCCCGGTAAATGGCCGTGCTGTTGGATGTGGGTTTCTACTTCACCCAGTGATTTCAGACTATACCCTTTTTCAAACACCTTGTCACTCCACTCATTTGTATTCTTAACAGCTACTTTTACTTTTTCAGTTAAAATGCCCTTACTGACAAACATTGCCCACTACTAATCCCGGCCCTTGTCAATTAACACTGACAATTCTGCGATTGCACTCAAAGCAGTTTAGCAGGGTAGCCCTAATGAAGTAACATTTAATTATAACTGGCTAGAGGCCTGTTCAAACCCAAGTTGTACAATTATGTTCAGCGTGAAGAGCGGGAATTGGACCGACGCTAGTATATGGTCTTGTGGGCGAGCTCCTGTGAGTTCAGACGTAGTAAAACTTAACCTTACCAGCCAGCTATTAGGGGCAGGCCTTAAGAATGGTCTATTCACTTACTGAGCGGCTGTTGCAAAGTAGCGGTAGTCAACGGAAATTAGGTGGCAATTGATTGCATCGCCATTATCATCAATACGAGTGGTAAACCCCTTCAGTAAACTCAAGATTCACAGAATATTTCCCAAGGTCACTAATAAAAAATGACATCAAGCTTGTCTATTTAACAAGCTTGATGTTTTGTACTATACTATATTTTAAAAGGATTTTTATGAATCATATATAGTTTATAAAATTTTTTAAATTATTGGTACTTTTGTTTTTTTACATCAAAGACCAATAACCGTGAATCGTAGACCTATTCCGCTGTTTATTTCTACTGGCATTTTGCTGATTAGCTTTATGCTGTTGCCTTGCTTTAAGAGTCTGGCTCAACGTTCGCCCAAACGTAGCATATTGATTGGATACGTCAGCGGTAACGGCTGGACAAAATCACAGATTGACGCGAATAAGCTGACGCATATAAACTACGCGTTTGCTGTTCCTGCCGAAAATGGTGAGTTCGCGCCTATTTCGGCTAAAGATTCGGCGAATCTGGTGGCGCTGACGTCGTTACGTTCGATAAATAAAGATCTGAAAATACTTATTTCCGTTGGCGGCTGGGGTGGTTGCAAGTATTTTTCCGATGCGGCACTAACCGATGCATCGCGCTGGAAATTTGCCAATAGTGCAATGTCGTTTGTGAAAAAATATAGACTGGATGGCGTTGATATTGACTGGGAATACCCGGCTCAGATTGGTGCTGGGAATATTTATCGGCCCGAAGACAAAGAGAATTTTACATTATTTCTAAAAGCCATCCGGGAAGGACTGGATGATCTAGGAAAGCAGGACAACCGCATGGGTGCAAACCATTATTTGCTTACGGCAGCAACGGGGGGCGATACGGCTTTTGTGAATCATACTAATCTGGGTGAAGCACAGAAATACCTTGATTACGTAAACATTATGACGTATGATCTGTATCACGGCAACGATAAAGTGACGGGCCATCACAGTCCGCTCGACCAGTCGAAAAAAGGAGATCAGTCGCGTAACAGTTCGGTTTCGGCAGTTGAGGGACATATTCGGGCAGGTGTTCCGGTCGAAAAAATCGTACTTGGATTACCATTCTACGGACGTGGCTGGACTAACGTTCGAGCTGTTGATAATGGACTGTATCAACCGCAGAGTGAGGGTAAACATCTGTTTATCAGCTACGATGAGCTTGTTGATAAATACATCAATAAAAATGGATTTACGCGTTACTGGGATGCCGACGCTAAAGCACCCTACTTATGGAATCCGACTTCGAAAACATTTATTTCCTACGCCGATGCCGAGTCGTTTGAGCCGAAACTGGCGTATGTGAAAAAGAAAGGATTGGCTGGAGTCATGTTTTGGGAATACATTTATGACCTGCGTAAACCAGTACTACTCGATACGCTGGTACAGGGACTCGCAAAATAAATACTACGTTTTAACCACCGTTATCATGAAAAAAAACTATATCAATCGGCTGGCTCTTAGCTGGTTATTGCTGATGCCTGTCACGATAATGGCACAGCAGCATTCCGAACAGAATCATTCACAATACGTAGTGCCAAAAGATAGTCTGGTACGTCAGAAACTGGCCAAATGGCAGACAGTTAAGTTTGGATTGCTGATGCACTGGGGTACGTATAGCGAGTGGGGTGTAGTTGAGTCCTGGTCGTTATGTCCAGAAGACGAAGGCTGGTGTGAACGTCGGGGACCATATTCCGCCAACTGGTACGAATATAAGAAGGCCTATGAAAACCTTCAGACTACGTTCAATCCAACCAAATTCAATCCCGAACGCTGGGCTACTGCGGCTAGAGATGCGGGCATGAAATACGTCGTGTTCACGACCAAGCACCACGACGGTTTCTGCATGTTCGACACCAAACAGACTGATTATAAGATCACTGACCCGAAAACGCCGTTCTCCAAAAATCCACGTAGCAATATTGCAAAGGAAGTATTTAGCGCGTTCCGGGGGCAGGATTTTATGGTTGGGGCCTATTTCTCGAAACCCGACTGGCACGTACCGTCTTACTGGGACCCATATTTCCCACCTAAAGACCGGAACGTATCGTATGCACCGAAGAAGTATCCACAAAAGTGGCAGCAGTTTAAAGACTTTACGTATAATCAGATTCAGGAATTGATGACCGATTATGGTAAAATGGATATTCTCTGGCTCGATGGCGGCTGGGTTCGTCCGGCCAGTACTATCGACTCAACCATTAGCTGGCAACGTACCATTCCGTATGATCAGGACATCGACATGGCACGTATTGCCCAAATGAGTCGGAGTAAACAGCCGGGGTTGCTGGTCGTTGACCGGACGGTAACGGGTGAGTTTGAAAACTACGTAACGCCGGAGCAGTCGATTCCCGATACGTACCTGCCGATTCCGTGGGAGTCGTGCATGACCATGGGCGATTCGTGGTCGTACATTCCGAAAGAAAACTTTAAACCGACCCGCAAGCTGATTCAAACACTGGTTGATATTGTTGCCAAAAACGGGAACCTGCTACTGAACGTAGCGCCCAGCCCCGAAGGCGACTGGCATCCCGAAGCCTACCAACGATTGCAGGAAATAGGTGCCTGGCTACGTATTAACGGCGAATCGATTTACGACACGAAACCCGTAACGCCTTATCGTAAGGATAAGTGGGCCTATACAGGTAATGGCCTGGCTACCTATCATACGTATTTGCCCGCCGAACAGGAAACAGCACCAGCAACCATTACGTTGTCAACTGTTAGTCAAGTTGGTAAATCGACCGTAAAACTGCTGGGGTATTCGAAATCGCTTAAAACTATGAAAACACCAACAGGAACCACCGTTACGTTGCCCGAACAGGCGCGTCAATGGCTTTCTTCACAACCCGCCTGGGTTTTCAAAGTGGAAAGCCGGTAACGAGGAAAGTTATACGACGTTTAGAGAAATGAAGAAGCCTGGTTGTACTAACTGGGCTTTTTATTTTTAGGTGAATCTTTATATCATATTTGGGTATTATATGTCTGACTTTCAGGGAGATAAATTGTTTTTTGGGCTATAAAGAGCATATTCCTTTAACTTATACTCCTATAAATGGGCCGTTATCTCTTTTACGTGTTGATATTTCAACTATTATCTATAGGGCAAGTTAGGTAATGAAACATACATCCGTTTTATACTCAAAAGTCACAAGGTTATGATATTAAAAATGGATCGCTTGCCCATCGAGTTACCGGTTCCGAAGAATCCATCTGCCAATGACGCAGCGGCTATTCAGGAGTTGCTGGGAGGAAAATTTGGGGAAATGTCAACCCTGATGAACTACACGTTCCAGTCCTTCAATTTTCGGGGACGGAAGAAGATTCGACCTTTTTATGATGTAATTGCGAGTATTGCTGGCGAGGAATATGGCCATATCGAAGTCGTATCCTATGCCATCAATCTACTGCTGACTGGCGTAGCAAAACGGGGACACGATCCTGTTCCGGCACCGCTGGCAGACGTAGTTGATGCCCGTAATACGTACCACTATATTGCCAGTGGTCAGGCTGCTCTTCCTGTTGATTCAATGGGTAATTTCTGGAACGGCCAGAATGTATTTAGCAGCGGCAATCTAAAACTTGATCTGCTGCATAATTTCTTTCTTGAGTGTGGGGCGCGGGGCAATAAAATGCGGGCTTATGAAATGGTTTCGGACCCAACTGCCCGTACTATGGTAGGTTATTTGCTTGTGCGGGGTGGGTTGCACATTGTGGCGTATGCTAAGGCTCTAGAGAAGTTAACTGGGGTAGAGGTAACAAAGCTACTTCCTATTCCTGATCTGAGTAACGAAGCTTTTCCGGAGGCAAAAAAATTCATGGAGCAGAAGTTACATCTGCAACTCTATACCTTTAGTCAGGAGGATTACAAGCAGGCTGGATTAATCTGGAATGGTCCGCACCCGGAAGATGGACAGGAATGCGTGGTGATTGAGGGCGCTATTCCCGGATATCCGGTTCCTGACCTAGAAGAGGAACCGCAGGTAAATTCACCTGGTGCCGATGATTTTGATCCACAAGTGTTTGCCGATATGGCGAAGAAAATGGGTATTAAATATGAATATTAATCTCCATCAGGCTATTTGATCAAATTGATTGAGTAGCCTGAATATTTTTTAAGTAGTTGATTATTAGAATATTGATTTAAGTGAATGTGGTCACAAAAACAAGATACGTAATGAAAACTAAATTCATCGCTATAGTAGCGTTCTTGCTGTGTTCATGGTTGGCAAAAGCACAATCGACACCAAATACGGAAACGAATGCAGGAAAGCAGGGGAATGCCACTACTGATTCGAAGCGTGAGAATAATAGCTTGTTGAACGGCAAAGGAGTTCCTTATACTAAAGAATCAAAAAAAGAGCGACAGGCAGCTGCCAAACGCACAAAAGCTCCCATTCCGGCGTCTAGGCTGGATACAACATCGGATGTAAATGCCAGAGCTTCTGGTCAGCTTGCGCCAGGAAGTCACAAGGCTCAACGAGACAGTAAAGCTGGACGTAAGTCAGCACCTAAATCGACAGAGAGTAAAAATAGATAATGAATAGCCCTTACTTTAAATTTTTAGTTTAGAGTAAGGGCTATTATCGTGATAAAGTACCAAACCGCTTTACGGTTAAGTTGATAACAGATTTATTATGTTAAAATGTATGGTAATTGGCTACAGTCAAGCTGCCGCCTTTGTAAAACTTCCTCATATATTTATCCGATACCGTTTGCTCATCGGACTGATTCAGACGCGCATAGTTTTATTTATTTTTGGTTTAGCGAACAACCAAAGGGGGTTGCGCAGACTAAGCCATCTATGAACCGTTTTTACACAAGTGCAATCTTGTTGATATTGAGCCTGTCGGCTGCTTTAGCTCAGCAATCCTGGAATCTAAAACCGTATTCCGTTCAATTACCGAGGGTGTCGACCGTGCAGCAGATCACCTCTACCATTGTGGAGCCGCAACCGGGCTCCATCGTTTACAATACCGATCAGCAGAAAGTGGCGATACGTAACAGTACAGGTTGGCAATACCTTGATGCCAGTGGAGGAACCTACCAAAATCGGGCGTATTTCACAACAAACTCTCTGATTCAGGGAAGTACCACAACACCAGCCAACCCGGCGCAAACGTGGACTATTCCGATAGGTGTAACCAAATTCGAGATAGAAGTCTGGGGTGGAGGAGCGGGGGGCGGAACCTTCACATCGACTAAGGCCAGTAGTAATTCTTATGTCTGTTCGGATGGAGGGTTTGCAGGTGGTTATGCTCGTAAAACCATACAAGTTGTGCCAAGTGTTACAACGGTCAGCATAAATCCGGGGGCAGGAGGTAAAGGAGCAGATGCCGTATTCGTTTCTGCGAATGCCGGAGGAGACTCATTTGTTACGTATAATGGTCAGACTTTGCGGGCTAGTGGCGGTGGGCTGACAAGTCCACGCTCTGGAACCGACGCTATATCTGGACAACCGGCCTTGTTAATAAAAGGTGGCTCGCCCGGCCCATTTCAGATAACCTATGGACAACGTTCCAGTACGGAGTTCATTCGAACAATTCAGTGTAGTAATGGGGGCATAGCCTATGGAACTCCTCCTGATCAGGCAGGATTGGGGCTGGTTCAGGTATACCGTAATTCTGATAATGTTCGGCTGTATCAGCTTAATGAACGATACTCTGACCAGGAAACTCCACAAAACGATGGCAGTTTCCCCGGTGGTGGTGGCGGTTGTGGTCAGCAATTTACGGCAAGTCTGGGTGGTGGTGGGCCGCTTACGTTTGGTTATAGCGGCTCTGGAGCGCCGGGTCTGATAATCATTTACTGGTAACCGAGCCACCAACCCGTTTCATCTATCGTATCAGACGGGTTAACGTACCAATTCTTCAATTCAGCTCGATACCGCTTCACGAATGGAAATTGAAGCCGCAGTTTTGAGATCACAAACTCAATTCTACGCGCATGAAACTGGCGATCTATGTATATGTTTTGGCTTGCCTGATGAATCTGGCGGCCTGTAAAAAAGCGGGTAATGACTTAACTCCCGTCGGACAGGTGGGATTTGCTACAGGTAAAGCCCTTGATGCTCAGGGTAATCCAATAAAAGGAGCCGAAATTGTAGCAAACAACACAGGTTCATACAGCAATAATATCGTAGGCTATACGGATGCAAATGGCAACTATAAGCTCAAACTATCGGCTGGTCCACTGGTTGGCTCATACTACGTTCGAGGTACGCTGAAAGTTAAATACGATAATAAAAATTATACGCTACCATTATTTACCGAAGAGGACGGCGCGTTCGACCCTGAAACAGGAGCAGTTAAAAATTTACGTTTAAAACTTTCCGGTGAACGTACCGGCAACTTTGGTGATGATGGTTATTACGGCGGGCATGTGGAAGTGAGCAACTGGACACAAGATGTTGATCTGGCAGATGTTGAATTAACGTTTAAGCCATCCGGAGCCTTGATCGATGGTAGTACAGGCAAAACCTTAACAACGAAACTGACTAATTACTACGTCGATGATATACCCTTAGGGAAATATACAATTACAGCCCGACAGGTATCGACCAAAAGGCCGTTAACTATTCGCGTTCGGGATAAAAATCAGGAATACACACAATCAACAATCGGTACGTTTGAACCCACTTATGATAATGCTCAGCACTTTCGGCTATTGCTGGATATCAGTGATTTGTGAGGTTGGATTAACCAGCAATAGAGGCCGACCGTCCTTTAGGGGATTTAGGGGTAAAAAGCTCATTTACAGCTTGTTTTCGGATATTTACCACTCGATGAAACCCCTGTGATTAGAAATCTTAAAGCCCTAACTCCTTTAGAAACTCGTCCCGGTAATTACTGCCAATTGGAATTTCAACGGAGTCGATAAAAACCCGATTTCCTTCGATATGGCTGATTTTGGCTTTGTTGACCACAAACGAACGATGAACACGTAAAAATTGATGGGCCGGTAGTAAGTCGAGAAAACTCGAAAAAGTCATGCCGGGTGTCAACGTAGTCGTGGTTGTGTTGATTTTGGTGTAATTGCCACTGGCTTCGGCAAAAAGCAGATCGACGTAGCGAATCCGGTAGATTTTTCCGTCGGCTTTCACAAAAATGAATTCCTCGGTTTTTCCTTCTTCCGACAGCGGAACAACCGGCTGCATGGGTTGTAATCGCTCCAGCGCTTTGTCGACGGCAACAATAAATCGTTCGAGGGAGAAGGGTTTTAACAAATAATCACACGCTGCTAAATCGAACGCATCGACGGCGTATTCTTTGTAAGCTGTCGTAAAAATAACCTGTGGCTGATTTCGGAGAGTTTTCAGAAACGCAATCCCGCTCAGAACGGGCATGTTGATGTCTAAAAACAGAATGTCGATAGCCTGTTTCTGGAGCTCAGCTTTCGCGTCGAGGGCGTTGTCGCAGGAGGCCACTACGTTCAGTTGGAGTAGATGCCGGCAATACGTTTCAATAATTTCCCGCGCAATAGGCTCGTCGTCGACAATTAAACAGGCTACTTTTTTCATTTAATCCGAAGCTGTAATTCTACCGTATAAAATCCATCGGCCTCCCGAATGGCTAAATCATACCCGTTTTCGTACAGCAAATTAAGTCGCTGATTCACATTGGTTAATCCCAGACCACCGCTTTTTGGTAGTTCGTTGCTGGTGTCCTCTGTTCGGGAAAACGAATTCTTTACCGAGAAAAGAATTGAATTACCCCAAAGTTTCAGCGTTATCTCAATCGCGATTTTCTGGTCGGTCGTGTTCTTCGCGTGTTTGAAAGCGTTTTCAACAAACACAATCAAAAGCATTGGTGCAATACGAATGCTGGTATCGGTTACGTTGTCTATGGCCGTTTTCAGAGAGAGTTTCGAGCCGATACGTAGCGTTTCGAAGTCGATGTAGTTTCTAATATAGGTAAGCTCATCGGCCAGTGGTACATAGAGTTCTTTCGCGTCGTATACAGAGTACCGTAATAGCTCCGAAAGTTTAAGCAGTAGGGTTGGCGTTTTGTCGGGTTGCGAAATGGAAATGCCGTATAGATTATTTAACGTATTGAACAGAAAATGAGGGCTTAACTGCGATTGTAGCAAATGCAATTCACTCTGGCTATGCTGGCTCAATGCCTGTGCTTCCTGAAGTTGGTTATTGATACGGGTTCGGGTTAGTTTGATGAACATACCGCCCGACACGCAAAAAATAAAAAGCGGCAACCCCAGAAACAACGCATACATGAAGGTCGGATGATGTTGCAGACTGGTTGCAAATTGAGCGCATAAAAACGCACAGGCAATCATGATAAGGGGTAATAATCCTAATAACCAATCGGGCACCTTTTTACCGGAGGGAATCCATAAATGAGCCAGATATCGCCCAATATAAACGCCTGACAGACAGCCTAACGTAGCAAACAGGGCTGCTTCCTCATCATCTCTGGAAGCTATGGTTTTGGTATAGGTCAGAAAAATGAAATAAAGGAAAACGCAGGCCACTAACCAGATGAGCCGACGCTGGGTTATCCTGAAATTTCCGATAGGAGGGGATGTTGGTTCCTTTTTCACAAGTGTCGTTTAGATTGCTGTACAAATCTGACCAACTCCGCCAAAATAAGTAAATGAGATGGACAGAAACCCTATAAGCCCTGACGAAACATTGAAAAAGACGGACTAACCCGTTCGACAGCGGAAAACTACATTCTATCAGATCGATTGCCACGTTTGTCAGCATTCTTTTAAGCGCCCAATCACTACGTCAATCTTTGCTTCGAACGTAGTGAATCGGACTCTTAATTAACGCCCTATGCAACCTGCACTTATTAGTTTTCTTCTGTTGATCTCATCCGTTATAAGCTTTGCTCAGCGTTCAGAAAATAGTCTGAATGGTTTGGTAAAAGACAACCAGAATGCGCCATTACCCGGTGCTACGGTACGTTTGCTTCGGGCAACCGATTCGACGCTGGTGCGCGGTGTGGTCAGCGATGGCAACGGTAAATTTACGATTGCCGGACTCCCCGCTGATACGTACCGAATTCATGTAACGAGCGTAGGGAATAACGATTATCGAAGTGTTGCTATACTGATTGACGACCAGCATCCAACTGTTACGTTGCCCGTTTTTATTCTGACGCCGTCGAAAGCAACGCTAAACGAAGTGAAAGTAGTGGCGAAAAAACCACTGCTCGAACAGGAGCTCGACCGAACCATTGTGAACGTAGACGCCATGATTGGCAGTGCCGGGAGCAATACGCTGGAAGTACTCGAAAAAACACCCGGCGTAAGCGTCGATATAAATGGCGAAATCAGCCTGAACGGGAAAGCGGGCGTATTGGTCCTGATCGATGAACGACCAACCTACATGTCGGTGCAGGATTTGGCGTCCTATTTGAAATCGCTGCCGGGCGGCTCCATCGACAAGCTTGAACTCATCACCAATCCACCCGCCAAATACGACGCAACGGGTACGTCAGTTATCAATATCCGCCTGAAACGCAATCGTATTCAGGGATTTACGGGCAACGCAGCACTGGGTTATAATCAGGGCGAAACAGGACGTAGCAACAATGTCGTAAATCTGAATTACAATAATCAGAAGATCAATCTGTTTGGAAGCCTCGGCTACAATAAAGATGGGAATTACTCCGACGATGTGTACGAGCGGAATCTGTACGATACCAGAATGAATTTGCTTTCGTCGGTTCTGTTGACGAGTCGATCGAAAACGGGTAGTCATGGCAGCATGGCGCGGCTAGGCATGGATTTGAACGTATCTCCCAATACTACCCTAGGATTCATCTTTAATTTTCAGCGAAGTTCCAGACTGGATCGCTTTGACTACGTCAGCAAGCGCGTTGATAATCGCTACGTTATCGATTCGGTGGGCAGGGGTTCGACCGACGGACGTTCGGTTTGGGTGAACGGAAGTGCAAACGTTAATCTGCAACACAAATTCGGGAAAACAGGCCGCGAAATCAGCGCCGATCTGAATTACGTTCAGTACGAAACAGACGCTGAGCAGGTGTTGCAGAATCAGGTAAATGATGCCGACGGTACGTTACTAAACAGCAACTTATTTTTGTATAAACTCCCATCGACCATCGCCATTTATTCGGCAAGAGCGGATTATGTGCATCCGTTACGTAACAAAGGAAAATTCGAAGCTGGTGCCAAAACAAGCCGCGTTTCGAACGATAACAACTCACAATATTTCAATGGGTCAGGCTTTTTTTACGTTCCGGATTACGGACAGTCGAACCATTTTCTGTATCAGGAAACTATTCATTCGGCTTATGCCAATCTGCGGAAAGAAGGAAAACGATTGGCAGCACAGGGTGGTTTACGGCTGGAAAATACACAGATAAATGGTCGTCAACTTGGAAATCAGGAAGTTGCCGAAACGTCGTTCGGACGAACATATACTAGCCTGTTCCCGTCTGTTTATGTCAGCTATAAGTTGGATAGTGCGGGAAAAAATACGTTGACCGCCAGCGTTTCACGGCGTATTAGCCGCCCGAATTACCAACTAATGAATCCATTTCTAGTATATCGTGACCAGTACTCGTTTACAACGGGAAATCCTTTCTTAAAACCTCAGTACCATGTACAATATGAACTAAAATATCAGCACAAACAGTACGTTGGTGTGAGCCTGCAATACAGCCGGTTTACCGATCTGATTTTTCAACTGACGGAAGCCGTCGGCGATGTGTTTATCAATCGACCAGATAACGTAGCGTTTGGTCACATACTGGCGCTGGCTACCAACGTATCGGTGATGCCAGCGAAATGGTGGAACGTGAATGCCAACGTAATGGCCGCACGGATGGCCCTTCGCGGAGAGGCCTATTCGCAACCCCTTAATTCGGGTTTATTTCATGCCAGATTTAATCTAATGAATCAGTTTCGTTTCAACCATGGGTGGAGTGGGGAGATGAACGGTTTTTATAGCGCCAATGATATTTCCGGACAGACAATCACTACGTCACGGTATCGGGTAGGAGCGGCTTTGCAAAAGAAAATCTTTCAGGATAAGGGCAGCCTTCGCCTGACGCTGGACGATATCTTTCATTCCTGGAAAACCAACTCCCGAACCATAAGTTTGAAGCAGGCCGAAGCGTTTCAACGTAACGTAGCAGATACCCGACGAATTGGGCTGGCCTTTACGTATCGATTTGGTAAAGAAACATTTGCCCGAAAAAGAAGCCATTCCGATAATGCTGCCGATGAGGAAAAAGGAAGGGCAAACTGAGTGAGGATGAGGAGGTGAACTATATTAATTTTTACGTATTACATCATCCCATTCTTCTCTATGGGCTACTCTTTTCATAGATATTTACCACCCCTGCCCCCTCCTAAAACAGGAGGGGGCAGGGGTGGTCAAAACGATGTGGTTAGTTGTAAGAATCAGCTATTACTGCCAATCAGGATTTTGTTGAAGCTTGGGATTGGCGTTGATTTCTACCTGCGGTATTGGGAAATATTTGTGTTTAGCCAGCGGTTTTCGTTCAGGGTAATCGGCATTCTTCACTTTTGGAATCTCCGTCAAAAACTTACCCGTACGAGTCAGGTCGTACCAGCGATCACCTTCTCCGAAAAACTCCCAGGCTCTCTCCCGAAGAACTGCGTCAATAAAACCATCTTTGCTCAACCCCGGCGTTAGCGCCGGAATACCCGCCCGTCGGCGAATTACGTTGATGTAATCGTAAGCGACGCCTGTTCCACCGTTCTGTCTGGCTTCCGCTTCGGCAGCAATCAGGAAGGCGTCGGCGTAGCGCAAAACCGGCATATTGTTGCTGTTCGCAGCTCCCACTGATTTCGGATCTTTAAACTTACCGAGCACAACCAGACTATCTTTAGCAAGCAACCGGGTATCGATGGCATTCTGCCGGACGACTGTTCCTGAACTGGACACAAAACTGGTATCCAGCAGCAAACGCCGTTTGTCGATTGGGTTAAAGGATTTATAAAAAGAGCGGTACATGTAAAAACCGCCGGAAGCTCCGTTCGAGTAGACACCAACGCCTGTTTGTGGGGCAACCTGCCAGGCAACCGCCGTATATTTATTGGGCGTTACCAGTCCGTTCGATTCAGCCGCAAAGATATTCTCCGTGCGAGCCTGCGATTTCTTCGTTACGTCGTACACATCCACTACGTTAGGAAGCAGGGTTAATCTACCTGAGTCAATCAGTTCTTTAGATTTCGCAAACGCCAACGCCCAATTTTCGTTATAGAGTGCAGCTTTGGCGTGTAATAAAATGGCCGCCTGTTTACACGCCCTTCCCGGTACTAAACCCGCCGAATAATTCGGTAAAGCGGCCGTTGCTTTCGTCAGATCGTCGTAGATCAGCGTATAAATTTCGGTGAGGGGCGCTTTGGCGTTCGTGGCTCGTTCAATGGTGTTGGTTGGCGTAACTTTTAGAGGCACTTCGCCGAAATTCTTCGCTAATGTCCAGTGCATCAGCGCCCGTAAGAAATACGCTTCGCCAATGACTTCCCGACGACGTACCGTGTCCATTTCGGTATTGGGTACTTTTTCGAGCAGCCAGTTTGCTTTTTCAATACACTGATACGCTGATTGCCAGAGTTGAATCGGTGACTCAAAAACCCGTGCAAAACCCGTCTGTACCGAATACGTAGGCTCGTACGTGTATAACGTAATCGACGCCCGGCCTACGACGTTGCGCGGAAACATGAGGTCGCTGGCGGTTTCGGCCAGAAGCGGGTAATGCCCACCGTACAGATCGTAAAAACTGCCATACATGGCAACATGCGCCGATTCGACTTCGGCCGCATTTTTGTAATAATTGTCGGTATAAATCTGCGAGAAAGGCGTTTCTTCCAGCGCACATCCCGATAAGCCTGTGAGTAGCAGACCGATCAGCGTAAACGATACGCATTGTTTATATTTCTTCATCATCGATTTTATTTTATAAGAGCTTGTTCTCCGTTTTTTGATCATCAGAATTCAACCTGAAGACCTACTAACCAGGATTTTGAAACAGGATAAACGATGTTGTCGACACCAACCAGTGTATTGGAACCGCCAAACGAATTAACTTCCGGGTCGAAACCTGTGTAACGTGTTACGGTAAAGAGGTTGTTGCCACTGATATACACTTTAGCGAGGTTAATACCTTTGATCTGAGGAAGCTGGTAGCCAATCGTAATATTTCTGGCTCGCAGAAAAGAACCGTCCTCAATGTAGCGATCCGTTAGCGGAATACGCTGGGCCAGGTTGGTTCCCGCGTGTACGTATTCCTGACTTGGATTTTGCGGTGTCCAGCGGTTGCTCAGTCCGCTGAGTACGTTACGCATTCCCAGCGGATTTTCTAACTGATAAGCCGCCATATTGAGCACTTTGCTGCCCTGAACACCCGAAAACAGAGCGTTTAGATAAAAGCTTTTGAACTTCAGATTGGTTGAAAAACCATAGGTGAAATTTGGTGCTGAATTGGTCAGGACCAGATCGCTGTCATTTATACGTCCATCTCCGTTTACGTCTTTCACTTTTACACCCCCAACGCGTGAACCTGAGCCTTCGAGTATGGTTTCGCTGTTCTGATAGATTCCGTTGAACACGTAGGTTCTGAACAGACCGATTGGCTGACCGACAACCAGCGAGTTGTAAAAATTGACATCGAATTTTTGCAGATTGTCCTGCAACTTCGTCACCTTATTTCGGTTAAAGGCAATGTTGGCCGATACGTCCCATTTCAATTTTTCGGTCGTAATCGGGCGAGCTTTCAGGGCAATTTCCAATCCTTTGTTTTCTAGCGAAGCAAAGTTTCCGAACACCGTCGAATAGCCCGACGAAAGTGGCAGATTGCGCGCAAAGATCAGATCTTCAGTACGTTTGGAATAGAGGTCCATCACCAGCGAAATTTTGTTTTTCAACAGATCCAGATCAAATCCTACGTTCACCTGCGTACTTTTTTCCCATCTCAAATCTGGATTCGCTACGCCAGTGGGCTGCGTTCCGGTGACGTTGACGCCGTTGAAAATATAATCCCGGCCCAGTCCAACCGTTGCCAGTGATTGATACGCACCAATAGCTCCCTGATTTCCGGTCTGACCGGCACTCGCCCGAAGTTTCAGGTTGGAAATAAAGGCGTTATTCTCTAAGAAACTCTCTTCGGTTACGTTCCAGGCACCAGAGATGGCCGGAAAAAGCGCGTATTTATTGTTGCGCCCAAATTTGGACGAGCCGTCCATCCGAGCATTGAAATCGATAAAGTACTTCCCTTTGAAATTGTATGAAAGTCGGCCAAAGAACGACACGAGTTCATCTTTAGAGCGACTGCTACGTGAATCCCGTATCTGCGCCAGTCCGATGTTTTCGTTCGACGTAGCGTCCGATGCAAAGCGTTGTCCGGTCGAATAATTGTAGTTGCTGTTATTGGCGATGTAACTGTATCCGGCAATGCCACGTAGCGTGTGATGCGTCTTAAAAACGTGGTCATAGCTCACGATACTTTCGTGCATCATGCGGTTGTAATTCTGGTTCTGCTTCATCGCAAAGCCACCGCCACCGCCATTGGTCGAAATATCCGTGATCGTCGATGCGGCAATCGGGAAATAATAATCAAGCAAACTACCAGTAATTACCGCGTTGAAATTCGCCCGGTATTTCAAGCCCTTCAGCAGGCTAAAATCAAAGTAGACGTTCGGAACAAACGTATTAGTATGCTGCTGATCCAGAATTTTGGTAAATTGAAGCGGGTGCCGTAAATCCAGATATAAACCGCGCAACTGCCGGTCAAAATTCAGAACATCACCAGCATCGTCATAGGCCCGCAAAACCGGTGGTGTTGCCAGCGCCAGTCCGACCAGCGAATTGAGCAATCCACCACCATCGGTGTCCACCGAACCCGTGGGAATTCGTTGGTTGATTGATTTAGAGAACAAGGTACTGGTTCCAATTTTTAACCAGTTTGTCGCCTGATGATCCAGATTCAGACGTAGCGAATATCGGTCGAACGACGAATTGATGACAATGCCATCCTGATTGAAATAGTTAAACGAAACCAGCAACTGCGTCTTTTCATTGCCACCCGAAACCGTAAGCTGATGATTTTGAATGACTGCTTTACGGAAAATCTGATCCTGCCAGTTCGTACCCACGCCGATTGAGTCGGGTCTTGGAAACCGATTGGGGTTTTTATAGACTTCATTTTCTAGCTCGGCAAACTGAGTTCCGTTCAGGACCGGAATGGTTTTCGTTATTTGCTGCTGGCCATAATATGACTCATAGCTGATTTTAGTCTTGCCGCTCTTCCCTCGTTTGGTCGTAATAATCACAACTCCATTTGCGGCCTGAGAACCGTAAATAGCCGCTGCCGAAGCATCTTTCAACACTTCAACCGACTCAATATCATTAGGATTCAGGTTGGAGAGTGGACTGACTTCGTTCGCATTTCCGCCAATAATCTGTCGTCCACCATTAGTATTGATCGGGATGTTCTGGGAGGTATTCTGGACTTGAACACCATCGATGATGTAAAGTGGTTCAGACGAACCATTGATGGAGTTTGTTCCCCGAATACGCATGCTGATGGCTCCCCCCGGTGCGGCATTGCTTTGGGTGACCTGCAAGCCAGCAACCAGCCCCTGCAAGCCCTGTGCTAGGTTGGAAGCGGGTGTTTGTAAAAGCTCCGAAGCTTTTACACTGGTAATGGCGCTGGTTACCTCACTTTTTTTCTGGGTTCCGTAACCTACCACCACCACTTCGTCAAGCGCTTTGGTGTCTGGAACAAGGGCTATTTCCAGATTTGCACGGTTTTTTATGCCTACTTCCTGCCGAACGTAGCCAATGTACGAGAAAACCAACGTAGCATTTCCGTCAGGCACCGACAGAGAAAACCGCCCATCTGTATCCGTAACAGTGCCATGAGTGGTTCCTTTCTGCACTACGCTCACGCCCGGTAACCCTTCATTCGTTTCGCTACGTACAACGCCTTTGACGGTAAACTCTACTGGCTGAATAACAGCATTGGAAACGAGGGAAGATTGATTAACAGTCGGTGTGGGAATTGATTCAGCCTGCCCGGAAAGAGAACTGGCAGAGGCTTCAGGAGTCGCGCTAAACTCTGTTTTTCGTGTAGAAGATTCGTTGACCGAAAAAATGAAATAGATCGTATTAGGCTTTTTATAGCGTTTATACGTAAGCCCGACTGGTTTCAGTAAATCATTTAACAGCCGATTGACGTCCGTTTTAGAGACATCGGGCGTCGGAACCCGTAACCCTTCCACTGTTTTTTCATTGTACGTAAAGCGAATCCCGAATCGGTTTTCCAATTCTTTCAAGGCATCTTTTAATAGTTGAGTCGCCGACGCGGGTGAGGTCAAAATCGGCTTTGTTTTAGACGTAGCAGATTGCTGAGCAAGCATAACCGACTGGGCAGAAATGGTACGTTGTATACTAAATAAGGTGAGACACAGGCATAGCCTGAGAGCGATAAGCTGGAAACGGTTTTTCATGAACGAATTGGGTAAGGAACAGGTACTAGCGACTGATGTAAAGCTGGTTTTCCTGACGGGTTATTTTCAGACCATTGATTGTAGAAAGTGCGTCGATTAGATCGTCCAGATTTTCCGAGGGCACAACGCCGGTCATGCGTTCCTGCGCGATGCTGGGGTCGGTGAACGTAACGGTCAGGCCAAATGTGGTTTCCAGTCGGGACGTAACATCGCTTAGGGACGTATTATCGAGAATCCACTGCTGATTTGTCCAGTCATTGTAGCGCTCCGGTTTCACCGATCGTTTCGTAAGCTTTTTCTTCTCGTTTGAAATCTCAACGAGGTCGCCGGGGGCCATCACGATACTTTTCTGCTGTGCACCCTTTCCCATGTCCAGCTTGACTTTTCCAGAGTTTAGCACGACTTGCGTAGCTCCTTTCCGGCTTGCTACGTTGAACCGTGTGCCCAACACCTCAACATTCACATCATTGGTATGAACGATGAAGCGCGTCGGCGCCGTTTTTTTCACTACGTTGAAAAACGCTTCGCCCGTGAGCCAGACTTCCCGTGTTTGTCCATCCTGCCAGTTTGTGGCTAGTTTGAGAGTCGAGTGCGCGTTCAGAATGACCTGCGATCCATCGGGTAAGGTGATGGTCTGGGTTTGGCCATAAGCTGTGTGGTACTCGGGTGTTGTGCGTTGATTCAGGTAATATAGCAGGCTACCCAAAAAGGCAATTCCAGACAGAACAGCCGCCCAGCGTGCCCATTGCCGGGAAGACCAAAGTGGCCGAACAACGGGCTGTTCGAACTGCTTTTGCTGGCGAGTCTCGTTAATCCGACTCCAGACGGCGGTTTGTTCGCCCGGTGCTGGCAGGTCTTCACGGAAGTTTAGCAGAAGAACAATTTGCCGGGCTTCAGCAATTAGTTCCTGTTTGTCAGGATGCTGATCGAGCCACGTTTGCCAGAAACGTTCATTTTCGGGGTCTGGGTTTTTAACCCATTCCTGAAAACGAGGGTCCAAAGCAAAATCTTCGGCTGAGTAATCATCGATATGCATTCGATTCAGTTTCGGAATTAAGAGTGATTTTACTCTAATCTGAAAACTGGTCTCAACCTCATCGGCAAAATGAAAATATTTTTAAAAAATATAATTTTCCGAGTAGAGTGAGTCGGAGAATGAATAGCCAAACGATGGATTTAGATACTGGAATCGATAAAAAGCAGCACCAGACTAATGGGGGTAATGTTCTTGCGTAAGACGCTTAACGCTTTGGAAATCAGGTTGTATGACGAATCAATATTCATCGACATAATCGAGGCAATCTCGTCGTATGACAGATTATTATAGAATTTCAAAAAGATTGCTTCCTTCTGTCGTTGTGTCAACGTATTAAGGGCCTTTATAATACGTTCAGTTTGTTCTTCGCTCAGTTGTTCGGCGATGAGATGGGTTTCATACGGCGGTACAAAATCAAACCCGCCCGAAATTGGGTCATGCTCAACTAACCACGGTTTTGCTTTAAGTTGATCGAGCAGCGTATACCGCATGGCTTTGAACAGGTAATATTTAATGGACGTAGTATCACTAAGATTTTCCCGCTTTTCCCATAGTTCGATAAAAAGGTCATGAATGGAGTCTTGAACTAAATTTTTATCGGTTGTAAACTTACTGGCGTAATTGTAGAGAGTTTTAAAATACCGGGTATAGATTTCCTCGAATGCGGCTTCGCTGCCTTCTTTGAAGGTTTTCCAAAGTATTGCCTCATCAACAACCGAATTTTCTCTTTTAGTCCATTCCATTCTGAGTGGTTACCAGTGAGTTAACTAGTCAGTCTACACGCTAGAATAACTCATTCAGGTAAATAAAGTTATAGTGTAAGAGGAGATAGTGCAATCAATGTTTAGGTCTGGTCAGCATAGATTAGCTAAACATGGATGACAAATTGCTATTGACAAATGTTGGACACCGAATGCAGGGCATAGCTAATTCTCTCGTGAAACACTGGTGACAATCCGCTTGATGAAGTAAAAAGAGACTTGGAATAGCTTATTATCAGCTTTTCAACGTGTTTACTCTCTACTATTAACCAGATGAAATTGCTTTCGATTGTGGCGTTGCTAACCTGTTTTCTGTACGTTGGAAAACAATTTTGCCTGTCTGCACAGGCTCAACAGATAAGCCGAAACGACACACTGACCATTGGTCGAGATACTCGGTTCAACAGGGAATTTTCGGAAACAAACCAAAAAGGCTGGTACGGCAATGCAGAGGTTTCGCCGGTAGATGGTGTTGTTAGCGTAATCAACATGAACGTAGCAAAACCGGGTGCCGTTACATTAGCGATTGGTTTGATTGATCAAAATAACTACGTCATTGTTGAACGAGAGTTTGTAAGGAAAGTAGTTTCAGGTTTGAATCAATTGGTTGTCAGTGAGCCAATTAGATCTGGTCAGCAGGTTTTTGTAAAGATGCCAGCTTCAGGAATACGCTATTTCAAAGGCGCTGGCGGGAAGATACAGTACACCCAAAAAGGGTATAGTGCTACGTTGTCTACGTTACCTGACGCCTATCTTTCGTTATCCTATCGTATTGATTCTGCGCCAACTAGTAAGCTCGTTTCCAGTAGTTTAGGGAATAAGACGATTACGTCGAAACGAGCTTACAAAAACGTGCTTATCATCGGAAACAGCATTACCCGGCATGGATTAGCAGCGTATTGGTGGGGCAACTGGGGAATGGCTGCCAGCACGCGTGAACATGATTTTGTGCATGTGCTGGTCGGTTTACTACGTCAACAAAATTCCTCAATGAATTTTTCCGTGTTACAAGCTGCCAATTGGGAGAGAAATCATGAAAATTTCGCGTTGAGCGCTTACGATACTGCGTTTGCCCGCTCGCCTGATCTGGTGATTATCCGCTTGGGCGAGAATGTTCAGGACGTAGCGAATTACGAAAAATCGTACCTCAATCTACTGACCTACATCCAGCAAAAAGTGCCGACTGCTACGTTGGTAACAACAGGGAATTTCTGGGCCAATGAAGCTAAAGACCTCGCAATGGCTAAAGCGGCCAAAGCTGTTCAGGTGCTGTTTATCCCTTTATTTCAACTGGATATAAAAGAAAATAAGAGCAGTATTGGAGCAATCGTAAAAGGTGATGACGGCTCAGAGCATAGCATCGATCATACTGGCGTTGCGAATCATCCGGGCGATTTGGGTATGAAACGAATTGCAGAAACAATTTTTAGTCAGTTGCCTTAATTACTATTGGCTTCTGGTGGCAAGGTGATTTCTTCAGTTCTGACTGGATTGCTACGACCATACTTGGAAGGAGATACCTGATAACGCTCCTGAAACACTTACGCAAAATACGATATGCTCTCAAAACCAACACTGTAGGCAATCTGAGTGACGTTATCGTCGCCTAATCGGAGTTGTTTCGCTGCTTTCTCCAGCCGGATTTCCCGGATAAAATCTGTTGCAGTTGTGTTGGTAATGGCCTTTAGTTTGCGATACAGTTGAACCCAGCCCAGGCTGACGAATGATGCAACCTAAGCTAGTATTCTATTGATCGCCACGTAGTTTTGTTGCTACTATCGAGCGATTAATAAAACAGCAAATTATATGCGCGTCATAATTATTGGCGGAACAGGTCATGTGGGTACGTATCTGGTGCCACGATTGGTAGAGGCTGGTTATGAGGTGATATGTATTAATCGCCAGCAAAAAGTGCCTTATCAGCCACATCCGGCCTGGGAAAGGGTACAACTGGTCAAAGCAGATCGTACGGAATTAGAACGCACGGGCGACTTTGGCTCTTTTATTGCCGAGTTAGCTCCCCAGGTAGTCATTGATATGGTCTGTTTTAACCCCGACAGCGCTCGGCAACTTGTAGAATCGCTACGTAGTCGAATCGAACAGTATTTATTCTGCGGAACGATGTGGGTATATGGGCATAGTATCGAAGTTCCCGTGGATGAAACGCACCCTCGTCAACCCATTGGCGAGTATGGTATACAGAAAGCCGCTACAGAAAAGTATCTGTTGACCGATGTTGACCAGCGGAGCTTTCCAGCAACAATCCTTCATCCGGGGCACATTGTCGGGCCGGGCTGGCAACCGATCAATCCGGCAGGAAATCTCAATCCCGACGTTTTTTCACGACTGGCTAAGGGTGAAGAAGTGATTTTACCCAACATTGGTATGGAAACGTTGCACCACGTTCATGCCGACGACGTAGCACAGGGGTTTATGCAGGCCATTTTGCACCGGTCGGAGGCCATCGGCGAAAGCTTTAATATGGTTTCGCCAAAAGCGCTTACGCTACGTGGCTATGCCGAATCAATGGCTGCCTGGTTTGGGCAAACTGCCCTACTTCGCTACGTTCCCTGGGATGAATTTCGCCAGCTTGTTTCGCCCAAGGATGCACGCCTGACCTGGGATCATATCGTACATAGCCCAAGCGGAAGCATTGAAAAAGCGCGCCGTTTGCTGAATTACAGTCCACGTTATTCATCCTTAGAAGCCGTTCAGGAAGCGTTACGTTGGCAAATGAGCAGATCGTGATGAGTGATTACTGATGAAGTAATTATTGGTTTTAGTGAGTACGTTTCCCACTATTTTTTACGTAGTACTATATTTTTTGTAACGGCAATGAAGCCAGTGTTTATTCATGTAATTATCTGAAAATCGTTTATAAACTATGGCGTTGGCGGTAGTTTAGTTAATAAGAAACCATGCTTCTCTGATTTTGGCTTAATGCGAAAACTGTTAACATCACCTATTCGAAGTGACTAGTTTGGTGTCTTTTCGTCTGATTATCTAACGGTTAGAGTTTGCATGACGGGTCTCAGCTATTGATTTTCTTCTAGTGAGCTTATCGCGGATCGGTCAGAACTACACAGCCGGAAATTAACTTTGTTTTGATTGCCTATTGAATTAGATCACCACTCGCTACAAGTACAATACAACAAACCACTAACTGGTAAAATCAGCCAGCAGAAAAAGGTGCAATGCGGCATCATCGCCGTATAAATCAACAAACATTTTCTGACGTGATCGAACTCCTCTTGAGAGGAGCAGGGCCCTTTTTTGCTCGTCACTTCGAAACTAATCCATTCATGAACAATATGTACAAATGCAATCTGTTACGTCAGGTAAACAGAAAACTCCTCTTAAGTCTATCACTTCTACTGCTGGTTTCGGCTTCCTTAACATGGGGGCAATCACTACCAACAGGTTTTAACAATAGTCTGGTACTCAATGGGTATACTACGCCCATGGGAACCGTTTTTTCGGCCGATGGCAAACAGCTTTTTGTGTGGGATAAAGCCGGACGAGTCTGGGTGTCTGTCTGGAATGGTGTTCAATACGTGAAGCAAACCGCTGTGGTGCTGGATATTAGCCCGGAAGTTGGCAACTGGCGCGATTTCGGTCTGGCCAGTATCTGCCTCGATCCGAATTTCGCTACCAACGGACTGATTTATTTGTTCTACGTAGTAGACCGTCATCATTTAATGAATTTCGGAACCGCGTCTTATAACGCAGCTACGAACGATTACCTTAAAGCAACCATTAGTCGTGTAACACGCTATAAGCTAGTACAAACTAATAATGTGTTCACGGCCGATGTGGCGAGTCGGAAAGTACTGTTGGGAGAGACGAAATCAACCGGTATACCGCTGACTCATGAATCGCACGCAGGCGGAACGATTTTGTTTGGGGCCGATGGTACGTTGCTGGTTTCGACCGGCGATAATGCCAGTTATAATGTAGTGGATAAGGGCAGTTCGAGTGATACGTACTGGCAGACTGCGATCAACGATGGCATTATGCGGCCCAATGAAAATGTGGGTTCTTTTCGTTCACAGATGATTACGTCACTTTGTGGTAAAATACTACGTCTCGATCCGAACACCGGCGATGGCGTATCTAGTAATCCATTCTATAATTCGGCAAATCCTCGGGCGGCAGCATCGCGGGTGTGGGCTTTAGGTTTTCGAAACCCTAACCGGATGGGTCTTCAGCCGGGTACGGGCAGTATGAATCCTGCCGATGGAAATCCGGGAACCTTGCTGGTTGGGGATGTTGGTTGGGCAATCTGGGAAGAGGTTCATTTGATTAAGCAGGGCGGAGAAAACGCAGGCTGGCCAATCTACGAAGGTATTCAGGAACATAGCTCCTATGCCGCAGCCGCTCAGACGCTGGAGAACCGCGATGAGCCAAATCCGACCAACACCTGCAACAAGCCGTATCTGACGTTTGCGAATTTGTTGAAGCAGGCATCCATCGGCACAACTACTGTACTAAATCCGTGTAGCAACCAGCCTTTGCCGGGATTACAGCGTCGATATGTTCATAATGTGCCCATTATGGATTGGCACCATTCGCAGAATAGCGCACGTGTGCCAGTTTTTACGAATACCACAACAACGGTTGCCCAGATTGGAGCTACCGGGTCGTCAGCCACAGGTACGCCTTTTAAAGGAAATTGTGTAACTGGAGGGGCGTATTATGCAGGTACCAAATTTCCGGCGGCCTACCGCAACTTGTATTATTTTGGCGATTACGGGGCTAACTGGATAAAAGCAGCCGCAATAAACAGTAATGGAACGGTTACGAGCGTAAGCGATTTTTTACCCGCTGGCGGCACAAATGGCGTTGTCGATATTGAGTACAACGCGCTCGATGGATCGCTTTACTATACCAACATCAATAACGGCGAAATTCGTAAAATCAGTTATGGCCTTAACCAGCCGCCTATTGCTACTATTTCGGTAGATAAGGCATTGGGAAATAGCCCGTTGACGGTCCAGTTTAAAGGCGATGGTTCTACTGACCCAGATGGCGATGCGCTTACCTATGTCTGGAATTTTGGTGATGGTACGTCATCGACAGATAAGAACCCCGTTCATACGTTCACCGCAGTGGGAACCCGGAGTTTTACCGTTCAGCTAACGGTTACTGACACACAAGGGCAAACAGCCAGTCAGCAGTTGCTTATCTCGTTGAACAATAGTGCCCCAACGGTTAAAATCGCATCGCCGATTGCCGGAAGTTTATATGCGCTTAATAAAGAAAGTACGTATCAACTGAAAGCCAGCGTTACGGACGAAGCCGTTGGTAGCTTAACCTATAGCTGGCAGGTTGTTTTGCGACATAATAACCACCAACACCCCGAACCGGCCTTAACAGAGGCATCGCCGATAGTAAAAATCTCTCCGGTCGGTTGCGATGGTGATACGTATTATTATCTGATAAAAGTACAGGTAACCGATAATGGCGGCTTAACCGCTACTGATTCGGTGAAGATTTACCCGGATTGTGCATCGGCCAACTTAGCCATTCGTAATCTAACCGCTACGTTGAATGCCACAACGAATGTAAATCTGAACTGGTCGTCGCCTACCGCTCCGTTCGATGAGGTTCTGGTGGTGGTGAAAGCAGGAACCGGTTTTCTGGACAGACCATCTGGAACAAACTATACTGCTAATCCTGATTTTACGGGCAACGGTTCGGCCATTGAAGGCGGTAAGGTTGTCTATCGAGGCACGGCGAGTATGCTTACCGTTACAAATCTGAATCAGCAGACAACGTATTACTTCCGGGTCTATACGCGAGCCGGTGATGCCTGGTCGGGTGGGGTAGGAACAAGCCTCACCACGGGAGTGAAGCAACTAGATCCTGCGCTTTGCTATAAAATAACCGGTCGAATTAGCAATAAAGTACTGGGTGTTGAAGGTGGCTCAACCGCTAACGGTGCTGCGGTTAAACAGCGCACCTATACGGGTCAGCAATGGCAGAAATGGAAATTTCAGTCGGTGGGCATCAATACGTATCAACTGGTGACGGTTCATTCGGGCAAAGTGCTGGATATAAAAGACGGCTCAACCGCCAACGGTGCACTGCCCATTCAATGGACAAATGCGGGGTCAAACAATCAGAAATGGGTGACGCAACTCGACGGGCAGGGGTATTATTCCCTCAAAGCGGTTCACTCCGACAAAGTGCTGGATCTGGAAGGCTCAAACCAGAACGAGGGCGGAAATGTGATTCAGTATACACCCAGTGGACAGGCCAATCAGCAATGGAGTATCGAAGCGGTAGGCTGTGCCAATACCGTAATCGATCCGAACGCCTGTTACAAAGTGACCAATCGGAATAGCAACAAAGCGCTTGGTGTTGAAGGAGGTTCTACCGCCGACGGTGCAGTGGTTAAACAACGTACCTATTCTGGTCAGCAATGGCAAAAGTGGAAGTTTCAGTCAGTAGGCGCCAATACGTATCAACTGGTGGCCATGCACAGCAATAAAGTGCTGGATGTGAAAGACGGCTCAACGGCCAACGGTGCGCTACCGATTCAATGGACAAATGGAGGAAGAAACAACCAGAAATGGATTGTTCAACTCGATGCCCAGACGTATTTTTCGATCAAAGCCGTTCACTCAGGTAAGGTACTGGATGTGGAAGCCTCAAATCAAAACGAGGGCGGAAACGTGATTCAGTATACACCAACTGGGCTCGCCAATCAGCAATGGAATGTTGAACCGGTAGGTTGTGCAAGTGGTAGCCGGGTAAAAGCAGAAGCGGAGTCGGAAAGCTCGCTGACAGTCTATCCAAACCCGGCTCAGGATTATGTTGCTATCGATATTCCTGTTTATGAAGCCGCAACGATTCATCTGGATTTGATTACGTTGGCAGGCAATAAAGTACGTTCGGAAACGCTCTCTCTGGAAAATTCTACTACGTATCGTGTGGACGTAGCTGATTTACCGGCTGGTATGTATCTAATCAGAGTACAGATTGGTGCGCAATTGACCAAAGCCCACCGGTTAGTAATCAATCGCTAAGGCCATCCGCTTATTCGGAAGTAACGTTATTGACATGATCAAACTAAGAATCCCGTTGGGAAGGCTCTAGGCCAGTCCAACGGGATTCTTGTTACGTTGCTGATCTGTTGAGGAAATCCGGAGAGGCTATTTACTCAAACAGCCAGTCGATGTTTTTTTTATTTCCAGCAAGGTCGGGCGCGACCCCGGCCGCATCCGAGATAGGAATCTCCTGATTGCCATCCATAAAACCCAGAATCAGGCAGGCACCTTTGCCAAGATTGAGCGTGTGCTGACCAGCCTTAAATGAATAGGCATGAACGTTCACGGGCGGCAGACCATCAACCAATAGTGCATTCGAAATTTTGATTTCAGACTGACCGTAATCGTTGGCGCTGGCATCGGTTTCGAGTTCGGGAGCCGGGTGGTATTTTGGATTTTTTTCGTTGAAAAATCCGACTAATAATTTCACGGGTTGAGTTGCCGTAAAAGTTAAACTGGTACGTTCCGATTGCTGTTTCGCTTTGGCAAATTTCAGCCCTTTCAATTGGTTTAGTTCGGGTGCTACGTCACTAATCGTCAGTGACGTATCGGCAAAAACGCGCTGCCCTTTTTCCAGAATATACGTATCAACCTGCGGACTCTGTAACGTAGCAACAGCGGGTTTCAACAGAATGGGTTGCTTGGCAATGGCTTTGGGAGACGTTTTCAGCGAGTCGATTACGTGCTTGAAACGGTTCAATTCTTTTTGATAAACTGGCAGCATTTCTTCCCACGTTTTATACGTACCATTTACGCCCCGCATCGGAATTTTGCGTTGCTGCGTCTGCATACTGTTAGCATACAGGTACGTATCTTTGGTAAGGTTCACTAATTCGGCGAAGTGTTTTACGCTGCTTTCGAGCAGAGGAACCGCTTTTTCCAGATCGCGCACATCGTTTGAATATTTGTAACGCAGCACAGTTACCGCAGCACGAGCTTTTTCGGCGTAGAAATTAGCAAGTGCGTTCTGACAATACACATCGTTTTTCAATCGGCCGAATTCAGCCTTGTCTTTCGTGACCGAACCAGTTGCTTTGTCAATAGCAGCTACGGCTTTTTTACCATGTTCAATCACTTCGTCGGCAATCTGAGGGGGTGTTTCGCCGATGTGTTTCTGCTTGTTCCAGTCCTTTTCGGCGTATTCGATAATCATTTCACCTTCAGGTGCTTCCGATTCGTACATTAACGTAAACAGACCATAGCGGAACGGATTAATGAGCTGCGTCATCAGCATACCGAGCGTCAGCGTCTGACGGTTTCCGTCCGTAATTCCGTAGCGACGTAGCAACTTCGGTTCAATTTCGCCCGACTGTTCGTAAGCTTCCAGTACATCTTTGCCTTTATCGGGAGATAAGCCATATTTATCGGCGAGTTGGTTGCCCCAATACGATACTTCGTCAGGGCGGTTTCTGCCAGCTTTCCAGGCGTAACGCGCCCAGGTTTTATACCAGATCCAGTCGCGGTCGAGCTGGAGTAGGCGAGGGGAGGTTTTGTCGGCAGTGTACGGCCAATCCCAGTACGACGCCTGTGGGTAAAGATGCAATCCGTTGGCTCCGTAAATGCTGTGCATGGCCCCCACCGATTTCTGGATGAAATCGGCCGAACCGTAGCGGAACGGCTCCAGATTCGCCAGAATATGCACATTTTCAATCTGAACCGTACCGATATTACTTAATGTGCGATGCAAATCGGCCCATTTGCCGCGTGGCTCATACGTAGTGAGTGCTTCGCCGTTGAACTTCGCTTCGGTATATAAATTTTTGTAGATGGGCAAGGCAGCCTTCATCACACGCGGGGCATCCGTATCGTGGGCACGTAGCACAAGCGGTGGTTCTTCGGTTTTTCCGAGTGCTCTCAGACCATCTTTTACACCCGGAATAATGGTCTGCGTAAACCAGTCGACATCATCCTGACCAACGCCTTCCATGGCTTCGCCCAGCGCAATAAGCAAACCAACGTTTGGGTATTTCTCGACAAAAGCCGCAATCGATTTTCGGGTATAATCGGCAATGAGCGGAACAATTGGCCGGTTCCGGTCCTGCGTTTTAATTTTATGGTGCTCGGCAAAAGGTTTTGAGACGATAATATTGTAGAACATCTGAATCACCCAGATACCGCGTTTGTCGGCTTCGGCAGTCAGAAATCGAAACATTTCTTCGTTCTTTTTGAACGTAGCATCATCGACTTCCACGGCGTATGGATACTCCTTGACCCGTACCAGCGATGCAAACGGATGGCCGTTCCAGAGATATAAAGAATTATAGCGATTCTCAACCATCATATCCAGATACCGAATCCACAAAGCTTTGTCGTATAACCACGGAAAGGTTTCGGGCGTGTACGGGTACTCATACACATCGCGACCGGGCAAATACGTAGGTTTCTGTACGCCGATACACGTACCACGTAGCACCATTTCGGGGCCGTCGGTCAGGTTGATTGTTTCTGGAAGTTTACCCGTTTCTTTTATCTGTTCGGCTAGTTCCAGACAGCCGTAGAGTGTTCCTGATGCATCATCACCCAGAATCGACAGTGGTTTTTGCGCTTCCTTCCGAATCGAAAATGCTTCCTTTTTCAGCCCATTTCCACTACGTAGTGCTAACTGGATAACATAATCGCTACTACGTTGTGCAGTGGTGTTGGCAATCATAGCCTGATAGCCAGTTGCCTGCAAGGCCTGTTTTAATTTTTCAGCCCCGAAGCTAATTCGTACATGACTTTGAGCGGGCAACGTAATGGTGACTGACTGCGTTTTTTTAGTCGTTTTTTGCGCGAACGAAAAAGTAACAAAAAAAATAAACAGGAGTGAACACAGCAATCGGGTTACGTAGTGATTCATAGCGACGGGAAATATGCGTCTACAAATCTAGCGGATTGGTGTGTCCTGAATCTCCACCATTTTCTCTGAAAATTGTACAATATTAGCGTGCTGCATAAAGCTATCTCAATTGTACGAAATCAGGTGATAAGGTCTGAATGCATCTTCACCCATCATCGGTCCGATTCTTGATCTGGTATGGCGGTAGGGTTCATCCCTGTCACAAAAAACGGATTCTGCTGTCTGAACGCTATCGAGCAAAAAGCTAAATAGCGGCTCAACGGGCAATCATGTTCTAATGAAAAGCCTTGCTGGAACAGCCAGCAGTTTGCTTAAATTCGGCGCAATAAACGAGTAATGTATGCAACTCAGAATAATACTGACCGGGGCCTCTGGCTTTGTGGGCGAAGGAGTGCTCTTGGCCTGTCTGGAGCATCCAGAAGTTAAGGAAGTGTTAATGGTCAATCGCCGATCTGTCGACATTGTTCATCCCAGGCTTAAAGAGCTGATCGTGCCTAATTTTATGAATCTGAGCATGTTTCAGGCGGCTATGACGGGATATAATGCCTGTTTTTACTGCGCTGGTATCAGTTCAGTGGGTACCAATGAAGCAGATTATACACGCATTACGTATGATACTACTCTGAACGTAGCAGAAACGTTGTTAACACTCAATCCGGGAATCATTTTCAATTTTGTGTCGGGAAGCCACACTGATAGCACAGAAACAGGCCGCGTGATGTGGGCGCGTATAAAAGGTAAAACCGAAAATGCGTTGATGCGCTTGCCGTTTAAAGGTGAATATAATTTCAGGCCGGGTGCAATGGCCGCCTTTTCCGGTCAGAAAAATGCTAAAAGAGGATATAAGCTGGTTATAAAACTAATCAGCCTGTTTGCACCCAAACGGGTGTTGACGCTACAGGAGATTGCATGGGCTATGATCAATGCTACACAAAAAGGCGCACCAAAGAATGTGTTGGAAATCAGTGATATTCGAGAACTGGCAACGCTATAGCGTTACGTAACAGGGGGTCTTTACATCATTTTTGTATTTCCCCGGTTTCCTCGTTTTAACCTCAAAAAGTACTACGTTCTGATCGGCTTGTTTTTGCAGGGATTGGTACGTTCTGCCAGTTGGCCAGCCGAGTATTTTTCGTGTATACTGGAGGTCGTTTCGGCTATATTTAATAGACCTGACTTCCACGTTCCATAAATTCAGATTTACCGATTTTTAGCGGAAGATATTATACCGAAACGTTAGTAAACAATAAAGCCCGGCCTCACAAGGCCGGGCTTTATTGAATTTATCCGCAAACAGTTATTGTCTGATAAGTTTTACCTGTTGTTGCTGGAGGTTGGTGCTTACGTTCAGCAGAAGAATTCCACGATTATCATTCATCGGAATGTTTACACGTTCGGTTGCTGCTGCCTGCTCAATACGTTGCTGATGGATGCTCTTTCCTTGAAGATCGACTAAATCCAACTGCACAGATTGACCCTGAACGCCCTGAATCTCAACTTCCGCTGATTTTCCTACGACTGGATTACCCAAAACCTTCACCGAAAGTTTTGATCCAGCTTCTGCTACACTTGCCCGTGCAGGAGCATTGCAGGCAGCAAACCAGTTGTAAGGATACGTAACCACTGAAGCCCCCTGCTTGGCAACCAACGTAATGGTTGGGTTGTCAGTATACAAATCAAGGCTGTAAGGGCCAGGATTATTAGTTGGCAACATTTCGTTCACAACCGAGAACGAAATTGGGCTACCATTCAGACCTGCATACTGAGGATTGAACGTAATACGACGTTGATCTGGCTTTAATACCTGACAATTCACCATTGAAACACTCGCAATAGCGAAACCGGTTGGGGTCGTGTTCGCTGGTCTAACTGTGAGTTGGAAGTTTGCACTTGCAGATAAACCGGCTGGGTCTAAGGCCGTAATTGTCACAGCCGATACGCCTGAAGCAGACGGAGCACCACTAATTGAGGTTCCATTTATACTTAAGCCCGCAGGTAGATTTTGCGATGTAAACGTCAACGCCTGACCGTCTGGATCAGAGAAATAAGGGCTGAGGTTCAACTGGTAAGCCTGTCCTTGGGTAATGGTTTGATTTGGAATCCCAGTCGTGGTAGGTGGTCTGTTAGGCGTACCTCCTGATTGACAGGCGGCTACCCAATTGTAGGCAAAATTGGCTTGCCCGTTGCCAGCCTGCACAGCCACCAGATTGATCGTTGAATTATCATTGTAAAGCTGTAAGGTATACGGCCCCGAATTGGTAGTCGGCAACATCTCATTCACAACCGAGAACGAAATCGGATTGGAGTTCTGTCCGCTATATATTGGGTTGAACGTAATCTGATAACGACCAGTTGTTGCGTTGAGGACCTGACAGTTTACCGTAGTTACCTGTGTAATGGCAAAAACGCCTGGTAAGATCCGTGGGCTTACGGCATTGGACGAAGGGCTTGTACAGCTTCCAACTGTACAGGTAGCCGTTAACGTATAATTGCCGGGTTGTGTGTAGGTATAAATCGAACCATTTGCTGAGCCAACACCACCTTGAGAGTTCCAGTTAATTGTGCCTGCGCATCCTGTTGCCGTAACCGATATCGGCTGTGCGGTTGTCGTTGCTGCACTTGCCTGTAAGGTAGGTGCGTTCAACGTGCTGTTGCTGGATACGTTTACCGAAGCAGTTGATCGACAGTTGTTAGCAGACACGTACGTTACAGAATATAATCCTGGATTTGTTACCGTTGCTGTATTGCCACCGCTTCCACCGACCTGGCTGGCTCCACTGCTAAACAGATAGCTGCTGGCACCAGTTGTGGCCACTAATGTGACTTGCGGATTTGAGCAGGTAATGGTACCGCTGCTGGTTAACGTAACCGATGGTGCTGTTGGGTCAGACAAGGAAACTGTGGTATTGAGCGTTCCCGTACAGCCATTGTTAGTGATGGAGAAGGCCGAATAACTACCTGCCGCTAAGCCTGCAAGCGTGAAAGCTCCCCCCGTAACAGTAACCTGTTTGGGACTACCCACGCCTGTGTAGCTCAACTGATACGTACCGTTGGGCAGGTTAGTGGTAAAGCTGATGCTACCATTAGTGCCGCTACAGGTAGTTGGGTTCGCTGAACCGTTCTGGACCAGTGTGGGTGTAGGCGGGTTGTTCAACGTAACAGACGTATTGGCCGAGCCTACACAACCATTGTTGGTGATGGAGAAGGCCGAGTACGTACCTGCACCAAGTCCCGTCAGAGTGAAGGCGTTGTTGGTTACCGTTATCTGCTTAGGACTACCCGCACCTGTGTAGTTGAGTGTATACGTACCGTTGGGCAGATTAGCCGTTGTGAAGGCGATGCTGCCATTGGTACCTCCACAAGTGGTTGGGTTGGTCGGCGTACCGGGTATAAGAGCCGGTGCTGCCGGATCTGACAGAGAAACACTTGTATTGAGCGATCCTGTACAACCATTGTTAGTGATGGAGAAGGCCGAATAACTACCTGCCGCTAAGCCTGCAAGCGTGAAAGCTCCCCCCGTAACAGTAACCTGTTTGGGACTACCCACGCCTGTGTAGCTCAACTGATACGTACCGTTGGGCAGGTTAGTGGTAAAGCTGATGCTACCATTAGTGCCGCTACAGGTAGTTGGGTTCGCTGAACCGTTCTGGACCAGTGTGGGTGTAGGCGGGTTGTTCAACGTAACAGACGTATTGGCCGAGCCTACACAACCATTGTTGGTGATAGAAAAGGCTGAGTACGTTCCTGCTCCTAAGCCCGTCAGAGTGAAGGCGTTATTAGTGACGGTGATCTGTTTGGGACTACCTGCACCGGTATAGCTCAGTTGATACGTACCGTTGGCCAGATTGGTAGTCGTGAAGGCGATGCTGCCATTGGTACCATTACAAGTGCTCGGGCTGACCGTTGTACTGACGGCCAGCGTTGGAGTAGCTGGGTCAGACAAGGAAACAGACGTATTGAGCGATCCAGTACAACCATTGTTGGTGATCGAGAAGGCCGAGTAAGCCCCCGCAGCTAACCCCGTTAGGCTAAAAGCTCCACTCGTTACGGTAACCTGTTTGGGATTACCCGCACCTGTGTAGCTCAACTGATACGTACCATTAGGCAAGTTGGTGGTGAAACTAATGCTACCATTGGTGCCACTACAAGTGCTCGGATTGGCCGAAGCGCTGAACACCAGCGTAGGCGTGGGCGGGTTGTTCAACGTAACAGACGTATTGACCGAGCCTACACAACCATTGTTGGTGATAGAAAAAGCTGAGTACGTTCCTGCCGCTAAGCCCGTCAGGGTGAAAGCGCCGTTGGTGACCGTAACCTGTTTAGGGCTACCCGAACCGGTATAGTTGAGTGTATACGTAGCGTTGGGTAGGTTTGTGGTGAAACTAATGCTGCCATTGGTTCCCCCGCAGGTACTCGGACTAACCGTTGTACTGACGGCCAGCGTTGGAGTAGCTGGGTCAGACAAGGAAACAGACGTATTGAGCGATCCAGTACAAGCATTGTTGGTGATGGAGAAGGCCGAATAACTACCTGCCGCTAGGCCTGTCAGACTGAAAGCTCCGCCTGTAACAGTGACCTGTTTAGGATTACCCGCACCAGTGTAGTTTAACTGATACGTACCATTAGGCAGGTTCGTAGTGAAACTAATGCTGCCGTTGGTGCCGCTACAGGTGCTCGGATTGGCTGACGTACTCAATACCAGTGTCGGCGTTGGTGGGTCTGTCAGCGTTACGGACGGATTAGAAGAGCCAGTGCAGCCATTGTTGGTGATGGAGAAGGCTGAATAACTACCTGCGGCTAGTCCCGTCAGGCTAAAAGCTCCACTGGCGACAGTAATGGTTTTAGGGCTACCCGCGCCTGTGTAGTTCAACTGATACGTACCGTTAGACAGGTTAGTGGTAAAGCTGATGCTACCATTGGTGCCTCCACAGGTAGTCGGGTTAGTCGAACCATTCTGAGTGAGGGTAGGAGCAACAGGGTCTGTCAGCGGAATTGTCGTATTGAGCGATCCTGTACAACCATTGTTGGTGATGGAGAAGGCCGAATAACTACCTGCCGCTAGGCCTGTCAGACTGAAAGCTCCGCCTGTAACAGTGACCTGTTTAGGATTACCCGCACCGGTGTAGTTTAACTGATACGTACCATTAGACAGGTTCGTAGTGAAACTAATGCTGCCGTTGGTGCCGCTACAGGTGCTCGGATTGGCTGATGTACTCAATACCAGTGTCGGTGTCGGTGGGTCTGTCAAGGTGACGGGTGTAGTTACGGTAACGCTACAACCGAAGCGAGTCAGCGAAAAATTGGAATAAGTTCCGGCACTAAGCCCCGTCAGACTAAACGCATTGCTGGCTATCGTAACCGTTTTAGGACTTCCCGTGCCCGTATAACTCACCTGATAAGTACCAGAGGCAATATTGGTGGTAAAGCCGATGCTACCATTGGTGCCTCCACAGGTGGTAGGATTGGCAGGTGTGCCCAGAGTCAGTGTAGGAGGTGCAGGATCGGTTAGGGGAACACTAGACGAACTGGTCGCCGTACAACCATTGCCACTTAGTGAGAAGGATGTATATGTTCCTTGACCTAAACCCGTCAGCGTGAAAGAATTGGCGGCAACGGTGACCGTAGCAGCACTACCCGGACCTGTGTAGCTGAGTGTATATGTACCGTTGGCAAGATTGGTAGTCGTAAATTCAAGGCGACCATTTGTTCCGCCACACGTTGTCGGGCTACCACTGCCACTAACGGTTAACGTCGGCGTAGGATTATTCAGGGTAACGGGTGTAGCCAATGAGCCAGTACAGCCATTGTTGGTGATGGAGAAGGCTGAATAACTACCTGCGGCTAAGCCTGTCAGGCTGAATGCTCCGCCCGTAACCACAACGCTTTTGGGACTACCCGCTCCGGTATAACTAAGCTGATAAGTACCATTGGACAGGTTGGTGGTAAAATTAATGATACCATTAGTTCCTCCACAAGTTGTCGGGTTAGCTGATCCATTTTGAGTCAGCGTCGGAAGGGGGTTTACAGTTAACGTAACGCTGGACGTAGCTCGTATACCTCCATTGGAGGCCGTAACAGAAATGGTATACGTAGTACTTGTGCCAACATTAGGGGCATTCTGAGTCAACGTATTGCTGGAGCCTGAAAAACCGGCTGGACTACTGCTCCAAGCATAGGTAACAGTAGCCGGAATACCCGTAGGAGTGGCGGTCAGATTTACAGAAGCTCCCGCACAGACAGCCGTAGGATTGGCGGGACTAATACTAACAGAAGGCGGAACGGTCAATACCGTCAGCCCAACCCCTCCCGTACAATTCCCAAGGCTGTTATCGGGAACAACTTGCCAACCCGATATAGGCGGCAGGGCAGTATTCGAGGCTACGGTGAGATAAGGTTGTCCATCAAGTGCTAACACCCAGCCAGCCGGACTACTTGTTTCATAATACACGGCCATCCCAACATCTTGGTATGCTGTCGTATTGATGGTTACAGAACCTGTTCCCAGATAGGCAGGTTTGCCTGTACTCTCATAATCATCAGCAAATTTCGGCAGCACATACGTACTGTTCAAACAGGCGCCCGAAACCGTAACAGAAGCAGGAATTGTTTGGGCTTTGGTCTGCATACTAAGTAACGCAAGCAGTAGGCACAAGCCGCTGACTACGTATAATCGCCAGTTCTGCAGAAACATGGGCGATGTATTTTGTCTATAGAAAAGATGATTCATGTGAGGGAAAGATTGAGGTCTGATTGTGGTTCTAAAAACAGGGTTAGTATCAGAAGCCAGCGAACTGGCTTCTGATAGAAAAAGCTAAAATCGACAAGAGATAGCTATTGACTAGTTGCGTGAAGGATAAATTCCTTCCGTAGCAATTATATAATTTAGCCCTAAATAAGGCTGCATGTTGTTGTGAGGCTGGCTACCACCAGCTATTCCTACCGACACAGTATTCGAGGCCATAGGGGCATTGGGGGCTTCATTAATGTATTCGGGGTCTAGACCACCAGATGAAGCCCAGGTATTGCCCCCTGGCGAAGATGCAGCGCCCGGTTTAGTGTTTCCCTGTGCTTGTGCCGCATGATTGTGAGCTGGCATTTCAGTGATTATGAGCGTATGAGTAGGCTCGCCAGACATCTGGCCTAAATTGATAGGCGGTAGACCTGGCCCCTGACCTGGTCCAACCGGTACGCGTCCACGCAAATCGGGGAGGGCAAACGTAGTTTGGCCGTTTCCGCCGTACGTAGTGCCCAATAGTGAAAACAAGGCGGTATTTTGAGCAATTGAGAGGATTTGGCCTTGGCAGAAAGCCCAGCCACGAGGAGCAAAATTGCCCGCGAACATAATAATAGCGGCTAAAAAAGGTTCACTCATAATTTTGTATGTTTTAAGGTTTGGTTGAAAAACAGTAGATTGTTGTTAAATAGATCGGCATCGGATGCCAAGATTGCGTTCTACTCGAATAATCTCCCGGTCAGGTAAATACTCGTTAGGTAGACAAAAGAACGCTTTCAGGTTTTTGCTGTGTTTTTTGGAAATCCCATTCAGGTTTTTCAGAGCATTCAAACTCACATAAATTTCCCGAAGATTGTGCAATTCGCTAACTGGCTCAATTGAGTCGATCATATTGATCTGAGCGTACAACTGCTCCAGCTTTTTAAGACTTTTGATCCCTTCCAGGGATTGAATCGAATTATTATTAACGAAAAGACTTTTAAGATGGACCAGGCTCGTTAGTTCGTTCAGATTTTTAAGCTGCTGATTCGTTATCACAAGAATTTCCAGATTTACCATTCCACTAACTCCTGAACAGTTTGTCAGTTCAAAACTCATATTTGGATTAGGCGCTTTGGGGCCTGCAAAACGTAGCACGGTAGTCTGCCAGAGATTTTCTAATTCTTCCGCAGAGGGCTGGTCAACATGTCTGAAAAATGCGTACTGAAACGCGGCACGCCATTGCGGTTCCAACTCAATCCACCAGCGAAACCGTTTCGCATGCGTATCCGCCATTGCCGGCAAAGGCTTATTGGAGGACGTAGTGTCTGAAGTCATGAGTGATTTTTGAGGAAAAAGAAATAACGGATTAGTAACTGGTGTAGCCAGGAAATGATGCTGTTATGCTAGATAAGCAAACTGCCTGCCTTTGTGCTACTGTTTTTAGCTACTGTTTTCCCTTGAAAATCAACCAGTTTAAAGCCTGGTTTACTCAGATTAAGCTGAACTACGCCTTTACTACCAGCAAGAATAATGGTACGTGAGGGAGTCCCTGACGCTTTTTTTACATGCGCAAGTGCCTGCCAGATTATGGATGTCTCCTGATACGTAATGCGTGTTGAAAATGACCCAAAAGCATCTGGTTTCGCATTGGATAAATGCGTTGAAAGGTCAGATGGCAACGCATCACCTAAAAGTTCAGAAAGTAAAGCAAAATCCTGACTTGTAGTTGAAAGTAGCGTTGACCATTTTGTCCGTGCGGGGCTGTAAATGTGCGAAACGGAAATTCGCTGGAGTGTGCCAAGCTCATCATTCTGAATCAGTTCAGCTAACTCGCTGACTACTAGGTTTACGGATTGATTGTCGGGTAAAGATTCGTTGAAAAAGGAGGATGGTAAAAAAGGAATGGTGAATCCGAGAGCGGATTGCCTGACAAATAGACGGCGGTCCATAGGTAAAATTTGTTACATATCGAGTGAATTATTATTGAAATGATCTACTAATCAATGGCGTGGACCTCTGGAAATAATCTAATAAGTAAGCTAAGCAACTGTTTTACTGATCGTAAACTTACAAATAATTCAATAATTGCAAAAAGTTAATATTTATTAGAGTGAATGAGCTATAAAACAACTTAATTATATAAATTATACAGATTGGGTTGCAAACAAACTAATTTTCTGAATATTACAATACCTTCTAAGTTTTTAGTATTTTTATATAGGTAACATTAAGTTTTTATTATTGTATGATTGTTAATGTGAATATTTTATAATTTCTTCTTATTACTCCATCGGCCGAATTAGAGAATATAAACTAGTGAATATTACTTACCAAATGGTATCTGACGAAGACTTTGGAATAAATAAAGAAGGCGTCGAGGCACGCAACGTAGTGATAATGAATTGAATGAGCTGTTCTTCACATACGCCTTCCGAGTCGCGATCGGTATAGAGAATCAGGTCTGGATTTAACGGAGGTTCGTATACGGCGTTGACGCCCGTTAGGTTTTCAAGCCGATCGGGATGGGTTGAGGGAAGTAAAGCGCGGGCATACAATCCTTTGGTATCTCGGGAAATAAGCGTAGTCAGTTCGCAGGATAAAAAAACAGTTTTGGAAGGTTCGTTACGTTCTGAAAGCTCGTTTCGAATATGCTGATACGGATTAATTGCCGCCATCAGAACCAGAATCCCCTGTTGGGTGAACATCCGCGCAAGACGACCCATTCGCCGGATATTTTCCTGACGGTCGGCTTCTGAAAACGTTAATTCCGGCCATAATTGCCGACGACATACATCGCCGTCCAGCACCTCAACCGGAATACCCAACTGGGTCAGTCGCTTTTGAGTCCGATAGGCCAGTGTGGTTTTACCCGCACCCGATAAGCCAGTAAATTGAACGAATAACATTATACCAAGTAGTAGTACGCGAAAGATACACAATGAACGAGCACCCTATAGATTCCGAAAATCGTTTTTTTCGATTACCAGTTCAATTCGATCAAAAACTACTGAACGCTGATTTAGCAACAAGTCGGCTGTTTAACTGGACACAACACTTCAATCAGGCCGATTTTGCGGGCAAGTGGAGCAGCATTGCGCTACGTTCGCTGTCGGGAGCCGAAACCGATATTCGGGCCTTATCTGGTACGTATGCCAGTACCACCTTATTAGATCAATGTGCTTATTTTCAGGCCATTTTGAGCCAGTTTCACTGCCCATTGGAATCGGTTCGGCTCATGGCACTTGCCCCGGGCAGCATTATTCATCCGCATCGCGATGGCGATACGAGTTACGAATGCGGTTATTTTCGGTTGCATATTCCCATTCAGACCGGCGAAAAAGTTGCCTTTGTCGTTGATGACGTAGCACTGCCCATGAAAGCTGGCGAGTGTTGGTACGCTAATTTCGATTTGATGCATAGCGTTCGTAATGAAGGTGATACGGAGCGGGTTCATCTGGTTATCGATTGCCGACGTAACGACTGGTCGGATACGTTGTTTGACAAAGCGGGTTACTCATTTGTCACTGAAAAACAAGCCGCAACCTATCCGCCAGAAGTGCTTCAACAGATCATAGCCGAGCTAGAACGGCAGGATACTGACACGGCTCGCCAATTGATAAAGCAGTTGTCGGGGCAATAAATAATAGCAGAAAAACAAACGTAGTATGAAGCTTGACGTTGAACAGGCACTTAAAAACTGGATACCGTATCGACTGACGAACGCGGATAATCTATTGAATTTCAACTGGCTATATGTGGCAGATCGGCCATTTGCAGAGCCCTTTTTTGACGAAACAATCGGAAAGTGCCAAGGGCACCCACATAATTCAACCCGTTGGCGACCTACCAGCCAGTTGTCGGGGTTGTTGGCTGCGGCAGGAGAAACCTCAGCACTCCAGCCCGATGCATTTATTTTCCACGTTTCCCGCTGTGGCTCTACATTGTTATCGCAGTTATTATCAATCCCTGAGCAACACATAGTTCTGTCTGAAATGCAGTTGATTGATGACGTGTTACGGATTCCGTATACATATCCAACGCTTGACATCTCCCCGGAAGAACAGGACGCTACGTTAAAAGCGGTAATAAAATGGATGGGTATTCGACGGACGGGCCGAGAGCAACGATTGTTCATCAAACTCGATAGTTGGCATTTTGCTTTTTATGATACGTTCCGCCGACTTTATCCCACGGTTCCGTTTGTTTTCCTATATCGCTCGCCCGATGATGTGCTCCTGTCGCATCAGAAACACCGGGGAATGCATGCCGTACCGGGTCTTATTTCGCCCGAATTATTTGGCCTGACAGCCGGGCAAGTTCAGTCTATGTCGTTGGATGAATATACGGCTAATGTGCTGGAAAGTTATTTTAGGTCGATGTTGAACATCAGCGAAACCGATGCCAATATTCGTTTGCTTAATTACCAGAAAAGTGGTCTGGATATGCTGAATCAACTAGCCAATGCGCTAAACCTGGAGGTTGCTTCAACAGACTGGGAACGAATGCAGGAACGTAGTCAATATCACTCCAAGCGTCCCGGTCAGGTTTTTCAGGAAGATCGTCCGGAGAAACCACTTCCGCATTATCTGGAGACCGCGATGAGTCTCTACCATACGCTCGATGTTCGCCGGGCATACCATCATCAACTGCAACAATGAACAACGTAATAACAGACAACGTAGCGCAGATTTATAGCTTCCTGAATAGAATCGGAATTGCCGTTGAGGAAACGGAATTGAACGAACCGACTTTCTTGCCGGGTATACTAATTCGCGAAGGAAAACTAATTATTGATCGGGGAAAGCTGGAATATCCGGGAGATATTCTGCACGAAGCAGGTCATATAGCGGTGACGTTACCCGATGAACGCCCGCAGTTAGGGGGAAATGTTACAGAAGAGCGGCCTGACAAACAGGGGGATGAAATAGCCGTAATTCTCTGGACATTTGCTGCCTGTCAGGAAATTGGCTTTTCTGCCGACGTAGTGTTTCATGCTGGAGGCTACAAAGGCGATAGTAATTGGCTGATCGATAACTTTACTAATGAAATTTACGTTGGTTTACCACTGCTGGTCTGGATGGGAATGACCAAAGACAACACGACGTCTCAAGAGGGCTTTCCAAAAATGACAAACTGGCTTCGTCCAGCCCCAGCAAACTAACAGACGAAGCGCTCTAAAATAAACCCCACGGCAGCTGCCGTGGGGTTACTATATCAATACCCTTCATTCTGTCTAAAATCACCTTTGTTGGTGACGGCATCGATTTCGCTTTGTGGAATCGGACGTAGTACGTGGAAATTCTGAATATTTTTACCGGCGTCAGGGTTGTATTTTTTTACCCGCTCAACCAGTTTTCCTGTCCGTTTCAGATCGAACCAACGTACCTGCTCACCAGCCAGTTCGCGGGCGCGTTCGTCCAGAATAAAATCGAGCGTTACGTCGGCAGCCGCAATCCGCATGTTGGCCTGACGGCCGGGAACAGCGGCCCGTGTACGGATTTCATTCAGGTAATAAGCCGCCGAATCTTTTTTGCCCAGATTTAATTGAGCCTCAGCCGCAAGCAGATAAACTTCGCCCAATCGTATAATATAAGCATCACGTGCGCTCTCAGTGGTGGCATCTGTGGCCCTTGTCGGATCATCAAATTTGCGGAGCGATACGTAGTGAAAACGATCATTGGGTGTACCGTCGGACTTATAGACATCGTTCAGATCGAAAATCTTGTATTTTTTCGACTGGCGGAAAGCGGGCGTAACAGCGTATTTGGTGGTCAGAATGGCCGTGTCGCCTACGCTCATACCGGCAGGACGTTTCGTTGCGTCGGTTTCGTTCGCAAACCAGGCTGATTTGAATGAAGCAGCGTAGCGTGAGTCGTTTTGTTCGGTAAAAAGGTTGAGCAGAAAGAGCGTTGGCATGTATCGCACATTCGGAAAGCCATTCGCTACGTCGCGTTTCATACCTGGCTGCGTGTTATACTCCATCAGATACAATGTGTGGTTGATGTTGCTGCCGGCATTGAACGCCAGATTGCTTGAGTAATTCACTGACCATAACACTTCGGTATTCTGCTGATTCGTAATTGTCCACAGATTTGCGAAGGTCGGTAGCAGTTTATATGAATACCCTGTAATTACCTTTTTTGCATAATTGCTCGCTTCCTGATTTTTACCCCGTGTTAGATAAACTTTTGCCAGAAAAGCCTCGGCGGCCGGTCGGGTAATACGTCCGTAATCGGTTGTTGTCTGCGGAATGGCGGTAACGGCAAACTGGAGATCCGCGAAAATCTGCTCATAAACAGCTTCAACCGGTGCACGGGAAGCGGTTGTTTCAATCGTTTCGGTAGGAGCCAGCCGGAGTGGTAGCGCACCAAAACTTTCGGCTAAATGCCAGTAATACCAGGCCCGTAGAAACCGTGCTTCGCCTTCCAGTTCTTTCTGGCGCGTTGCAACCACGCCAGCGGTTGGCAGGTATTTCAATACGTTATTAGCCAGATTGATAGCCGCGTAACACTGCTGCCACATGCGGTTTTTTATCCAGACATTATCCGTTGTCAACCCCTGATAAGTTGTCAGAGATGGTTGTGGAAATACGCCATTCGAACCCGAATTACCGTTATTAGCCGCGTTGGTCCAGATGTCGGTGCCCATTTCCATGAGCGCCTGACCTTCTTCTTTTCCGTAGAAATAACGGTTATACGTATAAATTCCGTTGACACCCGCTTCAATGCCTTCGGGCGTCGTAAACAAACTCTGCGCCGTTGAACCCGCCGGGTTATATTCAACCAGTTGCTCTTTGCACGAGAGGAACGTAGCGGTTAGTGCGAGAATAGGTATGTATTTCAGATAGGTCTTCATAAAGTGAATTAGTTAAAAGCCGAGGTTTAGACCTACTACATAGAGTCGGTTGAGAGGACGGTCGATAACGCCTTCGCCTTCGGGATCGAAATCTTTCAGATTGCTGAACGAATACAGGTTTTTGCCCGATACATAAATCCGCAGGTTGTCAATTTTAGCCTTGCTTAAAATGGATTTGGGAATGGTGTAGCCCAACGTTACGTTTCTGATTTTGGCAAATGAAGCCTGCCGTTCGGTCAACGTCGTTACGTAGGTCGAGCTACGGGTTGCATTAGGGCGTGGGTATTCGTTTGTCGGGTTTTCGGGTGTCCAATAGTTAATATTGGCACCGTTGCTGCTGGCGTTGCGGGTATATTTGGCATAGTAATCGGAACTAATCCATTGACCCACGCGAGCCACTAGTAGTACGTTCAGGTCGAACCCTTTGTAGCGAATATCATTGCTCAAACCACCCGTCCAGGCGGGTACGCGCGAGCCGATAATTGTACGGTCGGTTCCGTCAATTTTACCATCATTGTTCAGGTCAGCGATTTTAATATCGCCCGGAATCGCGTTAAATTTGGCCGCTTCCGATTCTTCGCCCAATTGCCAGATGCCAATTTTTTTGTAGTCATAATAAATCTGCGACGGCTGCCCTTCAATCAATGAATTTCGATAATCGTCGGCAATTACGTTGCCGTTGGGCAGCGAAACGATACGTTCCTGATTGCGGGCAAACGTTACGTTGGTCGACCAGCTAAAATCTTTCTGGTTGATATTCTGGCTTGTAATACCAATTTCTACCCCCCGGTTGCGGGTTTTACCAATGTTTCGATTCACCGTTGTTACGCCCGTTAGCAGCGGAAGTGTGTACGGAAAAATCAGATCGTTGGTACGTGCGTCGTAATAATCGATATTGGCCGTGATGCGATTGTTCCATAAACCAACATCAAGCCCTACATCGGCTGTAGTTGTCAATTCCCATCTTAGATCCTGATTGCCAATAGTTTGGTTGATCAGATATGCGTTGGCTGCGTTGGCATCATTATAAGAGTACGATACTGTTGCCAGCGAATTCTGGGTCGCGTACGGGTTTATAACGTCGTTGCCCGAAATGCCATAGCTGGCTCGTAATTTCAGGTCGGTCACTACGTTCTGATTTTTCATGAACGCTTCGTCGCTGATACGCCAGCCTAACCCGGCCGAGGGGAAAAAAGCCCATTTGTGGCCTTCGCCGAGCTTTGATGACCCATCGCTACGTCCTGTAACGGTCAGCAGATATTTATCTTTGAAACTATAATTGATGCGACCCGTAAACGAAATGAGCTTGTTCTGACTGTAACCGCTTCCCCAAAATGGATTTTGATTGGCTGCCCCAAGGTTGTAGAAAAACTGAGCAGGAATCAACTGGTTGTTACCGCCTGCAAAACTCGACGTATTATTGAAGCTCAGGTAACTGGTTACGCCCGTAATCGTAAAGGCATGATCCTGAATAGCTCTTTTGTAGGTAAATACGTTCTCCCAGCTCAGATTGCGGCTTTGGTTGTTCGTAATCGACGCCTGTGCGCGGCTACCGGCTCCGTCAATTGTGTTCACCCCATAATAACTACCCGCTTCGGAAGTTGAAAAAATAGCGCCTAGTGTTGAACGTATCGAGAACCCGGTGAAGGGTGTCAGTTCGAGGTAAGTCGACAACGTACCACGATTCGTTTTTGTGTTTCGTTTGTAAGCGTTGGGTTGCTCATCGGCTAGTGGATTGATGATAGTGCCCCCCAGTGGAAAAGGAATAAAAACGCCATTCTGATCGTAAGGAGTTCCTAACGGCAGGATGCTCGAAGCTCGGTTGAATGGGTCCCGGCGGATGTCGTTGTCGATGTAAGCCAGTTGAGTCTGAATGCCAACTTTAACCCAGTCGTTAATGGTCTGGTCGATATTCAACCGAGCCGAATACCGGTTGTATTCATCCAGTTTCATCAATCCTTTTTCGTTGAAATATTCCGCTGAGAAATAGACTTTGGTTTTATCCGTGCCACCCGTAATTCCCAACTGGTGATTCTGCTGAAATCCGTTCTGTAGAATCAGCTCGGGCCATACCGGGAACTGCTGTTTCTGAATAGCATCTAACTGATTGGCGTTGAATATTTTAGAGTCGTCGGCGGGGCTGCTCCAGGTGCCTGATGCCCGGTAGGCTTCGCGCCGGAAATCGATGTATTCCGGGCCGGTCATGAACGCACCGTAACCGGCCACTTCCGAAATGCCCGCGTAAGAATTCAGGCTTAATTTGGGTTTGCCACTCGTGCCGCGTTTGGTCGTAATAATCACAACACCATTGGCACCACGCGATCCGTAAATGGCCGTCGATGAGGCATCTTTCAGAATATCAATCGATTGAATATCATTGGGGTTAATATCTGATGCGCTTACACCCTGTACACCATCCACAATGTACAATACGTTGTTTGAACTGCTGGGGTTGGCAATGGAACGGTTTCCCCGAATCCGGATAGAAGCTCCCTGACCAGCGTAGCCGTTCGACCGGGAAATATCGGCACCGGGAATTTTCCCCTGTAATGCCTCTATAACCGACGTAACGGGCACTTTAGTGGTTTCTTCGCCTTTGATAGAAACGACTGAACCGGTCAGGTCGCGTTTGCGCTGCGTACCGTAACCAACAACAACAACTTCGTTCAATTGCTTGCTGTCGACCTGCAACGTAACGTTAATTTCGGACTGATTCGCGAGGGCAACTTCCTGTGATTCATAGCCTACAAAACTGAAAACCAGTGCGGCTGTTCCGTCGGGAACGGTCAGTTGATACGTACCGTTTGCATCTGTGTTGGTGCCACGTCCGGTATTTTTGATGACCACACTTACACCCGGTAAACCTTGCCCATTTTCATCTTTAACCGTGCCACGAATGGCTCTGTCTACGGGTGCCTTAGCTGCAATTGTGGTTTGTTTGCTGGCAACAGATGCCAACGCAAGCTGGGGTTCTGGAATTCCGACGGTTTTCTGCTGGGAGGCAGGAGTTTGTGAGAAACCTATAATCGGAAATCCTGCCTGAATCAACCCGATGAGGCCAATTAAGCAGGTACAGATTTGTTTCATATCTATCTTGTTGAGATGAATGTTAAGAAACTAATTAAATTGTAAATGATTGTATTTCAGTGCTATTTTATGATTTTAATGTCCTGCGGTGGTTGGGTTTGATTCTATCCTTGACTATCAATAGGATTATGTCAAGGTTAAATTGTTTACAAACTTAGCCGTTTATAACTCCCTCAAACTCCATCATTTTTTCTAAAAATTGTACAATGTTATCATGGTATAACTTTTTGAAAGAGTTGAACTTTTTGTGGATTACCCGTATTGTGACTGCCGTCGCTCTACTCGACCAGTCAATTTTGTGCGACGCATCTAAAACACTCTATTGACTTTAGGGTTAGTCTTGGAAATACCGTTCCTCCTACACGATATGCCTTCTCTTGATGTTGTTCTGCTTTCCTATTCGATTGTTATTACAATCGCATCCTTTATCAACCTGATTAGACTTGATTACTGGTGGATTCGCATGTGGGATTTTCCGCATCTGCAACTAACCGTACTGGCGGCAATTGGACTGGTAGGCTGGCTGTTGGTGGGGCAGCATGTAGACGGGATTTTGCTGATTGTACCCATTGGCCTGTTGATGACACTGCTTTATCAGGGCTGGTTAATTTATCCCTTCACACCGCTACGTCGGAAACAGGTTAAGTCATTTTCGGCCGCAGGAGCGGCTAAAGAGGTAGAGGACAATACAATTCGGGTGCTGACGGCAAATGTTTTCATGGAAAACACACATATGCCGGAAGTTCGGGAACTGGCGGCCAAACATAATCCAGACGTAGTGCTGGTACTGGAAGCAAATCAAAAATGGAAAGATGAACTCGCTGAATTAGAGGACGTTTATCCCTATACAATTTTACATCCGTTGGAGAACACGTATGGAATGCTGTTTTATTCCCGCTTCCCGATACGTCATCACGAACTACGATTTCTGATTCAGGATGATATCCCATCCATCTACGCGCAACTGGAATTACCTTCGGGGCAGTTGATTCACTTTTATGGCGTTCACCCGATGCCACCAAGTCCGACCGAACACTACCGCTCTACCGAACGAGATGCCGAATTACTACTGGTAGGAAAAGAAGCCAAAAAGAAATCAGGGCCAATCATTGTTGCGGGCGATTTGAACGACGTAGCGTGGTCGCATACAACCCGCTTATTCCAGCGTATTAGTGGCTTGCTCGACCCACGCATTGGGCGCGGTTTATACAATACATTCCATGCTAATTATTTCTTTTTACGTTGGCCGTTAGACCACGTATTTGTTTCACAACATTTTCAATTGCAGACCATTAAACGCTTGCCAAACTGCGGTTCTGATCACTTTCCGATGCTGATTTCATTGACTTATGTTGCCGACCAGACCGAGCACAGTACCGAAATTCCGAAGCCCGAAGGTGATGATCACAAAGAGGCTAACGAAAAAATAGAGGAAGCCAAATAAACGTATTCAGACGTAGCATTACTGCGCTGATGCCTTAGCCGTAACAACGGCTTCGTCGTCAGAAATCTCCTCAACAGGTCGGCGACGCCAGTAGTTGGCCAGCAGCGAACCCGATATGTTCATCCAGGGGCTGAAAACGGCGGCTGGCAAACCAACGGTTCCGAGTTTGCCCATGCTCCCGGCTAAACCGGATGCCATACCCCCGTTTTGCAAGCCAACTTCAAACGCTACGGTACGTGCCGAATTTTTATCGAGCCCAAACAAACGGCTGAGCCAGTAGCCGAAAAAATAACCGGCTCCGTTGTGAAGAACTGAACAGAGAAAGAGCAAAAAGCCAACTTTCAGCAGATTCTCGCGTCCGGCTGCTGTGGTTACGGCGGTAAAATAAATGATTCCGAACATCGATACGTAGGGCATCCAGTCGTCGAGTTTTGGGTTGCGGCTTGCCAGAATGTGATAAATAACGCCCACAATCAGTGCTGCCAGCAGAAAACTGAAAATTTCAAGCGCCTGTAATGCTTCAGCCGATGCTACGTTGGTTTCGAAAAAAGCCCATCCGCCCCAGGCTAGAATAATTAGCCAGCCAATCGAAAGCGCAAATAATACGTTGACTGTCCGGTGACCACGTGAAGAAGCCGTTTTCAGATAATCGTGGAGTAGTGCGGCAAAAAGTGGAACGATCACAATCTTGATAATTTCCATCATCATATTCACAAACTTGATTTCGATAAGTGTTCCGGCTAGTAGTTTGAGTAACAAGGGCGTTAGAAACGGAGCGGCCAACGTAGCCATTGCCGTTACCACAACTGACAACACCAAGTTAGCTTTGGCTAGATAAACCATTACGTTAGAAGCTAATCCGCTTGAACACGAACCGATCAGGATAACACCAGCCGCAATTTCGGGCTCAAACTGAAAGATTTTTGTGAGTAGCCAGCCCATGAGTGGCATAACCGTAAAATGACAGAACAACCCAATTGCTACGCCTTTACCCGTGCTACGTAGTCCGGTAAAATCCCGAATGCTCATCTGAATGCCCATGCCGAACATAACCAGTTGGATGATCAGCAAAATGAGCCATTTATTCCGCAAATCGAATGTTCCCCAGTGTGTAAACGCAGCCGGATAAATCATGGCGGCAACAACGGCCACAATAATCCAGGCGGTATACTGATACGTTTTGAGGCTCGGTATAGCCGTCATTCCCAGCGTAAAACTCACGGCAGCAATGACCGCCGAAGGTTGCCAGATGGCGGCATTAGCGAGTAGCAAACCAATCAGCAACGTAGCGAAAGCAAGTCCGGCAATGTAAAGCGGAGTTTTATTCATGGGATGGCAAAAACGTTTCTGGAAAATTATTGAGCTAACTGTTCGGCCAGATGTTGAATAGCGATGGGCGGACTTGCCAGAATCGGGACTTTTTTGTCAGCTTCATCCAACGTATCGACTACCCGCGCCATCGACGCCTGCGCCAGTACAATTACATCGACTTTAGTGCTTAATTCTTTCAGTGCCGAAGCCACCATTGTGTCGTGTTTGGCCGAATCGCCACTCATAAGCGCATCGAACGCACCTTCGCACAGAACCGAAGTTATGTCAATATTCTTTCCGGCAACTGCGGCCCGACGTTTTACCAAATCGCTGGTTGGGCCGAGCGTAGTAGGCAACGTAGCAATCACGCCAATTTTCTGGCCGATCTCAACGGCTTTGTCGGCCATAGGCTGATCGACACGTAGCACGGGTACGTTGGTCAGTGGAGCCGACGCTTCGACAGCCGCACCAATGGATGAACACGTAACGAGAATAAAATCGGCTCCGGCATTTTCAGCCGAACTCACATAATTACCAACGCGACGAGCAATATCGGTTGTGAGTTCACCGCGTTGGATGATATTCCTGACCAAGCTATCGTCAACAATGTTGAACGTTTGAATGCCGGGTAAATACTCGCAGCAAAGTTGTTGAAATACAGGTACTAGTGTGGCTGATGTGTGAATCAGGCCTAGTGTTTTTTGGCTCATTGGTTTATAGCTAGATGAAACGACTTTTCAAAAAATTATGAGAAATATCCTCAGAACACTTTCCCTTCGCGCAATACGCCGAAATAGTTTTCAGTGCCAACCTGTCCGCCTTTGAAATTTACCTCAATACCATCCAATGACGAACCGGGTGCCGTCGCCCGACAAAGTGGTGCGCCGGGAACAAGCGGAGCGATCATTTCTACCGCTTCGATACCCATAGCCCGAGCCGCATAACTGGACGTATCGCCACCGGCCACAACGACCCTACGTACCGACGTTTGCCCAACGACTTCTTTCCCTACGTGTCCAAGTGCAGTTCCTAGTTTTTCTGACGATAACGTAGCACCACCCGACGCTACGTTGCCGCCCGTATGCACAAGTACGTTACGTTGTAGACCGATTTCAGAAATGGCGTCCTGAATGTAGTGAGCGAGCAGTAATTGCGTGTTAGGTGCTTCGTGAATTAGTTGAGCATCAAGGATTATCTCACTAAAACCGTTGGCTTTTGCCCAGGCAATCTGTCCCGACGTAACGGGCGAACAACTTCCCGAAAGTACGAGCAAGGGCGTCGATTTTCCGGGATTGGGCCAGGACGTAACGGGCATAAATACGTTGTGGAGATTCCAGTATTTGCCAAGCGCCATATCGACCCCCGACGACCCAACTGAAAACAGCGGATTCGTTGGATGACCGTATGAATCGAGCAATTCACCAATAGATAGTAAGTGTTCTTCGTAAAGTGCGTCGAGCAGAATAATTTCAGCATCATTCTGCAAGAGCGACGTGACAGAATTCTGAATATCCTCCTGATTTCTAACAACTTGAAGGATGTCTAACAAGCCGATTTTTTTGTCTGTTTGCTTCGCCAGATGCAGCCGTAAGTCGCTTTCGTCGGCGGGCGTAACCGGATGCCTGCTCATGGACGGATGTCGGTCGAGTCGGTAAATCGTGCCTGCGCTACCAATTCCCATCCGAGCAAACAGGTTTCCGAAAACACAATAGCGACCCAATGACGGGGCTGCTACCAACAACGGAACGAAGCTTTTCTGAAATAACTCATGACCCACGTCAATAGCGCGACCAATGCTTCCGATTGCCGGTGATGAATCGAATGTGGAGCATACTTTATAATGAACGTGCCGGGTGCCGAGTTTCTGTAATTGACTAAAGGCCGAACGTAGCGTTTGCTCCATCGCATCGGCAACCATTGACCGTGTCAAACCCGCTACGCCAATTGCATCCAGATTCGGATACGTAGCGAGTTTTTCTGGCGTTGGCGGTTCGATGAACAAAGCCGTTTTCAACCCCGCCCGACTCAGAAATTCGAGCGCATCGGTAGAACCCGTAAAATCATCGCCGTAATAAGCCAGTTGAAGGGAAACCATAGCTGATGTTGAATGTAGGATATGGGATGTATGAAGTAGAATGTATGTTATATGAAGGTGACCAGAACGCTACCCAACATCATATTTCATACATCCTATATCAGACCTATAAATTACTTTCCGAATTTTTCGACCGATTTGGCGAATTCGGGATACTGGTTGGCGGCTTCGTCAATGCTCAAACCATCGACAGCCGCTTGCCATGCTTGTTGCAGGGCCGTTACGCCAGCGGCCGGACCCATTGGATGCGCCAGAATACCACCGCCAGCCATGTAGAGCAAATCAATGGTTTGGGTTCGGCGATACGTTTCGGGAGCTTGACCGCCCCACTGCCCGGATGACACAACGGGTAATACTGAATAGCCACCAAACAATGGTTTCAAACAAGCGTTGATTGATTGAACAACACTATCGTCTGATTCCCAGAACTTATTCTGAATACCGTTCACGTGAATCTGATCGACTCCGGCCAACCGCCACAATTTCTGATAGGCGGGAAATTCGATGCCTAAAAGTGGGTGGCGCGTAAGCATACCCCAGCCGTTGCGGTGCCCGTGAATCGCCAGCGCGCGCTGATCACCAATTTTTTTTGTCGCCGAAATACCAACGCTGTTCAGACTGACCATAGCACACGTACCGCCACTGTTCACAACTTTGTCATACCGACGTAGCATTTCATCAATTTCGGCGCTGATGTTGAAGGCATACATGATTTTTTTGCCCGTTTTATCAGCATGTCGATTGATCACATCCATGATGGCGTCGACCCGCGCGTCGAACGGCGAATTGGCGGTTGATCCCATCAGTTCGTCATCTTTCACAAAATCAATACCGGCCCCGGCCAGCGTTTTTACTAATTCGGCCGTTTGTTCCGGCGACAGCCCAACGCTGGGTTTGATGATGGTTCCGATCAGCGGACGATTATAAACTCCTGTAAGTTTACGACAGCCATCAATGCCAAACGCTGGACCGGGGTAATTATCGGCGAACGATGGTGGAAGGTCAATATCGAGAAGTTTCAGCCCCGTGAATTGCCGGATTTCATACAGATTACCCTGTAACGTCGAGATCAGAACCGGCAGGTTATATCCGAAATTTTCGATTGACCACGATACCGTAACAATAGCCCGATGATACGTCCCGGAAGCACTCACCGCGCCAGGAATAGCTGGTTCCGAGACGGATTCCAGCGGTGTAACGGATTCGACACGAGCGGCAAACCGGCTTTTTAGCTCTTCGGTTTCGCCCGGTACGGCCACAAACGTACCCGACGATTGTTCGCCCGCCAGAACGGCTGCTGCAGATTCAGGACTAAATGGCGTTTCGATGTAGTACGTAGCTGTAATACGTTCCATACGTAAAGAAAATTGGCAATGGGCAAACTTACTCGTTTACGCAAACCCGAATCTCCACCATTTTCTCTGAAAATTATACAATATTAGCGTGAGGGGTTGGGGCAATATAAAACGCCAATTTTGATAATGAGTATCATCAAAATTGGCGTTTTATTCACTGTGAAGAATTATTGATTAGCTGAAATCTTTTGTTTTACCTTTTTTACAAAGTCAACAGATACGCCGGCAATTTCAGCGATTTGCTCAAGGCTATAATTCAGCTTTGTAAGAAGGCTAGCAACAATTTTTTCCTCACCAAGATTGAATCCCTGATCAATACCTCGAAGGAAAAGAACATCACGTTCTTCGTTGATATGTTTGGCGATACTATCCATAGCAGTCTTTAATATCAGCTCCAAATTACGCAATTGGGCTAAAACGCGCAATTGATTGAAATATTTCTTTAATGCTAAATCGCCCTCCGTCGTTTCCTCAACTCGCTGAATGATCTCTTTCAGTACGCGTTCTGGGTTTTGATTTTTAAAATTGCCCAATATACTTAAAACCACTTCTTCAGGTTGAGGAGATTGTAGAAAAAGCTGGTAATCAAGTTGGGCAAAGGAAATCAGCGGGAAATGGAATTTCATATACGCACTGTCAAGTTGAGTAGGCATTTCAGGCACGGATGAGCCTAGGAAAATAACGAATTGCCGAATTGGTAATTCATATTTACGCTCTAACATCACGTAGTATTCTGCCATGCGATAAATCATTTTATGTTCGTCGGCCACTTGAAATTCAATTTGCAGAACAAATGTGTTGTGCAGATCATCAGTGATTTTCTTTAGTACATCTGGCTTTCGTTCTTTCGTGTGTTGAATATCATCTGGCAATTCTTCTGACACAATAGCGGTTATAGCGAGAATGTGTTGCATCAGGCTCGGAATAACCGCTTCTATATTTTCCTTGACTATCTTATCGTATTGGCTGGATTGTTTACCCATGCCGTAAAAATAGTAAAAGGAAAGAGTTTTGTATCTATTTTTGATACATAGGTTTCTTGTAGCTCGCTTTGTGCGTTCTCATGATAAGCTTAAAGACGGGTTGCGTTTCACTCATGTAGCTCTACGTCATTCCAACCTAACCGTTCGCCCGATATTTATCTCTTCCAGAAACGATTCGTCGTGTGAAACGACGATGAGGGTACCCTGATATTCGTTGATGGCGGACGTGAGAATGCCGATGCTTTGGATGTCCAGATTGTTGGTTGGTTCGTCGAGAATGATCAAGTCAGGTGCCTGATTACTGATGGTGAGACAACATAACATCAATCTCATTTTTTCGCCACCGCTTAGGGACGCACATGATTTGTCCCAGTCGTTTTTCGAAAACAGAAACCGATTGAGTCGAATTTTGACTTCGTGCTCCTGCAACGCCGAAACATTGAAATGCTGAGCCTGCTGATAAACCGTTAACGTATTGTCGATGAGCGAATAATCCTGATCTATATAAACTGATTTATTCTCGGCTCTATAAACGCTTCCCTTGTTGGGTTCCAGCTCACCCAGAATGATTTTCATCAGCGTTGTTTTACCCGAACCATTCGCGCCTTTCAAGGTAATACGTTCGCCACTGGTCAGTTGAAAACGTAGTGGTTCCGGCCAAAGAAACCGATCATTATAGCCAAAATTGATATCGTTGGCCGAAAACAAAATCTTGCCTTTGTGCAGCGTTGAGTTGTCGAAACCAAACCGCATTTTATCGGTATCGGGAAGCTCTTTACGTAGTTCAGATAACTCCTCTGAAATAGCTCCGATCTTTTCGGTATGAACACCTTTCAGCCGCGAGGTACTTTTCTCGGCGTTATTGCGGAGGGTGTTCATCATGATTCGGGCAACGCCAGCATTTTCCTGTTTCTTTTTGCCACGCGTATCGAGTTTTTGTTTGCGTTCTGCCGTTTCGCGCTCTACGTCTCTGGCTTTTCGGAGTGCTTTTTCTTTACTTTTTACATCCTGATTCAGCGCGTTGCTTTCGATGGTTTTTTGCTCAACGTAGAAGTCATAATTGCCGCCATAAACCGTAATTCCACGTTTGGTTAACTCATATACGGCACCAAGTAAATTCAATAATTTTCGGTCGTGACTCACTACTACCAACGTAGCAGACGTTGACTGGATAAAATCATATAACAATTGCCGACCTGCTGTATCGAGGTGATTGCTGGGTTCATCCAGTAATACTACGTCGGGATTATGAATCGAAATGCCCGCCAGAAACACCTTTGTTTTCTGACCGCCACTCAACGTACTCATAGGCTGGGTTAAATCCAGATTTTCTAGTTGCCAACGAATTAAGGCTTCCTGACAACGTTCTTCAATTGTCCAATCATCGTTTAGCTTAGCGAGGTTCTCTTCTGTTACGTTGCCATCGAGAATTTCCCGAAGCGAGCGAAGTTTGTCCTCTATTCGTAGAGCCTGTGCTACGTTCAGCTCATTGAACTGACCGAATAATTGCGGAACGTAGTAGGGCACTGAATCGACCTTAATCTGGCCTTCTGAAGGCTTTAATGCGCCCGCCATAATTTTTAACAAGGTCGACTTACCAGTGCCATTGTTGCCAATCAGAGCGGCTTTTTCGTGAGAATTGATGGTAAGATTTACGTCGTTGAATAGTAAATCTTTATTCGGATGGAAGTAAGATATATGCTGTAAATTAATCATGATTTCTTTCGTATGGAGATGAATGATTATAGCGAACCGACTAATGGTTTCGCTATTGATTTTCCCAGAAAGAAATTTGATCCTACATGAAGAGGGGAGACGTATTGACTTGTGGCTACAAAGATAAGAAAGTTTTGGTTTCGACAGGATTAACAAGATGAACAGGATAAATAAGCATTAGTCTGAATCCTGTTCATCTTGTTAATCCTGTCGAAAAAATCTATCGAACAAACGGAATCCAGACTTCCATTTCTGAATGGCCTCGGTTGGCCCAGGCGTAGTATGGAATCAATCGAACGCGGGTAGGAGCGGGGGCTTTTTCCGATACTTCCCGATAAAGCTGGTTAGTCCAGTTGGCTTCGCTCAACAGTTTTGCCTCGCCTTCCAGCGCCATCAACTCGCTGTTGGCAACAGTAAGCCGCGTTGGTTTGAAATCTATTTTTGCCGACAGTGCTACGTTGTTCAGCTTGGTTTTCGGATTATCGACCGATTCTAAACAGTACACTAATGGACCACGTTTCACGGCAACCTGATTGCGGGTTTCTTCTACGAGCGGGTTCGCTTCAATCAGTTTTACGGGCATGGGCAGATTGATTTCAACTTTATCGCCTGCTTTCCAGCTTCTGTTGATTTCGGCGTATTCGCCCGTTTTCAGCGACGTTGCAATTGCCTTTCCATTTACTGAAATCGTTGCGCCCTGACACCAACCCGGAATACGGACAAGCACCGAGAACGGTTTGGTCGGCGCCTGTTCCAGTTGCAACGTAACGGCACCATCCCAGGGGTAATTGGTTGTTTGAGTTAAACGTAGCGGTGAGCCGTCTTTTAACGTAGTGTTCAATTGGCTTCCACCGAATAGGTTCAACCACAGTCCCTTATCGGAAATGCTGTAGGCATAACTGCTTACTTCAGCTACGGTACGTACTGTGTTGGGTGGGCAACAATTCGACAGGCGGATGTACGGCTGGCGGCCGCCCATCCAGCGCATTTGGTATGGATAATCGTCGGATGCACTAAGCGGGTTTGTGTAGAAAAACCTGGTACCGCCTAGATTTACGCCTGATAAAATGCTGTTGTATAAGGCCAGTTCCATTACGTCGGCATACTTGGCCTGACCCGTAATTTGGAGCATCCGATAATTCCAGAGCAGGCTGCCGATATTGGCGCAGGTTTCGTTATGCGCCGAATGATTGGGTAATTGAAACGCCTTTCCATACGCCTGATGGACTTTCTGTACCGTATCGGGTTTGTAGGACGTTCCTTCAGGCGATACGCCGTCGTACAAGGCACCACAGCCACCCGTTACGTACATTTTACGATTCACTACGTCGTTCCACATTAAATCGAGAGTCGAGAGCAACGTACTATCGCCGGTTTCTGCAAATACGTCGGCGGCTCCGGCAAACAGGTAATTGGCACGTACAGCATGACCGATTACTTTTTTCATCTGGCGAAATGGCACCCGGTCGGAGTTGTCGTCCGTACCTTCGGAAAGCCCACGAATGTCGATAAGCTTTTGTGCCAGAATCAGGTATTTTGGATCGCGGGTGGTACGGTACATCTCCGTGATACCCATATAATGTGATGGACAAATGGCGTTACGTGCCTGTTCGGGGCTGGCAGAATTGTAGAAACCGATCAGAAAATCAGTCGCTTTTTTGGCAATATTGAGCAACGACGTTTTTCCTGTTGCGCGGTAATGTACGCAGGCGGCAGTCATGAGATGCCCGAAATTGTAAGCTTCAAAGCTGAGCTTATCATCAAACATCTTTTGCTCGCCCGTCTTCTTCTGCTGAATAATGGCTTTTGTATATACGTACCCATCGGGAGCCTGTGCTTTGGCGATTACGGCAATGGCTTTATCGAGTTGCGCATCCAGTTTCGGATCTTTCGTAATGGCGTACATACTCGCTACTGACTCCAGCGTTTTGTAGAAATCACCATCGTGGAATGAAGGCCCTTTAAAATTGCCGGATTCGAGACCCGCAGCTATCTCGAAATTCCGAAATGCGTGGCTGATTTTGGGGTCGGTATAGGTATCCCACAAGCGCGGTACCATGGAATCTCGGCAAACGGCAAATCGGTCAGCCCAAAAGCCTTTTGTCCATTTCACAGCGTTTAGATCAGTGCTTTCCAGTCGCGCAAACTTGCTCTGCGACGTATTGACCAGCGCTTTGGTTTGGGCCATTACGGATGATGAGAGAAAGCTAAACGCGGTAGCTAAAAGAGTATATCGGAATTGACTTTTAGACGGAGTCATGACGATGGAATAGTATAAAAGTCAAAATTAATTGGAGTAAACCGATGTTAGTTCCGTTATGTTGGCTTGAGTTTGTATGATTTTATCATGTTGCTAGTAGCATTCTGGATCTCCACATCTGGATATATTAGTAACACACTGCAGTATATACCTGCACGTTGACGCTAGAATGCTAGCCTGGTCAGGCTATCTGCATCGATCATTAATTAGAGGAAATTTACTTACGTAAAAAATAAATTTTCAATAAACTTTGTATTACAAAGTACTTTTATAATATTTGCAATCATAATAAAACAACACAGATATGATCACCAGCAATCAACGATTTACAGGCATTTTACTGACCGTCGCTTTTATTCTGCTTATTCCCTTTGTGGCGATGCAATTCACGCCAGAAGTGCAATGGACATTATTCGATTTTGTAGTAGCCGGTACACTTCTGCTAAGCACGGGTCTGCTGATTGAGCTGGTTATGAGGAAGGTAGCTAAAGTCGAATATCGAATTGCTATTTGTGTTATGCTTCTGGTCACTCTATTTCTGATTTGGGCTGAATTGGCAGTTGGCCTCTTCGGAACGCCGTTTGCAGGCAATTAATGTTCAAAAAAAAATCCTTAAACTGATTCGCCATGAAAAATGTACTAGGGAAGTTTGTTGGCTTTGTTGTCGGATTTGCCAGTTTCCTTTTTCTATTTAAACTACTCATCCTCGATCATACCCCGCCTTCCGATGAATTAGCACCTGGCGTAGTAATACTTACTGCGATTTTTAGCGGCTTATGCTTTGCTTTTGTGGGCCACAGGCTACAGAACTATTGGAAAACGAAGAGTCTTTAGGTACGTCTGCAATACAAGCATGGGCGCACGATGGCTTATTTATTGCTACGTTGGGAAAGTAGTTTCCGTTCGAGATGTACCAGGCCGAGTATTATAAGGATTTCGAGGGTGAAGTAGAGTAAGCCTAAGATTGTCAGGTTGTTGTAATGGTAAATAACCAGGCTGGCTGTTAGTAAACAGTAGAGTAGGTTGGCTACGCTGATGATCGCTACGTATTTACGCCAGTTTCTGATGGGTAGAACGTAACAGCTAAGCGAATAGAGCGCGAACAGGCTAGCTATTGATGCGAGGACGTAAAGTAGTTTCGGGGATAGTCCAAAATTGGATTCAAGTCGGGCCAGAACAGCCACCAGAAAGAACGCCGTTATAAAAGCGCCGATACCATCGATCAGGAAAATTCGCTTTGACTCTGCCAGAGACCACTTGATACGTTCCGAAACTTTATCGGCCATTGGGGCTTGTTCAAACAAGAAAAGTGCTACGTCACCAAAAGTGAGAAACGTAGCACTTTTCACCAAACTCTACGTTAAAATAATTAGTTAGCTCCTGTTAACGTTGCTAATAGCTCATCAAGCGATTCGAGTGTGGCAGTTAGTCCTTCCTGCATACCCATCTGAACAACTGTTTCTAAATCAGCGAGGGAGTTGAACGTAACAATCGTTTGAACAAGGGCATTGTCGCCCAGATTGGTAAACGTTACTTCCCAGGTGGCGCGGGGAAGTTCAGTATTTAGATTGCCGTCTTCGTCGCAGAAACCGTCCAGCGCGGTATATGTATCAATAGGCTGAATTTTCAGGTAATCCATACGCCCCCAATACTCTTTTCCGTCGGGTTCAACCATCGCGTATAACCATTGCCCGCCTTCGCTAAAATCCATCGATTTGGTTTTGGTAGTGAGGGGTTTCGGCGCAAACCATCTTTCGAGCAGTTCACTTTTGGTGTAAGCATCCCAGACCAGTTGGCGGTTGGCCCGGAATTCGCGCCGGATGGTCATAGTGTTGTTTTCTCTGTCTACCAGAAAATCAAATTGTACGTTGCTCATTAGTTATTTGTTTTTAAGGGTGTTCAAAAGGTCGTCGAGCTGGCTGAAACGGTCTTCCCAGATTTTTCGGAATTGCTCCAGCCATTTATCTATTTCTTTCATCTTGTCGATTTCGAGCTTGTAAAAAATCTCCCGGCCCTGATGATCGGGTTTTACAAGATCACACTCCGTAAGAATTCGTAAGTGTTTGGAAACGGCCTGCCGGGTTGTGTCGAAATGTTCGGCAATGGCGTTCGGCGTCATCGGTTGCATTGCAATCAGCACAATAATTGCCCGGCGGGTCGGGTCAGCTATCGCCTGAAAAATATCCCTTCTCATAGGTTCTCTCTTTTTGTGCAACTATATGGTTGCAAATATACGTGCAACTGTTCGGTTGTACAAGTTTATTTTACTGTTTTATTTGCTAGTTTGGCAGCAGAAGAGGTTATAAATAAAACATTTAGGTAGCGCGGCAATTAAGGCTATTGCGAAATTGACGCCAGTATTTTTAGATCAGTAAATTCAATAACTTAGATTTATCCAGTTCGTGCCCTTTAATAAAATCCATCTCATTTTGTTTTAACCCAACTGTTTCGGACAGTGAATCATTACTGTACATTTTAACATGTGGGTCGGGTAAAGCAACTAACGTTTTTTTTGCTACTATCTGCCCCCAAATATCTCCTAAAGTGTCATTTATATAGATTTTAGATTCTAGATAAGAGCTAAAATCGGGTTCATGTTTATCTCTGAATTGGTCTTGGACAAGATACTTTCTAACGACGTCTTTTGGTTGGTAAAATGAATCAAATTCTGCAATATTCAATTTAAAGCCAGAAACGTCGAAAAAAACTAAATAAGTCCTATCGATAAACATTGGGTTGGCTTTAGGGTTAACAGGGTTTTCCCAATAACCACCATTATAACATGGAAATACTAGTGATTTAATTTTACCACCTTGTATAATTACCTCTTTTCCAATTATAGCACAATCAAACAGTTGTATATCTTCTAGTTGCATATCAAAAAGGGTCATTTTTTGCTGAATTTAGAATTTCCTTTATAACCTAATAATGACTTTGTAGCTTATTTATCAGGATAAGCTTTGAGCAAAGAATTGGCTTCGCTGACTGAAATAAGCGAAATACAGCCATGTCGGGCTTCGGACGGGAAATCGACATTCTCTTCAACTGTCCAGTGAAGCAAGTCCGGCGAGTAGGATGCGCCGAAGCGGTTGGTCATGCAATAATCGTATAGTAATAGCCAGCCGGTTTTTACGGGGTCCTTGATGACCGTTGGTCCCTCAGTGATTACCGGAACAATTTGGCCTTTATTCAAATGCCCTTCTATTGTTGTGTAAGGCCCTTCCAGATTTTGGGACGTAGCAACTCGAATGGCGCGCCGTTCGCCGGTTTTGGCCCCAAACTCTTCTTCTTTATGGAACAGATAATACGTTCCCTGCTGCTCCAGCAGGGTTCCGTCGATTACTGAATAAGTTGGGGCAAAAAAGACTTTGGCGGGCGTAAAGGTTTTCCAGTCGCGGGTTCTGCTGTACCAGAGTCGACTTTCTTTCCAGCCTGCATCTTTGAAGGACGATGACCAAAATAGTACGTAGTCGCCGGATTTAGCATCGTAAAACCATTCGGGTGCCCAGATATTTCCGGCAAAATCACCTGACTCATTTTTGGCATCTTTCATCAACGGCAGCGTACCCTCGACTTGCCAATGAATCAAATCTTTCGACGTAATGTAAAGACAACTTGGCCCCATTTTCTCCCGATCGGCCCGATTGCCGCCACCCGTCGATAAAATCCGCCAGAGACCATCGGGGCCGCGACGAACGTATGGGTCGCGAACGTGATGTTCCCAAACGGGTTTATTGTCATTTAATGGTGTCCAATGGCGGCCATCAGTCGATAAGGCAATGTGTAACTTGTTAATCAGCATCGGGTCGGGTAGAGGTACCTCCACCGTATTGCCTTTTGCGTCGATTTCAATACGTGTCGGATAGCGTTGTCGGAAGTACGTCAGCATCCAGACGTTTTTGGTATTGCCGTCGATTTTGAGCGGTTTTTGTGGAACCGACTCGTTTTTCGATTGGGCAAAAGCTCCATTCAATGATAATAGCAGGAGTAGCGATAAGGTCGTAATTTTCATTCCAGCATTGATCGTATGGAATGAGAAGATTGTTTTTTTGCCAATTCTACTCTTTACCGCCAAATCGGTACGTTGATCGAACTGTCTGTATACCACTGGATACGTAGCGGTTCTTTACCGTCTTCGATGGTTTCGGTGCTGGCATCTTTGCCCGTTCCGTAGTTGAGTTGTGAGAACGGATTTTTATTGACGTTAACGCCCACCACCAACCGACTTCCTTTTCTCAATTGCTTGCTCACCAGATGCGTGTTTGTAAAGTCGATAGTCGTCAGTTCATTAGGCTTTAGCAAAGTTCGTTTGGTTATGTTTTTAGCATAGCTCGCCCGCCCGATGTAGTACGACAGATGAAAGTATTCGCCGGTTGGTGTTAATTCGTACAACGTAACGCCCAGATCCACATCCTTTTTGTTGATGCTGATTTTCAGTTGGCCCAGAAACGAGCCATTCACAAGAAGCGGTTCAGTTAGTGGTTCGCTGACGAAAATAAAGCCGTTACTGGTGTCAAGTTCCGTTCGCGCAATCGGGGCGGGGTAGTAGTTGTTGTACGTGAATCGCCGATCCGAAAAATCGACCTCTTGCGTCAAATAATCCGTTTTTACTGGTTTTTTAGCCGCTAATGAATAGAAGCCGTTTTGCTTTTTGTCAGACAGATAAAAGGTAAGAAAACCGTTATACAGTTTATCGAGCGAGGGTGCACTACGCCACGTATTGGCTCCCATGACTTCGTAATTGATTTTATCCTTCAGTATGGCAGGCTTTGGGCCATCTTGAAGGACGTAGTCAAACCACTGATACGTTATTTTTTTGATGTCGAACAACGCGACGGAATCCACCGAATAGTCGTTAATTATTTTTTCCCCGCCAATCTGCGTTCCGAAGTGTCCATACGGTCCAATGACGAGGTAAGCGGGCGTTTTTGGATTATACTTTTGAAGCTCGCGGAGGTAGTACAGACTCGAATTTTGCGAATCGTTGTAATAACCATCGAACGCTAAAATCGGAATGTTGATCCGGGCAAAATCACGCTCGTACGGAGCCATCTTCTGCCAATACGTATCAAAATCGGGATGACTGATCCAGCGTTGAAACCACTTGTTGGGCACACCGTCGACGCTGTCCATTTTGTTGTAAGCCGCTCCGCTGTGCCACCAGTCGAACATCAGGTTTCGATACCGTTTTCTATCGTTTCCGGCCAGTGTGTCGAGATATTTATTGTTGCCAACGTAGAACGCCCATTCATAATTCGGGTTGATAAATACGTTATTTTCCATCGGCAACCCCATTCCCGGTCGGTTTGCTACGTAGGGAACAATGGTTTTGAGTGCCGGATGAAGTTTTTTACAGGCCGCCCACTGCGCAAAACCGTTGTAACTGCCGCCAAACATACCAACGCTGCCATTGCACCACGGCTGTTTACTGATCCAGTCGATTACCTCATACGTATCGTTGGCTTCATGTTCGTATGGATAAATCTCGTCGGGGCTAAATCGTTTGCCACGCGTGTAAGCAATGACGCCCACATACCCATTATCGGCCGATTCTTTGAGCGTCTTCATATCACGCCCTTTGTCACGCACGTAAATGGTGAACTGAAGAACCACCGGAAGCGGTTGCGCTACGTTCTTTTTTCGAACCACAATAGCCGATAACGTAGCACCGTCGCGGGTTTTTATCAATACGCTATCCTGAATATCGTATGGACTGGAAGCATCTTCGAATTTGGTGGCAGCGGTCTGTTGTGCAAAGCTGCAGAGTGAAAGCAAAAACAAAAGAGAAAGGCAAAAAATACGGTTTACCATGCGAATCAGAAAGTTGCGGCTAACCTAGTGCTTGTTGTGAACAGATTACTACGTAGCATCCCAAAGACGCACTTTAAAGGAAGACGTTGCAACAAGTCGCTTATTTGCGTTTACCCGTTTCGATGCCGATGTATTCGAAGTAATTGCCTTTGAGCTGATAGAGAAGATTTCGGGTTGATACGGTTCCCTGCTCATCGACAACTGCTACGTATACGATTTTACGTTTTTCGTCGTAGCTAATTAATTCAACAGGTCGTTCGGACCGGTCGACAACGCTGAAAAAATTATATTCTACCCGAATGCTGTTTAGTTTTTCGGTTCTGGTTTTGAATAGCTCAACAGAGTCATTCAGTTTTCCATTATCTATCGTAAAAACAGAAATAGATTGTAATGCATCGCGGGTCGAATAGATGCTGTTCGAGATAGCTAAATAGTAATTTTTATGGTTGATGTTGACGGTATAAATCTTCGAACAGAAACTCCCGGCGTCGCCTTCTTCTGCTACGTATTTCAGCACTTTGGTAAATATTTTCGAATTGTCGCTCCACTGATAAATCTCATTATAAAGACGCATTGTACCGCCTGTCCATGTATCCCAACTGTAGATTCTGAATTTTCCATCGGCGGACGTATTGATGTAGCAATTTGCTTTACTCACTAATTTTTTAAACGGGTAAGCTAACGTAGCAGGGTTTTCCTTTAAAACCTTTACCAATTCTTTCGCGAATACGTTGGCTGGCTTTCCTGTTTTTCCGCTGTCTTTGAACAACTTCGAGTATAAAACAATCAACTCATTTTCTTTTGTCGCGAGACTTTTTGATTGTGCGAAGGCGTTGTGGGCGGATAAGACGAGCAGAAAGACAAGAAAGCTGATGTTGATGGATTTAATCATAAAAATGCGGATTAGACACCCTGCCAGATGTTGCTTCTAGACTTTTCTTTTTAAGTCAGTTGGTTAATGCGGCAAAAATGCTGTTTTATAACTTTGCTCCAAGCGTTTGGCTATGAATATTGATAGGTTTACGTTAACCATAAAATCCAACCTAATAGAAAATTATGCCCTGGAATCCTGATGTGTACAATCAATTTAAAGGCGTTCGTTTTCAGCCTTTTTTTGATCTGATGGGACTTATAGCCGACAACGGATGGACGACTGCCGTTGATTTAGGATGTGGAACGGGGGAGCAAACCCGCATTTTATCAGAACGATTTTCAAAAGCAACTTTTGTTGGGATGGACTCATCGCCCGAAATGCTGGCTCATAGCAAAGCATTTGAAAGCGAAAATCTGCGTTTTGAAAACAGGAGCGTTGAAGCATTTATTGCTGATACGTTGCCCCAACAGTGGGATTTGATTTTTAGTAATGCGGCCCTACAATGGTCGAATGATCACGAAACGTTGTTTCCGAAATTGATAGCCAAGCTGAGCGACAAAGGACAGTTTGCCGTGCAGATGCCGGTGCAGCATGAGAACCTGCTCAATAAGCTTTTGTATGAACTGGTGCAGGAAAAGCCGTTTGTCGATCAGTTGCAGGGCTGGAAACGAACGTCGCCCCTGTTAAGCATCGACCAGTACGCGCAACTCATGTTTGAGCATGGTTTACAGGATATTCAGATCATGCAGAAAGTGTATCCGATCATTGCCAACGATGCCGACAACTTAGTCGATTTTATCTCCGGCTCTGCGTTAGTTCCGTATCTCGAAAGGCTGTCGCCCGGTGAGCAACAACCCTTTATGGCCGAATTTAAAGAACGCGTTCAGCAGTCGTTTACGAAATTCCCGGCCATGTATGCGTTTAAACGACTGTTGCTGTATGGAAAGCGAACGTAGCGTCAGTTAAACGACTGCCTGAATTCGAGCGGTGATACGTTCGTTTTGTTTTTAAACAGCTTGTTAAACGACTGCGGATACTCGAAACCTAACTGATACGCAATTTCGCTGACGGTCAGTTGCGTGGTGGTAAGCAACTCCTTCGACTTTTCGATGAGCTTGTTATGAATGTGCTGCTGCGTGGTTTGGCCAGTCAGCGAACGTAACATATCGCTCAGATAATCGGGCGTAACATTCAGTTGTTGCGCTACGTATTGCACTGTGGGTAAGCCTGAAAACAAGATTTTTTCATTGGTAAAATAATCCGAAAGCAACTCATCCACTTTCGACAGCAGGTCGTGGTTGTGGGTCTTTCGGGTGATAAACTGCCGGTTATAAAATCGGTTGGCGTAGTTGAGCAGAAGCTCTATGTACGATACGATTATATCCTGACTGAAATGGTCGATGTTTACCTTCAATTCGTGATCGATCTGTAGCATCAGCGACGTAATGGTGATTTGCTCACTGTCGGACAGGTGCAGCGATTCGGCAAGGTTGTAGGAAAAATAACCATAACCAGTAATCGTTTTGCCCAGCGTAAAATTCCGGATCAGATCGGGTTTAAACACGAGCAAATAACCTGTCGTGGTTGCGTTGGGCAATTGCTCTAGCTTGAAAACCTGCCCCGGTTTGGTAAACGTCATAACGCCTTCGTTGAAATCATAATCGCGTTGTCCGTATATCATTTTGCAGGTGTGCGACTGTTTCAGCGCAACGCAATAGAAATCGTGTGAAAAATGCTTCCAGACGTCAGAATGGCTATAATTCAGCAAACTAACGTCCAGCACACTCACCAGCGGATGTAAAGGCTTGGACAACCTGAACAACTGATGCCATTCGGAAATAGATTGAATGATATGGGGTGATGCTACGTTGTTTTTCATTTAAATAGTTGTTGACGTAATACATCGGAAGAACGTTCCTCCGATGTATCGCTACGAAATTTACAAGGTTGCCATATCGATCACAAACCGATAGCGTACATCGCCTTTTTCCAGCCGCTCAAAAGCGGTGTTAATGTCTTTCATGTCAATCAGTTCGATGTCGGAAACAATATTGTGTTCGGCGCAGAAATCCAGCATGTCCTGGGTTTCCTGCAAACCGCCAACACCCGAACCCGTGATGGATTTATTGCCTGCAACAACCGAAAATGACGATATTTCCCACGGTTTGGGTGGTAAGCCCAGGTTAATATACGTACCGTTCGTTTTCAGGATGGCCAGATACGGATTAATGTCGTGATCGGCTGATACACTGTCCAGCACGAAGTCGAACGAATGAAAAATGGATTTCATTTGCTGTTCATCTTTTGATACAACAAAATGATGAGCGCCTAGTTCTTTGGCCGCTTCTTCTTTGTTCGGCGACGTACTGATCACCGTTACCTCTGCCCCCACCGCTACGCCAAATTTCACCGCCATATGGCCCAAACCGCCCAGACCAACTACGGCCAGTTTGTGCCCTTTGCCCACTTTCCATTTACGTAGTGGCGACCACGTAGTGATTCCGGCGCAGAGCAACGGCGCAACGGCAGCAAGGTCTAGTTTGTCGGAAATGTGGTGCGTAAAGTCTTCATTCACAACAATTGAACTCGAATAACCGCCGTACGTTGGCTGGCCCTGCGTGTCTAAATTATTATAGGTCTGAACCGGACTGACCGAGCAAAACTGCTCATGTCCACTTTGGCAGTCTTCGCAGTGCCGGCACGAATCAACAATGGTGCCCACACCCGCCGTATCGCCGATCTTGAATTTCGTTACGTGATCGCCCACTGCCATAATTTTACCCACAATTTCGTGGCCCGGAACCAGCGGAAAAATGCTGATGCCCCAATGGTCGTGAACGTTGTGTATATCGGTATGGCATACGCCACAGTACAAAATCTGTACCTGTACGTCGTGTGGGCCAACGTCTCGTCGATCAAAATTCCAGGGTTCTAATTGAGCGTTCTGCGCAAGGGCTGCGTATGCTTTTGCCTGTATCATAACTTCATTTGTTTTCCAGAACAAATGTCGCCTGAAGACGTAGCGGCTACCGTATCCAAATCCCCGCAAGTTGTATCCAAAAAATCTGCTACGTCCCTATGCTCGTCCGTGATGCATCGCAGATGAACGTAGCATCAATTAAACGATTGCCGGAATTCGAGGGGCGATTGGCGGGTTTTGCTTTTGAAAAACTTGCTGAAACTTTGCGAATGCTCAAAACCCAGATCGTAGGCGATTTCGCTGACCGACGAATCCGTCGTGGAGAGTTTTTCTTTGGCTTTTGCGATGAGCTTTTCGTGAATGTGTTGCTGGGTGGTCAGGCCAGTGTGTTGCTTCAATAAGCTGCTCAAATATTTGGTCGATATGTTGAGCGTATCAGCAACGTATTGAACCGACGGCAAGCCTTTAGAAATCAGATCTTCCTGATCGAAATAATCGGTCAGTACGTCCTCCAGCCGGGTCAGGATTTTGCTGTTGGTTATTTTTCGCGTGATGAACTGACGTTCGTAAAACCGTTGAGCATACGTAAACATCAGCTCCAACTGGGCAATAATCACGTCCTGGCTGAACTTATCAATATTGGCCTGATACTCCTGACGGATGTTGTCAACAATGCCATTGATGACCGTTTCTTCTCTATCGGAAAGAAACAAAGCCTCGTTGGTGGCATAATCGAAGTAATCGAATTGCTTGATTTTTTTGGCGAGTGGCGTTCCCCATAAAAAATCGGGGTGTATAAACAGCATCCAGCCTTCCAGATTGACAGGTACGCCATTTTCTTCCCCGCGCAATATTTGTCCGGGCGACATAAATGCCATCAGTCCTTCGTCGAAATCGTATTTCTGCTGGCCATAGATCAGTTTATCGCAACCTCTTTTCAGAGACACAACATAGAAATCAAAGATCACGGCATCGACGTCTGTGTTATTTTTCAGGCTGCTTACATCAATAATACTGATCAGTGGATGCTGCGGCTTCGGTAGTTGCGCCAGTCGATGCCCATCTGTAATAGACTTTATTCTGAATGGTTTTGGAATAGCCATAGCTACAGTTAATTTTTGAACGGATACTTCAACCAGATCATGATCAGTGGCATGGCCAGAAACGGAATTTCAATCAGCGCCATTCTGTAGTCGCCCGCACGTAACGACAACGCCATGATCAGCACAATAGTGATGGCATTCAGTAGATTTCCGATGAAGAACGTCTGTGGAAACAGCAACATCAATCCGATTACGATAGAAAATACCCCAAAAAATGGCATTACCGATTTCGTGACGCCTAGATTCGCCATCATTTTTGCCTGTTCGGGCGTGCTGGACTGAAACGCATCCCAACCATGTTTAACACTCAAAAAAGCGGAAACCGCAATAAGGATGATACTAATGATGCTCTTTGTCATGTGATTAATCGGTTATTGTACACGCTTTAGTTTCATGGTCTGACCCAACAGAGAAATCCCAACGTAGCCACGGAACTCCAGTTCATTACTGCCTACTAATTTAGCTTTCAGCCGATACGTTCGGCCATCGTCCGGGTTGTATAATTGCCCGTCGGTATATTCGCCATCGTCATAGACAAGATTGGTTATATTGACGATATTTTGCCGGGATCGGTTACGTAAATTTTTGTCTGGATTCTTAAAATCTTTTTTCGGCGTTTTCCCGTCGGCCTCATACATGGTCGACGCCCACAAAAGTTTCCCGGAATACGTATCGTTTGTTTTATAGATTTCGAATCGAAGACCAACGTCTGAGCCGACACTTTGCCAGATTCCAGTGAGTTTATCGGCAGGCTGTTGCGCAAAACTGACCAGAGAAATACAGAGCAGAAAAGCGGCAAAAAATAGGGTTTTCATACGTTATTTTTTTGGGCTTTAAATTTCTTGAATTCACCATGGCCAAATTTTAACATCAAACCGGGCGCCACTCTGGTGGCGATTTTTATCAGGTTGATCGCAAACGGTTTTAGCTCCTTCTTATCGTTTTTAAGCCCATTGACGGCAACACGTACCATCTGCTCTACACTCATCATCATACTTGGATTGGGAGCAACAGTCCAGTCGTTTTGCAGGTTGGTATTCACCCCCGGCGGAATCATTTCAAACACCTTCACATTCGTATCTTCCAGTTGCAAACGTAACGCCTGCGTATAGGCACGAACGCCCGCTTTGGTGGCGCTGTAGATGGGGGCCACCGAGTAAGACATAAAGGCAATCCCAGATGATACATTCACAATGGCCGCAGATTTCTGTTTCACCAGATGCGGCAAAAATTGATGCACCATTTGAACAGTACCCGTAAGGTTGGTAGCTATTTCCTGATTGATATTGTCCAGACTCAGCGACGCATCCTGCACATCGATCAGGCGCATCAGTCCGGCGTTGTTAATGATGATATTTAAGCGGGGAAACTGCTGAATAACAGTCTTGTAAAGCTGTTCGATGTCGGCAGGATTGCTGACATCACTCTGGAACGTGTGTACGTTCGGGAATTGCTTTTTCGTTTCGTTCAGGGCATCGAGTTTACGCCCGGTAACGAGAACGGTTGCGCCTTGTTCGGTGAGTTGTTTTACCAGTTCCAAACCAATTCCGCTGGTTCCGCCGGTAATGAGAATGGTGCTATTTTTCAGGTCCATGATTTCTGTTTTTTGATGATGCAAAGTTCTGCACCATTCAAAAAACAGATGTAGCCGAAAGTCGCAATGTTGAAGCCAAAAAGCAGAGAGTGGTACGTACCGCTCTCTGCTTTTCTATTTTCTCAAAATCTTTTCCATTGCTTTGCCCTTGGCCAGTTCATCGATCAACTTGTCCAGGTAGCGAATCTTTCGCATCAAGTCGTCTTCGATTTCTTCAATGCGATACCCACAGATGACGCCCGTAATTTTTGATACGTTCGGATTGAGTTGGGGAGCTTCGGCAAAAAAAGCTTCGAACGTCGTTTTATTGTCGATGTGTTGTTGTAAAGATTGCTCGTCGAAGCCGGTGAGCCAGAAAATGATCGTATCAACTTCTTCTTTAGTACGCCCTTTTTTCTCGGCCTTTTGAACGTAGTGCGGATACACACCAGCAAACGACATTTTATAAATTCTTGTATTGGTCGGGTTCATTGTGATTTTGAATGGATTAGTGCTACGCTCCCGGAACGCCTGCCGCCATCATCATAGACATATAGTAATTGGCGCAGTGTACTGAGGTTATCAAAAGAATTTCTTTGTTAGCAAGAGACTCGAAAGCCCCCGACGTTGTCAGCTGATATTCATAATTCATTTTGCTCCATTTTATCTGTGGTTTCGCAACCAACAATTCAATCCCATCCTGATCAATCAGTAAAAATGATTCGTTAAAAATACCTTTATGTCTGAAAATATATCCTTTCTCGAAGCCGCCGGAAAACGTTTGAATAACAATGTCGCCATTCCAATTCATAGAGAATTTTAGAAGCACGTTATCGCCGTCCTTAAATTCAATCGTTGTTCCCCAAAAACCTTTCGGCTTTATCTGATACGTTGAGCCATTGGCAAGTTCAAGTGTTGAACTGAATTTAAACCAGCTTTCATAAACAAGCTTACCAATGAGCTGATCATCTTTTGTTATGTTAAAAGTTAACGGTTTTGTTGATTTTGCCTGATATTCGGTCATGAATTTTCGAAGTTTTAGGGTTGGACTCTATACTGTTTAAACTATATGATCTACACATAAGTCAGGTTTTTATTATCCAAACTGTCTTCTCCGTTGAGTCGATACCCAACAAGTTTGCCTCCTTTTGCTACGCTGTAATCCAGACAACAAACATTTTCCTTGTAAATTGATGGCTCTCCTTTAAGCCAATAATGTCCAAAGAATACTTTTTTGGTATTTTCACGATAAAAATCAAGAGACTTTAGTTCAGATAATTCAATTGGTTGTTCAGGTAAATTGTCAATTGGCTCAACACTTATAGACTTGTATGTCATAGTAGATGGATCTTTCCACCATTTTATCCTTATTTCTGTTCTTTTTGTGCCGTCTTTGTCCGTAAAGAAAAGCCCTTCGGGTATTTTTATTTCTTTTCCTTTAAGGGTTTGCTCAATGGCTTCATTTAGTTTTGTTCCTTTCTTAACGGATTGATAAATAAGCTCATCGGTCAATCGGTCGTTGACTAATGTTTTTCTTAAGTATTCGATGTTGTTATTGTCCCAACAAGCGTGAACCGCTTTGAATTCGTCTGTTTCGTAGTAAAGTGGTAGCGTCTTAAACCATTCCAAATAATCTTCGTACTCCCTCTGTCTGTTTTGAAATTGTTTCAGGGTTTCATAATGCTGAATGATGTTTTTTATAAGATGCTTTCGAAGGTGCCCTCCTTCGGTTTCCTGGAAATGAAAACACAGTGCATTGTATTCGTGATTTCCCATTAAAGCAATGGCATTTCCACTGTCTACCATTGCTTTAACTAGTTCAAGAGTTTCTCTGATTTGTGGACCCCTGTCAATATAATCACCCACAAACAAAACTTTTCTTTCGGGATGTGAATACGCTCCGTTATGCTTAGCATACCCCAATTTCAAAAGCAATTGATTGAGTTTGTCTGCGTGTCCGTGAATGTCACCAATAAGGTCTATCATATTATGCAGATCGTCTTTTTTAAGGGTTTTCGGATTCCTGAAGTGCAACACTTCGAATTCGCCTGATACAAAATCTATGTCATGGGATTGGTTCTCTGTATATTTATTATACTAGTCTTCCCACTCAGCTTTGTCAGCATACATTCTTGAATATTTAAAATCGTCAAAGTCTGAATAAAATGTCGTGTTAGGAAAACCTTCCTTTTCTTTCTTACCTGTCCAGGTTAAATGAACTAAAGCAAACTGTTTATCCAAGTCATGCTTCCTGATTTCAAATAAAACATCGTCATTTCTCTGGTCGTGGCAAAATGCAGAAAATTCGCTGTCAAACAGAGTATCTCTTTCTGATTTTCTCAGGAAGTTGAACGGTGTTTTTTCTCCGACTCCCAACTCCTTTTTAAGCTCGTCTTCAAACACAATTTTTTTGCCAATTTGCAATTCCTTCCAAGGCTCTTCTGTAAAAGGTCTTGGTGGATTTGTCAAAAAAAAGTCTTGTATTATTTTACTGTCAACGCCAAAAATATCGATTCTCTTTGGCTCGTCTGAAAATTCTTTTATGTCGTCAATGGTGTAGCCACCAACTGGGAAGAGAAAAACACCGTTTTCCAATTGAACGTTTAGCCGTAATGAATACTATTTTTGGTAATCGGGTTTATTTGTCTGCCAAAATTCCCAAACGCCCTTTTGGATTTTATCAAAGTATAATTCTGTCGGAATAAATTCTCCAAATATTCCACCCATTGACTCATCTCCGACTTGTAATTCTGCTGTTCCGATAGATTGCCTATGTGAGAATACTTTCGCTTTCACGTTGTCTGTATTTAGACCTGACCATGCTCGTAAATATATGAATATTTAGACAGCAAGTCTATCTCTGAATAATAGCTGGTAATCAACTGGTAATACGCAGAAAGTTAATGGGTAATTTGTTGATAATGAGTAGGTTGTTTTGGTTTTGACTTCTTCTCCTAAACTGAACACTAAAAAGCACGAAGTGCACATTTTGTCTTGTCAATAACTGCTTACAATACAAAATGTGCACTTCGAAACCAATCGCGAAGCGAACAACTTACCCTTTATAGCTCACTACGTAGTTCTTACCTTTCTCTACTGTCAATTCATACGTATCATTTCCTATTACGCGGACTTCGCCTTGCTTGCAGACGGGTTTGGATTTGCTTTTAAAACGTAGCGTTCCGGTTCCGGCAGCTCCAGTTAGTTTGATTTCTTTGGTGCTGCAATACACACTGATGTCGCCGGTGGGCGTAGGAACTTTGCCGTCCATCCATTGCAGACCACCGAGTTGTGGTTCAATCAAATACGTAGCATAGGCCGGGCTGGTGGGTTTTACGCCCAGATAATATTTCCCCAGCAGATAGATCGGGCTGGCTCCCCAGGCATGGCATAGGCTTTTGCCATAGTTTCGGCCATACATGGCGTAGTGTTCTGAGCCTTTCTTCGTCGGATTATATTCTTCCCAAAACGACGTAGCGCCGAGGTTCAACATACCGCCCCAGTAATCCTTCATTTCTTTCGTTACATAGGCTTGTTCACCGAGGGCGCACAAGGCTTCAAGTTCGTAGAAACGCATGTACGGTGTCGTGATTTTCGGTACGTCCGGATTTAACAATACATATTGTTTAACGGATTGTTTCTGGCTGTCATTCAGATAGTTGAAGAAAATGGCGAACATATTAGCATAGCGCGTTACGTTCTCGGTCGGTTTGCCATCCACGCGGCTGTGCACGAGTGCGTGTTTGCTGTCGCTCCAGTACGTAGTAAACAGTTTTGCTTTTACGTCGGCGGCCAGTTGATTGTATTTCTGCGCGTTCTGAGAGTCGTTCACCAGATTGGCGCAGAGGGCCATCGTTTCCAGACTACGGGCAAATAACAATTGCTCAAAACTGACTTCGCCTTTCTTACTCAAGCCTTCGGCCCAGTCGATAAACACCCAATCGCCAGCCATCCCTTCCAATAGTCCGTTTTTGTTACGTCGGCCAAGGCAATAGTCCATCAGGCTTTGCATACGCGGGTAAAACTGCTGGATAAAGGCTTTGTCGCCCGTGTATTGGTAATAGTCGTAAATGCTTATGAACCAGTAAAGTGTGTAATCCATGATGGTGTTGATGTGGCTCGTGACGGGTTCTTTACCGCGTAGCGCCAGCATCGTGCGCGTAACCGATGGCGAGTCGAACATCAGGTAGTAATTCATTAGATAACTCTGTGCCGCATCGCCCGACCAAATCCAGCGGTCGCGTTTGATCCCGTCGATGAAAAACTCGCGGGTGTTGAGGTGTAAGGTATAAGCCGCTACGTCGTAAATCTTGTTGATCTGCTCGTCGTTACACCGAAAACTTCCCCGGTCGGCAACGGGTAAGTATTCATATAGCATCGACACCGAATCAACTGATACGTTACCATCAAACAGCACATTGACGTAGCGAAACGCTTTGGTTAGTTCCATTATGGAGTCGCGTTTCTGCGTCTGAGCGATTTGTAGAAAATCTGTAGTTTCGGTATATGCCGTGTCACGTGCTTCTTCAGGCGATTCACCGTAGTAAATATCGACTTTGCCCTTGCCAGATAAGCCGTGGAGTTTCACAAATCCGAACGTTTCTTTCCCGAAATCCAGAAAGATAGAACCCTGCTTTTTCTCCGTCTTAACGGCCGATACTGCTTTGGTATTTAGCTGGAATTTCGACGGTGGATTTTGAGGATCATTGAAATTCCAGGAGCCAGCTTTCAACCACGTAGTGCCCGATTGGTCCGACGCTTTTCCGGTTTCGTCAATCCATTCCTTATCCTCGAACGTAACAAGCCACGTAGCATCTGATACTACATTCTTACCCCGGACGTAAATAGCCGGAACCCGATCCTGACAGAACACTTTCAGGCTCAGTTTATGCTTGCCAGCTGGTATCGTAATTTGTTTCGGATAGCCCGGAAACGCTTTGCCGTCAATCTTTACGTTGTATTTTCCTTCCACAAACAGCTCCACGTCTTCAGCCTTTGCCAGATCGAAATCTTTGTGAAAATCGATCAGATTGTAATGACTGTCGAGTTTCCAGAACGGCGGTAGGAACGTAGTCCGTTCGGTACGTCGATTCTGCATGTTGTTGCCGAGCCAGATCTCGAAATCGCCCGGATACCAGATCCAGGTAGCCTGATTCTGAGCGAGTAAAGGCGTTACGTAAAGGGTAAGAAAAATAGACCAGATGAGAGAAAGACGGGTGTTACGTTTCATGTACGAAAGCAAGTCAACAGCTCGTGGCTGTTTAATTAAATAGCAAAAGAAAATCGAAAGCAAAAATAAGAATGCTTTAGAAAGTAAACGGAAATAATAAGGTTATTTTGAAAATAAATACCCGATAGGTACAAAAAAATGAGTATAAATAGTCTTTTTTTGCCTATAAGAGGTATATGTACAGATTCTTACGAAAACTGATACGTCGTTAAAACTGAAAATTTACACGAAATAAGACAAATTTAACTTTCTATTTTTTTGTTTTATTTTCTATTTGTTATTTTTGTTCTCTATTGATTCGATCACTACGTTTAGCCAGCGTAACGAATTCAGCGTCTCTACTACGTATAACTATGAAATCAAGTACCCCGGTTACCTTAGGTGTTATCATTGGCAATCGTGACTTTTTTCCCGATAAACTTGTTGGCGAATGCCGCGCCGATTTGCTGGATGTGTTTCAGAAATTGGGTGTGAAACCCATCATGCTCGACGAATCGATTACGAAATTAGGTGGCGTCGAAACGTTTCAGGAAGCACAAAAATGTGCCGAACTTTTCCGGAAACACGCCGACGAAATAATGGGTGTGCTGGTCGTACTCCCCAACTTTGGTGATGAAAAAGGTGTGGCTGAAACGCTAAAACTGGCTCGTCTTGATGTACCGGTGCTCATTCAGGCTTATCCCGACGATTTGAATCGGATGGACGTAGCACGTCGGCGGGATTCCTGGTGTGGCAAAATTTCAGTTTGCAACAACCTGTATCAGTTTGGTATTAAATACTCCCTGACAACCAAACACGTAGTACATCCATCGGACCCTGGTTTTGAAACCGATCTGAACAATTTCATGGCTGTTTGCCGGGTTGTGAAAGGGCTGCGTAACGTCAGGATTGGGGCTGTTGGGGCACGTCCCGGCGGATTCAATACGGTTCGGTACAGCGAAAAAATCCTGCAACGTAACGGGATTTCGGTTGTTACGGTCGATTTGTCACAAATTCTGGGTAACGCCAATAAATTAACCATTGCCGACCAGTCGGTAAAAGATCGACTCGATGCCATAAAAGCCTATACGCCAACGGGTCGCACGCCCGACGATAAACTCGTTCAGATTGCCAAACTCGACGTAGTACTCAATGAGTTTATGCTTGAAAATGCGCTCGATGCCACGGCTATCCAATGCTGGACATCGCTTCAGCAAAATTACGGCTGTAACGTCTGCACAAGCATGAGCATCATGAGCGAAAACATGCTGCCCAGCGCCTGCGAAGTGGACGTAACGGGTACGCTAAGCATGTACGCGATGCAACTGGCTTCGGGGTCACCAAGTGCGCTGGTTGACTGGAATAATAACTATGCCGACGATGAAAACAAGTGCGTGTTGTTCCATTGCGGTAACTGGGCTAAGTCGTTTTTGCCTGATATTGAGATTAGTACGGCTCCGATTTTAGGTACTACAGTAGGCGAAGAAAACACCTACGGGGCACTAGCCGGACGTACTCCCGCCAATCCTTTGACCTACGGACGTATCAGCACCGACGACCCGAAAGGTATTATGAAAGCCTACATCGGCGAGGGCGTATTGACCGACGATCCGCTCAATACGTTTGGTAACCGGGCTGTAGCACAAATTGCTAATTTACAGGGACTTATGCAGTACGTTTGCCGGAATGGGTTCGAACACCACGTAGTAATGAACGCGTCCAAAACGGCGGGTATCCTGAAAGAAGCGATGGGAAATTACATGGGCTGGGAAGTCTATATGCATTAATTCTTTTGACTCTTTTTGACAGGTATTCCTCTAATCCTGTCAAAAAAATGGTCAAGAAACATGTCAAAAAATAAAAACAATGACGCTAAAGGAGTTAGCCCGTAAGTCGGTAACGTATCGGAAGAATATTCTGAAATACATTGTTGGGGCAAACGCGGGCCATACGGGCGGAAGTTTGTCGTGTATCGACATTCTGAATGTGCTCTATAATCACGTATTGAACGTTAGTCCTGAAACCGCCAAATCGCCCGACCGCGACCGCTATATTCAGAGCAAAGGGCACACTGTTGAGGCACTCTACGTAGTGCTGGCTGATAAAGGATTCTTCCCCGAATCGGATCTGGAAACGTTGTGCAAATACAAATCTCACTACATCGGGCACCCGACAAAAAAGATTGCCGGTGTAGAGCAGAATACCGGTTCGCTGGGGCATGGATTATCGCTCAGCGTTGGTACGGCGATTTCAGCGAAACTGGACGAGAAGCCATTTCGGGTCTTCACGTTGCTGGGCGATGGCGAACTGCCCGAAGGCTCGAACTGGGAAGCCGCGCTGTTAGCCGCTCAGTATAAGCTCGATAACCTTTGCGCGATTGTCGATAAGAATGGACTTCAGATTACAGCACCAACGGCCGACGTATGTAGTACTGACCCACTCGACAAGAAGTTTGAAGCCTTCGGATGGGCCGTACGGCAGGTTGATGGAAATGACTTAAGTGCCCTGCTCGACACCTTCGCTGCCCTACCGTTTGAGCCGGGAAAACCAAGCCTGATCATTGCGAATACGGTAAAAGGCAAAGGAATTAGCTTCATGGAAAATCAATTGAAATGGCACCACGGCGTACCAAATAAGGAACAATACGCACAGGCTGTTGAGGAATTGGAAGAAGCTGAGATAGCCATCTTATAGGAAGTAATAGCTGGTCGGTTTCGAGACGTTAATGACAGAAAAATTTATGGGAGAAGTTGTTACAATAGTTGATAAAAAAGCCCAGGCTAATCTGGACGTATTTTCCAGTACGTTGCAGGAGCTGGCCAGCACAGATCGGCAAATTCTGGTCGTTACCAGCGATTCGCGTGGTTCGGGAAAACTTGTTCCGTTTGGGCAGAAATATCCTGCACAACACATTGAAGTTGGTATTGCCGAGCAGAATCTGGTTGGTGTAGCGGCTGGTTTGGCATCGACGGGAAAGAAAGTTTTTGCCGTATCGCCCGCCTGTTTTCTAACGGCCCGTTCGTTCGAGCAAATCAAAACCGACGTAGCGTATTCCGATAATCCGGTGAAACTCATTGGTATCAGTGCGGGAGTAAGTTATGGCGCGTTAGGGTCAACCCACCACAGCCTACACGATTTTGCCGCGCTACGTGCCGTTCATAATTTGATTGTGGTAGCTCCTGCCGATAATTTCGAAACAGAACAGGCGATCCGATTAGCCGCCGAAACGGAACATCCACTTTACCTCCGATTTGGTAAAAAGCCGATGCCTTTGCTGTCGGAAGAGAATCAGGAATTCTCGTTCGGGAAAGGACGTATCATTTGCGAGGGTGATGATCTGGTGCTGATCGGAACGGGCGAAACCGCTTACCCGGCTTTACAGGCAGCCCGCCATCTCGAAAATGTGCACGGCATCCGGGCAACTGTTGTGAGTATGCATACCATCAAGCCACTTGATTATGCGTTGCTGGCGAACGTAGCGGCCAAAGGATGCCCGATTCTGACCGTTGAAGAACACAGTGTTTTTGGTGGACTGGGTGAAGCCTGTGCATCGTTCCTGATGCAGAATGGTTTCCGCAATTCATTCAAAATCATGGGTATCCCCGACGAATATACCGTGACTGGTTCGCAGGTTGAAATTTTTAACCACTACGGCCTGTCTGAAAAGGGTATCACCCAGGAAGCGCTAACGTTGATAAATCATCGGTAGAGACGTAGCATGCTGCGTCTCTTGTCCGGATGGTATTTGCTTACGCGTAGGAGACGCAGCATGCTACGTCTCTACCGATGCCCCAATTAATAATTCTCCTAAACCTTATATGAAAGCCGTTTATTCCTTACTCACTCTAGTTCTGCTAATGGGTTCGCCCCCAATTAGCTACGCCCAGCTCAGCTCGCAAAAACTGCGGGTACTGGTGCTGACCGATATTGAAAATGAGCCCGATGATGCACAGTCGATGGTACGTTTCCTGACGTATTCGAACCAATGGGATGTAGAAGGGTTGATTGCCACTACGTCCATTCACCAGAAAGAACGGGTTGCTCCGGAACGTATCAAACAGATTGTAACGGCTTACGGCAAGGTACGTAACAACCTGTTGCTTCACGAAAAAGGCTACCCCGAAACGGCTTACCTGAACAGCATCATCAAGTCGGGCTATTCGAATTACGGGATGGGAGCGGTTGGGTCAGGGAAAGATTCAGAAGGATCGGAATGGATTATTTCGGTTGTAGATAAAAAGGACGATCGTCCGGTCTGGATTCCGGTCTGGGGTGGGGCTAACTGTCTGGCACAAGCACTATGGAAAGTTCGACAGACTCGGACACCTGAAGAGGTTGATGCGTTTGTCGCCAAACTTCGAGTTTATACTGTTTCTGATCAGGATGATTCGGGCCCCTGGCTGCGTAAGACCTTTCCGAATCTGTTTTTTATCGCTAGTCCCGGTATGCATGCGGGGGGAGCGTATCACCACGCGACCTGGAGTGGTATCAGTGGTGATAAATTTCACGGACGATTTCAGGGGGCTGATTTCAGTATTGTCGACAATCCCTGGTTGGACGAGCACATCCGCAAGAATCATGGGCCATTGGGTGCTGAGCATCCGTTCACGAAGTTTCTGATGGAAGGCGATACGCCAACATTCCTGTTCCTGATTAATAATGGTTTAAGTGATCCCGAGCATCCAAATTATGGCAGTTGGGGAGGCCGTTATGAGTTTTATACACCTCGCATGCGCAAGTGGTTCTACGAGCCCGAAACACGCCCGTTCTGGTCGGATGCGGAAGATGAAGTAGTAGGCATTGATAGCGGCTGGTACACCAGCAATAAGGCGACGATCTGGCGATGGAGAAAAGCGTACCAGAATGATTTTGCGGCCCGAATCGATTGGACAATCAAGCCATATAAGGAGGCCAATCACCCACCCGTTGTCAAACTGGGTCATGCGAATCAGTTGAAGGTAAAAAGTGGGGAGAAAGTCCCGTTCAGCGCCGAAGGTTCCAGCGATCCAGATGACAATGCGCTAACCTACGACTGGATTTATTACCGAGAACCCGGTACGTTCGACAACAGTCGCGGATTAGACATACAGGATAAACAGAAAAAAAATGCCTTTGTCATGGCGCCAACCGTAACGAAGCCTGAAACGTTTCATGTTATCCTAGCCGTAACCGATAACGGTGTTCCGGCGCTCACTCGTTATCAGCGTGTTATTGTGACGGTGATGCCGTGACCGATAGAACACAGATCGTTATGATTTATTAAGATCATTTTTCATCATAAAAATCATAACGATCTGCGGTCCATCCTTCCTGAACTTACTATGAAAAGACTCTTTTTCTGGCTACCAATTCTTCTCCTCCTGGCGGGGAGTTGCACCAACAAAGCCGATACAAACGCGCCAAAAAAAGTAGCGGTGATCGTCTCGACGCTCAACAATCCGTGGTTTGTGGTATTGGCCGAAACAGCAGCTGCACAGGCTAAAGCGTTGGGGTACGAAACAAAAATCTTCGACTCGCAGAATAATACGGCTCTTGAAAGTGACCATTTCGAGAACGCCATTGTGTCGGGTTTCAACGCCATTTTGCTGAATCCGACGGATTCAGATGGTTCGATTGTGAATGCCACAAAAGCCATCGATGAGGGTATTCCGGTGTTTTGTATGGACCGCGAAGTCAATGCGCCAAAGGCTGCTACGTGTCAGATTCTGTCCGACAACTATTCGGGCTGTGTATCCATCGGCAAATACTTTGTGCAGACGCTACGTAGCAAAGTCAAAGATGAGCCTGTCAAATACGTCGAAATTCTGGGTTTGGTGGGCGATAACAATACGTGGAATCGCTCGAAAGGATTTCATAGCGTAGTTGATCAATACTCAAATTTTAAAATGGTGGCGCAGCAAAGTGCTGACTTCGACCGGAATAAGGCGATGGAAGTGCTCGAATCCATTCTTCAGGCGCATCCCGACATCAACGCGGTTTTCTGCGGGAACGATGCCATGGCGATGGGGGCGTATCAGGCGCTGGTAGCAGCAGGAAAAGCGAAGGAGGTTGGCGTTTTTGGGTTTGACGGGGCTGACGATGTGATGAATTCCATTCGCGACGGTAAGATCAAAGCGACGGGTTTGCAGTCGCCCCAAACGATGGCGAAAACGGCGGCCCAATTCGCTGATGAGTACTTCAAAGGCAAGCGTGACTTCGCTAAAAAGATACCTGTAGCCGTTGAACTGGTCGATCAGACGAACATCAAGGATTATCCAGCCGCCAAAAAATCCTGAGCCATGCCAAAAAATAGCCTCAAATACACCGTATTGCTTGTCTTGCTGGCTGTGGTGGCGTATAACTCCGTCTACTTTAAAAAACTGGATGATGTCAAAGCATCGGCAGGGGCAAAAGGTGGTAGTACGTTCGATGCCGCTACGTATACCCAAAAATTCTGGACGGAGAAATTACTTCCCGCTAGGTCGAATGCTACTGATTTAGAAACGCTTACTACGTTGCTTAAAACCGATAAAGCCAAAGGATTCGATACGTATTCGCACGCGTTGGGCATTGGCAACATTCGCTACTTTCTGGTGAAAGGCGAAGGAAAAATAACGAACGTGGGCAGTGATGAGGTTGGCGTTACGTTGCCCTCTGGCGAGACGGTGAAACTGGCAACCGAATATATTTTTGGCAATGCCGTTCGCGACGCTTCGGGTTTGATTCAGATTACCGAGTTCGATAACACGATGGACCTCAACAACGTATCGGCGGAGTTGAATAAGATCATTCGAAATAAGGTTGTTCCACCGTTTAAAGCCGTTACAAAACCCGGTACTACGGTCAAGTTTGTTGGTGCTATCGAACTCAATAAAGAGCATTTACATCTTGAAAATCTGGAAGTTATCCCGATTTCTGTAGAAGCCCGTTAGTGTGGTGTCGGTTTCTCAAAACCGACACGCTCGCGTCAGCAATTGAGTCGGGTTTTAGAAACCGACGCCACGATACGATCGAACCCAAACATGTTAGTAGCAGAAAATATTACCAAACGATTTGCGGGCGTAACGGCGCTGGATGGCGTTTGTCTGGAATTTCTGGCAGGCAACGTAACAGCGGTGATTGGGGAAAATGGTGCCGGAAAATCGACGCTGATGAAAATCCTGTCGGGCGTTTACCCTGATTACGAAGGGCAAATTCGTTTCAACGGCGAACCCGTTCGTTTTCAGTCTATCCGCGACGCGCAGACGTGTGGCATTGCTATCATTCATCAGGAACTGAATCTGATTCCGTATCTGAGCATTACGGAAAATATATTTTTAGGCCGTGAAATCACGACCCGCTGGGGCACCCTCGACCGGAAAGCCATGCGTGCTAAAACCCGCGAACTGCTTAACCGACTCAAGCTGTCTATCGAACCTGATACGTTAGTCGTGGAGCTAAAAGTTGGTCAGCAGCAGGTTGTTGAGATAGCCAAGGCGTTGTTGGTTGAGTCGGAGGTGATTATTATGGATGAACCGACATCGGCCATTACCGAAAGTGAAGTGGCCGTTCTGTTCGAGATCATCAACGACCTACGTAGCGAGAACAAAGCGATTGTTTATATCTCGCACAAACTTGACGAACTGTTTAACATCGCCGACCGCTACGTTGTGTTACGTGATGGAAAATCCATTGAATCGGGTAAAATGGTGGGCATCGACCACGATACGTTGATTCGGAAAATGGTGGGCCGCGAGGTTACCAGCATCCGTCGGAAAACCGATTTTCGCACAACTGAAACCTTGCTGGTTGTTGACGATCTGTGTCTTAAACATCCGGTTCGCGTTCAGGAAAATCAACTGAAAAATATCTCGTTTACCGTTGGTCGGGGTGAAATCGTTGGCATTTTCGGACTGATGGGAGCCGGACGTACCGAACTGCTCGAAGCCCTGTTTGGCCTGCATCCGAAACGTAGCAGCGGTTCGGTTTATCTGGATGAACAGCTGATTCCGTTGACAGCACCCATCAACGCTATTACGTCAGGACTGGCGCTGGTGCCCGAAGATCGCAAGAAAGACGGACTGGTGCTGGGATTGGACGTACAGACGAATATCAGTCTGTCGAATCTGAAAACCGTTGAGCAGGGTGGCTTTTTGAGTCGTACGAAAGAAACCGCGCTGGCAAAAAAATACATTACCGACTTGCGAATCAAAACGTCGTCGGAGAAACAGGCGGCAAAAAACCTGAGTGGCGGTAATCAGCAGAAAATCGTATTGTCGAAATGGCTGGCTACCAACCCCAAGCTGCTTATGCTCGACGAACCGACGCGGGGTATCGATGTAAACGCCAAAAACGAAATCTATAAACTGATTCTGCAACTGGCCGACGAAGGTAAAGGAATTATCGTTGTTTCGTCGGAACTGCCTGAAATCCTGGCTATCTCTGATCGGATTCTGGTGCTGAGCGAAGGGGTTTTAACGGCCGAAATCCCGATTCAGGAGGCAACTGAAGATATTATTCTAAAAGCCGCTATCGCCGATGTAAAGAGTGAAAGGGCGAAAGAGCGAAAGAGTGGCTGACGCATCATTTTCGCTCTTTCACTTATTCACTCATTCGCTCTTTATCCTTATGCAACTAACCACAACCACATATCGCCCTTTTCTGACAAAATTTCAATCACTGATTGCCTTGTTCATTTTGTGTCTGGGTATCAGCCTGATGTCTGATAAATTCCTGACCGTTGCTAATTTCTGGAACGTACTGCGGCAGATTTCGGTCAACGTTTGTATTTCTACCGGTATGACGCTTGTGGTGTTGACGGCTGGTATCGACTTATCGGTAGGTTCGGTGCTGGCGTTGTCGGGGGCCATTACAGCGGGTTTGCTACGTAACGGTATCGAATTTCCCTCGGCCAATCTGTTCATCGGTTTTACGTTGCTTGGTGCTACGTTGGCGGGTGTGCTGACAGGCTCTGGACTAGGCTGGTTCAATGGCTGGGCCATTACACGCTTCAATCTCCCGCCATTCGTTGCTACGTTGGCCATGCTCACTATTGCACGCGGCCTTACCATGCTCTGGACCGAAGGCTTTCCGATAACAGGACTGGGAGAATCATTTACTTTTTTGGGGACGGGCTGGTTTTTAGGGATTCCCGTACCGGTCTGGGTATCGGGAATCATTGTGGCCGTGGCCGTGCTGGTAACGAATAAAACCCGATTGGGCCGATACATTTACGCCATTGGTGGCAGCGAAAGTGCGGCCCGACTGTCGGGGGTAAACATCAACAAAATCAAAATTGCGGTTTATACCATTGCTGGTGCTTTGTCGGCTGTCGGTGGATTAATCGTTACGTCGCGGCTGGATTCGGCACAGCCCAATGCCGGTATCAGCTACGAACTTGATTCCATTGCGGCTGTGGTGATTGGCGGTACGTCGCTGTCGGGTGGGAGAGGGAGCATTCTCGGTACGGTACAGGGAGCCATCATTATCGGCGTACTGAACAACGGTTTGGTATTGCTCAACGTATCGCCGTTCTGGCAACAAGTTGTCAAAGGCTTCGTGATTTTGCTGGCCGTGATTATTGATAAGTCAAATTCGAAAAACGAATAGGATACTTTAAAAAGCGTCTAACGTGCTACGTATAAATCGATTCCGGATAATTACTGGCCTAATTGTAACGGTTTTGTTTTCCGATATAAAAGGCTTGGCACAAGTAAAACCTGTTCAGGTTGAGCGCAAAACTCGCGTGGTCGTTCTGACCGATATTGAAGCCGATCCGGATGATTCACAGTCACTCGTGCGGTTGCTTTTATATGCGAATCAACTGGACATTGAAGGACTGATTGCTACTACGTCTATTCACCAGAAAAATCGGATTGCACCGGAAACAATTCATTCGATAATTGACGCGTACGGGAAAATTCAACCGAATCTGCTAAAACATGAACCCGGTTTTCCCAGCGTGCAGCAACTGAAAACACGTATCAAAAAAGGGCTGGCTGTTTATGGGATGGCTGGAGTGGGCGAGGGGCACGATTCGGAAGGGTCGGAGTGGCTCATTGGCTTACTGGACAAACCTGACGACCGGCCAATCTGGGTTTCGGTCTGGGGTGGACCGAATACGTTGGCGCAGGCTCTCTGGAAAATTAAAAAGTCACGTACTGCCGAACAGGCTGAAAAGCTCTACAAAAAACTGCGGGTTTACACTATTTCGGATCAGGACGATTCGGGTCCGTGGATTCGAAAAATGTTTCCGAACGTATTTTTTATCTGTAGTCCGGGTTATGGCTACGAACACGCTACGTGGCGGGGAATCAATACCACTGAAACGGGCACTCATCCGGAATTCGTGAGCAACGACTGGCTGGCAAAACATATTCAACAGGGGCATGGACCGCTGGGGGCGGCTTATCCCGACGTAGCGTATGGTATGGAAGGTGATACGCCCGCTTTTCTAGGGTTGATACCCAACGGTTTAAATACGCCCGAACGCCCGGATTTTGGCGGATGGGGTGGACGCTACGTATTCGAAAAGCCAACTTTCCCGACTACGCCAAGACGATTTGGCCCGGCGGGTGCACCAAACGATGAATCCGAAACGCGCTCTATCTGGACAAATGCGGTCGATTCGTTGTATAGCAGTGCATTACCACGAAAATCGTATATGGAGCCAGCCGAAAAAGCGGCTCCTAAAAGCATTATGACAACCATCTGGCGGTGGCGGCAGGATTTTCAGAACGATTTTGCTGCCCGAATGGACTGGTGTACAAAACCGTATCAGGAAGCGAATCATCCACCCGTACCGGCGTTGGCTCACTCGGATAAATTGACGGTGAAATCAGGCGAACAGTTTCACTTGAATGCAGCTGGCACCATCGACCCCGATGGCGATTCGATGAGTTATCTCTGGTTTCAGTACCCCGAAGCAGGAACGTATCCCGGACTTGTCAGTTTTCGGCCTTACGCGTCGAACCTGTATGATTTGCCGGTAACGGCACCAACTGTAGATACACCACAAACGATTCATTTTATCCTACGCGTAACGGATAAAGGAATGCCCGCCCTGACTCGTTACAAACGTGTGATTGTAGAGGTCGTTCCGAAATGAGTAAGCAGTGCAGGTTCGTTCGTTTTTAATAAGTACCTGTAAAATCTATTATTTCTATGCGTTCACTACGTTTTTGCTTTTTCGGATTTATCAGTATTTGTCTGTTCACTACGTTGTCTGTTCTGGGGCAAACAGCACCAAAATCTAGTACGTCGGCCAATTGGCGAAAGCTGTTCAACGGTACTGATCTGACTGGCTGGAAACACGTTGGAAAAGGAAGTATGTCGGTCGAAAAGGGGCAAATTCGGGGGCATGGCGGCATGGGACTTTTGTATTATACGAAAGAGAAATTCGGCAATTGTACCATTCGGGTTGTGTACAGAATGGAAAAAACCAATAGCAATTCGGGCGTGTACATTCGAATTCCCGTTGAACCACGCGAAGAGTGGATGCCCGTGCATTACGGCTATGAGGTGCAAATCGACAACAACCCAGAAGCTTCTGATGAAGACGATTACCACGTAACAGGCGTATTGTATTCGCTCTCGAAGCCGCTGGCAAAACCCGGCAAACCCGGTCCTCAATGGAATACGATGGATATTACGCTGGATGGACCACGTACAATTGTGTTAGTCAATGGCGTGAAAGTGACTGACTACAAGGAGGGTGATGCCGTTCCCAAACGCAAATTTGACTTCGAACCGTATCGTGGTACCCGACCGAATTCGGGTTATATAGGTCTGCAAAATCATGGCGAACACGATATCGTATTCTTTAAAGAAGTATCGGTAAAGCCACTACGTTAACCACCATTTTTTGAATCTTCCCGAAAATAAAAGATTTGTCGGGACGCTGATTTTTATCGTTTCATGAACCATTCATATATCCTCGCCATCGACCAAGGCACTAGTAGCACCAAAACAATTCTGTTCGATCAGAACGGTAAAGTAGCTGCACGAGCTTCGGAGCCGCTGAATACCAGTTATTTCGGCGATGGTTACGTTGAACAGAACCCTGACGAAATTCTTCAGAACGTATTGATTTCGGTCGAAAAATGCCTTGCTACGTTTATGGCGTCTGGAGGAGACGTGACTGCGATTACGGGCTGTGGTATTTCGAACCAGCGCGAAACGTTTGTGATATGGGATGAGGCCGGAACTCCGTTGCACAATGCAATAGTATGGCAATGTAAACGCTCAATTTCGGTTTGCGAACGGCTCAAAGCAGCGGGTTTAGAGGAAACGGTTCGGGCGAAAACCGGCCTGTTTATCGACCCTTATTTTTCGGGTACCAAGCTCATCTGGTTATACGAAAACAACGTAGCAGTGCGGCAGGCTATCGATGCCGGAAAAGCTTATTTCGGTACGGTCGATACGTGGTTATTGTATAAATTAACGAACGGCGAGAAATACCTGACCGATTTCACCAACGCTTCCCGAACGTTATTTTTCAATCTTACTACGTTACAATGGGATCAGGAATTGCTCGCTACGTTCGGATTGGCAACGCTGAACCTGCCCGAGCCAAAACCGTCGTCGTACCTATTCGGTGAATCGAATTTCAATGGGTTGATTAGCCGAAACTTACCCATAACCAGCCTTATTGGCGACTCACACGCGGCCGCTTTTGGGGAAGGTTGCTTTTTCCCCGGTACGGCTAAGGCAACGCTGGGAACGGGTTGTTCGATTATCATGAACATCGGAGAAAAACCGGCTACGTCGCAGCATGGTATGGTAACGACCATTGGCTGGAGTACCGAAGAACAGTCGGGCAGACATTCGGTAGACTATGCGTTGGAAGGCGTTATCGTTACGTGTGGCGGTACGATTGAATGGCTGAAAAATAGCCTGAATCTGTTTGCCGATAGTCGCGAAACCGAAGCACTGGCTACGTCGGTGGCCGACAATGGCGGTGTGTATATGGTGCCCGCTTTCAGTGGCTTGGGCGCTCCCCACTGGCAAATGGCTCGTAAAGCATCAATTACAGGGCTAACCTTCGGAACCACCAAAGCGCATCTGGTTCGGGCAGCTCTTGAGTCGATTCCGTATCAGATAAAGGATGTAATTACGGCGATGGAACAGGATACGGGTGTTCCGCTGGCTGAATTGATGGTGCATGGAGGCATCAGTGCCAACAAATTTGTCGTGCAATTTCTGGCCGATGTGCTTCAGAAGCCCGTAGCAAATCGGGATATGCCCGACGTATCGGCATTAGGTGCCGCTTATCTGGCAGGTTTAAAAACAGGAACGTATCGGGATTTAGCTCATTTGCAGGAACTCAATAAAGGAAAGATAGGCGTAATGCCAGCAACCGATACGTCGGGTGTCGAAGTAGCTTATGAGGGCTGGCAGTTAGCTGTCGGTAACTAGAAGTTTGCTAAGATAGCACGTTATCAAGGTAAATTTATAGTATACCAGCGTTGGTAAATATCCGTTCTTTGCCATAACTATGCATTCCTAAATTAACTGCCTTAGCCAGTGTCTAAACCGACTAACCGTTTTGCCGTAGCCCTGATTACGGTACTGTTTTTTTTATGGGGCTTTGCCCTGAACCTGAATCCAATTCTGATTCCTCACCTAAAAAAAGCCTGCCAACTTACTGATTTACAATCTGCACTGATCGATTCGGCATCGTACATCGCTTACTTTCTGGTTGCGCTACCCGCCGGATTGTTCATGAAGAAATATGGATATAAGGTCGGTATTACGTTAGGATTACTGCTGTTTGCAGGTGGTACGTTCCTGTTTTATCCGGCGGCTGAACTTCGGCATTTTACGTTTTTTCTAGTTGCATTATTCATTATTGCCAGTGGATTGACCTTACTCGAAACGGCTGCTAATCCGTATATCACCGTACTGGGAGATCCTGATTCGGCTACGCAACGCCTAAATTTTGCCCAGTCGTTCAATGGATTAGCCGCTTTTCTTGCCCCATTGCTTGGTGGGCGTTTCATCCTCTCTGGTCGGAATCTCTCAGCGGCTGAGCAACAGGCAATGGCTCCCGAACAGTTCGAAGCCTATCTAAAAGAAGAAGCATCGGCCGTTCAGATGCCGTTTCTGATTATTGGAGCCGTGGTGTTGCTGGTGGCTATTCTGATTAGCCGCACAACTCTGCCAACGATTAACGAAGAGGAAGATTCACCCTCTACCAATACAGGCTCTATTCTGACTGAGAAAAACCTGATTCTGGGCGTTGTTGCACAGTTTTTCTACGTAGGTGCTCAGGTGTGTATCAGCAGTTTCTTCATTCGTTTCAGCGGACAGGCGGCTGGTTTGGGCGAAAAATCGGCGGCCGACTGGCTGTCAATTGCCTTGCTCGGGTTCATGATTGGACGCTTCTTTGGTACGTTCCTGATGCGCTACGTTACGCCCCCACGTCTGCTGGCTATTTACAGCGTGCTAAACATTGGCTTATTGGTAGCCGCCATTCTGGCGAAAGGTATGATTTCGGTTTATGCTCTGATTGGCGTTGAATTCTTTATGTCGATCATGTTCCCAACCATTTTCGCGCTAAGTATTCGCGGCCTGGGTGCCAAAACCAAACTGGGTTCGTCGCTGGTCATTATGGCCATTATGGGAGGAGCTTTTTTTCCCGTGTTGATGGGACTTATATCGGATATGAGCACCATGCAAACGGCTTATCTGGTACCGGCATGCTGCTTCCTGCCAGTCCTGTTTTTTGCGGTCAGAAATTTTTCGGTCAAAAAAGTGAAACTGGCGGCTTCACATTAATAACGTATTGATTTTAGGACTTGTCTGGTACACAAAACAGAGATTACACATGGATTTAAAACTGCAAAACAAGGTCATTCTCGTAACGGGAGGAGCTAAAGGCATTGGCGAAGGCATTGTGAAAGTGCTGGCCGCAGAAGGCGCCATTCCGGTTATTATCGGACGTAACGAAGCGGATAATCAGAAAGTTGTGGCCGAACTGGAAGCCGCCGGGCAACAGGCTTTTCAGGTGGTGGCTGAACTGACGCAACCCGACGAATCGAAGAAGGCCGTAGAGGCTGCTCTGGCTAAATTCGGACGTATTGATGGCGTTGTGAACAATGCCGGAGTAAACGACGGTGTTGGCCTTGAAACAGGTAATTATGAGGCATTTATGGCGTCGTTGCACAAAAATCTGGTGCATTATTACCTGATCGTACAAAATGCTTTACCAGCTTTGAAAGAATCGAAAGGAGCTATTGTGAATATCAGCTCAAAAACCGCCGAAACAGGACAAGGTGGCACATCGGCTTACGCAGCAGCCAATGGTGGACGTAACGCGCTTACCCGCGAATGGGCCGTTGAATTGTTGAAATATGGCATTCGGGTCAATGCCATTATCGTTGCCGAATGCTGGACTCCGCTTTACGAAAAATGGATTCAGACGCTGCCAAATCCAGAGGAAAAACTCGCAACAATTGTCGATAAAATTCCACTCGAAAACCGGATGACCACGGCTGAAGAAATTGCCAACACAACGGCCTTTTTACTCTCGTCATGTTCGAGTCATACCACCGGCCAACTGCTCTACGTCGATGGCGGTTACGTTCATCTGGACCGGGCTTTGGCAAATGCGTCTTAACGTAACGCGGGTGGTGGCTCCGACAGGCTCCGGCTGTCGGTTTCGCATTAGCGAATAACCAGATAGTTATTACGTAGTCGACAGCCAGAGCCTGTCGGAGCCAACTGATTAAAAACTTATGCAAACTCTAGTCTGTACAACACCGGGGCAATTAACGTATCAAACGGGAACGAAACCCGAATGGACGCCCGGTAATACGCTCCTGCGAATCCGTCGAATAGGCATTTGCGGAACCGATTTACACGCCTTCGAGGGTACCCAGCCTTTTTTCAATTACCCCCGAATTTTAGGACATGAACTGGCTGGCGAAATCATAGAAACAGACGCTACGTCTGGTTTCGTAGTGGGTGAAGCCGTTACGTTCCTGCCTTATGTTAATTGTGGAAATTGTGTTGCCTGCCGAGCTGGTAAAACGAATTGCTGTTCCAGCCTTAATGTGTATGGCGTGCATTCTGATGGCGGCATGGTCGAATACCTTTCGGTGCCGACAAGATTACTCATTCACGGAAATGGCTTGAGCTATGATGAACTGGCTCTGGTTGAGCCGTTGTCAATTGGGGCGCATGGCGTTCGACGGGCGGCTGTTCAACCGGGCGAATGGGTGCTGGTAATTGGCGCTGGCCCAATCGGTTTAGGTGTTATGGAGTTCGCCCGGATTGCGGGTGGAAACGTTATTGCGCTGGATATTAACGAAAGTCGACTCGCTTTTTGTAAAAATCGACTAAAAGTTGCGCACACCGTTGTGGCTACTGATCCTGACGTAACGGAACAGTTGATGGCAATTACCAATGGCGATATGCCTACGGTGGTCATCGATGCAACCGGAAGCCAGCGGGCGATTAATAATGCGTTTCAGTACATGGCGCATAGTGCCCGTTACGTATTGGTTGGATTGCAGAGAGGTGAGGTTTCGTTCAGTCACCCGGAGTTTCACAAGCGGGAAGCTGCGGTGATGAGTAGCCGAAATGCGACCCGACAGGATTTTGAACACGTCATTACGTCCATGAAAAATGGTCAGGTCGATCCTACTACGTATATCACCCACCGCGTTACGTTCGGTCAGGTTCAAGATGAATTTGCTGGCTGGCTCAATCCTGCCAATGGCGTTATTAAAGCAATGGTGGAGCTTAATTAAGGTTCTTTGAAAATTATTTAACCGCAAAGATCGCGAAGTGATTTCGCGATCTTTGCGGTTAAATAACTGTCTGAACTACCACTTAACGTTCAATCGAACGCCACCGATGATGTTTCTTGTGGGAGACGCGTTGAAGAAACGGTTGCCCAGCGCATTAAGATCGTAACCCAGCGAATACGTCTGATTCAGGAGGTTATCGCCACTAACGTATACATCCAAAGTCCAGTGTTCGCCAAGATTCCGCCGAAAACCGACCGTAGCCTGTAATAATCGAGTAGGAAGGGACGAAACGGTATTAGCATCATTGAGTGCAAACGGATTGAGAAACTGATACGTCAGATGAGCGTACAGCCCGAGTTTAAAATCTGCGTCGATACCTGTAACGTTAGTCACTGGAGCTACGCCCGGAATCCGGTTATTGGATAGATCGGCGGCTCCCTGCTGGTAATCTTTGAATCGGTAATTAGTGAGCGTCAGATTATTCCAGAAACGAAGATCGACGTTAGTTGCGCGCACATCATAAAGAATCTGTGCTTCCAATCCTTGCTGGGCAGTACGTCCCGCGTTTACGAAATACTCTGCTCCGGCTGCGTCAGATCGGCGAACAATGGTTTCGCGGAGCTGGAATTGGTAAAGTGCTACGTCGATATGCAGTTTATTGTTGAGAGCCGAACCACGCAGACCAATTTCATAGCTAGTTCCTCGTTCGGAATTAAGCGTTGTGTTAAAACCACCTGCCGACGGACGCACTTCCTGACTTGATGGAGCCGAATATCCGGTGCTGATGCTGACAAAAGCCGACATATTCTGACCAAACGTACGTAGCAGCGCCAGACGGGGGAGCCATACGGGGGTGAAATCGCGGGTGAGTAACGTAGCGGCAGGATCTCCAGTACGTATCGGGAAGCGGGTGAATCCATACCGAACGTCGTTACGACTCAGACCAGCCGTAAGACGGAATCGGGCAGGAAGTTCGGTTTCTGCCTGTAAAAACAGCGTCGACTGCCGGGCGGTAAGTTCTTCGTCAGTTTGAATCGTATCGGCTACACCACGTCGATTACCAAAATTGCGGTCAACAATAAACGTACGTAGTAACTCGGCTCCGACAGTTACTGTGGTTGGTAACGGGCTGTTTGGGAAGCGGAATTGCGTAATGGTACGTCCCCCCAGACCTTGATCGGTACGTCGTTCGTAATTCGTAATAAATGGGTTGGCGAAATCGGTGTTGGAACCATAAATGACCGTTGTATTCTGAATGCGGTCATTCCAGCGGTACTCGTGCGAAACGCCCAGATAACCAATGCGTTGGTAGATACCAGCCTGTTGTTCTACACTACCGGGTAGGGTAACTGTTGCCGGACGGGCCGCTCGCTGATTCGCTTTAAACTGAGCTTCATTCAGTCCGCCGGGCGTTTGATAATGTAAATCCGAATAGAATCCCAGAATCGAAACCGTCTGTTTAGGGTTCACATTAAAAGAGGCTGCCAAACTCAGATTATCGCGAACCATTGCGCTTTGATCGCGGTAGCCATTGCTTTGTAAGTGGTTGTAATTTAGGGAAATAGCGGAATTGTTTTTCCCCGTTTGCAACGAAACCCCATTTCCGTACAAGCCATAACTTCCACCCAATGCCGACAGTTCGACACTGCTTTTACCCGAAGGAACGGTTAAACCACTAAACAAAACAGTACCGCCTGTTCCGGCTCCGTACAGACTCCCCGACGGCCCTTTTATTACCTCAACCCGGCCTAGTGCGCGCACATCCAGTGCATTGAGTGGCGTATTGCCACCTGCATCGGTAAGTGGCATCTCGTTCCAGTACGTTTTAATGTTTCGCACCCCAAACGGCGATCGAATAGCACTTCCCCGAATGGCAAGCCGATAACTTCCCGGTGACCGTTCATCGGCACGAACACCCGGCAACGTATTAAGTGCCGGAACGAGCGTTGGCGTACCAAATCGCTGATTCAAATCCCGGCGTGTGAGTAGACCAACTGAGGCCGGTGTCTCTAATAATCGTCGGTTAGTGGCATATCCCCGAACCACCACTTCGTTGAGATGTAGCGTGTCTTCGAGCGATGATTGCGGGACATTTTGAGCGAGCAAAGCCACTGGGCTAAGCAATTGAAGAAAGAAACCTGCGAGTGAGTAGTAGTTTTTCATAAGGCTACCAAAAGTAGCATAAAAGGTAAACAGAAAAGTAAGCTTTGATGGGAAACTATCGCTATTTATCCGGCAACTTCACCCGATATAAGCCAAACGGATAATCGACTTTATCCTGACCATCGTTGTACCGTTTTGTACGTTGAATTTGAGCCGCTGTTACGTATAAAAAACCATCCTCTCCGATACCGAAACTATCGGGCCAGAGTAAACGGTTGTCCTGCACAAGCATTTTTAGCTGACGATCTGGGGTGAAATAGCGAATGGCTTTGCCGGGAGAGTCGGTGAGATAAACGTTTCCTTTAGCATCGGCAATCATTCCGTGCGAGACGCCTGTTTCGCCCATATCCTCTACACGTTCTGATAATTCGGTGGGCGATAAGGCCGGATTTACTAAATCGTCAACCGCAATCCGAAACAGTTTGGTTTGCGTAATTGGTCGAAAATAAAAATACTTGAAATCGTGGGTTAACGCAATGCCGTTAACATTACTCCGAAACGGATTACCCTGCTTATCTCGAACGTCCTTTTCGTCGATACGTAGCACAAAATTCGGATCGGCCTGTGTCGATTTATCGTTCTCCAGGACAGTTCGACTTTTGCCTGAGATCAAATCCAGTACAACAATAGCCGCACGGCCAGGATCAGATAGATACGCTTTTTGTCGGCGCGTGTCGATCTGCACATCGTTGAGGCCAAGTCGTTCGCGGGGTAAATCATCGAATCGGTAAATTTTCTCAACCTGATTCGTTTGAAGGTTGATTCTTAGGAGTTTAATTCCAGAAGGTAAAGCTTTCTGACCAGCCGGATTAGCAGGGTCAAGTACCCAGAGTGCATTGGATTGATCGACGAAAAGTGCCTGAACATTCATGAAACGATTTTCTGGATTCAGCGAATCCCAATGATTCCATTCAGCGTTCGGATAGGGGTAACGTTTTCCGTTACGTATCTCCGCCAAACCATAATCATAATTCTCCGGATTCTTGGGGAACGTAACGAAAATACGTGCCGGGCCATCAGGTTTCGGCTGAGCAACCGCCAACCCAATACACTGGTGTTTACCAAATTCAGCAACAGTTTCCAGATTGCCAACTGGAGTTGATTGAGCATTAGTTAACAACCTGCTGATTATCAATAAGGAAATTGTAAATAAGTTTTTCATCATTCACGTAGCAGACTTCTTCGGGTATAACTGGCAAGTTGTGGGAAGGTTATTGATGGCCCAGAATATACCATAAAATAAGTCTACTACGTGAATGATGGGATAATCAGAAAAATTCCCCCTTTTTGGTATATTTGTTACAAATCAATCGGATCGTCGAAGCGACGGTTTGCTGACCGGGAAGTTGGGGTCAGCGGTTTTTCACCATTTACGAAGCTGAACCTTGACATTTCAGGAATTTAATCTGCACGACGACCTGCTGGCCGGTGTAGATGCCATGAACTACCTTAAAGCCACTCCCATTCAGGAGATGGCTATACCCAAAATTCTCGAAGGGCACGACCTCATCGCCAGTGCTCAGACCGGTACCGGCAAAACGGCCGCTTACCTGATTCCACTTCTCGATCGCATTTCACACGGCAATCACGATCACACCAGCACGCTTATTCTGGTGCCAACGCGTGAACTGGCTAAGCAAATAGATGAGCAGGTAGAAGGCTTCGGTTATTTTGTTGAAGCCAATAGTATTGCAATATACGGGGGCGGAAAAGGCGACGACTGGGATAAACAACGCCGGGCGCTTGAAACCGGAGCTGATATCATTATTGCAACCCCCGGTCGGTTGATTGCACACATGCAATTGGGCTACGTCGATTTTGGAAAACTTGATTACCTCGTTCTCGACGAAGCCGACAAAATGCTGGACATGGGCTTTTCGGACGACATTCTGAATATTGTTGCCAAAATCCCCAAAAAGAGGCAGACGCTGTTGTTTTCGGCCACGATGCCGAATAAAATCCGGGAGTTTTCGAAGCGAATTCTGAACGAACCTGAAGAAATTCGGCTGGCAGTTTCGAAACCCGCTGCGGGCATCGATCAGCAGTTTTATCTGGCATACGATAATCAGAAACTTCCGCTACTGGCTCACCTGATCACGAACAGCCCGAAGCCAGTGCAGAGCATGGTGTTGTTTACGTCGAAAAAGGCGGAAGTTAACAGCATCGTTCGGGCGTTGAACAAGCTTAATTACGAAGCAAGAGGCATAAGCTCCGACCTCGAACAAGATGATAGGGAAGTCGTGCTACGTGATTTCAAAAATAAAGCCTTTCCGATTCTGGTCGCTACCGACGTACTGTCGCGAGGTATCGATATCGACAACCTGACGCACGTAGTGAACTATGACATTCCGCGTGATGCAGAAGATTATGTACACCGGATCGGACGTACTGCTCGTGCGGCCACCACTGGAACAGCCATTACGTTCATTAGCGATCAGGATCAGAATCGGATTACACGTATCGAGAAACTTATTGAGCGTGAGGTCGATAAACAATCCATTACGGAGGAGCTTGGTTTAGGCAAATCCCCGATTTTTGATCCGAAACGGTTCAGTGGGTTTCGGAGAGAGGGACAACGTAGTGAAGGTCGTCCGAGCGATAATTCGCGGAATCGAAACCGGAAACGAGGACGTAGCGGGAAACCCCGTCAGGAAGGAGTTTCAACAGGTGAGCAACCAGACGGACGTAACGAACGGCGACGCAATTCGGTTTCTTCGGATAATCAACCTCGTGCTGAAGGCTCAGTACCTCCAGCGGCAGTACATGAGCCGGGTGTTGTTCCAGTAAATTTAGAAGGACAAACTAAAGCAAAACCGCGCAAAAAGCGTCGGCGTGGACCTCGCAAAGAAGGAGGTTCTTCGGAGCAAAATTCATCTACATCGATACCCGCCAGCGAATAGAGACAATATAGTACCTGATCGACAGCCTAACGTTTGCAACGGGCTGTCTTTTTTTGTGTCTTTTCGTTTGAAAACCAGTTTGCTATATGCGTAATCTTATTTCTCGTCGAACTTCCCTGCAAACACTGGCTTTAACCGCTGGCGGTTTGTTGACCCAGCCCCAAAATCTATTTGCGGCTGAGGAGCCTGCTCCCAAGAAATTAGGTATTGCATTGGTGGGGCTGGGTAATTATGCTACTAATCAACTGGCTCCGGCCTTACTCGAAACGGAACACTGCTATCTGGCTGGTATCGTAACGGGTTCGCCCGATAAGGCGAAAACGTGGGCCGACAAATACGCAATTCCGGCAAAGAATATCTATACTTATCAGACGTTCGACCAGATTCGGAACAATCCGGATATCGACATCATATACGTAGTACTCCCCAATTTTCTACATGCTGAATACACCATTCGGGCGGCTCAGGCGGGCAAACATGTCATTTGCGAGAAACCGATGGCAATGAACACAACCGAAGCCCGGCAGATGATTGTGGCTTGCGAAAAAGCAAACGTTCAGTTGTCGATTGGGTATCGACTCTATTTTGAACCTCATCATCTGGAAATGCGTCGATTGGCGGCTGAGAAAACGTTCGGTCAGGTAAAAGTGATTGAGTCAGGACTGGGCTTCACGGTTCCCGGCCCAAATTCGTGGCGGCTGGACAAGAAAATTGGTGGGGGGGGAGCCATTATGGATTTGGGTATTTACGCCATTCAGGGTGCCCGCCGAACGTTGGGATTAGACCCGATCAACGTAACAGCACAGGCCTATACATTCGATAAAGAGCACTTCAAAGATATTCACGAAACGGTATTCTGGCAGTTCGAATTTCCGGGCGGTACGGTGGCTCATTGCAGCACTACGTATTCGTCTTATGTGGATCGGCTCTATGCTACGTGTGAACGTGGCTGGTTCAAACTTGAACCGTCGTACAACGCTACCGGCGCACAGGGAATCACTAGTAAAGGGCCTATGGACGTACCATCGCCCCATTTTCAGCAGATTGCCCAGATGGATGCCTTTGTTCAGTCAATCCGCTCAAAAACGAAGCCGGAAGCATCGGGAGAAGAAGGCTGGAAAGACATGAAGCTTATCGAATCCATTCTACAAGCCGCCGAAACCGGCCGCAAAATTCAGATTAACTATACGTAATTGATAATGAATAGTGAAGAATGAAAAATAGTTTGTAAAACATTATCCATTTCATTCTTTGGCGTATCGATATCGGAGTCGGCTGGCTACGTCTCGGGCCAGATCGTCGCGCATACTATCAAGTAACTGCCAGCGGTTGGGCGGAAATGCGTTTGCACTTTTCAGCGAATGTCCATTGAGCGCCCGATCGTCGCCACTAAACGATTCCCATTCGGTAACCCAGCTACGGGTCTCACCAATAGGGTCTTCCCATAATACTTTCCCCGTTTGCGTATCGATCGATCGTATGCGCATATCCATACTCGCATAAATCTCCCGACGATACGTAGTAAGTGTGCCTTTCACTTTCTCCATGATATCTACTTTGGTAGAATCATTGATTTTTTTCTCCCCGACTTTATATTCCTGACTGCTATAGACGGTTGTGCAGGATGAGGATTGATTCTCGCGAAAGGGCATGTAGCCACTGACAACCATCTGAATGGCTTCATGAATCGGATAGCCATCGCCAGCTACAAATTCACTTGGTTGTGGGTCGGGTGGATACAGACGGACGAAGGTTGATGGAGCCGTATTCTGGCCAATCTGCCGAAAAATGAGTTGCTGTAGTTCCAGATTGTCGTGCTGACTCAGCTCTGGCGTCGGGCTCAATGGTTCGACTACCACCCGCAAAATAGCAAAGGGAAGTGCGTCTTCGGCTTTTCCGCGTGCCTGTTTGTAATCACTAACCCATTCATTAGCCTTACGGTAGTTTATATACGCATCTTTAGCTGCCAATCGATTGTCTTCCCGAAATACAAACGCCTGTTCTGCAAATTCATAGCGGTCGGCGGCTGCCAACTGCCGAATTTCGTGTTGTTGTTCTGCATAAGAAATCGGATAAGCTGATAGCCATTCGGTGCAACCTGCGCAGTTACCCGAACGTGCGTTGTCAGTTAGCGTTTGTAGTTGACTATATTCTTTATAAACCGTTTCCCAACGAAAGGTTGGTGTTTGATTAGGAGCCGCTGAATTGGCAGAAGAAAGTTGCCGGATAATACTCTGATGTTGGTCGTATGCACTTTTAAACGCATCTTTCAGTACCAACGTAGCCAGCTCATGCCCTCGTTTTGAGATGCCACGGGGCTGGTTTAATCGTTGAGAAGCTTTCTTTACGGCCAGATCAAATTTGCCGCGATGGAGGGCTGTTTTGCCACTGCTGCACGCAGTCAGCAGAAGGGCTGTCAAAACGGAAAGCAGTAGAGAGCGTAGCATGGCTAAAGTTCAGGTTTTGCGTATTTGACAACAATCGTTGTCTTTGGTTTATCATTGATGCAAAATCGTAAATATCCGTTGCATTACGTATCAAAGAAAATAGTATCAGAAGCCTTACTTATTCGATAAGTAACAATAAGAAAGGATAAACTTTATCTGGTTAAAAACCGGATTTTATTAACGTACCGCTACGTCTTTAACTCATTAAACCCACTGGTTATGTCTGCTATTGATAGAAAAACATTTCTGAAAGAACTTTCTTTGCTGGCTGGGGCCTCGCTGGTTTCGGGGGGAGTCTGGGCAACGGAACAGGTACAAAAGCAGTCAGCGGTTAAACTTGGCTTTGTTACGTATCTGTGGGGAAAAGACTGGGACTTGCCTACACTCATTAAAAATTGTGCTGATACCAACATTCTAGGTGTTGAACTACGGGTAGAACATGCACACAACGTAATGCCCGACTTAACACCTTCGCAACGTTCGGAAGTGAAAAAGCGATTTGCTGATAGCCCCGTTAAACTGGTTGGTTTAGGCACAAATCAGCAGTACGATTACCTGGAACCCGACAAGCTAAAAGCATCAATTGAACGGACTAAAGAGTTTATTCGTCTGAGTGCCGACGTGGGCGGAACGGGCGTGAAAGTGAAACCTAATGCGCTACATAAAGAAGTGCCCGCCGAAAAAACATTAACTCAGATTGGCGAGTCGCTGAATATACTGGCTCGTTACGCGGCTGAATTTGGGCAGCAGCTTCGGCTCGAAGTACATGGGCAGGAAACTCAGGAATTGCCGAATACCAAAAAGATTATGGATGTAGCCAATCATCCCAATGCCACTATCTGCTGGAATTGTAATCCGCAGGATTTGAACGGAAACGGGTTTCAGTCGAATTTCGATTTGGTAAAAGACCGTTTCGGAGCCACTCTCCATGTGCGTGAACTCGACCGAACCGATTATCCGTATCAGGATTTACTGAATAACCTGGTGAAAATGAACTACAACGGCTGGGTCTTGCTCGAATGTCATACGAACCCGGCCGACAAGATAAAATCGATGAAAGAACAACGAGACGTATTCGACCGGATGATTGCGAAAGCGTAGCCAATCGACCATTTCGCACGGTAATCTCTATAAATGGAATTTTGTACTTTTACTTGTTATTAGACTCCAATCATTTTATATGAACGTAGCAGGTAATACTTTACTGGCCGCAACCGAAACCTGTCTGTAGGCGTAGTAGCTAGAGGACTAAAATCAATTTGATATATAACGTAGAAAAGATACCAAAGATAGGTTTGGCCAAAGGAGAAGCTTAAACATACGTAGCGTTGCCTGTATAAATCGTTATCTTTACCGCATGAATGAGCGCTTCAAATACTGGCTCAAACGCGTTGGCTGGCTGGGCTTCCTTTTCTTTCTGATCAAAGGGCTGCTGTGGATTCTGATTCCCTATCTGATTGCCAGAGGTTTCTTCTCTAAATAAGGTCAACCTGACACTGAGTCTGGTAGACTAACCATCGAATTGTTGACCGTATACTAATTCATACCTACTAACTAAACCGTTGGTTGGTGTAATCTGCTTATATTCAATATAAGATTCCGTAACGTCTTCTAAGAAAGTCTGGTAATATGAATCGGTATTATGCAAGCTGTTGGTATTGGAAAGTCCCAACAACGCATAACTTATCTGACTCTGGTAATCTGCCTGTGGGTATCAACTAAGCTTTGGGCAGTTCATATTATTGGGGGCGATTTGAGTATGCGGGCTGTGGGAGCGACGCCAGGATTGTTTCGGATCCAGCTCAATCAGTATTGGGATGCAACCCAGAGCGGGACCGGCAATCAGGACCCGTCTGTTACCTTATTGGTTTTTCGAAAGCAAAATCCCCGCCTGATCGAACGTATTGAAATCAGACTTCAGGAACAGGTTCCACTTACGTTCGATAACATAGCGTGTGCTACACTTCGAAAGTTGAGCGTCACAGAAGGCCGTTATTATGCTACGTATCAGTTTGATCCTACCCAATATACCGACCCCGGTGGTTACTATATGGTGTGGGAGCGTTGCTGCCGAAATGATGGGTTAACGAATATCAATACGTCGGGGGCGGCCGGAGTTGCTATGGTTTTTTATCTGGAGTTTCCGCCCATGATTAAAAACGGAACGAATTTCATAAACTCGGCTCCCGATTTTCGACTTCCTAACGGCGATTACATCTGCATCAATAAGCCATTTACGTTCAATGTTAGTGCTACAGATGCCGACGGAGACGAACTCCGCTACTCGCTGGTTACACCACTAAATGGATACACAACCAAAACAGCACCAAGTACCACGAGCACAGCACCACGAAACAGTTACCCGACGGTGAGCTGGGCTACGGGCTATGGTTTATCGAATATTATACCAGGCAATCCGGCATTGTCCATCAGTCCAACAACGGGTTTGTTAACGGTTCGGGCCACGCAGGAAGGGCTGTATTTGTTTACTGTACAATGTGAAGAGTTTCGGAATGGGGAACGTATTGGTGTTATCCGGCGAGATTTTCAATTACCTGTAGTCGATTGTTCTCGCAATACTCCTCCGGCTCCTGTCGTATTGGCAAATGGCCGTAACACCACCGACCTCGCCTGGTGCGGAAGTCAGCCACTTATATTATCGGTCGAGAAAAACCCAACCTGGGCCTATCAGTGGCAGAAAGACGGCAGCAACCTGACTGGCGCTACGTCTGATTCGTTACAGATACGGGAGTCGGGGGTATATACCGTTGTAAAAAGCCGGGCCAATTCCTGTGCTAACGATACATCGTCGCTAGGTGTAAAAATAACTATCGTAACCGCTCCGCCCGTAAAACTGTCACTCACGGTAGCGAAACCATATTGTGTGGGTGATACTTTAAGGATACAGGCCGAAGGACAACCAGATTATACCTATCGCTGGCGACGTAACGGCGTAGATATTACAGGCGAACAGCAGTCTTTGCTTCGGGTAATTCAATCAGGAAAGTATGAGGTGCTGGCCAAACCCGCACGAGCCGTATGTGAAGGGCAGGATACCTTGAGTGTTGTCATTAATCCGCGTCCAGCCGCAAAAATTAATGTTCCGACCCAAACGTTTTGCCCCAATGATTCAGTACAGATTTCGGCAATCGCTGAAACTGGAAACAACTATCTCTGGCAACGTAACAACGTAGCACAGGCTAATCGAACCGATAAATACTGGGTAAGTCAGGCCGGAGTTTATCGACTTACGGTAACCGCTCCAAGTGGATGTACGGCTAGTTCTGAATCGTTGACATTGACTCAGTATGAACAGCCGATTGCACAACTGGATTCGATACCAGCGTTTTGTTTCGGCTATACCGAAGTCGTTACGTTACGTGGTCAACCCGATGGGGGGGCTTATACGGGGGCAGGTGTTTTTGATAATCGCTTCGACCCCAGTCAGGCCGGAGTTGGGCAACATACCATTACCTATACGTACACATCTGACAAAGGATGTCGGGCAGTGCAAAGTCGTCAGGCAGTAGTGGCACCCGGCCTAAGTCTGACAGGAAAGGAAACGTATCGGCTAATAAAAGGACGTAGTGTTCAGTTAACAACGCAGACCAATGAACCCGTTAGCCGTTACGTCTGGAATCCATCGGCATCGCTCAGTCAGTCCGACGTAGCATCGCCAATGGCCAGCCCGCTCGAAACCACACCTTATGTCGTAACTGCAGTTACGTCGGCAGGTTGTTCGGCAACGCTTGCGGTTCGGGTCGAAATCATTGAACCTCTGTATATTCCGAATGCTTTTTCACCAAACAATGACGGTGTAAATGATGAATGGGTTATTCCGAATGCAGGGTCATTTCCGGGTTGTGAAGTGTTTGTCTACAACCGTTGGGGCGAACTGGTTTTCTTCTCGCAGGGTTACACCAAATCGTGGGATGGTACGTATCATAATGAACTCGTGCCAGCGGGTGTGTATACGTATCAGATACGTACCGGTGCAGAACCGTCGGCTACTACGTATCGCGGACAATTAACCATACTACGTTAAACGTGATCGGCTTGCGCATGTTAATTTCTGCGAAAATAAGCCTGAAATAATCGGTTTGAGTACGGTTTTAAGCAAACATTACGTTAGCTGACGGGTTAATCAAGGACAAAAAAAGTGGAAGGAGAGCTATGGAAAATCAAGACAAAGAAGACATCATCAGAGCTAAACAAGCCATTTCGCCAGCCGGTCTGGCCGACCAGTCAGTAGAAGGTACCAGCGGCCCTGGTAGTGAGATCGACCCGGAAGAATTAGCTCCTGACGAACTGGAAGAAGAATATATGGATGGTGATAAACTGGCCGCTAATGTTCGTATGAAACACCCGAACCGAAATCCAAACAAACCAGACATCGACAAACCGGCTTATAGTTAAGCCAACGAACAGGGTGACTCACAACGAGTTGCCCTTTTTTATGCACTTCAGGAAAAAGTTATGCGTAGTGAAGCAGTAACCAATTACCAGTCTGATACGTTATAGAGGATAGAAAATACACATTCACAACAACTAATGAAGAATCTTGATAAACGTAAAATAGGAATTGCTGCCGCTATTATTGCCGGTATTGTAATTCTGGTTTTTTTAGGGAAATGGCTGGTGAAAAAGCAGGAAGCCGCTAAAGAAACTGCCCGGCTGGAACAGAAACGCAAACAAGCTGAAAAGGAACGACAGCAAACACAATTGTTATTTCATCAGATCTGCCTTTACGCCGATTCTGTTGGTATTGATACGAGCCGCTATGCTGTTACGTTGAAGACCGACGTGTTAAAACTGGAGGCTAATATGAAGCAGTTGCTGATGGAAGTGCGCTATGGAAAAAAACCATCGAGGTTGGCCTTTAGCGGGTTGAAAGAGTCAGTGGATTCAGCCTGGTCAACAAATACGAAAGCGCTACGTTCCGGCCAATCGCTGGCAGCACTTGCTACGTTCCGCCCGTATAATCAATTAGTTGGTCACTACAATCGCCTTCGGAAAAAAGCAGCTACACATCCGTCAATTGCTGATTCGCTACGTCTGATACGGCAAACACTCAATTTTTACCGCTACGTAAATCGGTTCGACCCTGATCGTTTTGTATTGGTGAACATCCCGGCGGGCGAACTGAACGTATTCGACAAGACCGGACAGCGGTTGTTGCCCATGCAGGTTATTGCCGGAAAACCTGACCGGCAAACGCCTTGTATGACTACTTATATTCAGGGAATTGTGGCGTATCCGTATTGGAACGTACCACAAAAAATTGCCCTCGAAGAAATCGTGCCACACATCAAAAAGGATATGGGCTACGTCTATAACCAGAATTTTCAGATTCTGAACGACAAAGGACGAGAAGTGAATCCGGAAGATGTGGATTGGGACAATGTTTCAGAAACGAATTTCCCTTACCGGGTTCGGCAGGCTTCGGGTTGTGAAAACTCACTTGGACTGCTAAAGTTTGAACTGGCAAATCCGCTCGCTATCTATCTACATGATACCAACAGCCGCGACTTGTTTAAACTGACAACCGACCGTTGGCGAAGTCATGGGTGTGTACGAGTACAAAAACCCGTTGAGTTAGCCAATCTTGTGCTGGGTGCCGAAACGTTTACCGACGATTTTATGAACAAATGTCTGGTTGATCAGAAGCCAAGTGCTCTCAAAATTCCGAAGCCTTTTCCGGTTTTTATTACCTACAATATTGCTGATGTAGATGCCAACGGAAAGCTCCGCTTTTATAAAGACATATATGGAGAAGCCAAATAAGAGGATTCTTTCAGGTACTGAGTATTGGGAGAATAAACAAACAGACACGACCCGCCTTTAACAGCCTGAATAATTCCTTTTGAATCGGCATAAGGAACGGCTGGGCAACCCTGACTACGACCAAGTCGGCCTGTTTTTTTGATGATATCCTCGCAAACGTAATCGGCACCATGCAATACAATGTTCCGGTTGTAGACGTTGTCGTTGAAGCCTTTTTCAAGTCCTTTCAATTGCAGTGAAAGTCCATGACGGCCCATATATGTATTGAGCGTCTGATAAAACCCTAAGCTGCTTTGAAACGACGACTGCGTATTGGAAAATTGTGTTGGGAGCAGATCGCCGGAATTACGGCCGTGCGATACGTAGGTATTGAAAAGTAGTTTTTTATTGAACAAATCGACCACATACAGCCGTTTCCGATTGGAGGGTTGGCTGAGGTCAACGATCGTCAACATTGCCTTAGTAGTATCCATTTTTTGCCAGCCACGCAGTGCGTATTCAAATACATCACGTTGTAAACCGCTCTGACTCAGGTTAAGCTGGTCGTAAACGGATAGATGGCCTAAGGATACTGTTTTTTTAGACGTTGCAGCAGGAGCTGCTTCAGTTACGGTACGGTTAGCTTTGGATCCGGTACTGGCGAAATAAATGACGACCAGAGCAACCAGAAGCAAAAGAATATTCTTCATGCTTATAAATGGGTACAAAAAGGTTTATAAGAATGGATACATACACTAAACATCCCTATAGACGTTTTAATTCGTTGAAGGTATCATTTTTTCGCTACATTACCTAATCATGAACCCTTACGAAAAAGCCGTTGAGGCCGAGTTGATCCGTTGGCAGCAGGCCATGCAAAAACCACCTTCGGGCTTCGATAAGCTCTCAACTTCCTGGCAGCGACGCATCAACCGGATCATACCTAAGCGCGTACACGATGTCATTACGGCTACCATCAAACAGATGACTCGGGCGGTACTATTCGGTGCGCAGTTTCTGAACCGAAAACCAGCCGAAGGGCTAAGTTTTACTCAGCGAGAAGCCGCCGTTGCCAAACGTATCGAATTTTATAAAAAGACCAGCGCGGCCGAAGGTGGTGTAACGGGGGCTGGAGGTTTCTGGCTCAGTATGGCCGATTTCCCAATCCTGCTGACGCTTAAAATGAAAATGCTGTTCGAGATTTCGAGTCTATACGGCTATTCAGTCGAGGATTATCGAGAGCGGGTTTATATTCTCTATATTTTTCAACTGGCGTTTTCGAGTCAGGAGCGTCGGCAAACGGTGTATCAGTACCTGGCCGACTGGCCCGAACATAGTCGTCAGCTTCCCGACGATATTAACCAGTTCGACTGGCTCACCTTCCAGCAGGAATACCGCGATTATATCGACCTCGCTAAGTTGGCTCAGCTTATTCCCGGCATTGGGGCCGCTGTAGGCATTGTTGTCAATTACAGACTCGTAAACCAACTGGGCCGAACAGCCATGAATGCCTATCGGATGCGACTGATTGCTGAAAAGAAGGCGCTGCTTCCAGAATAGCCAATTTCTAGAAACGTAATTTTCTATCGATAAGTAGAAACGAATGTTTCATCATTTAGTGAGTAACAGGCGTTGGAAACCGATCAAACAACCTGCGCCAGAAACGACCAATGTGATGAATACACAGGAAATTGTAGTGGGTATAGTAGGGCTTGGACTCATGGGATGTAGCATTGCCACCTGTCTGTTGATTGCAGGGCATCCGGTGGTGGCCGTTGCGCCGATATCCGATGATTTGCAGCATGCCCGGAAACGTATCGACGAGCACCTGACAAATTCACGGGCCAACGGGCTCATTCAACAGCCGCCAGATTTTTACACCCAGCATCTGACGATTACAGAAAATTATGCCGCACTACGTCCGTGTCAGTTGGTAATTGAGTGTACGATTGAGAATATCGGAATCAAAGATACAGTACTGAAAAAAATAGAAGCCATTGTGTCGGCCGATACGTTGATTACCAGCAATACGTCGGCTATACCGATCAGTAAACTGCAAACGCTGATAAAAAATCCGGCTCGCTTTCTGGGGCTTCATTGGGCCGAGCCCGCGCATACCACCCGTTTTCTGGAAATAATTTGTGGCGATCAGACGGATGTGCAGAAGGGTGAATACCTCTATGAACTTTCGGCCCGTTGGGGCAAAGAACCGATTCTGGTACGTAAAGACATTGCCGGTTTTATAACCAATCGGTTGATGTATGCCATGTACCGCGAAGCCATCAGTCTGGTGGAAGGCGGTTACGCTACGGTCGAAGATGTAGATCGGTCGTGCCGAAACAACGCGGGTTATTTTATGACACTGGTGGGTGTTTTTCGCTGGATGGATTTAACGGGAGTACCTGCCTATCATACGGTTATGAAAGACCTGCTGCCTACCCTCAATAATGATACAAAGGTGCCTAAGCTTATTGACCAGATTGTTCGGGAAGGCGGAAAAGGCGTGGCAAACGCGAAAGGATTTCATGCATATACACCCGAAGAAGCACAGCTTTGGGAGGAAACGTTTACCGAATTCAGCTACGAAATCCGGAAACTAGCCCTAAAATATCCGGCCGATATAGTTCAGCAAAAATTAAAGGAACGGCAACAATCCGACAGTACGCCCGAAACCGAACGTACTACGTAGTGTAAATAAGCTTATGACTAGTTACAGACGTAGCGCCACTACGTTCCAACTGTTGTTTCATTTTAAGAGTCATTAACATGTAAACAACAGTTTTTTCGTATGAAAATGGTCATATCCTCCCTGCTGCTGTTAGGGTTGTTAAGTTGTAAAAAAGATCAGGTAGAAGCTGATTGCATAGAAAGTCCTAATTCGAACGTAGCCTGTACGCAGCAATATGAGCCGGTTTGCGGTTGTAACGGTAAAACCTATGGCAATGCCTGTCTGGCTGGGGCAGTTGGTATTCGGATTGTTTCGTCAGGAGAATGCTCAACTGGAGCTAACTAACAGAGTGTTTCATTTATAGAAATTGCTGGCATACGCATAACTTTGGTAAGCGGTATGAACTATTGAAAAGCCATTTGCCAAAGTTATGCGTATGCCAGAAGCTTCAACTATTGACCTGTTCTCGTTTCTGTCTCAGTTTGATTCATTGTCAACGGCAGAGGCAGCCGCAATTGCCGAACAGCTCTCGATTCGCTCTTTTCCGAAGGGTACTGTCTTGGTGCGCGAGGGTGAAATTAGCCGCGATTGTTATTTTGTGTTGAAAGGTTGTCTGCGACAGTATCGGCTTATTGATGGTATAGAAAAGACAATTCAGTTTTATACTGAAGAACAATCCATTACGTTTTTTTCAAGCTATGTCAGCCAAAAAATGTCAGATTGTTACCTGGCATGCCTTGAAGACGTAACACTGATTGTCGGCAATTTAGGGCAGGAAATGGCTATGTATAAGCAGTATCCGAAACTGGAGCAGATTACGCGCTCTATGGTAGAGCAGGATTTTGGCAAGGTACAGGATGCATTTGCCGAATTTATCGCATCCTCGCCCGAAGCGCGTTATCTGAATTTACTCACCAATCGCCCCGATTTACTCAAGCGCGTACCTCAGTATCAATTAGCAAGTTATATTGGTGTAACCCCCGAATCACTGAGTCGAATCCGGAAACGAGTTGCAAAAGCTAAGTAGATGAATAGCTACGTCCTGCTCGGGCAATAAGCCAAATAGCTAGCCCTAATTCGCCTAATGCCATTGGTAGAGCGAGTAGCTGATCTACAAGTTGTTTGTACTGGCTATAATTCGGTAGCAGAAGCGCAGCACCATTGGTTACTACGTAGCAGATTGCCGCAACCAGCATCAGGCAGGCGAGCCATCTTGCCATGCGTCTGGTTCGAAACATAAGCCAGCTCAAGCCAGCAAGGTGGCAACCAAAAACGATCAGGCCAAGCGACCACATCGACAGAAACGTTTCGAAATGAGCTGCTACGTGTAGGGCCTGTTGTGGATTGCCGTCAGACTCTGCCCAAATTCCAACAACCGACGACAGAGCTAAGCCGAGTAACGTAGCATATATAAGTCGCAGCCAGGCTGTCAGTTGAGAAAGTGTCTGGTTAGTGGTGGCGAAAAAGTTGTAAAGTGCCCAGGCTACCAATACATCGAGAAACAGTATCAATACGAAACAAAAAACAAACAGACGTAGCAGAAGCGGTACTTGTTGTATCGACGCTAACGTAGCAGCCGGGTTTTCGGGATGATACAGTTTTTCGAATACGTAACCATAGGCAAATCCGGCCAACAGTGCCATAAGCAGCAGCGAGTATCCCGCTAGTAGCGCCATCTGGCGAAGAAAATTGTGAGATGAATAAGCAGCCATACCCTAACAAAAGTCTAATTATAGTGCAAGAATACACTCGACTTTTGCCAGATACATTGACGTTCGTCAAGAAATGAAAATACGTCTTATTCTATAAAAATGGCTACTCTATAAAATTTGACTATTCCCTCAAGCGAACGATCTGGCTAGGTTGATAACCAATACGTTGTGCAACAATACGTAGTGAATCGCCCGGTTGCAGGGCAAGCTTTTCGCCACTATAAACGCGCCAGGTATTCGATTGCGTAGAACCTGATTTCAATACGTATCCAATAGATGCACCGGACGTAGCGCAGCGAATACGTACTGTATTACCCAATTTAACTAGTTCGGGTGTTGCCGTTTTTGGAGGCTCGCTGCCACCATTCCACATTTGCTTAATCATCTCGGATTCAGGCAACTCACTCCTGTCGCCTACGTTTTTGAGCCAGTCATCCATTTGTCCACGTAATTCGGTCAGTTTAGCTGTATAAACAGGGCTCTCTACGAGGTTGGTAAATTCATTCGGATCAGCTTGAGTGTCGCAAAGTTCTTCGGTTGACTTTGTAGGCCGAAACCACATCATTTGCGTAGCATTCAGCTTGCCTTCGTTACGTAGCTGAAGCATTTCGGTCATCATTGAAATGCTTAACCGATACGTAACATCTTGATAGTAAGGTTTTTCGGGCATGAAATTTCGATAGTATTTGTATCGTCCATCGCCAACGGCCCGTACGCGGTCAACGGGTAAATCCATCCGGTCGCGACCGGCGAAGATGTATTTTCGGGCTGTTTTGGCTCTTTGCTTGCCCAGAAATGCCTGCCCCTGTAAATAGGTTGGTAACGGAATATTGGCCAACGATAAAATCGTAGGCGCTAAATCGACAAAGCTAATCAGTTGATCATCCGTACTGCCCTTGGGTTTGCTCCCATTTAGTTGAAATTTCTCTGGAATCCGAACAATCATGGGCACTCGTAGTCCCCGGTCGTAAAGTTCCCGTTTCACAAAGGGCAAGCCATCGCCGTGATCTGAGTAAAAGAAAATGATGGTGTTATCATACAAGCTGTCGTCTTTCAATTGTTGAATAATTGTACCTACGATAGAATCCATTCGCATTACGTTCGACAAGTGGCGAGCAATATCGTGACGAACGGTTTTTGTATCAGGATAATAGGCCGGAACCGCTACGTCTTCGGGACGTACCAGCAACGATTCCTGATTGCGCGACCAGATTTGCGATTCATGTGTTATCATCAGGTTGAAAATCGAGAAAAATGGTTTGTCTTTTGGTCGATTTCGCCAGTGAGCTTTTTTGCTACTCTCGTCCCAGACCGTAACGGGTGGTAGAAACTGATAATCCTGCTTGTCGTTGTTGGTGCAGTAATAACCCGCTTTACGGAGGTGTTCAGGGAAACAACGTACTGTTTCTGGAATAACTGCCGAGTAACCTTTCATTTTCAGTTGCTGGCTGGCTTCGGGCGTAAGCTGAACCGTTCGCATGTGCTGCGTGCCGATGGAGGTTTGATACATGCCCGTAATAATGGCCGAACGACTAGGAGCACATACGCCAGCTGTGCTGTAGACATGCGTGTAACGAATTCCTTCTGCAGCTAACTGGTCAAGGTTGGGTGTTTTTACATCTTTGTCGCCGTAGCACGATAACCGGGGCGACATATCTTCGCAGGTGATCCAGAGAATGTTGGGCTGAACAGGCTGTTGCTGAACGATAGTCCGTTTTATAAACGATAATGCCACAAAACTTGACAGAAAAACGAGTAAAACTGCTTTTTGCATGATGCAAGTGGATTTAGGAAGGGTAATAAATTCATTGCTTCACATTCAGAACTTATACGCAATTTGTGTCAACGCGGTGAATTCATAGGACGTATCGTGCGCGTCGGCTCCACCAAATCGCCCCAGTTTGTAAATAGCTTGGGGCTGAACCATCAGCGAAAGCTGATTGGAAAGCTGATATTGGACGCCGGCACCCAGCAGAATATTGAAAATGGGCCCTTTATCAGCACTTAGCCGGAGCCGTTGTGTAGGCAGGCCTTCGCGTTCGGCAATCACCCGCGACGCCATCGGGAAATCGAACATTGTACCAAACGAGAAATACGGCGATAACCGTTTCTGGGTGAGCCGATAATTTAGTAGAATGGGAATGCGAATTGTGCGATGATGAACGGTTGTACGCCCATAGCCAGCTATTGCCATTCTTGCCTGACGAGTTGTTAGCTGCTGATACCAGATTCCTGACGACACCGACCAGCCGGGTGAATAGGTATACGTAGCGGTCAGACCCGTTACAAAACCCGGAAGCAACCGTTTACCATTCATGAAAATCGGTTCTACAATCTGGCCGTCGCTGTCGGGGTAGAAATACCGGTAATTGTATTCGGCACTAACAAAAGTAGGTGCGCCAGTAGCCGAAATTTCCAGTTTTTGCTGAGCTACCGCAACCGTTGAAAGACAAAAAAGAAGACCATACCACAGGAGAAAAAAGTAACGCATAACGTGAGAAGAAATTTCGATCAAACGAGTGAGATGAATGGATCTGAGAACGTAGCGTTTGAATCATCTGATTTTAGCGCTACTGTGCCAACAGAACGTATCGAATCTGCTAAAGATACATGGACAAGCCGTTGGGGCTGTTAACTTCGCTCGAAAATTGCCTATTATCATGCTCTTTTTGGCCCTAAGTATTCTGCTCTCAGTTTTGTTGTTGCTTAATTTTCGATTGTTTCCCCGATACGAAGTCAATACGTTTCAGGCAATTGTATTCAACTATCCGGTTTGTTTTCTGGTTGGCTGGCTACTTCTGCCCACCGGGCAAACGTTCTCTATCGACCTTTCTCAAACCTGGACATGGCTTGCTTTTGGGTTGGGTGTCGGATTTATCGTTACGTTCCTATTGTCGGGCGCATCGACGCAACGAATGGGTATTACCGTTACGTCGCTGGCCAACAATCTGTCGTTGGTAATTCCGGTTTGCTTTAGTCTGTTTGTCTTTCGTACCGGCACCGCCACGTTCGATACGTTGAATTATATCGGCCTTATTCTGGCTGTTGTAGCGGTTGGCTTGAGCACCTATAAAAAAGAGCCTGAAAAATCAGATTCGTCGGGCGTAGCCACGAAGCAATCCCGGTTGAACGTATTGTTGCCGGTGAGTGTGTTTTTGCTGTACGGAATTACAAATACCCTGATTAATTACATGAATCTGGCGTATATAAAATCGGCTGATAACACGATTCTGGTGATGCTGACTATGGTTTTAGGTGCTATTGTGGCTGGATTGGTAATGCTGACGGTGCGGTTGATTCAGGGTAAAGAGACGATTCAGGCAAAAAATCTGATTGCTTCTGTTACGTTGGGCGTACCTAATTTTCTGAGTTTCTATACCTTACTGCTGGCATTAACCGAATTCGGGAGCAACGGTGCATTAGTGTATCCGCTTTATAACATCGGTGTTATTCTGCTGGCTGCTTTTATGGCTGCCTTATTCTTTAGAGAAAAACTAACCGCTCTTAATAAAATTGGCCTGTTGCTGGCAATTCTGGCAATTGGGCTGATCTCGTGGCGCGAATTTTTTGGATGAACAATAAGTCCTTAACTATACGATTTATATGTGGTATCATGATTTTTTTTACGGCTTGCCACAACAGGCCTGGAAAGCAGCTCAAACAGACGACCGTACACAGCTAGACCTCGAACTACTGGTTGAAACACTTGAGTTTGGTCCAGACGACCGATTGCTGGATGTATTCTGCGGCTATGGGCGTCATACCTTACCGCTGGCACGCATGGGTGCCCGGTTAACGGCGGTAGATATTTCGGACGAATACATTAAAGAACTGGAAACGGTAGCCAGCAAAGAAAAACTGCCGGTTAAAGCAGTAGCCGCCGATTTTCTGACCGTACCTCAGTCTGAACTTGGAACTGCTGATTCGTTTGATGCAGCTTACTGTCTGGGGAATAGTTTTAGCTTTTTCCCGCGTACCGATATGCTTATATTCTTACGCCGGATAGCTGATTTTCTAAAGCCGGGAGGTCGTTTTCTAGTGCATACGGAGATGGTTGCCGAGTCTATTTTACCCGACTACCAGGAACGTAGCTGGCAACCTGTTGGCGATGATATTCTGTATCTGGTAAAGCAGGAATATGATCCAGTCCATAGCCGAATCGACGCGCACCTAACCTATGTTCGTCAGGGCGAACTAGAACAACGTACTGCCCAGTACTACGTATATACTCTTGCCGAATTATGTCATCTGTTTTCAGAGGCAGGTTTAGCTATTATCGATTGTTACGGTACGTTAGAAGGTGATACGTACCAATTGGGCGATGAAGCCTTGTGGTTACTTGCCGAAAAGTAAGTGTCTGATTGAGTGATAATTGGCCTTTTTTTGTAAGTTAAGTAGATGTTACTGGTAAATTGTTTGCATTAAACTGCAATTATTTGGTTTTTTATAGAATTTCTCTTAGGAATTTTGGACTATATCGGTATTAATACGTAGTTTTCATTCGATTTAACACCGTTAACTGAAGACTGAGTACCTAATACTATGGAAATAATCGAACGTAAGCCGCGAAGCCGTGAGCAGACTCGCTCTGGCATCCTGAAAACGGCCAAGTCGATTGCCCGACGGGAAGGCTGGCAAGCCGTCTCGATTCGTAAAATCGCCGATGCTATCGAATATAGTGCACCAATAGTTTATGAATATTTCGACAGCAAAGATGTGCTGTTGGATGAAATTCGTAACGAAGGCTTTCGATACCTCTATCAGGAATACGACCGCATTCATAATTTATATCGAGACCCCGAAAAACGCCTGTACGAAATCTCGCTGGCGCAATGGGAATTCGCTCGTCAGCAACCCGAAATTTATCAGGTAATGTACAATCTCGATGGTGCCTATTGCACCCTGCCGGTTTGTCAGTCTGAGATGATGCGCGCTGTTAGCGATGTTGTTTGCCAGACCATTTTCTCGTTCATTCCTAAGTCGAAAGAAAGCATCAAGCGGTTGTATTACCAATGGTGGTCACTATCGCATGGAATGATTATGCTGGCCATGTTGCTGAAAGACGAGCAACCCATCGACCAGTCGGAGCAGGTATACCGCGAAACAATGCGTCGATTTGTACGTGATTTGAGGTAACGATACCAACTTTTCCTGATTCATGCGCATCGCCATAATTGGTGCAACGGGTATGCTCGGCCAGCCGGTCGTGTCTGAATTTATCCGGGCAGGATTTTCCGTGCGTCTGATTGCCAGAAATATAGGCCAGACAAAGGCTAAGTTTCCGAATTCTGACGTTGTTTCCGGAGATATGCGAAACGTCGGTACGCTAGTTAGAGCATTGCAAGGGATAGACGCGGTTTACCTAAACTTGTCGGTCAAACAAGCCGAATCTTCTTTCGATTTTCATACCGAATCAGAGGGATTAGTAAACCTTATTGAGGCTGCTCGTCAGGCAGGTGTGCAACGTATCATTTATCTGTCATCAATCATCATGCGTTATCAGGGCATGAATGATTTTCGATGGTGGGTATTTGCCATTAAACAACAAGCCGTTCGACTGATTAAAGAATCAGGAATTCCGTACAGCATTTTTTATCCGTCCTGTTTTATGGAGTCGCTCAATGGTACACAGCGGATAGGACGTTTTGTGTTGCTGGTTGGGAAATCAGAGGTAAAACCTTGGTACATTTCCGCTCGTGATTATGGCCAGCAAGTTGTTCGGGCATTGCAGATTGCGCAGGAAAATGGGAATCAGGGATACGTTGTTCAGGGCCCCGAAGCTATTACTCAGCACGAAGCTGCCAAACGGTTTGTGGTCGCTTATCCGCGCGAAAAATTGTACGTAGTAACTGCGCCCGCTGCCTTAATGAAACTTGGACGTGCCTTTACCGCTCAGGCAAACTATGGATGGCACATCACGGAAGCCTTGAACAATTACCCAGAGGTTTTCGAAGCTCAAAAAACTTGGTCCGATTTAGGGAAACCACAAACGACAATCGAGCAATTTGCCCAATCCTGAGCCATCACGAACTTGCTACGTATCGTAATGGCTCAGGATTGAGTAATATTTTGTTAAGATGCACTTCCAGCCCGTCGTTTTTCGTCTTCGGCACCGCCCGAACGTCGACGTGATGGCGCAATCGTATCACTTCCAAAACGATAGGTGAACGATGCTGTGGCGACTCGCGTGTCCTGCCGCTGATTAAATTGTTCCACATAATTGGCGTAGTTCGACGTAGCACGAACGGGATTTGTATAAAAAATATCCGTTACGTTCAAACGTAGCGTGCCCTTCTTGTTCCACATCATTTTCTGGAAACTCAGATTAAGCTGACCCAATGGCCGAATGTCGAGAAAACCATACAATTCTCGGGACTGATAACGACCTGACAAATCAGCCGTCCAGCCGCGACCAAGTGTGAATGTGCTGGTACTGTTGATGTTGAAAGTAGGAATGCCTCGATTAATTGACGTGCCAGCCAGATTCCCGATGAAACGATTGTAATAGGCCACTACGTTGTTGTCCATTGTCCACCACGTAGCGGGTTGTACCGGAACCGTCAGCGTAAGTCCAAAATAATCGGTGCGTGTCAGGTTCTGATACGTCGATACGGCTTGCCGATTGCCTTCTGGAGCGGGTTGTACTACGTCGACAATAGGCTGATCGGTGCGACTGTAGTTGATCGACGTAACGAATTTTTGCAAAAAAGTGTGTGTCAACTCAATGTTGTAACTCAACTGGGGAAAGAGCGATGGATTGCCCGTGAAATACGTAGTGGCATCGATGTAAGCCCGGAATGGATTGAGTTGGTTATACGTTGGGCGGTCAATCCGTCGGCTAAGCGACAGGCTCATCTCATGCTTCTTCGATAGAGGTTGCTTGAAAAAAATGCTTGGGAACAGTTGAAAATAATTCCGTTCGAAACCCGTATTGCCGATAATCTGATAGCCCGAAACTTTGGTTTGTTCGCCCCGCAAACCCGCCTGAACCGTTAACTTACCGAACGTTTTGTTGAGGTTGGCATAAAATGCGTTGATCGTTTCATCATATCGAAACTGATTGCTTTTACCCGTATCCACTACGCTAACGCCTTCGTCAATATTTACAAACTGCACATTGTTATCCGAATGTACCCGACTCATTTTGATACCGCCGTCTAGCCGTAGTTTATTCGCAAAGGTGTGCGTGTAATCGGCTTTTACCGAACGAATATCGAGTGCGCCGTTCAGATTTCCATCCAGCGTAGTGGGTGGACGTACCGGAAGTTCAAACGTAGTAGCCAGCGTTTGGAGCCGGTGCGTTTCGTAGTGAGCTATATCGCCGTCGATGGTTAATTCACTACGTCCGGTTGAATCAAAACTATGTTTGAAATTAACGTTGAGCGCGCGGTTCGGAATCGAAAGAGTTCGGCGGTTGGCCGACTGATAGCTTGATTGTAAGTCATTTTGCTCATCAAAGGTCTGTGTTACGTTGGTAAGTCGGGCTTCGGCATCCATAGCCAGCCCATTTACCACCACACCAAGCATTGTTCGCTTCGATAGATTATAGTCAACACCGGCCCGATACGTATTCGTAATGTAACGGGTTTTTCCCCCATTAGCCTGGTCACTGCTGCCCGCAAATTGATTATTCTGGTAGAAATTCCGGTGCAGCAATAACCGCGTAAATACGTTGCGGTCGCTGTAGTTGTAACTTCCGAACAGGTTGAATTTTTTGTGCCGGTGATTGAGCGAAAGACCTGTCGAAAACTTACCGTAGCGACCGTATCCGTAACTGGCGTTTACGCTGCCATTGGTGCCTTGTCGACCGTCTTTTTTCAGTTTTATGGCAATGATTCCCGCGCCCCCGGCCGCATCGTATTTTGCAGGTGGATTGGTGATGAGTTCGATTTTTTCGACGGAGTTGGCCGGTAAAGACCGAAGCATATCCCCTAGTTCACTGCCCGTCATGGGCACTCGCTTACCGTCGATAAGTACCAGTACACCCTGCTTGCCACGTAGTGCGAGATTGTCGTTCTGATCGACCGTAACACCGGGTGCACGACTCAGCACTTCCAGCGACGTAGCACCAGCACTTAGTGGGCTCCCATCCACATTCACCACAATCCGGTCAACTTCCCGTTCGAAAAGAGGCTTTCGCGCCTGAACGGTCACTTCTTTAAGTTGTGTTTGGACGCTTGGTCGGAGTTGAATAGGAGGGAGAGTCTGATTGGTAGACGTAACAGCAAAAGTGGCTGTCTGACTACGTTCGTAGCCGACCTGTGAAGCCGATACAAAATACTGCCCAACTGGAAGCTTTTCGAAACGGAACGTACCACTTTCATCACTAAACTCGGTTTTAACCACAACCGAATCCGTTGCACGGTGTAAGGCAATCGTTGCAAATTCGACTTTAGCCCCCGACTGGTCATGTACCGAGCCAGAAATGATAGGTGGTTCTTTTAAAGCAAAAGAAACCGAGCAACGTAGCAGAATAAAGCACAAAAGCAGGCCCGCGCGTAGAGAGGACGCCATGAGGAAGTTGTGTTTAGGTTGATGAAAAATCGATTTTCAACGAAAAGACAACCCATGAAATGCCCAGCGCGGCACTTCTCCACAAACGGCCTAAATTAAGTTTTAACGGAAACGAGAAGATATATGAAGTATGATATATGAGGTATGAAGTTTGATCAGACGTACTACCTCATATATCATACTTTATACATAATTAGTGCATCGGCAGGCTTTTTACTTTACCACCCGAAACGTCGTCGACGCTGTGCTGGATGATGAAAGCGTTCGGGTCTAATTCGAGTACAAATGAGCGTAATCTGCTGATTTCCAATCGGGTGATGACGGTGTAGAGTACGCTTTCAATTTCCTGGTGACTGCCATGTTTTCCATATCCACCCTGTCCCCGAAGAATGGTGATACCCCAACCACGCTCAATAATTTTTTCGCGAATAGGATCGGGATTTTTTGAGATAATTAGAATAGCGGTATATTCTTCAATACCGTGAATGATGAAATCAACAGTTTTTGAGGCTGCGAAATACGTAATCATCGAATATAAGGCGGGATTGATACCTAAAAAGAAAGCGGCTGCACCAAAAATTGAGACGTTCAGAATGAGAATTACGTCGCTGACTTTCAACGTGTGATAACTTCGGCTGATGAGCAAAGCCGCAATCTCCGTACCATCGAGAACAGCTCCTCCGCGAATAGTCAAGCCGATACCTGCACCAATAAAGAAACCGCCAAAAACTGATGTAAGCAGAAAATCAGGTGTTACGTCGGGAAAAGGCACAACAGCGAGACTGATCGAAAGTCCGGCGATGGCAAGTATACTTTTCAACGCAAACTGACGGCCAAACTGACGGTAACCCAAGCCAACAAACGGCAGGTTAATAATGAGCAGCCAGATCGGGAGGGGAACTTTAAAAAGATTCGCCAACAACATCGAAACTCCCGTGACCCCACCATCGATAAAGTGGCTCGACATCAAAAATCCCTTGATTCCCAGCCCAGCACTGAATACGCCAGCTACAATAAAAATAGTATCCTTTATGATTCGATAAATATCTATCTGTCGGTACATAATAACGTTGATTTTAGGTCGATACGTAGCGTCTCGACCGGTGCGAATGATTTTACGAATTGATAACTAAAATGGTGAGTTGAAATACAGGCAGATACAGATAGCCTAATATAACCCTTCTATCGATAAATAGCGTTCGCCGGTATCGTAACAGAAGGTAAGAATCCGGCTGCCGGGCTTTATGTCCGTTAATTTTTTGGCGACGGCGGCTAATGATGCACCCGATGAAATCCCCACAAACGTACCTTCTTCTCTGGCCGACCGACGCGCCATCTCAAAGGCTTCATCCTTGCTTACCTTAATAGTGCCATCCAATACGCCCGTATGTAAATTTTGGGGAATAAATCCGGCACCGATTCCCTGAATAGGGTGTGGCCCCGGTGCTCCACCGCTTATAACTGGCGAAAGTTCAGGTTCTACCGCGTAGACTTTCAGGTTCGGGAATTTCTCTTTCAACACTTCGCCAACTGCCGTAATGTGACCGCCCGTCCCCACACCCGTAATCAATACGTCGATTCCGTCGGGAAAATCGGCTAGAATTTCCTGCGCTGTCGTTCGTGCATGAACGTCGATATTGGCCGGATTTTCAAACTGTTGGGGCATCCATGCACCGGGCGTAAGAGCCACCAGCTCATGCGCCCGCTCAATGGCTCCTTTCATGCCTTTTTCGCGGGGAGTCAAATCAAATTCGGCACCGTAGGCCGCCATAATTTTGCGCCGTTCTACGCTCATAGACTCGGGCATTACCAACACGAGTTTATAACCTTTAACGGCGGCTACCATTGCCAGACCAATACCCGTATTTCCAGACGTTGGCTCAATAATCAGGCTGCCTGTTCTTAATAGGCCTTTGGCTTCGGCATCCTCAATCATCGCCAACGCAATCCGGTCTTTTATGCTGGCACCCGGATTGGCTCGCTCGAGTTTTGTCCAGACTTCATAACCCGGAAAAAGTCGGTTGATACGTACATGAGGTGTTTGGCCAATGGTTTCGAGGATGGTGTTTGCTTTCATAGATGGGAAGAGTGGAGATGTAGTAATTCTAGGCTGCGAAGTGATTACTTCCCAGAATTGAGGTACTACGTATTTGTGAGTTAATTAGATTACAAAATTGATCGGTTCAACAGACTCCAGCGATTTTAGCCGAACATCGGTCTGATGCTGATGAAAGACGAGCGAATGTGGTTCAACGCTGCTGGTTAACCATACGTTACCACCAATCACCGAATCATGGCCAACTACGGTATGACCACCCAGAATTGTAGCGTTGGCGTAAATCACTACGTTGTTTTGAATAGTTGGGTGCCGTTTTTTCTGCGCCATCGATTTTGCTACGTAAGTAGCCCCCAACGTAACACCCTGATAAATCTTGACGTTATTACCAATCACGGTGGTTTCACCAATAACTACGCCTGTGCCGTGGTCGATAAAAAATGAGCGACCAATTTTTGCGCCGGGGTGAATATCGATACCCGTCTGCCCATGTGCATACTCCGTGAGCATACGGGGCAGAAGTGGCACATCTTGTAACAACAATTCGTGCGCAATTCGATAAACGGCAATCGCGTAAAAACCAGGATAAACGGCTACTACTTCTTCCACACCAATCGAAGCCGGGTCGTTATCGGCAATCGAGTGGGCATCGAGCAGAAGGCTATCGTAAATAACAGGCAATCGTTCAAAAAAACGCTCCGTAATGATCGATGGCGACTCGGTTAAATTCTTTTCTAAGGGACACAGCAAATTCGTTAACTGCTCCTGAAGACTCTGATACGTTTCTTCAACATGCTGCGAAACCGATTTACAGTCCTGCGTAACCGGAAAGAGCAGCCGCATTAGCTGATCAATAAACCGTCCTGCGTCGGGCCGAGAAGGGAGTCTGTAGCGGTAGCGCGCCCGCTGCGTTTGCAGATGCTCGAGAAAATTACTCGTATCGGTGGTCATCGTTTGGATAAATTAAGGAGCCAGTCAAAAGGGTAGGGAGGTAGCAGCAGCGGTATTGTTCGCATTCAAAACGTCCTGATCTGGCGAAACACTACAGCTTACTTCTTGCTCGTTTAACGAATAAACACAAGCGCTCTATTGCCTAATCCTCTGAATTTGGAACAAAAAGTAAGCCGCAAAGTTCGCTTTATATAACCGGAACTTGATTTGTAAGCAAAATATATAACTAAAGGGACAAATTTGTTATGATAACAAAAACCATAGGCACGTTTGCCATTTCGCTAGTGGCCACGGTGGTTGTATCGTGGTTAGTTGCGATGGCCTGTAAACCAACCAACCCACCCGATGCTGTCGGTACGAATTCAACCGGGACAGGTTCGGCCAGAATTTCGGTGGTCAATGCGTATCCAAAACTAACTTTTGAATCGCCGGTAGAGTATACGTTTGCCAATGATGGGACAAATAGGGTATTTGTGGTTGAACAGGCCGGACGTATCCGGGTGTTCGATAACGACGCAAATGTCGCTTCGGCAGGTACGTATCTCGACATTCGCTCCCGTGTGTCGGCAAGTGGCGAAATGGGATTGTTAGGGCTGGCTTTTCACCCGAATTTTAGTCAGAATGGATTCGTGTATGTCAACTATACTAAAGCAAATCCCCGCGAAACCATAATAAGCCGTTTTAAGGCATCGTCGGCAACGGCAAATGAAGTCGATCAAAGCTCCGAAGTTATTCTGATGCGGTTCGATCAACCCTATACGAACCACAACGGAGGCAAGATTTTGTTTGGAGCCGATGGCTTTTTGTACGTAGCAACGGGTGATGGTGGTAGTGGGGGAGATCCGCTCAACAATAGCCAGAACCGGGCAAATCTGTTGGGTAAAGTGCTACGTATCGACGTAAACAGCACCACGAAAGGGCAATACGGCATTCCTGCCGATAATCCTTACGTTGGAAATACAAACGGATTTCGTGAAGAGATTTTTGCCTATGGATTACGGAATCCCTGGCGAATGAGCTTCGACGGTCAGGGCCGTTTATGGGTAGGCGATGTTGGCCAGAATGCGGTGGAAGAAATTGACATCGTTACCAAAGGCGGAAATTACGGCTGGCGAGTCAAAGAAGGTACGAAAGATTACAATGCCAGTGGCAGTACGATCAATGCGTCGGAATTAATTCCGCCCGTTTTTGAGTACGGACGTAGTCAGGGCGACGTATCGATTACGGGCGGTTCAGTTTATCGAGGCCCGACCAACACCAGTTTAACCGGGAAATACATTTATGCCGATTATGCCAGCGGGCGTGTTTGGGCATTGACCATGAACGGTAATAGTGCTGCCGGAAATCAGGAAATTGTGAGTAAGGCGGGGGCTATTTCCGCATTTGGTGAAGACCAGAAAAAAGAGTTGTATATGTGCGATCACGGTTCGGGCAAGATTCTGAAACTAGCCACGAACTAGACGTAGCGCATTGCCGTTTGAGCCGAAGAAACCTGTGAAGTTAAGGCAGGTTTCTTCGGCTTTTTCCGTCTGCTTATGGCAACTACACTTTTTGAATCTCCGCTGGGTTTGGTACGTATCACAGGTGATGAACAGGGCGTTTCGGCGATTTCCTGCATTGATGTGCCAGAATCGGTAGCCGCCGAGCAAACTGTAGATGTACTTCCTGATCCAGTGCAACAGGCTGTTCAGCAACTTCAGGAGTACTTTGCCGGAAACCGTCAGTCGTTCGATTTTTTGTTGAATCCGTCAGGAACAAAGTTTCAGCAAACCGTCTGGAAGGCATTACTCAACGTACCGTTTGGTACTACGTTATCGTATCTGACCTTAACCCGACGTATTGGCGATGAAAAAGCGATACGGGCCGTAGCCGCAGCGAATAGCCGAAATCCGTTATGGATTGTGGTGCCTTGCCATCGGATTATTGGCTCGGATGGTTCGTTAACTGGCTATGCAGGTGGATTGTGGCGCAAAAAATGGCTGCTTGAACATGAAGGTGTGTTTGCCCGACCAACTCAATTATCATTATTCTGAGGAGAGTATTGCTGTTGTAGATGGCTGATTGAATGGTTTATTAATTGTTCCAGAACCCGGATATCAATGTCCTCTAGTTTCTGAATATACAGACATCCTTTTCCAATTTTGTGTTTTCCTAATTGAAGAAGTAATTCATCCTTGTTTTCAAAGTCAACAGCCAGATACAATGTAATGGCATTGGCTCTAGAGGAAAATCCGACTAGTGGCGCATCGCCTTCACGCCCGCTGTCATATCGATAGTGATAACTGCCAAAACCAACGATACTGGGCCCCCACATTTTGGCTTCACGGCCTGTTATGGTAGTCATTAACGTAGCGATTTCGGTACAGTCGTTACGTTTTTTGTGTTCGGTAATTGTTTGCAGGTAATCTGCTACGTTCGAATCGGTTTCTGTTGTTTTGTTCTTAGCCATAGTTAGTTCAAGGTTGTGCTACGTTCCTGAAAATGCTTCCAGCGGAGCTTGGCCGTTCTAGTATACGAAAATTAACGGTTTATGAAGTGTTATTGAAAATTGAACTTTTATACGGCAACCTATTTTACTTAATAAAGCTTTTTTCTCCATCGCGAATAACTACTAATAAATTTACCAGCGCTGAGTAAAAAAAGTGTTTCGCGAAATACTATTCGCGATTAGATCAGCCCAATTTTAGATTAGATTATATGAAACAACGTATTGCCATCGACATGGATGATGTGATGGCCGACACACACGCCAAGTTTATCAAACTGTACCTAGAAGGTGAAATGCCTCGTTATACGCTCGAAGAATTAAAAGAAAAATCGTTTCATGAGCTATTCGATGAGGACGAGTATCGTGCTTTGTCAAAGCAGGTTTATGAGCCGGGCTTTTTTGCTGATATACCCGTAATGGAAGGGGCACAGGACGTAATAGCTGACCTGATGAGTAAATACGAAATATTCATTGCCTCAGCCGCTCAGGAATTCCCCAATTCGCTACGTGAGAAATGGGACTGGCTGCAGATGCATTTTCCGGCTATATCGTGGCGGAATTACATTTTCATGGGCGATAAGAGCGTATTGAATACAGCTTACCTGATTGATGATATGCCTCGTAATTTGCATACTTTTCAGGGAGAGGGATTGCTTTTTGATGCACTACATAACCGTGAAGAAACAGGTTTCAAGCGTATGAAATCGTGGCAGGACGTAGCAAATTTGTTGCTGTAACGTGGATATGCTGTCCGCTTTACATAAAAAAAGGCTCTGATCAATCGGAGCCTTTTTCGTTTTGAGAAATCTATAGTTATGCTTCAACTTCTTGTTCAGTCTCAACTCGTCTATCGTGACCGACTTCGTGCTGCGCTTTTTTGGCTTCTGCCGACGGTCGGAGCCGAACAATGTGAAGCTTATGCAGAATTGTGATCATTGGGTAGGTAGGGTCAAATTCGAACCATTTAGCCCCGAAATTAGCTGCGTTCGGGCGTTTGTGGTGGTTGTTCTGGAACAGTTCACCCATCATCACTACGTCCAGAATCAGCGAATTTTTTGACTTGTCCTGGTTGTCAAAATTAGAATAACCGTATTTATGACCGCTCCAGTTAATGATGGCTCCATGCACAGGCCCCATCACGAAATGTACAGGCAACAGGAAGAAAAATGCCCAGTGCATGTCCAGATAGATAAAAGCGAAGATATAGAACAGGCTATAGACAATACCCCAGCCAGCACGTGAAATCCAGGAATCGCCTACTTTTTCAATAAAACTCCATTCTGGATAATTCCGGTCGAACTGGCGCTCAACGTTGTATCTACGGTGCAAAACGGCGTTATAGATATCTTTTGTCTTCCACATCATCGTAAAAATATTCTTGGTGTGATGTGGTGAGTGAGGATCTTTTTCAGTGTCGCTAAAGGCGTGGTGCATCCGGTGCAACACAGCATACGCACGTGGGCTCAAGTATGAAGAACCCTGCGATAGGTAGGTAAGTGCATAGAAAAACCGCTCCCAGAATTTGCTCATCGAAAACATTTTGTGAGCAGAATAGCGGTGCAGGAAAAACGTTTGGCAGAAAAGGGACAGATACCAATGTCCAATAAATGCGGCCAGAACAAAAATCACGGTATTTCTGATTAAAAGGGTGAAATGACGAGGTACTAAGAATATTACTACAAAACTAACGAATTCTTAACGGAATTAACGTTCTTTCCCAAAATAATACTTTACTTAATTTGTAGTTGTAGCATACTGTAACAAATTGGCGCCCATACGTAAGGCCTGCTGACGTAGTGGCTCAGGGTCATTATAAATGCTCTGATCTTCCCAGCCGTTTCCTAAATCGCACTCGTAGCTATAGAAACAAATTAACCGACCCTGATAAATTAGTCCGAAGCCTTGTGGCGCTTTTCCATCATGTTCGTGAACTTTCGGCAAACCCGTTGCAAACTTGAATTTCTGATGGTAAACGGGATGATTAAAGGGCAGCTCCACAAAATTCAGTTCGGGGAATACCTTTTTCATTTCACGTCGGATAAACTTATCGAGTCCGTAGTTATCATCGATATGCAGAAAACCACCCGACATGAGGTAACGACGCATATTTTTTACCTCGCCGTCGCTAAACGTAATGTTGCCATGGCCTGTCATGTGCACAAACGGATAACCGAAAATATCGGGGCTGCCCGGCTCTACTATATCTTCTTCCGGGAAAATATTCATTCGCAGATTAGCGTTGGCAAACTTAATCAGGTTGGGCACCGAGGTTTTGTTGGCATACCAGTCGCCCCCACCGTTGTATTTGAGTTTGGCAATCTTATATGCGTATTGTGCGTTGGCTACGATTACCGACGATTGAAACAGAATGAAGAATAACAGCAGCTTTTTCATGTATTGATAAAATTCAAAATCTGGCAGGCCGTCAGCGCTGCCGTCTCCGTTCGTAATCGATTTGGGCCGAGTGTTACGGGCTGAAAACCAGCATTGATGGCCTGTTGTATTTCTTTCTCTGAAAAATCACCTTCTGGCCCAATCAGAACAACGTAGCGCCCGTTTGGCGTAGCTTTTTTTGTTACGTTAACTGGTGGCTCATGGTCGGGCAAATGGGCGATAAACCGTTGTTCATCATCAATCGACGTCACTAATTTCTCGAACGGCAATGCTTCATCGAGTTGCGGTAAAAACGATTGTAACGATTGTTTCATAGCCGCAATCGCTATTTTCTCCAGCCGTTCCAGTTTAAGCACCCGCCGTTCGGAATGTTGACCGAAAAAGAAACTGATCCGTTCAATGCCAATTTCGACAGCTTTCTCCACAAACCACTCAATCCGGTCGATGTTTTTTGTTGGAGCCACACAAATACGAATCGAAAATTGGCGTGGCTGAGTTGTTTGCGTATCCAGTATCCGAAAACTGCAACGCCGGGCATCAGCTTTCGTTATAACGGCGGAATACTGATTTCCGTACCCATCCGTTACCGCAATGGCATCGCCCGTGTTCAGACGTAACGTTTTGACCGCGTGGCGCGAATCATCATCGCTTAAATAAAGTACAGGCTCGGGTGCGCTTACAAGGGGTTGATAAAACAAATGCATACGTAACAAATGTACGAAAGCGGGCCTATTTATTATCTGGCTACAACATCAGACTACAGATAATGTAGTGATTCGGTTGGCATTGAGTTAATAGCAGTTGATACTGTGACGCGTTACACCAGTTCGACCGCATTACAGTAGTCTAAAAGTCGGCTATTAGGTTGGTTTTGAAGAGCTTGATAGCAATTGCCAGTAGAATAATTCCGAAAATTTTACGTAGAACGGCCAATCCTCCCGCTCCAAGGCGTGTTTCGAGCCAACCCGACGATTTCAATACCAGATAAATAAGAATCAGGTTTATAATAATCCCGATCACAATATTGATGATCTGATATTCGGCACGTAGCGAAATGATGGTGGTTAACGTACCGGCTCCGGCAATAAGCGGAAAAGCAATCGGCACAATATGCGTAGCGCCACCCGTTTCGACCTCCGATTTAAAAATAGTCCGGCCCAATATCATTTCAAGTCCAATCAGAAAAATGATCAAGGCCCCGGCCACAGCAAAAGAAGCCACATCGACGCCAAATAATTTCAAAATCCGTTCGCCCACAAATAGAAACGAAATCATCAGTGCGCCCGAAGCAAACGTAGCACGCTCGGCTTCAATTTTTCCAGCTTTCCGACGTAAGTCGATGATCACGGGCAGCGATCCCACTACGTCGATAACCGAAAATAAAATGAGCGTAACAGAAATAATTTCTTTAAAGATGAGCATGATTTTAATGATTGCGTAAATGGCTGAGAGGGGTACGATACGTACTACGTTACGTCTGGCGGCTACAGCCAAGTCGTTAAAAATGATTTCAGTTCATTGATTTCATCGTCGGTAATAGCCGGGAAATTGGCGATTCGGAACGTAGTGGTTTTCCAATCACCGTAGCCGTTTCCGAGCATGATACCGGCCTGCTGTGCGGCTGTTTTTATCGCTTTAATATCGGCTTCTGAACCTTCAACTGCAATTACCGTATCTGAGCGTGTGGCTAGGTTGTCGATAAGCAATTTGAATCGCTTCGACGTAGCAGTTTGTTCGCTGGAAAAAAAAGAATACCAGTCCGCTGCCCTTTTTTTAGTAATCTGGTCAATTTCTGAAATGGGCGCAACCTGTTCCAGAACTCGCATGAGTAGGTAAATACCTAATCCGTTTGGCGTATAAGGCGTCTGGAATTTTTCGAAATTTTCGTGGATGAAAAGCAGACTGTTATAATGCGCGTTTTCGCCTATTTTTTTTGCCTGTTCAAGCGCAGCCGGTGAGTAAATCAATACCGCCAATCCTGCTGGCAGCCCAAAACATTTTTGGACAGACGCAAACCAGACATCGGCGAGTTTCCAGTTCAGCCGGATACCTGCCATCGACGAAACAGCATCGACGGCAATCAATCCCGAAAAATCGCGTCGGAACTGGGCGAGTGTTTCTTCGTTAATCTGCGTACCGTTCGAGGTTTCATTCTGAACCAGACACAGTACGTCGGCTTCGCTCAGACTCATGGGCGGTTTGATACGATAGGCGTACTCGGCCCATTTCTTCCCAAAGGCACCACTGAATGGATGCAGACTGGCTTCGGATGTTAGCGATTGCGCTACGATTTCCCAACATTCGGTTGCCGACGAAACAAACGCTACGTGGTAATCGGTCGGAATATCCAGTTTTTCGTGAAGCAGACGTATCGTTTCCTTTACTACGTCCATGAAGCCAGCACTCCGGTGATTCAGACTGACAAGGCCGCTACGTATCGCATCAGCCGCATACTCGGCCACTTGCGGATACACTTTCGATGGGCCGGGATAGAAGGTTATCATAGGTGTTGCTACGTTGTGAAGTTATAAGGTTATAGGGTTATAAAGTTGTCAGGTTATACGGTTTCCCGAAAGCCAACTATATAACCTTACAACTCTAAAACTTCATAACTTTAGTTTAATAAATATCTGATTGCCAGTTCGTAACCCATCAGGCCAAGGCCAACAACTACGCCTTTGCACTTGGCCGATAAATAGCTGTGATGCCGGAACGACTCGCGGGCGTGTACGTTGGAAATATGAACTTCGACGGCTGGCGCTGTAACGGCCGATAATGCATCGGCAATGGCAATGGATGTATGCGTATAAGCGCCCGCGTTGATCACGATACCATCGACGTCGAAACCCAGTTCGTGAATTTTATCGATCAGTTCGCCTTCGTGATTCGACTGAAAATACCGAAGTTGCACATCCGGAAAGAGTTCTTCAACGGTTTTCAAATAATCGACGAATGAACGATTTCCATAAATAGTTGGCTCGCGCTTGCCCAGCAGGTTCAGGTTGGGGCCGTTGATAATAAGAATTTGTTTCATTAGAATGAAAAATGGATAATGAATGATGGATAATGCTGGCTACTCAGGCGGCTATTCATTTAACATTTTACATTGGACATTATCCATTACCTAAGATGTGGCAAAGTTATATAAACGCCTTTAAGAATTACCTTAAACTAGAGCGGTCGCTGGCTGAGAATTCGGTTGAAGCGTATCTGCATGATGCCGAAAAACTGTACGAATACATGCTGCTGACCGATCCCGCGCGAACACCGATGCAGGTGACGGAAAAGGAGTTGATGAATTTCCTGAAATACCTTGGCGAACTGGGTTTAACAGCAACTAGTCAGGCGCGGATGCTGTCGGGACTGAAATCGTTTTTTAAATATTTACTGCTCGAAAACCTGATTCAACGTGACCCTACGCAACAACTCGAAGCACCCAAGCTGGGTCGTAAGCTGCCTGATACGTTGAGCTTTCCCGAAATCGAATCTATCCTATCGGCAATTGATCTCTCTACGCCCGGCGGTACACGTGATCGGGCCATGCTGGAAGTGCTGTATAGTTCAGGGCTACGTGTATCAGAACTGTTAAACTTACGGCTGACCAACTGCTTTTTCAGCGAAGGTTTTATTCGGGTACTCGGCAAAGGCGACAAAGTGCGGCTGGTGCCCATTGGCGAAGATGCCATGCATTATACCCGAATTTACGTAGATCATGTTCGGGGAAATCTGCTGGTTCAGAAAGGCGATGAAGACACCATTTTCCTGAATCTACGCGGAAGCCAGTTATCGCGCATTTCGGTATTTACGACAATAAAAAAACTGGCCAGCGAAGTCGGAATAAATAAAACAATTAGTCCACACACATTTCGTCATTCGTTTGCAACGCACCTGATCGAAGGTGGCGCCGACCTACGTGCCGTGCAGCAGATGTTGGGCCATGAATCGATTACCACCACCGAAATCTACACCCACCTCGACCGCGATTATCTCCAGCAAACGCTACGTGAATACCATCCAAGGAGTAAAAGGTGAGATTAGTTGTACAGTTATGAGTTGTAAGGTTGTAGAGTTATGCTTGCGTCAGCCAACTTTACAACGCTACAACCTTACAACTTTATAACAAAAAAAAGTCCCCGCCATCGAAACGACAGCGGGGAGCTCCCAATCTAACTAACCCAAAACTATATGAAACATTTAACTATCTCTATCTCAAGATTTTTTCATGCTTCTACAGTAGTCTTCTCACCAACAAACTGTTGATTCTGGTGCTTGAAAAGAACATTAAAAGACGTTAGACTACCATAAATTCTGGTAAGGTACTGCTGTATATTTATCTTCTCTTCGTCGTCAAGTGTGCTAGCATTTACGCGTTGTTCAAGAACGCGCAGCCGGTCTCGCACCATCACTATTTTGTGAAAGAATGCATCAATCGGCATCTCTTTATGGGCCAGGTCTGTGCGACCGGGTTTTAATATCAATTTTCCTCCTTTCCACTTATCGCCAAGTGGTACTATTTCCGTCTGGTCGGCCCAACGTTGCAAAATGCGCGTAAGCGATTGCTCTACGTCGAACAGGCTAACCAAGTCGCTGTCGGGTTCCAGCGCTTCAATTACGGTTAGCGACGTATCGAATTTGATTATCTTCACGCCATGCTGAACAAACGTAATCGTATAGCCACCAGCTTTCAGGTTGATTATCACGCCATCGCCAAACTCATCGTGCCGAACGCGTGAACCAATTCCCAACAGGGTATTCATAAAGGTTTATGGGTTTTGTGTTACGCTAGAGTTATAAACAAACCTCGTGCCAGAATTATATCATTCGTAAAATCTCCTGTTTTTTTGTTTATGACTGCTTCATCAATAGTCTCTTTATCTTCACAAAAACATTTATTCCGCCTTCCTGAAGGGCTTCATTATCTAAATTGCGCTACGCGTGCACCGGCTAGTCTAGCCGTTGAAGAGGCTGGTAAAGAGGCCATTGAGAAACAGATGAATCCATTCGGATTACGGCCCGATGATTTTTTTAGTGACGCCATCCAGGTACGAAAACTTTTTTCTGAACTCATTCACAATCCCGATCCCGAACGTATTGCCGTAATACCTTCCGTTTCTTACGGAATGGCTGTAGTAGCACGAAACCTGCCGCAAAAACCGGGCATTCGGCATGGACAGAAAATTGTGCTGGTTGGCGGGGAGTTTCCGAGCGATGTATATGCCTGGGATCGTGTCTGTAGGGAGTTGAATCTATCAGTAGTTACGGTCGATATGCCCGCTCAATTTCCCAAAGGAGGCATCTGGAATGAACAGTTACTGAATGCAATTGACGCTGATACGGCTCTGGTGGTTGTGCCACCGGTTCACTGGATGTACGGAATTCGGTTTGATCTGGAAGCCATCGGTCAGAGAGCCCGTCAACATGGGGCCTGGTTCGTTATTGATGGTACGCAAGCCGTTGGCGCATTACCGTTCGACCTTACACAAATTCAACCAGATGCGCTGATATGTGCTGGTTATAAATGGCTTATGGGGCCATATTCACTCGGTTTAGCGTATTACGGTGCTACGTTCGATAATGGGATTCCGCTGGAGGAAAGCTGGATGAACCGGGTCGATAGTAATCTTTTTCACCGCTTGACGGAGTATCAACCTGAATATCGGTCTAAAGCATATCGATATAACGTAGGTGAGCATACGCACTTTTTGCAGATGCCTATGCTTCAGGCCGCACTAACGCAACTTCTCGACTGGCAACCGATACGTATTCAACACTACGTTCAGCAGCTTATGGCCGATGCCTGGCCCGTTCTGGAACAACTGGGTTGTCGTATCGAACCCGAAAATGGGTCAAGAGGACGTAGTCACCATCTGATCGGGCTTTGGTTGCCAGACAGCGTTGATTCCGTTTCTGTTCAACAAGCTTTACAACAGGCGAACGTATCGGTGTCGGCCAGAGCGAACGTACTACGTATCGCTCCACAGGTGTACAATACGTCTGAAGACGTTCAGGCGCTGGTACGTGTGCTGAGCAGTCTGATATGTTAGGCTCAGACAGGCTCTGGCTGTCGAATTTGCGTTAGCGAGTAAATCAGTAGTCAGAATATATCCGACAGCCAGAGCCTGTCGGAGCCTACAATTCATATATCTCCAACGGCAGGTCGTCGGGGTCGGCGAAGAATGTGAAACGCCGTTTGGTGAGTTCGTCGATACGTATCGGTTCAGTCACTACGTTCTGGCTAGTCAAATGCGCGACTGCCTCATCCAGATTCGACACCGCAAATGCCAGATGCCGTAAACCTAACGCTTCGGGACGGGATGGCCGTTTGGGAGGATTCGGAAACGAAAATAGCTCGATGAGATATTGACCGTTCAGGGCTAAATCGAGTTTGTACGACTGCCGCTCGGCCCGATAATCTTCACTCAGAATAGTAAACCCAAGTGTTTCGGTATAAAATCGCTTCGATACGTCATAATCCGAACAAATTATGGCGATGTGATGAACAGCTTCGAGATGTAACATAAAGGTCAGGGAGTCAGCAATGTATCGGCGGCCAGGGTATCAACATTCGTGCCATCTTTCGGCATTGGCAGCGCCCGTTCCACTTCCCGGCGCTTGTTCCAGGGAGCGGTGGTTCGGCGTCCCATATCAATAGCCAGTAACGCAACGATTGCTGTGAAGACAATAAAAACGACAATAAAAATTCGACGATTTCGATTCATGTAATTTCAATGAACAATGGATCATGTAAAATATATAATGAGAAGTTGCTATCAGACAAACAGCACCAATTGTTCATTATCCATTTACATGACCTATAAATTACTCATTCCCTTGAAGTTGTTTTGGGCCAATCTGAAATAAGAGTGTACCTGTGCGGCCAGAAACTTCGGCCCAGTTTAAATCGCCAAATTCCACAGCAACAACGGCCCCTTTGCTCATAGTGCCAATATCCTTATGAGTCAGAAACTCGGCCAGATACGATACGTCGGGATTATGCCCAACAATCATGGCTGTTTTTACTGAATCGGGAAGGGCATTTATAGAGGCCAGATAGGCTTTTGGGCCACCGTCAAATAATGATGCATTTAGTTGAATTTCAGCAGTATCGAATTCTAGCTGTTCCGCAATAACCTTGGCGGTATCTTTTGCGCGGGGAGCCGTGCTACTCACAATAGAATCGGGATTTACTTCTTTACTACGTAGGTAACGTCCCATTCGGGCGGCAGCAATGATACCATCCGATGTTAGCTGACGGTCGTGGTCGGCCATGAAAATTGCTCTGTCTTCGGCCTTAGCATGACGGACGATGTATAAAATATTTGACATTTTTAAACTACAGGTTTCAAATTTGATATTTATGATTCCAAGTTAAGTGTTTACCCGTTCACAGTGCTACGTCTGACCAAAATCCTGAAACCCGAAACAAAAATACGACAGTAACCGATTCGTTATGGACGATTCGAGCGACAATCCGTACTTTTGCGGCTGTAACCAATCTGAGGTCACCGTTTTTGTATGAGTTATCAATCCATTCAGCAGCTATTAAAAACCGCCCCTGTCGGTTCTGACGTAACAGTGAAGGGCTGGGTCCGCACCAAACGCGAGAGCAAAAATGCCGTTTTCATTGCCATCAATGATGGGTCAACCATAAATAATATTCAGGCGGTTGCCCTACCCGGTCAACTTGCCGAAGAAACGCTGAAGCTCATCACAACGGGTTCCTGTCTGGCTATAACGGGTCAGTTAGTCGAATCGCAGGGCGCAGGTCAGGCGGTTGAACTGAAAATTGACAACGTAACGATTTATGGCTCAGCCGATCCTGAAAAATATCCGCTTCAGCCCAAACGCCACTCTCTCGAATTTTTGCGTGAGATAGCGCATCTGCGCCCACGTACCAATACGTTCAGTGCAGTGCTACGTATCCGTCACGCTCTTGCCTTCGCCATTCATAAATATTTCAACGATAACGGATTCTTTTACCTCAATACGCCCATCATTACGGCTTCCGATGCTGAGGGTGCTGGTGAAATGTTCCGCGTAACAACGCTTGATGCTATAAAACCTCCGCTTACCGAAGAAGGTAAAGTTGATTATAGTCAGGATTTCTTTGGTCGCGAAACCAACCTGACCGTATCAGGGCAGTTGGAAGGCGAATTAGGGGCAATGGCATTGGGCAAAATTTATACGTTTGGCCCTACGTTCCGCGCCGAAAACTCGAACACGACTCGCCACCTTGCTGAGTTCTGGATGATTGAGCCGGAAATGGCTTTTCATGAGCTGGAGGATAACATGAATCTGGCCGAAGATTTCGTGAAAACCGTAATTCGGTATGCGCTTCAGCATTGTGCCGACGATCTGGCTTTTCTGGATAATCGACTCAAGGAAGAAGAGAAAACCAAAAAGAAAGAAGAGCAAAGTGAACTCGGTCTGCTGGAGAAACTTCAGTTTGTCATTAACAACGAGTTTGTTCGGTTAACCTATACCGAAGCAATTGATATTCTGGTGAATTCGAAGCCAGCGAAGAAAGGACAATTCCAGTATGAGGTGAGTTGGGGTGTTGATTTGCAGTCGGAACACGAGCGGTTCCTCGTCGAAAAGCATTTCAAGAAACCGGTTATCCTGACCAACTACCCGCGTGAAATTAAAGCGTTCTACATGAAGCAGGACCCAGACGGCAAAACCGTTCGGGCTATGGACGTACTGTTTCCGGGCATCGGGGAAATTATCGGTGGTTCGCAGCGTGAAGATGACCTTGAAAAACTAACCGCCCGAATGCACGAAGTAGGCATCGAACCCGAAGCACTCTGGTGGTATCTGGATACGCGCCGGTTTGGTTCGGCCCCACACGCTGGTTTCGGTCTTGGCTTCGAACGTCTGGTTCTTTTTGTAACGGGTATGGGCAACATTCGCGATGTCATTCCATTCCCAAGAGCCCCCAAATCAGCCGAATTTTAAACTAATGAGCGAAAGAGTGAACGAGTAAATGAGCGAACTTCCAGCGCCAGCACTCTTTCGCTCTTTCGCTCTTTCGCTCTTTCGCTCTTTAAATATGCTCCTCGCTCTCCCCATTTTTCTGGCCATGGCCTCCGGTTTCGTCATTGTTGGCGTATATGCCGAGCGCAAGGTTTCGGCATTTATGCAGGATCGACTCGGACCGATGGAAACCGGGAAATGGGGTTTACTTCAGCTTTTTGCGGATTTACTGAAACTTCTTCAGAAAGAGGACATCGTTCCTACTGCTGCTGATCGGCGGTTGTTTTTATTGGCTCCAACCATCATTTTTGCTTCGGTCTTTGCGGGTTTCGCCGTTTTGCCGCTTACGCCTGATTTACAGGGCTCGGGAGCGGCTGTTGGCGTATTTTATCTGATGGCGATTGTATCATTCGACGTAGTGGGTATTCTAATGGCAGGGTGGGGCTCTAACAACAAATACTCGTTGTTTGGAGCCATGCGATCAGTTGCACAGATTATCTCTTACGAAATTCCGCTTGGGCTGATGATTCTGTGTGTGGTAATGATTTGTCAGACGCTTAACTTACAGGAAATTAGCTTTCAGCAGGGTATTTACGGGAATGATACCAACTATCTGTTTGGTATAAAAGCATTAGGTGTCGACGTATCGAGCTGGGGAGGAATTTTTAGTTGGAACGTACTACGTAATCCATTTTTGCTGATTGCGTATATCATCTTTTTTATTTGCACACTAGCAGAAAGCAACCGCGCACCGTTCGATTTGCCCGAAGGAGAATCGGAAATCGTAGGCGGTTTTCATACCGAATATTCAGGGATGCGATTTGCGTTGCTCTACCTATCTGAGTACGCTATGATGTTGCTGGTGTCGTTTTTGGGGGTTGTATTATTCTTAGGTAGCTGGAATACGCCCCTGCCTAATATTGGTCCCGTTCGACTGGCCGATTGGACCAGTGGAGAGCCCGGTACTGTCTGGGGTAACGTAACGGGAGGTTTCTGGCTACTGACGAAAGTATTTGTAGCCGTGTTGGTGCAAATGTGGGTACGCTGGACATTCCCCCGTGTTCGTGTCGATCAGATGATGTATCTGTGCTGGAAAGTGTTGACCCCCGCCGGTTTGATTTTGCTGCTCATTTCTGGCGTCTGGCGATTACTCATGGTTTAATACGTATTAACCACTGTTTGAGTATGACTTCCCGTTGGCAACGTTTCCGGCACCGCCTTCATGAAATCGTCTTTGAAGCCGACACATTGGCTGGTCGCGCGTTCGATATTTCGTTACTTTTTCTAATTGTACTGAGCGTAGTAGCGGTTATACTTGAAAGTGTTCCGTCTGTTGAACGTTCGTATGGTCTATTTTTCGAACGTATTGAATGGGTTTTCACTATTCTATTTACAGTCGAATATATACTACGTATCATCAGCATCCGTCAGCCGCTACGTTACATCTTCAGTTTTTTCGGTCTGGTCGATTTGCTGGCTATTTTGCCGAGTTATTTAGGGCTGTTTTTGTTTGGAGCACATGAATTGGCCGCCGTGCGAATTCTACGTCTGCTACGTATCTTCCGAATTCTAAAATTAGGCGAATACACATCGGCGGCAGCATTACTCGCGTACTCGTTGCGTGAAAGTCGGGCAAAAATCACGGTTTTCTTCGTGGCCATTTTCACGTTGGTAATTACGTTGGGAGCAATGATGTATGTAGTGGAGGGCCGCTCAAATGGTTTTGAAAGTATCCCGTTAAGTATTTATTGGGCAGTTATTACCATCACAACCGTTGGTTATGGCGATATTGTGCCCAGCACACCAATGGGTAAATTTATCGCTACAATCATTATGCTGCTTGGCTACGTGATTATTGCTGTACCAACTGGTATTGTGGCGGTTAGCTTAACGGCTGCGAGTAAAAAACAGGACATATCTACACAAGCTTGCCCAAACTGTAGCCGACAGGGACACGACCCTGATGCGACCTATTGTAAATATTGTGGCTCAGCTCTTTAGGGGGATATTACGCTACCTTACTAAGGATTGTATATTGTATTTATGTTAGTATACCGCTACACTTCGTAACTTTGCGGCCTTTTAGTGGCCGTTATGTCTCTTTTCAACCCTCGTCCTGTCAACGATTTAGTTTGGCAAAACGCCTGGAAATCGCCGGTATTCCGCAAGAAATCAATTATTGGTATTATAGCATTACTGATATTACTGGCCGTATTTCCTACATTTTTTCAGATAATTGAGCGGCACTCCGGTCCCGTTTTACACGACTGGTTATTGGCCCGAATTCCACCTGTAGACGTATCGCTTATCATCTTTTTAGTGATCTGGGCGGCTGCCTTATTATTGCTTATTCGAGTACGACGAAGCCCGGCAATTTTCATGATGTTTGTCTACAGTTACGTGATCGTAAGTCTGTCGCGTATGCTCAGTATCAATCTATTACCGCTCGATCCGCCTGTTGGTTTGATTCCAATGGTTGACCCAATTACCAATGCGTTTTATGGGAAAGTGTATATCACAAAAGATTTATTTTACTCAGGACATACATCGACCATCTTCCTGATTTTTTTATGTTTACGTCGTTGGTGGGACCGATTTTTCGTCTTCATCGGAACACTACTTGTTGGAGCTTTACTATTGGTACAGCACGTACATTACACCATCGATGTAATGGGCGCCTTTGTCTTTACCTATCCGCTTTATCGGCTCGGGAAATGGCTGGCACTCAGCGGCTGGAGCAACGTCGATAAACCCATGAATTAGAACGCTTCGCCGAGTTGAAAGTAAAGGCCGTGCGTAGTGCTTTGCCCAAATCCCCAACCATAATCGATACGTAGATTCAAGCGTTCCTGACGGTTCAATGCAACTCGAATACCTCCGCCGGCAGAATATTTAATATGTTGAAAATTAATCTCTTGTAATTGATCGCCCACATTTCCAATTCCAGCAAATCCTACAGCACCGAATCGCCAGAATAAAGGAATTCGGTATTCTAACTGGGCTACCACCTGATTTTTACTCCGATAACGCCCGTCGTAAAAGCCACGCATACTGTTTGAGCCGCCAAAACTCGCCAGACTACGTAACGGTACGTCACCCGTGTTCACAAACGCATAGGCCTGAATAGCTAGTACGTGCTGGCGATATAGCTGGATAAATCGTCGGAAATCAACTACATAGTTCGTGTATCGAAAATCAGACCCGAAAGCTGGAGCGAAGTGGTTAAAAAATACCTGCAAAAATCCTCCCTTGTCGGGGGCAAAAGCATTGTTACGCGAATCATAGGTTAAGCTTAAACCGGCTCCCGAAATGTGATAAGGCGTTCGGCCCGATACCTGTTGTTGATCAAATAAACCACCCGATTGATAATCAACACGTAGCAAACGCTGGTATTCGTAAATTAATCCTCCAAAAATGTGCTCCCTGAGTTTTCGCTGAGCATGGAGATATAAGTAATATTGCTTGAACGAATACGGCTCTTCATGTTCGTCGGGGGCTTCTTTCCCCAGTCCCCAGAATTTGTCAGGAAACGAGCTGTAAGACAATTGATGGTTGAGAATAATACGTTCGCCGGGGAAATACGTAGTACCATTAATAGCGGCTATAAATTGCTTTTGCAATGAGTATAAAACCAGTGCCTGCGTATTAGATGTTCGTGTCAGTGTGTCATGTCTATTGAACCGAAATGTAAACGAGCCAGCAACCCCAAACGACCAGTCTGTTTCGATGGAGCGAGCTACCAATGGTAAAATTAATGTATTCCGTGTTCGCGGAATTTGACCGCCTACTGGTTGACGCAATACAGGTAAACTGTCTTGTTGCGCCCTTAAATAACCAGAATTGCCGATTAAAAGAGTGATTAACAGCAAAATCGACCGTTTGTCAAGTAACACAGTCACAATTACTTAGATGCTTTCTAATTAAAGTCCTATTAATTAAATTGCAGCAAAGTAATCCTAAAATTGTAAATTTTGTAGATTTGGGCTTTCAATGAAACCGTCTCATCCGTGTGAATTACCCAGAAGCACGATGACCGGTAGACACCAAATACGGAACCTCCGAATTGTAAACCACCGATATGAGCAAATTAACCTTGCCGCCCTTTAAACTGGGCGAAACCATTACTCCGGAACAACGCCAGTTTTTCAATAAACATGGGGTTATCGTTTTCCGTAATTTCATTGAGCCGGAAACAGTGAAATTATTCATCAGCGAAACTGAACGGATTGAAAAAGAATGGATTGCCGAAGGTCGTGACAAAGTGAATGGCGTACCCCTGAAATTTGGACAGGACGAAGCAGGCAATCCGATGATTCAGCGGATGTGTTTTCTGTCGCAGCACAGTACGGCACTTCATGAATTTTTGCAGGACCCACGTTTACAGGCGGTTGTCGATCTGCTTCAACCGTATGAAGGACGGATTGCTGAAATCGAAAAAGACGGACTTATTCTCAACCACTACGTTCGCACGCCAAACAGTAAGTTCTCGCAAATGGGCTGGCATACGGATAGCCCCCGCGATATTTTCTTAGGTCAGCGAATCATGCCGATGCTTAACGTGGGTATTCACCTAAATCCTACGCCCTATGAAAATGGTGGTCTGCGAGTGATTCCAGGTACGCACAAACAGGGTATTCTGAAGATGTTGTTCCGCAAAAAATACTTTGTCGACAACGATCCAGATAAGCACGAGATTGGTTTTGATATTAACGCTGGTGATTTATCGGTACATGATGGACGTCTTTGGCACCGTGCTCAACAATCGCCCTATATTGGTGAAGCCAGCCGTCGTCGGGTAATGTACGTGCCCGTTGTAACAGGCAAATACATGCCGAAAGATGAGAACAGCAAAACACCGTTCTACCATCGGTTTATCTCAAAAGTTAATATTTAATACGTTATAAAGTTGTAGGGTTGTAAGGTTATAGAGTTGGCAAAAGCACATCCTATAACTTTACAACCCTACAACTTTATAACCCTACAACTTTTTTATGGCGTACGCCCTCATTACAGGAGCCAGTAAAGGAATTGGTCTGGCAATAGCCAGAGAATTGGCTCGGCGTAAATTTGATTTGCTGCTTGTGGCCCGCTCCGAATCGCTGCTCCGTGAAACAGCCAGCCAGCTCGCCAGCGAATTTCAGATTAAGACCGATTTTTTGGCTATAGATCTGGCCAAGCAAGGTGCTGGACAGGAGGTATTTGATTGGTGTAATCAGAAAAAATACACAATTCAGATGCTGATCAATAATGCCGGTTATGGTCTGAGTGGCCCGTTCGAAAAGCATACGATTTCTGAGCACCTCGATATGATGCAGGTGAATATGACTACGCTGGTTCAGCTAACACACCTGTTTCTACCGCAACTTCGTCAGCAATCGAAAGCTTACATTCTCAATATCGGTAGTTCGGCGGCTTATCAGGCGGTACCGGGGTTGAGCTTATATTCAGCGTCGAAAGCATTTGTGCTTCAATTTAGTCGGGGACTTCGTCAGGAGTTAAAGAAATCGTCGGTTTCTGTTACGTGTGTATGTCCTGGTTCGACTGATACAAACTTTGCCGACCGGGCGCAGATTGGTGAGAAAGGACGTAAGGCCGCCGAAAAAGTAAATATGACACCTGAAGACGTCGCCAAGCAATCGGTCGATGCTACGTTGGCCGGAAAAGCTGAAGTAGTTACCGGTATTCTGAATAAAGCCGGGAAATTTATGGCCTGGCTGCTGCCAAAAGGTCTGGTTGAACAAACCGCCGGTAGTATTTATGACTAAGCTCAATTCGCTAGTTTTATTACGGAAGGGCCGCCATAATCCAGAGAGATTATGGCGGCCTTTTTTGCACTTCGCCAATAAATGGCACTTTATTTGTGACAACACGGTTGTACACGTATAACTTTACACAGACGTTGGATGCCGGACTTACTTTTTTGTTATTATTCCCAGCCTACTGACGTCCACCCAACACATGCAATTTTCTGATTTAAATTTAATTGACCCGATTCTGAAAGCTCTGGCTGAAGAAGGTTACTCGAATCCGACGCCCATTCAGCAACAAGCAATACCTATTCTGTTAAACCGTCGCGATTTATTAGGTTGTGCACAAACAGGCACGGGCAAAACAGCCGCATTTGCTATTCCAATTCTACAACTTCTGAACGAGGAACGTAGCAAGAATCCCAAAGCGCCCCGACGTATTAAAACGCTGGTGTTGACTCCAACCCGCGAACTTGCTATTCAGATTGCCGAAAGTTTTACCGCTTACGGACGTCACCTGAACCTGCGTCATGCCGTTATTTTTGGTGGTGTTTCGCAACATAGTCAGGTAAATACGATTAAAGCTGGTATCGACGTATTGATTGCTACCCCCGGTCGATTGCTTGACCTCATGAATCAGGGTTTTATCTCGTTACGTGATGTGCAGTTTTTTGTGCTTGACGAAGCCGACCGTATGCTCGATATGGGCTTTATTCATGATGTGCGCAAAGTGATTGCCAAATTGCCCGAACGCCGACAATCGTTGTTTTTCTCGGCCACCATGCCGCCCGACGTGGCAAAACTGGCCGATTCTATTCTGCAGAATCCAGCAAAAGTTGAGGTTACGCCGGTTTCATCGACTGCCGATACCATTCAGCAAGCCATGTATTTTGTAAATCGCGATGATAAACGTAAACTGCTGGTGCATATTTTGAACGACACCACTATTCGTTCTGCACTGGTGTTTGCCCGCACAAAACACGGAGCTGATAAAGTAGCCAAAGATTTGCTGAAAGCCGGTATTCAGGCCGAAGCTATTCACGGAAATAAGTCGCAGAACGCCCGTCAGCGTGCACTTTCGAATTTCAAATCGCGGGAGACACGTGTACTGGTTGCCACTGATATTGCAGCAAGGGGTATCGATGTCGATGAATTGTCGCACGTGATCAATTACGAGTTGCCCAACATTCCCGAAACCTACGTTCACCGAATTGGTCGAACTGGACGAGCAGGTAATGATGGTATTGCTTTGTCTTTCTGCGATTTAGAAGAAACGGCTTACCTGAAAGATATTCATAAGCTAATTGGTAAACAGGTGCCGGTTATAACCGAACATCCCTACGTATTAAATATTAATATGGACGTGGTAATGCCAATACCTTCTCGTCAGGGACGTAACGCCAATAACCAACGGTCGAATAACCAGCAATCGAAAAACGCTCGCCCACAAAATAAAGGACGTAACGAACGCCCGAATCGCCCGAATGACCGTCGTGGAAATGCACCTTCTGCACAACGGAGCGAAAACCGTCAGCAACAGCAGCCACGTAGCGAGCAGGGAAATCGAACTGAACAACGACCGCAACGTAGTGCGACTAACCAGTCGCGGCAAGGTTCTCGCGAACAAAGCCCTTCTCGTGGCACCGGAAATAGTCGATATCTGGATTTTAGTAACGACAAAAATTATTAGTCTTAAGCCTCGGCAAAAACGCCGGGGCTTTTTCATTTCATCCCAGATAAGCTCTACGGTCAATTTCAAAGTCAAAAAACGGGTAGTTGGCGTAATTTTAGTTCTTTGGATAAGAGATTCTCTTACTACCTTTTCCTGAATGAAACGCTTACTGCTTCTCATCGTAGGTTCTGCTACGTTGGCCATAGGCTGGTCGCATTTTCGGCAAAATCCAACAGATACTCAGCCCAACGATGGCACTAACTGGAGTGAGTATCTGGGCGGTCCCGACCGAAATCACTATTCTACTTTGACCCAGATTAACCCGCAAAATGTCAATAAATTGCAGGTTGCCTGGACGTATGCAACACCTGATAGTGGTCAGATTCAAGCAAACCCGATTATTGTTGACGGGATTCTATACGGCGTTACGCCCACGGTAAAAGTGTTTGCGCTTGATGCGGCCACTGGTAAAGAAATCTGGCGCACTGGCGACTCGCTGAAAGCCTGGTACAGCACATGCCGAGGAGTTACGTACTGGGAATCGGGCGATGACAAACGTATCCTGTACACCGTTGGACCAATGTTATGCGCCCTTGATGCCAAAACAGGCAAACCCATACCAAGCTTTGGCGATAACGGTCGGGCCGATCTGCATCAGGGATTGGGCGAATCGGCTAAAGACAAGTTCGTAATTTCAAACACGCCTGGCACACTATTCGAAGACTTGCTGATTATGCCATCGCGGGTTTCGGAAGACGTTGGTGGTGCGCCGGGGCATATTCGGGCGTTTAACGTGCGCACTGGAAAACTGGCCTGGGTATTCAAAACCATTCCGCATCCAGGAGAAATTGGCTACGACACCTGGCCGAAAAACGCCTACAAAAATCCCGACATTGGCGCGGCTAACAACTGGTCGGGTATGGCTGTCGACCGGAAACGGGGCATTCTCTACGTACCAACGGGTTCACCTTCTTATGATTTTTATGGTGGTAACCGTACCGGACAAAACCTGTTTGCCAATTGTCTGCTGGCACTCGATGCACGAACGGGGAAACGGCTCTGGCATTTTCAGGCTATTCACCATGATATCTGGGATCGGGATTTTCCGGCTCCCCCAAATCTGATTACGGTCACGCAAAATGGGAAGAAAATTGACGCCGTAGCGCAGGTTTCTAAGCAAGGGCATGTTTTTGTTTTCGACCGTGTAACCGGAAAACCGCTCTTCCCAATTAAGGAAGTTCCTGTACCAAAATCAGATATACCGGGCGAGGTTACGTGGCCTACACAACCTATTCCGCAAAAGCCAGCTCCGTTTGCTCGTCAGGTGATGACCGAAGCGGATATAAATCCGTATACTACCGATAAAGATTCGCTACTGGCCATATTCCGAAAAGTAGGTAAACGTCCGTTTGAGCCAATCAGCAAGCGTGGATCAATCATGTTTCCGGGAACCGATGGAGGGGCCGAATGGGGTGGGGCAGCCGCTGACCCTGATGGCATTCTGTATGTGAATGCGAACGATATTCCATGGCTATTTACAATGATTGATACGCCCAAAGCTGATGCTCTGGCTCACCTCAGTCCCGGTCAGCGGGTATACACAAAGAACTGTATTGCCTGCCACGGTGCCGAACGCAAAGGAAATGCACGTAGTGGTTACCCGTCTCTAGTCGATATTGGTCAACGTCGCGACCGAGCCTATGTAACGCAGATTATCACCAGCGGTAAAGGCATGATGCCCGGTTTCACTACGTTATCGGCCGATGACAAACAGGCGTTGGTTTCTTTCCTGTTTAACGACGAAAAACAGGAAGTTGCCAGTAGCTCAGGCACTACACCGAAGGTAAAGGAACCATACTTACCTTACAAGATTAAGGGCTACGTCAAGTTTCAGGATAGCAAAGGCTATCCTGCCATCAAACCGCCCTGGGGCACGCTTAGCGCCATCAACCTCAATACGGGAGAATATGCGTGGAAAATTCCACTGGGTGAAGACCAGTATCTGAAAGCGAAAGGCATCGACAATTCAGGAACGGAGAATTACGGCGGTCCAGTCGTTACGGCCGGTGGAGTCTTGTTCATTGCGGCTACCAAAGACGAAAAAATGCGAGCATTTGATAAAAAAACAGGGAAAATCCTCTGGGAAGCCAATCTGCCTGCCGCCGGATTTGCTACGCCCGCTACGTATCAGGTTGGGGGTAAACAATACGTAGTGATTGCCTGCGGAGGAGCTAAACTTGGCGCGAAACGCGGAAACCAATACGTAGCATTTGCGCTACCATAATCTATTTCACCCACTACGTAGTAAGCTCAGGTAAATTTCGAGTAGCTACGTCTTTGCAGAATATGAAAACAATTAGTCGCCTTTTTCTTGGCTTCCTGGTTATCGGTTTGCTGGCAATGACAGCCGCCAAACCCACACGTATCGTTTTTTTTGGTGATTCCATCACGCAGGCTGGTGTGAAACCCGGTGGCTATGTCGATCGACTCAAAACCATGCTCCCCGCCGATCAATACGAACTGATTGGCGCCGGAATCGGTGGAAATAAAATCTACGACCTGTTTCTGCGAATGGACGACGACGTTCTGGCGCAGAAACCCGATGTAGTGGTTATCTGGGTAGGCGTAAACGATGTGTGGCATAAAGCCTCGTCGGGTACAGGTACTGATCCTGACAAGTTTGTGAAATTTTACGAAGCGGTTGTTAAAAAACTACAGGCGGCCAATATCAAAGTGGTACTCTGTACGCCAGCGGCCATCGGCGAAAAAACAGATATGACCAACCAGCAGGACGGCGATCTGAACCAGTATAGCCAGTTTATTCGGGACATTGCCAAGCGTCAGAACTTACCTTTGGTCGACCTGCGCCGGGCATTTCTGGATTATAACCTAAAAAGTAATTCAGAAAATAAAGATCGGGGAATCCTCACCACCGATCGCGTTCACCTGAACGATGCAGGAAATCAGTACGTGGCCGAGCAGATGCAGAAAGTACTAGCAACGGTTAAATAATTGAGTTTAGAAGACTAACTAATCCATGCTGGCTGTTCTAACGGTCAGCATTTTTTTATAACTCATAGTGTTCGTTTTTTGACAAATAATGCATACTGATAATCAGTGCATTAGTAAACTGTTTGCTGGATTTTTTAACTTTTTTTAGATTTTTTTAAAATCAACTAAGGTGCTTTTGGCTAAAAGTTGTCTTATATGTATAGGATTGACTTTTATAGGAATCAAGCCAAAGCTATGCAAAATCGTCTCCGGCCCGATTTCCCTTCTTCGCAACTACCGGAGAATTCTCCGCTCATAGTCGCCATGCCAGACAGTTCACCACCGGATGAATTGGGGGCCGGTAATGATACCGAATTATTCATACGGCGCACATTTGACGAAAGCCCCCAAAAAGGGTGTGAGTTATTGTTTCGGCGTTATCATCAGGCTTTATGTAGCCATGCCGTACGTTACGTCTATTCGAAAGAAACAGCCGAAGATCTGGTGAGTGATGTTTTCTGCAAATTCTGGAAAACCCGCGCTTATGCGTCCATAACATCGTCGTATCGGTATTATCTCTTTCGGAGCGTTCGGAATGAGGCTTACAATTACCTGCGGCTGGAGTTTCAGAAACTGGACGATATCGAATCTGCTGAAGTTCGGGAGGCTTCGCCCAGCCAGCGTCCAGATCAGTTATTACAGTTCGAAGAGGTTGCTCATAAGCTGGAAGATTTGGTCGAATCCCTGCCTCCACAGTGCCGTAAAGTGTTTCTGATGAGCCGGTTCGAAGGGAAGAAATATCAGGACATTGCACAGGAATTGGGCCTTTCGATCAAAACCGTCGAAGTCCATATTGTAAAGGCACTTAGCATCGTTCGCAAAGGGCTTAAAGATCACTGGCTCATTACCCTACTGGCCATTTACCACTCGCTTTCTCTATAACACACTCATTTTGACCTCGCCAACTGGGGCAATGATCAGCCTTTTCTTTTACCATTCATCCTATGATAAACAGCGCAAAATGTTATGGAATCAGAAGTTAATAAGAGTCTGATATTCAGTTATTTCAGTCGGTCAGTCTCCCCTTTACAACGAGAACTGATTGCGAAGTGGCTACAGGATCAGCGAAACGAAGAAAAATATTATGAGTGGCTGGAAGAATGGGAAACTGTTCATCCGCAATATCGGGCACAAACCGACGTAGCGCAGCAACAGTACCAGCTTTTTCTGGAGCAGCACCCACACAGTGCCGAACCTTCAGTTTATTCGCAAACGTCACCGACTCGGATAATCGGGTTTCGGCGGCAGTGGCTCGTGGCGGCTTCACTCGTTCTTCTGTTGGGATTAAGCGCAGTGCTGTTTCGGAAACAGATTTTATACAAAACTTACGAAACTGCTTTTGGCGAAACCCGTTCGATACGTTTACCCGATGGAAGTCAGGTAGTGCTCAATTCGAACTCGAGCCTACAGATTCCGCGTTGGAGCTTTGGCAGCAAAACCCGGCAGGTGTTACTCACTGGCGAAGCTAATTTCTCCGTAACCCACATGCCCAATCATAGCCGGTTTGTGGTGAAAACAACCAAGAATTTCGAAGTGGTTGTACTCGGAACGGAATTTAGCGTTTTTTCACGAAAACGAGGAGCCCGCGTTACGTTGAACAAAGGTAAAGTCCAGTTCAATTACAATGCCGGATCGACGGTTAAACAGGTGCTTATGAAGCCGGGCGAACGTGTTACGCTCGATCCGCAGAACCACATCGCCCTTCAGAATGTGCGCGCCGTACAACACTACCCGGCCTGGACCGATAAACGGTTTGTGTTCGATGAAACGCCCTTACAGGAAGTAGCCTACCTGCTTGAAGAAAACTACGGTCTTCAGGTCAGTATTAACGATTCGGCATTGGCTTCCCGAATGCTAATGGGCTCGTTTCGGGCCGATAACGTAGATCAGCTCCTCCAATCAATCTCCGAACTGCTCGATATCAGCGTAGTTCGGCAGGGAAACCGAGTTCAACTGACCAGTCGCTAACTCAATCTTTACTCCTATACCTTTTCCTTTTATGATTCATTCCATACGTAAGCTCCCCAGAACCGGGTTGCTGCTCCTTGCTCTGTTGCTTATTTTACAGCCAGGCTGGGCGCAGTCCATTTTGCTGGCCAGCAACCTGCAGCAGAAAAACCGCACGCTCACCAACGTAGCAACCCGTCAGTTGAAAGATGTACTGACGGAGTTGAAATCGCGCTATAAAGTTGATATCCTTTTTGAAGTACGAGCCGTAGAAGGGGTTTCTGTGAGTGCCGAAACGATTCAACCCCGTGCGAATCTGGAGCAAAACCTATCCACAATACTACGTCCGCTAGGCTTTCGCTACAAAAAAGTAAATGCGAGTTCATACCTCGTTATGAGTACGCGAAAAACCCGAAAATTGACCGGCATAGACGTAGCACCTCTCGAAGCAGAACAAACATTAACTACGTCGTCGGTTGTGTCGGAAAAGGTTGCCGACATAACGCACGTTGTTCTACCGCATACCGAAACGATTGTAGCTGATAAAACAATCAGTGGTTCGGTAAAAGGTGAATCGGGTGAAGCACTACCCGGTGTGAGCGTTGTTGTCAAAAACACGACACGTGGCACCACAACCGACAGCGAAGGTAATTTCAAACTGACCGTTCCTGATGACGCTACTACGTTAGTTTTCTCATTCGTTGGCTACGAGCTTCAGGAAGTTGCTATCGGTAATCGAACAAACCTCACCGTTCAGCTTGCACCCGATCAGAAAACCCTGAACGAAGTGGTCGTAATTGGGTATGGCGTTCAGAAGAAGTCAGATTTAACTGGCTCCGTTGGTACGGTAAAGGCAGAAGTATTGCAGGAAAGACCAGCCGCTTCGCTCAATCAGGGACTGGCTGGACGTATCACGGGCGTTAACGTATCGGTCAATTCGGGCCGCCCCGGCGGACGTTCCAATATCCGTATTCGGGGTAATACGTCTGTGAGCGTAGCGAACAACCCGCTCTATGTGATCGACGGCGTTATTCTGAATGCCAGCGGGTTAACAAATGGTAGTACGCCTATCGACTACATCAATCCAAACGATATTGCGTCTATCGAAGTGTTGAAAGATGCTTCGGCGACGGCTATTTACGGGGCTCGTGGTGCCAACGGCGTTATTCTGGTAACGACCAAACGGGGAAGTCAGACAGGCGGACGCGTTACGTATGATACTGATCTGAGTGTGGGCGTATTACCCAAAAAACTGGAGCTATTGAATTCGAAAGAGTTTTTGCAGGTCGAGGATATTGCCTACCAGAATGCGCAGAAATATGACCCGGTAGGCTGGGCAGGTGGAAAATACAAAGACCCGAAAACCAAACGTACCAACCCATTGCTTTTCGATGCAAACGGCAACCCGCTGTATGATACCGACTGGCAGAACGAAGCCTTTCAGAAAGCCTTCACGCAGAACCACCAATTGTCATTTGCCGGTGGAAATTCGAAAGACAGCTACGGCGTTTATCTGGGTTATCGCAACGAAAACGGACTCGTAAAAGAATCCTGGCTGAAGCGATTTGCTGGGCGGTTCGTATTTGACAGTCAGATCAAAAACTGGTTGAAAGTAGGTGGTAGCCTCAGTTATAATGATCAGAACGAAAATCAGATCGACCCATTGGGTGGTGGAGGAATCATTGCCATGCGTCAGGTACTGGAAGCGTTACCAATTATCCCGGTCAAATATCCCGATGGTCGCTGGGGTGGCAATGAAGATTATCCGGGCATGGAAGGCGGTGGCAACCCCATCAATATTCTGAAAGAACGCCTGAATTATATCAAAACGCAGACCTTGCTGGGTAATATTTACGCCAATATCAATCTGGCCAAAGGGCTGGAGTTACGTACTACCGTTGGTACAAACGTTATTAACCAACGTATTGACCTCTACAGTGGTCGTACACTCAACTACATTTCCCGAAATCAGGGTGGTATTGCCAGTGTCACGAACGAGCGGCATAATTCATGGCAGTTCGAAAACTACCTGACATATAACCGGCAGTTTGGCGAAAAACACTCGCTTACAGGCTTGCTTGGGTTATCGTGGCAACACGTCGACCGCTTTACATCGGTAGCGGCTACGCAGAATTTTCAGGACGATTACTTTCTGTATAATAACCTCGGAGCAGGTTCCAACCCGCAGGCACCGAGTTCGTCGGCCGTTGCCTATGGTTTAAACTCGTATTTCGGCCGGGTCAACTATGGCCTGAAAGATCGCTATCTGTTTACCCTAACCGGACGTATCGACGGTTCGTCGAAGTTTGGTTCGCAAAATCGCTACGCTTTTTTCCCATCAGCGGCTTTTGCGTGGAAGGTTACAGAAGAAGATTTTCTTAAAAACGTACCGGCCATATCGAACCTGAAACTACGTACCAGCTACGGTGTTACGGGCAACTCTGAAATTACGGCCTATCAGGCGTTGGCAGGTCTGGCAAACTATTCAGTGATTTTTGGCGGGGCACGCGCTATCGGAATCGGTACCGGACGACTGGCGAACCCAGATTTGCAATGGGAAAAAACGCATCAGGTTGATGCCGGACTTGAGTTAGGACTCTTTCAGAATCGTGTATCGATTGAAGTTGATTTATATCGAAAACTCACAACCGACATGCTGCTTAGTGCGCCCGTACCGGCCAGCAGTGGTTATGAAACGGTTTCGCGCAACGTAGGAAGTATGGAAAACCGGGGTATTGAATTTGCCCTGAACAGCGTGAATGTGAACTCGAATGGCTTCTCCTGGAATACTACGTTCAACGTATCGTTCAACAAAAACAAAGTGATTGCGCTCACGGGCGGTTCTGATATTTTCGTCGGATCGACCGTAGTACGCGAAGGGCAGCCCGTTGGCTCATTCTTCGGATTTGTTCATCAGGGAACTTGGAGTATGGCCGAAGAATCGACAGCGGCTAAGTATCTGAAAAAGCCGGGCGATGTGAAATATCAGGATGTTAACGGGGATGGCGTAGTGAATGACAACGACCGGGTTATTATCGGGAGAGGTATTCCGACGACGTTTGGTACGTTCCTTAATACGTTCAAATATAAAAACCTTGACCTGACGGTTGATCTTCAGTTTATGACGGGCAACGACGTACTGTATCGTAGTGAGCACTCGGCCGAAGATCGGCAGGGTATTGCCAACAGTTTTAAAACGGTATTGAACGCCTGGACTCCTGAAAATCAGAACACGCCTATTGCTCAACTACGTCCTGTATCGGCGGGATACAATACCAACGAAGATACGCATCGGGTAAAAGACGGATCGTTTCTGCGCGGACGTAACCTGTTACTGGCATACACGTTCCCTTCAACAACGGTTGAGAAGTTACGTCTGAATCGGCTACGGGTTTATGCATCGGTGCAGAACTTCTTCCTAAGCACAAAATATCCCGGTTATGACCCCGAAGTGTCGACCACCGGAAACGCCTTCGATCAGGGTGTTGCTTTATACGATTATCCGAAACCACGGGTATTTATGGTTGGTCTGAACATTGGCCTCTAACCCGATAAATCACTACGTATCATGACCAACTATCTCAAAAACCTTACAAAATGGACACTCTGCACTACGTTGCTGCTGAGCGGTGCCAGTTGTTCTAATTTTCTGGAAGAAGGTGACCCTTCCAATTTTACGGTCGAGAATTATTTCACCAAGCCCGAACATGCCACCAGTGCTGTCAACTCCATCTACGATAATTTAAAAACGACCACGGGTGGTGGTTTTAACGGCGCGCCCTGGATGATGCTTGAGTTTGCTACGGGATTGGCCAACACCGAGTTAGGACAAGCGGTAAACAGTATTTTCGTTCGAAATCTTACCAACAATTCCGACAACACCTATGGCCGCACGTATTGGGTAAGTTGCTATAAAGGTATTGGTAACGCGAATCTGGCGATTGCGAAAATTCCGGGTATTACGATGGATGCGACGGCCAAAAACAAATCGCTGGGCGAGGCTCGTTTTCTTCGGGCCTGGTACTACTACAATCTGGTCCGGATTTTCGGGAAAGTACCTTTAGTTACTGAGCCAGTTGGTCTTACGTCCGAAAATCTTTATGCAGAACAGGCAACCGAAGAAGCGGTTTACAACCTGATTGTAGCTGATTTGCTGGAAGCCGAAAAATCGGGGTTGCCCTATCTCGACAAAACTGGGCGCGTGTCTCTGGGGGCTATTAAATCGTTGTTGGCCGATGTATATATGACTATGGCGGGTTATCCATTGCAGAAAGGCGCTGAGTATTTCAAAAAAGCCGCCGAGAAAGCAAACGAAGTCATTACGTCGAATCAGTACAGTCTGTTTACTACGTATGATGATCTGCACGATCCGAGCAAAAAGAATACTGGCGAAAATATCTTCATGGTGCAGTTTCTGGCCAATATTCAGCCCTCTGGCTGGCAAACGTCTATCATTCCCTACAATCAGGGTATTTCGGCTTATTCTGACCAGACAGGTGCCATTTTCGCGAATAAAGAGTTTGTCGAATCGTATGAAAAAGGCGATAAACGAGCTGAAGAAAAGCAATTTTACTACCGCACTTATACGTTGAAGGACAATCGTTCAAGAACAATCGATTTGGGCGGCTACTACATTTATAAGCATTTCGACATCGCTGCACAACTGACAACCACCAGCAGCGATTTGAACTGGCCGTTGCTACGTTACGCCGACGTATTGCTTATTTATGCCGAGGCTGCCAATGAAGTGTCGGGTCCTTCGGCAGATGCTTATGAAGCGGTTAACAAAATCAGACGCCGGGCTAACCTGCCGAATCTGACAGGACTCACCAAAGACCAGCTTCGCGAAGCTGTCTGGAAAGAGCGCTGGTATGAGCTAAGTTTCGAAAATATTACGTGGTTCGACATGGTCCGGCTTCGGAAAGCGTTTAACGTGACAACCAAGGCTTTCGATAACTACGTTGGTCATAAGTTTTCGTACGGCCCTATCCTGAAAGAGCGGGAATTACTCTTCCCAATTCCGACTTCCGAGATTAGAAATAACAACAAACTGAAACAGAATCCGGGCTACTAAGCCTGTTTATCAATCACTCAGCCCGAACTATGTAATTTCGGGCTGAGTGATTTAGTACGTTCCTGCTAGGTAAAACAGATAAAAGAGCGTACTAGAAATAACTTCCCGATACGTATCACTTAGCTTAATTGGGTCGAAATTAAATTACGACAAATACCATTATTTTAGCTCATTTATCCGATTTTTTAGCCAAAAACAGCTAAACGGAAAAGGGATGGGTATATTCAGACGAAAATCGTCTTGTCACTACATGCTATTGTTCCTGCTCAATTTATTGGCATTTGATACGTTTGAACAGTGGCATAAAATTCAAAATTACTAGTACATGAAAACCAAACGCAGAGCTTTTTTACAACAGACTTCGGGCTTATTAGGCTTGTCGGGCCTGTTGGGACTGGGTCAAAACGAAGCCCTCGCTCGTCATCTGGAAGCGCTTTCCAGCAAAGCCGATAAGCCGTATGTTGTGTTTGTAACGGGCGACCATGAGTACAGTGGAGAATTGACCTTGCCTTTGATTGCCGCAGAGTTGGAAAAAAGTTACGGTATGCGGACGAAAGTTCTGAAATCAGTACCCGACTACAACGGTGAAAAAGATATTCCCGGACTAGAAGTTCTTAAAGAGGCCGATCTGGCGGTGTTTTACCTTCGCTGGCGGCTACTCCCTCAGGAACAACTGGATTATATTGACGCATACCTGAAATCGGGCAAGCCTGTCGTTGGTTTTCGGACTACTACCCACGCCTTTAATTTCCCCGATGGTGATCCGCGCAAACGTTGGAATTCGTTTGGGGAATTTGCCTTTGGTAGCCCTCCGGGATGGGGTGGTGCAGCAAAACACACGCACTACGGCCATAAAAGTACTACCGACGTAACGATTATTCCCGAAGCGGCTAAAAATCCGATTCTAACGGGCGTATCACCATCTTTCCACGTAGCGTCCTGGCTTTATCGGGTCAAACCCGATTATCCGGCTCAGGGTGCGGTGCCACTATTAATGGGTAAATCGGTCAATCCTGACAAAGACGCGATTGAAAATCCGGTGGCCTGGACATGGCAGAATCAGTGGGGCGGAAAGGCGTTTATGACCACAATGGGGCACCCTGAAGATTTTCAGGTTGAGTCGTTTCAGCATCTTGTCATCAACAGCATTCACTGGGCGTTAGGGAAATCCATACCCAAGAAGTGGAAAGGCAAAATCGATATTAACGTACCATACGGACATCCTAAATAATCCTGATCATCAATATGAATAAATTAAGGCTTATCAGCATTGCTGGTTCGCTGTGCGCCGTTGTGCTGGCCTTTTTTGCATTTAGTGCTTTTCAGGCAGGACCGCCATCGCTTAGCGTCAAAAAAGGTTCACACATTGTTTTGCTTGGGAACAATCTGGGTTCCCGGATGATGAATTTTGGTACGTTCGAGACCGAAATGCAGGTACGTTATCCTGCCGATTCGCTGTTCATTCGGAACATGTGCGACGGTGGTGATACCCCCGGATTTCGGCCACATGCGTCCCGATTTACGCCGTGGGCATTTCCGGGTGCTGAGAAATTTCAGACCGAATACGCTACGCCCTCTGCCAGTGAAGGCCATTTCGATACGCCCGACCAATGGCTAACCCGGCTAAAAACGGACATTATCGTGGCGTTTTTTGGCTATAACGAATCATTTCAGGGGAAAGAAGGGCTGGAAAACTACAAGGCTGAACTCGACGCCTTTATAAAATGGACGCTGAAACAGCAATATAACGGTACGTCGGCTCCACAACTGGCCATTGTTTCGCCCATCGCATTCGAAGATTTGTCGGCCAAGTTCGATTTACCGAATGGGAAGAAAGAGAATGAGAATCTGGCTTTGTACACGAAAGCCATGCAGGAAGTTTCGGCACAGAATAACGTATTGTTTGTTGATGCTTTTACCCCTTCGAAACAGTGGTATGCTGAAAGCCAGGCTGATTTAACTATCGATGGATCGCAACTCAACGAAGAAGGCTATAAAAAGCTGGGGCTTTTGCTGACCGATCAGGTTTTTGGCAAAACGGCCGCTAAAGCTGAAGCCAATCGGCAACTGGTGCATGATGCCGTGATGGAAAAAAACTGGATGTGGCACAACGATTTCAAAATTCCGAATGGGGTACACGTATACGGTCGGCGTTACAATCCGTTTGGCCCCGACAATTATCCGGCTGAAATTGAGAAAATCCGGCAGATGACCGACATCCGCGACCGGGCGGTTTGGCTGGCGGCTTCGAAAGGGGAGAAAATGGACGTAGCATCTGCCGACGAAAAAACAAAGGTATTGCCCACTGTAAAAACCAATTTCAATCCAGAGAAAAACGGCAGTCTTACCTATCTGTCCGGGCAGGATGCGTTAAGCAAACTCAAAGTTCCGGCGGGCTATAAAATCGAGTTGTTTGCCGATGAACAGCAGTTCCCAAATCTGGCGAAACCGATGCAAATGTCGTTCGATAACAAAGGACGATTATGGGTGGCGGTTATGCCCAGCTATCCGCACTATAAACCCGGTGATGCTAAACCGAATGACAAAATTCTGATTTACGAAGACACAAACAACGATGGTAAAGCCGATAAAGAAACGGTTTTTGCCGATAAACTGCACCTGCCGCTAGGTTTCGAAATTGCAAAAGAAGGCGTCTACGTATCGCAGGGAACCAATCTGAAGCTGTTTAGCGATACCAACGGCGACGATAAAGCTGACAAAGTTGAAATCCTGCTGAGCGGCTTTGATGACCATGACACGCACCACAACAGCCACGCGTTTACGGTTGACCCATCGGGTGCTATTTATTCGGGAGAAGGTGTTTTTCTGCACACCAACGTAGAGACGTCTTACGGGCCGGTTCGGGCTACAAATGGCGGATTCTACCGTTACGCTCCACAACTAAAAAAACTGGAACGTACTGCACAACTTTCCATTCCAAATCCGTGGGGTATTGCCTTCGATGATTGGGGACAGCCGTTTTTTGCCGAAACATCGAGCCCCGATGTACGCTGGATGATGCCCGGAAGTGTGTTGCCACGTTACGGCGAGTACACGCATAAATCGGTTCAACTCATTGAAGATGCGCATCGTGTGCGACCAACTTCGGGTCTGGAATTTGTGTCCAGCCGACATTTTCCCGATGAGATACAAGGCGATTTGCTGATCAACAACACCATTGGGTTTCTGGGAATGAAAGAGCATACGTTGGTCGATGATGGTACTGGCTATAAAAGCAAGCACCGGGCTGATCTGGTAGTAAGCGAAGACCGTAACTTCCGCCCCGTCGACATGGAATTTGCTCCCGATGGCTCGTTGTATCTTATTGACTGGCATAACATTTTGATTGGTCACATGCAGCACAACGCCCGCGATCCGCTACGTGACCACTCGCACGGACGTGTCTATCGCATTACGTATCCGGCACGCCCGCTCGTGAAGCCAGCTAAAATAGATGGTGCAACCATTGATGAATTGCTGGATAATCTGAAATTGCCAGAGTACCGAACTCGTTACCGTACCCGTCGTGAGTTACGTGGTCGGGATGCAGGTCAGGTATTGGCTAAAATAGGTCCCTGGGTTGCTAAACTCGACAAAAACGACCCTCGTTATGAGCACCATATGCTGGAAGCACTTTGGGTGAGTTGGGGGTTGGATAAGGTAGATCAGAAACTGCTACGTCAGGTTTTGAAAGCCAAAGATTACCATGCCCGTGCGGCAGCCGTTCAGGTAGTACGTTATACGGGGCATCAGGTAGCCGATCAGGCCGACTTATTAATGCAGTCCGCTCGTGACGATAACAGCCGGGTTCGACTGGATGCAATTGTGGCTGCTTCTTGGATCGGTAAAGAAAAAGGATTGCCGATTCTGGCCGAAGCCGCAAAAAAGCCAATGGACGACTGGATGATACACGCTCATGAAACTGCCGTAGCGCACTTAAATGGCAGAGGTGTTCAGAAGAAAAAGGAAATTACCGTTACGTCGGATCTGAAAGGGGCAGAACTTGCTTTGTATACAGCGGGGCGGCAGATTTACGCGAAAGAAGGCTATTGCATCACCTGCCATCAGGCCGACGGGAAAGGGCTTGAAGCATCTGGTTTTCCGCCGTTAACAGGTACAAATTGGGTAACAGGCAGCGAAGAACGATTGATCAAACTAGCTCTGAAAGGCTTGCTCGGGCCTATTGACGTAGCGGGTAAAAAATATCCCGGCCAAGTACCTATGACGCCCTTTGGTGGATTGCTGAAAGATGACGAACTGGCGGCTGTATTAACTTATGTTCGAAATTCGTTCGGAAATAAAGCGTCGGCCATCTTACCGGAGCAAGTGAAAAAAGTAAGAGCAGCTACGTCTAAAAAGGTGGATTTTTATTCGCCCAACCAATTACTTAAAGAACATCCTATGGAGAAATGAATAATGGATAATGCAAAACGAAGAATGAAAAGCGGACCCTAAGCAACTATCATTATTCATTTTACATTATCCATTATTCATTGCTACAATCCGTTTACCTTTATTTTTTGTTTTATGTCTTTACAAAACGTTTCTCCGGTTGGGTTTAATCTATTGGCATGGTCGGCCCCGATTTCGGAAAAAATGAACCCAATTGCCGAACGGCTAAAACAGATTGGTTACGATGGCATTGAGTGTTTTATTGATAATCAGGACGTAGCAGCCTATAGCCAGTTCGGCAAGCATTTAGATCAGTTAGGACTTCAACGTACTACGGTTATGGTGGTTGGTCCAGACGAAAATCCCGCCAGCGAATCGGCAACAATTCGGGCCCAAGCCGTCGATTTTCTAAAAGGCGCCATTGATCGGGCACATGCTATGGGCGCAACTGTAATCTGTGGCCCAATGCACTCGGCTTTTGCTACGTTCAGCCGACGCGAGCCACAGGCCGACGAGTACACACGTAGTGCCGAAGTCCTGCACGCTGCCGGAGAATACGCGAAACAGGCAAACATCATTCTGACGCCTGAAGCGTTAAATCGCTTCGAGTGCTATCTCTGCAATACGATGGAACAATTGGCACACCTGATTCGTCTCACCGATCATTCCAACGTAAGAGCCATGTTCGATACGCATCATGCTAACATGGAAGAAAAGCGATTCCCGGATGCGATACGTACCATTGCACCTTTGCTGGCGCACGTACACATCAGCGAAAACGATCGGGGAACGCCCGGAGATGGCCATATCCCATGGGATGATACGTTCAAAACCCTGGCCGAATTGAACTATACTGGTTGGATGACCATCGAAGCTTTCACCCGAAACGACATCGATTTTGCGAACTCTATCAACGTCTGGCGAGAATATAATGACCCCTGGGATATTGCCGAAAATGGCCTCAAATTTATCAAGGCCATGCAGGCCAAATATGCAAAATAGATACGATTTATAGGTAACGTAACGTTCTGTTGCCATCAAATACGTTGATAAGAGAATAGCTCGTTTCTCATAACACAAATCAGTCTACTTCATTTCTGCCAATTTATTGGTAAGGATGAAGTAGACTGATTTGTGTTTATGGAGAGTGCAAGACTGCTACTAGCTATTTTTTGCCTATGTAAATGCGATAAAACTAACTTTGCCTAAATATTTGTGTCCAGAAACGGTACTAAGTGTAATAAAAATTGCGAAATTGTTAGAAATAGATTCAAATAGTGGTATATGTTCGCAATAGAGAGAACAGATGCGATTTAGCTGTTATTTTGTGTAGTGTTCCATTACATACGCGCCAAGTATGATAGAACTCAATGTATAAAAATCTATGAAAATGCTGTCAGCCCTTACTGGTCTTTTATTTGTAATCTGTTGCTCACCCAGAGAAAACTTTCGTCCGGCACCAGAAGCTTTTTTTTCTTGGACTAATGCTGGAGATGGGAGTATTCAGTTTAAAAGTGAATCGACAGAAGCAGATAGTTATGCCTGGAATTTTGGCGATGGCTCGGCGATAAGCAATGAGCAAAGTCCTAAACATTCCTTTACGTCGAATTCAACGCATTCGGTAACACTTACCGTTACGAACCCAACCGCCAGCGATAAAACCACACAGGAAGTCGACGTAGCAACTATAAAGCCAAGCATTGATTTTATATGGTCAGACACGAATGGTCAGGTAAAATTTACCAACGTTTCTAAAAATGCGGAATCGTACATCTGGGATTTTGGCAATGGAAAAACGTCTTTGGAAGCGAACCCGGAGGTTCGTTACACAAAAGCAGGAAGTTATCTGGTTAAACTGACAGCCAAAGGCAAAGGCGGTGAAAACATGAAATCAATTAACGTGAATGTTCCCACGGTGGTTTTAGAACTTGCCGACGTAGTCGATGATCCATCACTAGTAAATTACTTGCCGGGCGTCTGGGGCTCATATGTTAAAGGCGAAGGGGCAAAATTTGATAACTATACATACCGATTCTTTCCAAAAAGTAATACGTTAACGTATCAGAATTACTATCACCCATATATCTATCCTAGTTCCGATTTTCAAACCGTAAAGCTGGACTATAAATACAGCATCGTCGATAAAACAATTTATGTAGAAGATGCTTCTGGCAAGCAGTCGAAACATGCTCGTATCCAGATTGTTTCTGACGATGAGATGCGAGTTTTCAGGATCATTGAAACCAGTACGGCGTATAACGAACTTTCTCCAATTATTTTTACCCGAACGAGCGATGTTGAAAGAACAGCTAATTCCGTTGTGAAGTCTCAGTCAATACTTTCAATTTTAAATGGCATTTGGGATCAGGGCGATTATTCTACCTACAAAGATGTATTTTTTGATTTTTCGACCGGAGCGAATTATTACACCTACAATTACTCGATTTTAGATACGAAAAATGTTCAGAAGCGGGAGTTTAAAATAGATGCTAATAACGTAATGAGCTATCGCAACTGGAGTACGGATGTGGACCCCGCCTGGAAGAAATACAAGATAGAGATTGAGTCGAATACCAGATTAAAGCTTTATGTAATTGATGCAAATGGCAGTGTGAACAAGACTCCTGATTACACCTTAACGAAACGGAATTAATAGTAATTTATATCGATTCCATAGAAAAGCGCTCTATTTTAGTTGATACTGATTTTTATGTAAGTTTTGCCCGGCCAAAGCTATTTTATTAGTTTGATCGAGATTCTGGGTAATCATCAGGTCAGATGTAGAAATTGGAAACACGGCTCCCAATAATAAACTGGAAATTAACAAAGGCGTAGCGAGCTAGTCTGGCTTGCGTTTTGCCAATCTAGGCAGTAGCTCTCCGGCTACGTTGTTGAGCAAAAGCAAATTTCTCTAGTCACAAGAATGGCGACGTAGTACTGGCGAGTGTGAACGGCTGCCCGTAAATCCGTAGGCGAAAGCATGTGATATCGGAAATGCTCGTTTTTACAAAGTACTCAGAACGATGCCGTGATTATTAGCACCAACGTAGCACGGACGCCATAGGCTACAAGCTGTTTGTAGAAGAAAAGATTCTCACTGAAAAAGTGAAGTTAGCTTTTAAAAACACCTCAAACTGAAGCGACTACGTCTTCGCCGATAGTATCAATTGAAAGCGAGAAATACATACAGACTCACAAGTATTTACCCGGTAATCTATCCGCAGATGACGTTGTAAAACAGGGGGTAACGTAGCAAAAATGGATGCCAAATTATTGGAGAAAATTGATGAATTGCCCCTTTATATTATTCGGCAGGACAAAGATAGTTAGCAACAAAAAGTAGTAAATCAACAGCAAAAACGTACTGACCAACAATTACAGAATGAGATCGAAAATCTAAAGCTGTTGTTTAAACAACTTCTCGAAAAGAAGTAAATTTTACCCTTATTTGTTTATTCCCAAATCTTTATAGCTGATGAAAATCACAAGCATTATTTTGTAAATATTCTCAATAATCGTAACGGAAACAGCCTGTTGAGTGCAACTTTACGGAAGTCTAGAAGTTTGTTCTGGTTTATTGGATATTTATTAAAAGGCGGCTAATTAAAGCTGAAAACTCTGGATCAGGCACAAATAAACTTTACTTATTAGTGGATGAACAGACGTAAAAGAAAATATTAACTCTTTAGTTTGCTATGTCTATTATATTTGTGTGGACGAAATAAGATAACATAAATAAATTCTCAGATGAAAGCTAAACAAATTCGATTCTTTTCGCCAGAAGAGAATAGCGAAGAGAAAAAAAAAGAGCAAAAAAGCGCAACTAAAGCAGCTCCTGTTACTGGGTATATTTCTACCGGAGGTAAGCTTGTATTTCCTGACAAATCGGCTGCACAATTGGGCTTCGATCCTGAAAGCAATCGCTATAAAGTGGGCACTCAGGATGGAAAGCGTAAGATAAAATCATTATATCTGGTGCCTGACTCTAGCGATCAGGGAGAAACATTTGAGTTAGTGAAAGCGGCAAAAAGCCATGCCATCTCATTGCCATTCATTTTACAGAAAGGTGGTATCGACTATGCAAACGTAAAATATAGTTTTACTGTTAAGTCTTTCGAATATGATAATGGAGTTACTGGTTATGAACTTAAATTATCAGACAACAGTCCAAAACCGGAGTATACAGGAAAGCCACGAGGCCGTAAACGCCAAAATCCTGTTGCAGAATAAACAGTAGTATTTATTTAGCATTAAGTACCTGTAAAATAGCGAATCGACTGGTTCGCTATTTTAATTTTAGTGATTTATAATGAGTTACATCTACTATTATAACCTGAAATTTTACACATAAAATCGTAAATCAAATACGAGATAAGTAGATCATTAATTAATAATATAACTTAAGACATCAGTTACAAAGCTGATAATTCGAAAATATCCGAAGGAATATTTATTCATGTTTTTAGTATAAAAAAACATAGTTTGTGGCCATCATATTTACAATTATGACCCGAAACCAATTAGACGATCTTATTTCTTTAGGCGAAAATAATCGACTGGAATTTAAACGGCAGTTGTCTTCTGCATACCGAATTGCTCGCACATTGGCAGCGTTTGCTAATTCAACTGGTGGTACGTTACTTATTGGCATTGCCGATGATGGACGTATTGTGGGCGTACCCGCTGAGTTTCGCGAAATTAGTAAATTGGAAGAGGCAACAGAACGGCTTATTGAACCGAGTCTGACAATAAGTTATAAAACATTGGCGCCAGATGGGCGATTGGTGCTAATTGTGAACGTAGCAGAAAGTGATGAAAAACCGCACTACGTACTTGACGAAACGGGCAAGCGTATACTATATGTTAGAGCCAAAGACAAATCGGTACCTACAACAAATTTGATCCAGAAAGCAGATCAGGGAAGTAATGATTTGTTAAAAACGAACGCTGTGCGGACTCTGATTCAGTACTTACGCAAAAATGATGACATTACAGCTCCCCGCTTTGCCAAACTGGTCAATATCTCCGACTACAGGGCGGGAAGACTTCTTAAGCAACTTGCTGGTCAGGGATTATTGATTATGATCGACAAACCTCGGCCAGTTCGCTACGCGTTACAAATGGCCACATAGTCACAAAATGAGGAAATATGTCTTGAAAATCGGCTATCCTTACGAACTTTGTGATTACTATGACAATTCAGCAACCCATCAATAAGGAGACGATTACCACTTTTTTCATGGATCTTCAGGATCGAATCTGTCAGGAACTGACACAAGCTGATGGTACCGGAAGCTTTCAGGAAGATTTATGGGAACGGCCGGGTGGGGGGGGAGGTCGCTCTCGGGTTATGTCTGGGGGAACAGTTATTGAAAAGGGGGGAGTTGGCTTTTCGGCTGTTCATGGCGAAGCCACTGAAGCTACACTACGTGTGCTGAATCTGACAGAACCCGCTCAGTTTTATGCAACTGGCGTATCGATTGTTCTACATCCGAATAATCCAATGGTGCCCATTATTCATATGAATGTTCGCTATTTTGAAATGAGTAGCGGACATAGCTGGTTTGGTGGAGGTATCGATTTGACGCCACACTACGTAGATGTTGACGATGCCCGTTGGTTTCATGCTTATCTGAAGTCTGTTTGTGATCGTCATCAGGGAGCTTACTATGCAAAATTTAAAGCCTGGGCCGACGACTATTTTTATATACCTCATCGGCAGGAAACAAGGGGCGTAGGCGGCATTTTTTTTGATTACCTACGGCCAACCGATGATGCCCACAAGGCAGCCTTGTTTTCGTTCGTTCAGGATGTGGGCAATGCATTTGCGCCAATTTATACGCATTTCATGCAGAAAAACCACTCCATGCCGTATGGAGACGCCGAGAAAAACTGGCAATTGCTACGTCGGGGACGTTACGTAGAGTTTAACCTCGTCTGGGATCGGGGAACGCGCTTTGGGTTAGAGACCAACGGACGTACCGAGTCGATCTTGATGAGTATGCCACCACAGGCAAACTGGATATACAATACAAGTCCATCGGTAGGTAGCCGAGAGGAGAAAACACTTGAATCTCTACAGAAAGGAATAAACTGGCTGGTAGAGGAAGCGGCTAGCTAGAGTGATTGGAAATTTTTTCCGTTAGCTCAACCAGATTCCAGGCGTGCGTTTGCAGGTAATAAAGTTGCCCCCGATCCACCACAAGCGGGCTCTGGAAATTATTTGTATATAACTGCCCTGTACCTAAGCCTTGTGGTAATGCGTACTTATGGTTAGCGGTGTATTGCGCAATGGTGTTTAAGCCAATATTTGATTCAAGAGCTGATGTAATCCACCACCCGATATTCAGCCGCCCTGCAATTTCAATCCATTCATCGCAATGGTGTAAACCACCCAGCAATGTTGGCTTTAGAATAATAAATTGAGGCTGAATTTTTTTCAGAAGCCGGAATTTGTGTACGTACTCCATCTGGCCGATCAGTTCTTCATCAAGTGCTATCGGTAAAGGAGAATGCTGACAAAGATCGGCCATTAGCTCAGGCTGACCAGCGCGTATGGGTTGTTCAATCGAGTGCAGATTGTAAGTAGCCAGCCGTTCGAGTTTGGCCATTGCTTCATCTGACCGAAAGGCACCATTGGCATCAACCCGTAAGCTAATCTGATCAGCCGTGAATTGCTCACGAATCATCGCTAACAGATCGCACTCCTGCTCGAAATCGAGGGCACCTATCTTCAGTTTTATCGTTGTAAAGCCAGATTGTAGTTTTTCCTCAATCTGCTGCCGCATAAAAGCTGGACTTCCCATCCAGATCAGACCGTTGATAGGAATCGGACGATTACCATCTGTGAATTCGGAAGGATACAGAATACGTTTTCCGCCCGCCAAAAAGTCAAGCATGGCCGATTCGAAGCCAAATAAAATACTGGGAAATTGATGACTGATTAGCTGAGTTAATACAATCGGAAGATTCCAGTGAAACAATTCGAGGTCAAGCTCGTTGAATTCCTGACAATATTGACCTAAGCGCTCCTCAAAATCAGGCCGATCATCGTAACTAAGACCGGGTAACGGGCTGCACTCGCCATAACCTATTACGTCTGGTTGGGTATCATCACGCAACCGCAAAATGTAGCAGGTTTTTTCGGTAAGGATACCACGTGACGTACCCGCTTCGAAGCGAAAATGCAACGTGTGTTTCAGGTAGTCGATGTGCAAACTCATTGGGTCAATAGATCAGGGCGGGTATTCCAAGCCTTAAAAGTACTACTTTTGGTTACTCATTAAAGGCAATGTTACGAAATTATTAGTGAAGTATTTGGTGATAAAGTGGCTATTACTCCCGTTCAGTTGGCTTTATGGTTGGGTGACGGATATTCGTAATTCGTTATATAACAGTCAGTTAATGACGTCTTTTCGCCCGGTTATACCTACAATTTGTGTTGGTAACCTCACTGTTGGCGGAACAGGAAAAACACCGATGGTCGAATTTTTGATTAAACGGTCGTTTATGGTCGAAGTTGGCAAAGCTAATCATACAGTTACATTAAGTCGTGGTTATGGTCGGAAGACTCGTGGCTTTCGAATCGCAACAGCTATTGACACTGCAGCCACCCTCGGCGATGAACCGCTTCAATTATATCGCAAGTTTGGCCAACGTATACAAGTCTGTGTTGGGGAGCGTCGAGCAGAGGCTATTCAGCGTATTCAGCAACAGTTTCCTGAAACAACTCAAATCCTGCTCGATGATGCCTTTCAGCATCGGGCTGTGCAGGCGCATCTGAACGTGTTGTTGATGGATTATAACCGGCCTTTCTATGAGGATTATCCATTTCCGACTGGCCGACTTCGTGAACAACGTAGCGGAGCACGTAGAGCCGATGTGCTTGTTGTTACAAAGTGCCCAATTAACCTTTGGGCGACAGAACAGCAACGTATCGTGTCAAAAATACGACCATATACACAAACCGATACGCCTGTATTTTTCGCTGGTCTACGATACGATACGCCTGTGGCATTCTCCACAAAGCAAGCTGATACGTCGCTTCAGCGGGTAGTACTGGTTTCTGGCTTAGCCCAACCTGAACCGCTGGAACAATACGTCCGCCAAACGTATCAGTTAACGCAGCATCATCGGTTTGCCGACCATTACGCCTATACGCGAACCGACCTTAACAAATTGCTGGCCGATATAAGGCCCGGAATTGCCTTGCTGACTACTGAAAAAGATTGGGTAAAACTGGATACGTTGCTGACCGCTGAGGAGCGAAATTCATTGCCTTTATATTATTTGCCGGTAGCGATGCAGTTTTTGGATCAGCAGGAAACAACGTTCAATAAATTCTTAAACGATCGGGGGTTTCTTGCGTCGGGTTTCCCGAAGTAGGGAAATGATGAATAAAATAATCCCTGATGTTAAAATCCCAAAGCGGAACCAATGCGGCCCTAATTGCCCAATTATGACAACTAGTCCCAAACTTATCAGCACTGTGGCTATAATTCGAGTGGTTCGTATACGCATAAGCCAGTTTACGTAAGTAGTTGCTTACATCATATTCTGTAAACGAATCCCAAAAAGATTGGTTAGGCCAATTGACTATTGAAATTCAGATTGATTAGCAAAAGGGTGCTTAGACGGAATTGATATTGATAAGTAACGGATCTTGAAAAAATATTTTTAAAGTAAAACTAAACGTAGCACGAAACCCGTTAAAAATCCTTAAGCGAATAGACGTAGTATGTTGGGTGTGCGGGGTTTTGGCGTACTTTTGACCTGATGAAGCAGTGTTTTTTTGTCTTTATATTGAGTGCTTTGCTGGCTGCAACAGGCTGGGCGCAACAGCTTCCGGGTGGCTTTCCGGGTGGCTTTGGCGGACGACAGGCTCAACCCGGCTCATTTTCGGCTAACAGCAATAGCAACAGTAACGGTATTGATGATTCGACGAAGGTAATCTACGGGCCGAAATCGACCCGTTACATGCTTGAAGATGATATTTTCAATAACCATAAAAAACTCTACACGCTCGACACCACCATGGACGACGTACACCGGTTTACGTACGTTCAGCGGAGTCAGAATCTGTATCAGGATTTAGGGTCGCTTGGAACACCCATGCGTTCTGTATTTCTTCCAGTTCCTCAGCAATTGGGCGCACAGTCGGGCTATTCGGTGTTCTCGCCCTACGCATTCCAGACCATGGATGTAAAGTATTTCGATACCAAATCGCCATTTACCGATATGTATCTGGCGCTTGGTGGTAACGATCAGAACATTCTGCGGTTCGACATGGCGCAGAATATTACGCCCCGCTGGAATGCCGGATTTAATGTTCAACGGTTCACGGCTCAGAAACAGTTTGGCACCAGCGGTTCAAACGATCCGTTTAAATTTCTGGCGCAAAACTGGAGCGTTTTATTACATACGAACTACCGCTCGAAAAACGATAAATATACCTTGCTGGCGCACTACGTCAACATGAATCACAGTGTCGATGAGCAGGGTGGCGTTTTGCCCGGTCAGACTGTCGATAATTCACCAATTATCTATAATTATACGGGCGATCCTCGTTTGCGAAGTGGCGGCTCTTCTATCCACGGGCCACATGGCTGGGACATTCGCAACAACTGGCACGTATATCATCAGTACGTTCTGGAAAAAGGGTTTCAGTTGTATCATCGGTTTGATTACCAGACCCAAAAAAACTTTTATCGGGACGATACGCTTGCATTAAACCGATTTGCTGTTACTCCCACAAACGATACGTTGATTTTTTACCCAATAATTCAGGGTGATACGTCGCGGCTGGAGCAGCGTGCCCGCTTTCGGGTGCTTGAGAATCAGTTTGGCCTGAAAGGAATTGCTCAGTTTAAAGGAGCTTCTTTTAACTATCGGGCGTATCTGCGTATTCGAAATTATCGCCAACAAACGAGATATAATCTAACGCGAACAAACTATAATGAATATGAAACGCCCCGAACCGAAACATTTGTGGGAGGTTGGTTGGGTTATTATTTTCCCGATAGCTTGTCAAGATTGACGGCGGAGGCTGAAATTGGAGCGAGAGGAAGTTATCGGCTTCAGGGGCAACTCGAAAGTAAATTCCTGACGGCGGGTGGCTCTATTATGGCTATAGAGCCAACGCTGTTGCAGGAACGTTTTCAGAGCAATGCTTACTTCTGGCCCGATGCCAGTAAAGGACTTCCACCGTTGACACTACGTAATTATTACCATGCTTATGGTAAGTTGAATATTGGCTCCAAACGATTCCGTATTCAGCCCGGTCTGGACTATTATCTGGTAAAAAACTTTGTGTATTTCGACTCATTGGGTGTAGTACGTCAGGAGAAAGCTCCATTGAGTATTTTCAGAACGGGTTTGGGATACCATTTGCAACTGGGTAAATTTCTGATTGCAGGGCAAGGGTATTATTCTGTTCAGTCGGGTCCGGATGTGCTACGTCAACCTCCGTTCTTCATGAATACGCGTATACAGTTTGAATTTTTATACGCCAAGGTTTTGTATATCCAGACGGGAATCGATCTGCATTATAAATCAGCGTATTATGCTGATGCCTATATGCCGCTCACACAGCAGTTCCATTTGCAGAATAGACAGAAGGTTGAGGGTTACGTATTGGCTGATCTTTATGCCAATCTGCGCGTGAACCGGACGCGCTTGTTTGTTAAACTGACGCATGCCAATCAGGGATTATTACAGCCCGGTTATTTCATTGGCCCTGATTACCTTCAACTACGTAGAGGATTTGCTTTTGGTGTTGACTGGTATCTGTTCGATTAATAGTTTAATACGAGAAATTTATCTCAACTTGTCGATCACTGATGCTTTTACCCAAAAAATATCGCCATCACGGGAAAAGAAAAGATATTTCCCGTCACTTGTTACAAAAGGACAAAACTCATACCCATCGGTATTTATTACATTGCCCATATTTTTAGCGGGTTGCCACTGACCAGCTTTGTTTTTGAAGCTGATAAATAAATCGCCTTTCCCAAAACCATCCGGGCGTTCGGCACAGAAGATTACAAATTGCTCATCCGGCGATACAAACACGTCTGCTTCGTAATGGTCTGAATTAATGCTATTGGGTAATTTCTTAGAAGGCTGGAAGCTGCCTTTTACGTACTTAGAAGCCCGGATGTCGTAATTCTTATCCGTAGTGGTGTTGGTGCCACCATTCGATGAAAAGTACATTGTGCCGTCCTTCGTAAAAGACATATAATATTCGTTTTTGTCGGAGTTGATGCCGGGGCCAGCATTAATCGGCTTATCAGACCAACCGTTTTTTGTCCGTTCGATATACCAGATATCAAAATCCTTCTTTTGCCCTTTCCCGTCGGTTACGCGATCTGAGATAAAATATAATCGTTTCTGGTCGGGCGACAGAAACGGATCGTTATACTCGTATTGATCGCTGCCAATCACCATTTTGGGAGCTGTCCAGCCATTTTTTTCAAAGCGTATCCATCGAATCTGAGGTTTTTTATTGATGATGACGGCATAGTAGAATTCCCTTTCGTCTTTAGAAAAAACAGAGCCATATTCATAATGATCGCTCAACGAAACCAAGCCTGGAGCAAATACGCTGGGGACTAATCCCGGTAGTTTCTGATTCAGAAAGGGGGAACTCGTTTGTAAGGATGGCTGGGCCAGTAACGTACACGCAGAAATTGATAGCAGCGTAATTGCAATACATAAACCGTTCATAAAGACTCTGGGATTTAGGGTAACAGGCCAGAAATGTATGAATTTTACGTATCAGTTCTCAATAAGTAGTACTTTCAACCTTTACGGATTGCTAATTCAATGTAAATGCCTGCCTGAGCCAAGATTGATTCCTATGCAAAGCAATAGGGGCAACTGTAACTCAAACAGGCACTAAATACGTATACTTTTGACCTAGCTATTGCCAGCCGCCACCCAGAGAGCGATAGACATCGACCATCGCACCAAGTCGTTGCCGTTTGATATCAGCCAAGGTGAGTTCAGCTTGGAGGGCGTTGGTTTGAGCGGTAATTACTTCCAGATACGTAGCCATACCACTTTTAAATAATAGTTTGGCGTTATTGATGGCTCCCTGTACGGTTTTTACCCGCAGCATAGCGATACGTTCCTGCTCCTGTAATTTTTCACTACGTGCCAACGCGTTCGATACGTCGGTAACGGCTGTGTTCAGACTCTGGTAAAATTGAATCTGGGCCGCGTCGCGCTGAATCTCAGCCACTTCGAGTTGCGTTTTGAGCTGGCGACGCTGAAAAATCGGTTGCACCAGACCAGCCGCCAGATTATAAAACAACGAATTGGGTAATGCAAACCAGTTGCCAGCCTGAAACGAATTCAATCCGCCAGCGCCTGTTATCGTTAGGGTAGGGTACAGATTGGCCTCTGCAACGCCAGCTCGTGCATTGGCAACAACAAGCCCCAATTCACTAGCTCTTACGTCGGGCCGATTAGCGAGCAGTTGAGCCGGTACACCTGTAAGCAACGTATCAGCCATCGGGTACGTAGTAAGCCGATTACCGCGTGCTACGTACCCGGGCCAGTCGCCCAGCAGTTGACGGAGGCTATTTTGTTCGATAATCAGCGCCTGTTCGAGTTGTGAACGTAGCAAATCGGCGGTTTGCCGTTGCGTTTCGGCCTGTTGTACGGCAAGTTCGGTTACGTCGCCAGCCTGTTTTTGCAATCGTACTAATCGAACAATGCTATCGCCAAGCGCCAGATTGCGTTTCGCTACGTCCAGTTGAGCATCCAGAAGCAATACGTTGAAATAGCCCGTTGCTACGTTGGCAACCAGATTCGTCCGAACGGCTTTCGCGGCTTCGTGCGATTGTAAAAATTGAGCCAGCGTAGCTTCATTTTGCCGACGGATTCGCCCCCAGATATCGGCTTCCCAAGTCAGGCCGAGGTTAGCCGAGAAATCTTCCAGATGCCGCGTACCGATGAAATTTTCGAGACTCAACCCGTTCAGGCTGTTGCGCGAAGGTGTAACCGTGGAGGCCGCAATCTGGGCGTTAACAGCCGGTAGGAGGGCGTAACGTGCCTGACGAACATAGGCCTGATTTTCTTCCAGCCGCTTGATTGCTACCCGTAAATCAAAATTATTGGTGAGCGCACTGCCGATCAGATTCTGCAACTCGTTGTCCCGAAAAAACTGTTTCCAGGGCACTTTGGCTACGCTGAACGTATCGGATTGAGATTGTTGCCCATATTGTTCGGGCAATTGTGTCGTTGGTCGCTGGTAATTCTGGCCCACTTTACAGGCTGAGAAAACCGACGCAACGGCAAAAATGATAAGCGGAAGGCGATACGATGAAAAAAACGTTCGCAGCATGATTAATTACGATTTAGTGGCGCATCGGCAAAGGCTTCTTCGGCCAGCGCTTTGCGTTCTTCAGCGGTTTTGGGCCGACTGATTTTTTCCTGAATTCCCTGAAAAATGACAAATAGTACCGGAATGATAAACAGCCCCAGCAATACGCCCGTAAGCATACCACCTGCCGTACCGATACTGATGGAATGATTTCCTTTAGCCGAGGCTCCGGTGGCACTCATCAATGGGATAAGCCCCACAATAAACGCGAACGACGTCATCAGAATGGGCCGTAACCGAAGCCGGGACGCTTCCAGTGCCGATGCCAGCAGACCCATGCCTGCCTGACGACGCTGAACGGCGTATTCGACAATCAGAATGGCGTTTTTGGCGAGTAGTCCAATTAACATAATCAGACCAACCTGCACATAGATATTGTTATCGATTCCGGCGAAATTGATGAAGGCGAAAACGCCCAGAATCCCCGTCGGAATGGAAAGCAACACGGCCCAGGGCAGTACGTAGCTCTCATATTGAGCCGCCAGCAGGAAGTAAACGAACACTAGACTCAGAATGAAAATAAGGCTTGATTGACCACCAGCCGCAATTTCTTCGCGCGTCATCCCTGTCCACTCATAAGTGTATCCAACTGGTAATTTTTGTTTTGCCACCTCTTCAACCGCCCGAATCGCATCGCCCGAACTATAGCCCGGTTTCGCCATGCCGTTGATCATCACCGACGTAAAGAGGTTATTCCGTGTAACTGCTTCTGGTCCATATACACGCTTCAACGTAACGAAAGTGGTCATCGGAATCATTTGGCCCGTTGCATTCTTAACATAGATACCATTGAGTGACGACGGATCGGCGCGATAAGGTGCGTCGGCCTGTGCAATGACGCGGTAGAATTTACCGAAACGGTTGAAGTCTGACGCGAACGTAGTGCCGTAATACACCTGCATCGTTTGCAGAATATCGCTGGTTGATACGCCGAGTTGCTTGGCTTTCTTTACGTCCATTTCCAGTTCAAATTGAGGAGTTTGAGTATCGAACGTAGTGAACGCGGCCGCAATTTCGGGGCGTTTCTGGACTTCTTCGATGAACGCATTGGCCGTAGCACTCAGTTTATCCAAACTGCCGCCCGTTCGGTCTTGCAAGAGCAATTCAAAGCCATCGACGTTACTGAAGCCCGGCACAGTTGGCATCGTGAATACATCGACCCGGCCTTCTTCCACACCGGCGACCTGCTTGCTCACCGTATCGACCACCTGCTGCAACTCTTTCACGGCTCCCCGATCTTCGTAAGGGCGCATTTTCACGAACCCGGCAGCATACGACGGGCTGGCCGAGTTGGCAATCATATTGAAGCCGCTGATTTCGATGTGTTGCTCAACCGCCTGCGTTTTATGCAGAATTCCCTCAATTTTGTCGGCTACTTTCTGCGTCCGTTGGAGCGAAGCACCCGCTGGTAATTTTAATGAATAAGCAATAAACCCCTGATCTTCAGAAGGTATAAAGCCAGTTGGTGTAGTGCGCATGAGCCAGAACGTAGTGGCACCCACCAGCGCAAGTCCACTCAGACCCACCCATTTATGACGAATTAAAAACCGCAACCCGCCAACGTAGCGGTTTGTCAGCGACGTAAAGCCTGCGTTGAACGCGTCAAAGAACCGGTTCAGAAATCCTTTTCGGGAATGACCTTCCTGATGCGGGTTTTTCAGCAATAAAGCACAAAGTGCTGGGCTCAGTGTCAGAGCATTAACCGCCGAAATCAAAATCGCAATGGCGAGTGTGAAGGCAAATTGCTGATAGAACACACCCGCCGGGCCGTTCATAAAACCAACCGGAACGAATACCGCAGCCATCACCAACGTAATGGAAATAATGGCTCCCGAAATTTCCTGCATCGAACGTAACGTAGCAGCCCGCGCCGATTGCCGACTCTTCTCCATTTTGGTATGCACCGCTTCAACCACCACAATGGCATCATCCACCACAATTCCGATAGCCAGTACCAGCGCGAAGAGCGTAAGCAGATTTATCGTGAAGCCAAACAATTGCATAAAAAAGAACGTACCAACAATGGCCACCGGAACTGCAATAGCCGGAATAAGCGTGGAACGGAAATCCTGCAAAAACAGAAAAACCACGATAAATACCAGAATAAACGCTTCAATAAGTGTGTGCGTGACCTGATCGATTGACTCGTCGAGGAAGGTTTTGGTGCTGTAACCGATGGTATAATTGATACCTTTTGGAAACGCGCCAGCGGCTTTATCCATGATTGACAGAATCGCCACCTGAATGTCATTCGCATTGGAGCCAGCCATTTGGTTAATGGCAATGCCGACACTGGGTCGACCGTTTACTTTGGTGTCGCCACTATACGTAAAAGACCCGAATTCAATCCGTGCTACGTCCTTCAATAGAATCGTTGACCCATCGGCGTTTGCTTTCAGGATTATGTTTTCGTATTGCTCAGGCTGGTTAAGTTTACCTTTATATTTAATAACGTATTCGAACGCTTCTTTGCTGTTTTCACCAATTTTACCCGGAGCCGCTTCCAGATTCTGCTCACGAATGGAGGCCATCACTTCCTGTGGCGACAATCCATAGGCAATCAGACGGTCGGGCTTGAGCCAGATACGCATCGAATAATCTTTCACACCAAACACCATTACCTGCCCCACGCCGTTTACCCGCTGTAGTTCAGGAATCAGGTTGATTTTGGCGTAGTTCTGCAAAAACGTTTCGTCGTACACATCCTCATCGCTGTTCAGGTTGAGGATCATAATCATGCTGTTTTGCTGTTTCTGCGTCGAAATACCCGCCTGAATCACCTCGGCAGGTAACAGGCTGGTGGCTTTGGCAACCCGGTTCTGTACGTTCACAGCCGCCAGATCGGGGTTGGTGCCGAGTTTGAAATAAATATTGATGGCTACAGACCCGTCGTTGCCCGACGATGAAGTCATGTAGGTCATGTTTTCAACACCGTTGATGGCTTCTTCAAGCGGAGTTGCCACTGAGCGGGCCACCACTTCGGCATTGGCTCCCGGATACGAAGCCATCACCTGTACGCTAGGGGGAGCAATTTCAGGGAACTGCGTAACGGGCAACGTAACGAGCGAGATAACTCCCAGAATGACCAACAGAATCGAAATAACTGTGGCCAGAACCGGACGTTCGATAAATAGTTTAAGCATGGTTTTGCTAAAAGCGTTCTGATCGGAAGATCGGAACGATGACTAAACGCTAAGAAAAAATGAACTAAAGCGCGCGGGCTGTCGCCAGGCTATCGGATGCAATCAACCGGGGCGAAATGGCATCACCATCGCGCAGCCGATCAAGCCCTTCCCGAACAATACGTTCGCCGGGTTGAATGCCTTTGGAGATCAGGTAGAAATTGCCACTTTTGCCCGCAATCTGAAGCGGTTTGCTTACCACTTTATTGCTGTCGGCAACGGCAAAAACAAACACGCGATCCTGTCGCTCGAACGTAGCTTCCTGCGGAACCACAACGGCCGATGGATGAGCTTCCGGAATCCGTATACGACCCGTAATGCCCGAACGTAGCAATCCTTGCGGATTTGGGAAAACAGCCCGGAAACTGATGGCACCCATCGTTTTGTCGAACTGGCCCGACACAAGTTCAATCCGTCCTTTTTGCGCATAGGATTTGCCATCGGCCAGAACCAGATCAATGGGCGGTAAGTTCTTGATTTTATCGGCCAAGCTGTTCCCTGATGCTTGTTTGGTGAAGCGCAAAAAGTCAACTTCGCCCATGGAGAAGTACGCGTAGATTTCCTGTACGTCAGAAACCGTTGTCAGCGGCAACACTTCCGCACGGCCAACCAAACTGCCTGTTTTAAACGGTAAACGGCCGATGAATCCTGTAGCGGGAGACGTAATGAGCGTCCGGTTCAGGTTTACATTCGCATTGCCTACCATCGACTTAGCCTGTTCAACATTCGCTTTTGCGGCTGCAAAGGCCGACTGAGCAGCTTTTAACTGCACATCCGACACTACGTTGTTTTCGACCAGTGGAGCCAGTCGCGCCACTTCGAGCGCGGCTTTATCCTGATTGGCTTTAGCTGCCAGCAACGTAGCGTTTGCATTACCGACCTGCTCGCGATAGGTGCGGGTGTCGATCCGAAAGAGCGGTTGCCCTTTGCGAACGGCAGCCCCTTCGTCAACGTAAATTTTCTCAAGATACCCTTCTACCTGTGGGCGAATATCAACGTTTACACGACCTTCCAACGTAGCGGAAAACTCCTGATACGTAGTAACCGACGCGGTTTTAACTTGTATGACGGGTAAGGTAGGAACTTGAGTAGCTGTCGACGTTTCCTGCGTTGATGAACCACAACCGAACTGGCTCAGCGCTAGAAACAGTGCTACGTAAAGCGAGGATGGGTGGTGGATAAATATGTCAAATTTCATCAGGTTGTAAAAAATAGTAGTTAATGTGAGCGGTTTTTTCTGACAGGATGAACGGGATATATCGGATAAAAAAATCCTGTCAGAAAAAAAACTTGCTCTGTAACGGGGAACAGTAATTAGAGCTGAATTATTCCGGCTTCGTTAAAAATTAATTAAAGCGAGGCCGGTCAACTCGCTTTTCGTATGGCCAGCTATGAGTAACCGACCTCACAGCAGGGCAATTATTTTGTCTTGACATCGTCGTTGGGAATTTTCCTGCCCGATGGCTCACTTCGCGTCCGAACCTGCTCAGATTGTCTGCTAAAGGTCAGCTTAACGGATCGGGTAAAACATTGACTGGCCGTATGCGCCCGGAATGAATTGGACTGTGACTCGTTGTTCTGCCGAAATTTACAGGTGAACGGATTGTTGATCTTTAGGTAAAGCGTAGCGAATTTCATTAACGCAGAATTTCGTTCACAAGGTTGGCGGATGGGTGCAAAGTACGTTTTGAATGTCCATCCAATTTGTAAAAGAATGACGAAGGGTGGCTTTTTGATGACCAACTCAGTTGGTCATTTAAGTTTGTTAAATTTCCGCGCTGAGGGTTGTTTTGCCAGTAATTAACTGTTACCGATTTTATAAATACGTATGCTGCGTTTATATTTCCAGAAGCTCACAGTCACTTACCCGGATATAGCTGCTCTGGTGTTACGGCTGGGATTCGGTTTTATGATGAGTGTCAATCATGGGTATGTCAAACTCGTTCATTTCCATGAGTGGAAAACGGACTTTACCCGCTTTATGGGTTTAGATGGCTCCATTTCATTATCGCTGGCTATCTTCGCCGAACTAGTGTGCTCAATCCTGCTGATGCTGGGTTTGTTTACGCGGCTGGCTCTTTTACCTCTACTGGTCGCCATGTTTGTTATTTTCCAGTCCCACAATTGGGATTTACTGGGCGAAGGTGAACTGGCAACGAGCTTTCTGATTGGCTACGGAGCTATTTTAGTCCTCGGACCGGGGCGCTACAGTCTGGATTGGCTGCTTGGCGCGCGATTGATAAATCATACTGAGCTGCACAACGCCGTGTAATGCCGCTTCCTCAAACTATAGAATAAGCGATGCGACTACCAGCCATATTCGATACGAGAAAAAATTGGTTACGGGAGAGCCTCTTCTTCGGAGTACTCTTCGTGCTTATGTCGCTCAGCGCCTGTAACCCCCTGACCACCTGGGATGATTTTTGGCGAGCCTTACTAAATTTCCTGATTTTATACGGGCAGGCGCAGTTTCACCGATTTTTTCTTTTTCCACTGTTGTTCAGTCAACAGTTCAGAAACTATGGAATCCTGACAAGCCTGGCTCTGGTCGTAGGCAGTTTGCTCGTTTATGGGGTTGATGTGTTGCTGTATCCCAAGTTCTACGAGTCACATGGGTTGCAGGACATGGCGCTATTTCATCTGGCCACTTGTACTATGAGCTTGATTGCGATCATGGCCTTTTTCCTGATCCAGCGATTTTACCAGCAACAGCAGGAGCGTAATGCTGATCAGTTGCTGCTTCAGGAAACACAGATGAAATTTCTGCACGCTCAGCTAAACCCGCATTTTTTTTTCAATACGCTCAACAACCTGTACGGAATTAGTCTGCACCAGCCCACCAGGATGCCCGATCTGCTGATGCAACTCTCGAAACTGATGCGCTATCAGGTAGACAGTAGCCGCCGGTCGTCAGTGTCTCTTCAACAGGAGATTGAGTTCATCACTAGCTACGTAACGCTGGAGCGGGAGCGCGTGGGTAACCGATGCCAGATCGAGTATACTTATCCGACTGATACGTGTGTACTACAAGGTTATCAATTGGCACCTTTGCTCTTGATCCCTCTGATCGAAAATGCGTTTAAACATGGCACGAGTGATATTCAAGGCTGCTTCGTTTCTATTTCCATAACGCTGGATGGCGATGCGTTAACCCTGAGCGTTGCCAATTCGGTGCCGAGCCAAAAGGTGCCCGTTACGTCGACGGGGCTGGGCTTGCAGAATACACGCCAGCGGTTGGAAATTCTCTATGCCGACAAGTATGAGCTTCGAATTGAACAGCCGCCGGGTTGTTACAAAACGAATTTGGTTGTTCAATTAACTACCCTGTCCTATGCCCAGCCCCTTACGGTGCCTGCTTATTGATGATGAAGTGGCGGCTCACTACGTATTACAGCACTATATTGAACAAGTAGACAGGCTGAAACTGGTCGGTAGTTGCTACCATGCTCTGGAAGCGATTAATTTTCTGCATCGTCATCCCGTCGATCTGCTGTTTTTGGACATCAATATGCCGCAAATGAATGGACTACAGATGCTGGAAACGCTAACCCACCCGCCCAAAGTCATCCTCACGACCGCCCATTCAGAGTTTGCGCTGGAAAGTTACAATTACACCGTAGTGGATTACCTGTTAAAGCCCATCGAGTTTGCCCGGTTTTTGAAAGCCATTGATAAAGTGGTGATAGCCCAACCCGATGGAGAAACGCAGCACGTGAACGTAACGGCATCTGTCAATACTTCGTTAGTCGTCAAAGTCGATGGTGACTGGGTACGAATTCTCTACGATGATCTTCTCTATGGACAAAGCTGGGGTAACTACGTCAAGTTATTTACGACCCAGCAGATTTACCTGACTTCTATGACTATGACCGAGCTAGAGCAGCGTCTGCCGACCGATCAGTTTATCCGCATCCATAAATCTTATCTGGTAGCACTGAATAAAGTCACGCGTCTGAGCGGTAACGAAGTTTTTATGGGTGAGATAGTGCTGCCAGTAGGACTTACCTATCGCCGTGAATTAGTGGACAGGCTGCGATAAGTTAGCTATATGAATCTTGTTCTGGTTGCTTTTTTTGCAAAACACAACCAGAATTGGCCGAACAATCTTCCACTGGAAATACAATCAAACGCTATTGATAGAATACTTACCTAAAAAAAGTACAACACCTGTGGTCACACAAACCGTTACAGCTAGAAAATGGCCATTTCGTGAAATTGAGATATAGTCTCCTCAAGTCAAGATTATTGCTAGATTGCTGCTGGAGTTGTTTGGTTATCAGATTGCTATCCTACAGTAAACCACTATCTTGAATACAGAAAAGAACGTACTAAAATGACTCGTTTATGTATACTGGCAAGACTTATCTCCGCTACGTATTAATGTTCGTTACGTTGCTGACTGGTTTCAAAGTCCGAAGCCAGTCAGCTCAACTTACGCGTATCGGAGAAGAGAAATCTATTACGTCCAAAGCGCTGAATGAAAAACGGACGTTTGCGGTCAGCCTTCCCGCTTCGTATCAAACCGATGACTTTTATCAGCAGAAACGATATCCAGTCTGTATTCTGTTGGATGCCGATACGCATTATCAGTATGTTAGTAGCATGATTCATTTCCTCAGTTCGGGCGAAAATGAACAGATACCCGAAATGATCGTTATAGCTGTCCGGAATACGAACCGAACGCGCGATATGACGGGAGGGCTTCAAAAGGATACTGATAACTTTCGGGCTTTTCTGGAGAATGAATTACTGTCTTACATCGACCAGCAATATCGAACAGTACCTTATCGGGTATTGGTCGGCCATTCGCTGGCGGGTTTGTTTACACTGAACTGTTTCTTAGATCAGCGGCCATTCAACGCCTACATCGCTATCGACCCAACTTTGACGTGGAACAGCGGATTTATACTAACAAAAACCAGTTCTGTATTTGAGAATAACACTACGTTAACGTCCCGATTGTACGTTTCTGAGTCAAATAACCCGTTTAATCCGGGTCAGCATACCGGCACGAGGGGCAAGGCGTTTGATACGTTTTCGAAAAATTTAGCCAGTAATACGTTCAAAGGAATGGTGCATAAGTTTGAGTACTTTGATGATGAAACCCATTTTTCGGTGCCATTTCGAAGTTTTTACAATGGACTGAATTTCGTATTTGACGATTATAAATTTCCGCTTCAAACGTTTTTGTCAGTAGGAGAGAAGGGCATAATCCAACATTATCAGCAGTTATATAGTCGGTTAGGAGCCGACCTTTTACCACCCGGTAAAGTGATCAATCAGATGGGTATGTTTTTGCTCATGAGTGAGAAACAGGTTGATAAAGCTCTTGAGCTATTAACGTTAAATGCACATTATTATCCTGATTCGCCCATTGTGTATCGAAGTTTGGGGGAAGCGTATCGGGCAAAAGGCGACAAGGAAAAGGCGATTCAATCGTTCAAAAAAGTATTGTCATTAAACTCTACTGATGAAGCATCCAAAAAGGCGCTCGGTGATTTGGTAAATTAGGGATAAACGCTTCAAAGTTATTTTTTATCAATAATGTGCCCGATTTTCCAAGGAATAGTTAGTTGTGTTTAGGGAATGGGGTAGTTTTTAAAAAATTTTGCTTTTGCAGGTACAATAGCGTTATTTTCAAACTTGAAAACTAACAATTATTACCTATATACATGAATTCATTTCAGATTCAAAAACCACCGACTCAATATGACGTAGCGATTGTTGGCTCGGGGGCTGGAGGAGGCATGGCGGCCTATACGTTGGCGAAAGCCGGGGCGAAAGTCGTGCTGCTGGAAGCGGGAGGTTACTTCGATCCGGCAGATCCAAAATATATTACCCAACTGAAATGGCCCTGGGAGTCGCCACGTCGTGGTGCTGGTACAACACGCGCATTTGGTGATTTTGACGCTGCCTGGGGTGGATGGGATATAGAAGGTGAACCGTATACGAACGCGAAAGGATCTGAATTCATGTGGTTTAGGTCTCGTATGCTTGGTGGACGTACCAACCACTGGGGACGTATTTCACTACGTTTCGCTCCTGATGATTTCCGTCGGAAAAGCATGACAGGTGTTGGCGAAGACTGGCCAATTACTTACGATGACATCAAGCCGTTTTACGACCGCGTTGACCGACTGATCGGAGTTTTCGGTTCTGTCGAAAATATGCCTTCTGAACCAGACGGAATCTTTTTGCCTCCACCAAAACCTCGTCTGCACGAGCTGATGATCCGGAAAGGTGCACGTAGCATTGGTATTCCGGTAATTCCGTCGCGGCTTTCGATTCTGACCAAGCCCATCAACAACGAGCGTGGTCAGTGTTTCTATTGCAGTCAGTGCGGTCGGGCGTGTCAGGCGTATGCCGATTTCTCGTCGTCGTCAGTATTAGTGAAACCCGCCATGGCAACGGGCAACGTAACGCTGATCAACGGAGCTATGGTTCGCGAAGTGATAACCGATCCGGCAACGGGTTTGGCTACCGGCGTTAGCTACGTGAATACGCAGACGATGCAGGAAATTACGGTAAAAGCGAAAACGGTTGTCTTGGCCGCCAGTGCTGGTGAAACCGCTCGGCTGATGCTTAACTCGAAATCGAGTCGTTTCCCAACCGGTTTGGCAAATAGCAGCGGAGTAATTGGGAAATACATCAATGACTCAACGGGCGCTTCTCGTTCGGCCTTTGTTCCGGCACTGATGGATCGGAAGCGGTATAACGAAGATGGCGTTGGTGGCATGCACGTATTCACACCGTGGTGGCTCGACAACAAGAAACTGGATTTCCCACGGGGTTACCACATCGAATATTGGGGCGGTATGGGTATGCCTGCCTATGGTTTCGGCTGGGGTATCGAAGCTATGAATGGTATGATTGCTGGCCGCGATGGTAAAATGAAACCCGGTGGTGGTTATGGTGCTGGTCTGAAAGATGATTACCGCCGTTTCTACGGTGCCTACATCGGTATGGCCGGTCGTGGTGAGCCTGTCCCTCTCGAAAGCAACTACTGCGAAATCGACCCGAACGTAGTCGATAAATACGGTATTCCGGTGCTACGTTTCAACTACAAATGGTCGGAACATGAAATCAAGCAGGCCAAGCACATGCAGGATACGTTCGAGGAAATCATTCACTCAATGGGCGGTATTGCACTGGGTAATAAACCGGATGCATCGAGTAACTACGGACTGGCATTGCCTGGTCAGATTATCCACGAAGTTGGCACAGCCCGGATGGGTAATGATCCGAAAAATTCGGTGCTGAACAAATACCAGCAGGCGCACGATGTGAAGAACCTGTTTGTAGTAGATGCGGCTCCGTTCCCATCGCAGGGCGATAAGAACGTAACATGGACGATTCTGGCATCGTCGATGCGTACATCTGAGTACTTAATTGATCAGGTCAAACAAAAAAATATCTAAACCGGCGAACGTAGCGGTAGTTCCGGGAGTCGTTTTTCTTTTACGACAAAACGACTCCCGGAACTACCCCGAAAAACGCTAAGCCTCTACGAACTATGAAACGAAGAGATTCCTTAAAAGCCCTTTCTCTGACTGGTTTTGGCCTGGCCGTAACGCCGGTTGAAGCAGCCGTTCCGGCACCACCAGAACCTAAACCGTTAAAAATTCCGGGTGGTCGCCAGAAGTTTGAAGCTGAGCGTGATGCAAAACTGATGGCGGAAAAATTTTTTACACCCCATGAGTTGCAGACCGTTACAGTTTTGTCGGATATTATCATCCCGGCTGACGAACGTTCGGGAAGTGCATCGCAGGCGGGCGTACCGGCTTTCATCGAATTTATGATGAAAGATCAGCCAAGAAATCAGACGCCTATGCGCGGAGGTATTAAGTGGCTGGATAATACGTGCGTGAAGCGTTACGGCAAACAATTTGTTCTGTGTACGAAGGCACAACAGATCGACATGGTTGAGCAAATTGCCTATCCGTCGAAAGCGAAGCCAGACATGACGCAGGGTGCCTCGTTTTTCACCATGATGCGAAACATGACGGCCAGCGGTTTTTACACGAGCCAGATGGGCGTTAAAGATTTAGGCTATGTAGGTAACGTACCAAACCAGTGGAATGGCGTTCCCGACGACGTACTGAAACAGTATAGTCTGGCCTACGAAGAACGTGAATTGAACCAGAAATAGGACTTATAACGTAGCAAAACGGCCCCGGAAAGAACTTCTTTCCGGGGCCGTTTTTTATGGTTGAACGTAGTAATAATTAATTTTGATCCCCTTTTGTAGCGGCTGCCGTACTGTCTGCTTTTCGTTTCGCTTCTTTCCTGAAATATCCTCTGAACAGGAAATTATTCTGAATAGCTTTCAAATCTTCGTTCAACAACGTAGTACCCCGGCTCAGGTTACGTAGTGTAGAACGTAAATTAGTTGCCGTTTCCTGATCGGTCAATAGCACACCCAGCGGGCTGTTGGTATTGTTCAGTTTTTCGGAAGCCCGTTGCAGATTGTCGCTGGTTTGGTTTAGCGTATTCACCGCTTTGTCGGCCGATTTAGCTGTTACCACAAATTGGTTGGCTGATTGACTCAGGCGGCTAAAAATAGTGGTATCGGTTACCAATTGATTCGCCAGCGAGCCTTTGTTGTTAAGTTTGGCCGCAAACTGCGAAACCGAACTGGTGATACGTGTTGTATTTTCTGACGCGCGTTCCAGATTAAGCATCGCCCGTTTGAAATTTCCGGCCACAATTGAATCCGTTAATACAGCCCCAACGGTTCCTTTGCCACGGCGGAGATTGCCGACCAGTTCCTTAAAATCGTTGGTTACCCGAAGCAGGTTATTATTATTTTCCTGCAATGTCGCCATAATTTGATCGGAGCTGAGCGCTTCAGTCGTTTTGAGTCGGTCGCCGTCTTCAACTTCAGGATGGTTGGTTGTGCCACCGGCAATAACAATGATTTTATTGCCAATCAATCCATCTGCGCCGATGGAAGCCGTGGCATCTTTACGGATATACTGTTTCGAGCTTTCTTCGATATTTATATCTACTTCGACCTGCTCGTTGCTGTAAATGCTAATCCGTTTGACGGTACCAATCTTAACGCCCGAAAACCAGACATTGTTTCCAGCTTTCAAACCGCCCACATCTTTAAACAGGGTAATGAGCCGGATACTGCTGGTAAAGCGTTTTTGCTGCCCTCCCAACACAAATACACCAGCAATTAAAATAACAAGAGCCAGCACAACAAAGATGCCGACAATAACAGTACGTTTGGTTGATTCGGTATTCATAGATAGTTGGTAGTCACCACAAGTCCGCCGGAACGGTCATAAGCTGTCTGTTGATCAACAATCGTATTCATCGTTAGAAAAGGTCAGGTTTGATACGTTGTTAATCAATTCGTTAAACGTAGTATCGTTGCGAAAGTTTATATTTTATTCAATCAACAACTACGAAATCAATCCACAAAATTGTAATTATAAAATTGCTGAATACGTTCATCGGGGTCGGCAAAGACTTCATCGAATGTACCAACGCGTTCAAATTTACCATCCAGCAGCATAGCAATACGATCACCAGTAGTTTTTGCACAGGTTAAATCGTGGGTAATAATAATCGACGTAGCGCCTAATCGTTCACGTACCTCGTTTATAAGATTATTAATTTCAACACTGGTTATTGGGTCAAGGCCGGCCGTTGGTTCGTCGTACAGCATAATTTCGGGTTTTAGAATCAGCGTTCTGGCAATGCCAATCCGTTTCCGCTGACCACCCGATAGCTCGGAAGGCATCTGATTAATCGTCTGCGAAAGACCCACATCGCTCAGGGCTTTTTCAACGGCTTTATTGATTTCGGCCCGACTCAGATTACGTACATTACGTACCAGCGGAAATTCCAGATTTTCCCGAATGCTCATGCTGTCGTACAATGCACTACTCTGAAATGAAAACCCAACTTTCTGCCGTAGTTCATCAAGTTGTTTCTCGTTCAATTGATCCACATCCTGCCCTAGAACTACTACTTTACCAGCATCGGGTTTGAGCAAGCCGACTATAATTTTAATCAGCACTGACTTTCCCGTTCCAGAACGGCCTAGGACTACTACGTTTTCATTTCGACTAACTTCCAGATTTACATCACGTAATACGTGCAAATCGCCGAAGGATTTACGTAATCCTGTGATGCTGATGACGGTATCTGTCTTTGGCTTCATGATTATTCTCTAATTGGTCCGAAGCGCACTGACAATCTGTAGCGCAATAAGTTCTTCAATGAATACTAAAAACATAGCCGCCACAACCGCCGAGTTTGCGGCCTTCCCAACACCCTCGGTACCCTTCGATGAGTTGTAGCCTTTATAACAACCCACCATACCAATTGTAAAGCCAAAGACAATGGATTTTATGACCGATGAAAAAATGTCGAGATACGTAATAGCCGAAAAAACTTCTTCGATATACGACGTAAAGCTGGTCTGTTCGTTAGCGCTTACGTTTAGATAGGCACCCATCAGTGCCACAAAAACGGTGTACATCGTCAGCAGTGGAATGGTAAAGGACGTAGCAATTACTCGACTCACAACCAGAAACTTAAACGGGTTTGTGCCCGAAACTTCCATAGCGTCAATCTGCTCTGTTACGTTCATGGAGCCAATTTCGGCACCAATACTCGATCCCACTTTACCGGCGGCAATCAGTGCTGTGACAAGTGGACCAAGCGCCCTCACAATAGCAATGGCAATCAGCTTGGGTAGCCAGGACGTAGCCCCAAATTCGGCCAGCGATGGCCGAGACTGGTTGGTAAATACCATACCGGTGATGAAACCTGTGGTAGAAATCAGCAACAGCGAACGATAACCGACTTCGTAACATTGCCGAATGATTTCCTTAAACTCATAAGGAGGCAAAAAAGCCTCTCGGAAGAAACGACCGACAAAAGCAGCCACATCGGCCACGTTCAGAAAAAACTGGTCGAGGTGGCGAGTCAGCACAGGCCGACTGCGGGACGAGTTGTTGGATTTAGAGCTAGAAGGCGGCATTCAACAGGTGGTGTAGCGCGAACCGGGCGTTTACCGGGTGGCTATACGTTTATAACTGATTTAGGCGCGATGGGGTTTAATTCGTGCCAAAGTTATGTCAAATCAGTTGCTAAATAATGCACGTAATGACCAGACTAACGCGAAATGAAAATCACTACGTTGCTATAACCCACAAAAGCCGCATTTTATTGAGTAATTGGTAGAAAAGTTAGTGTGCTGATCAGGAGTCGATTAAATACGAGAGCCGGTACGTAACGTTTCCGTTTAGTTCGGTGAAAACGTTCAGCCAGTCTTACTAAAGTTTACGGTTTTTGATCGCATAAATCATAAAACCAGCACAATTAGCCGTGATAATAGCGGAAATGGCTGGGAAATAATTGTAGTGCCTGCCGATAATGGCCGTAATTGTGAGCTACGTAGTGACAGGTGTCGCAGAGGATGACGGACGCAATTATCGAGCGTATCCCGACCGCCATCGGCCCTACGTAGCAGATGGTGCGCTTCGAACCAAACATCGTTCAATTTATCGCCACAGTCTCCGCATCGGCCATTCTGACGACCGATGGCTGCGTTAACAATGCTATCTGGAAAGGCTGCCATAGCTGTAACTAGTTTTTGGGTAGACGAAAATGTAAATAGACTAATCCGCTATTTATGAAGGTATTAAACAGAGTCTTAGTTCTGTTTCAAATTTGTGTGAACGGTCTGGTTTTGGAGAATCAATACGTACTAATCGCGAATCACTTTACTCTTTCTGAGGTAGGTTATCAGTATCAGGCCCGAAAAATGCCTAACTTTCGGACGTGCCAGAAAGGCCGTAGTATACAGTGTATGATTGAAATTGGACGAGTAAATACCTTAACGGCCCTTCGTGAAACCAGCGTAGGTTTTTTTCTGGGCGACCTGTCGGATCGGAAAACGGATTCGTATGATAACGATATTCTGTTACCTAATAAATACGTACCCGATACGCTGGAAATAGACGACGATATCGACGTTTTTGTCTATACAGATTCGGAAGATCGTCCAATTGCTACGACGTTGACGCCGGCCATTCACCGGGATGAATTTGCCTGTTTACAGGTTGTTGCCGTGACCAGTGCCGGGGCATTTCTGGATTGGGGCCTTGAAAAAGATTTGCTGGTGCCACATCGCGAGCAGGCATATCCTATGGAAGTGGGTGGGTGGTACGTAGTGTTTATGTATCTGGACCAACGTACTGATCGGCTGGTGGCATCGAGCAAACTGAATCGGTTTCTGGACCCCGATGTGCGGAATTTACAGGTTGGTGATGAAGTGCAGTTGCTGGTCTACGAACGTACTGATCTGGGCATGAACGTCATCATTAACAATCGCTACAAAGGGTTGATTTATGCCAACGAGATTTTCCGTACGCTACGTCCCGGCGATCCAATTATTGGCTACATAAAAAATGTTCGCGAGGATAATCTGGTCGATGTGAGTCTTCAGCGTACTGGTTTTGAGAATGTTGAACCGAATGCTCAACGTATTCTGGCTACGCTAAAAGCCGAAAACGGGTTTCTGCCACTGACCGACGATAGTCCGCCTGATGTTATATACAAAACACTGGAAATGAGTAAAAAGACATTTAAAAAAGCGGTTGGTACGTTGTATCGGGCTCGTAAAATAAAGCTGGAAGAAGGAGGAATCCGGTTACTGTAAATTATAGTCTCAAATCGGTTTGAAGCCGGAGAATTCTTTCAGATTTGAATGAAAAGGGCGGGTTGTAGGTTATCTTTACTCAAGTAAATTGTGCCTACCCTCTAATGACTTTTCTTCAGCAAACGGCTCAACGTATTTTCGAAACTCACGGGCCTAGTCTGCGCGATGTATGGGTTATTCTGCCAACTCGCCGGGCGGTGACCGTATTTCTGGATGAGCTTGCTGCGCTTTCTGATCGCCCGTTTCTGGCTCCACATACACTTGCTGTCGATGATTTTATTACGCAGGCTGCTGGCGTTCAACTGATCGATTCCGTTAGCCTACTGTTTGAGTTATACGACGTATTTAAGGAAATAGATCCTGCGGTTGAGTTTGAACAATTTATTGGCTGGGCATCTGTCCTGCTGGCCGATTTCGACCGAATTGACCAATATCTGGTTAGCCCCTCCGAACTATTTAGTTATCTGACGGCGGCCAAAGCGCTAGAACGTTGGGAGGTAGATCGGCCTTCAACAGCGAAACCAATTGCCGAAACTCCCGGAACCATTCGCTATTTCAAACTCTTTGAGAATCTACATACTGCCTATAATACGTTGCATCAGCGACTGGCTGAAAAAGGATTAGCCTATCGTGGGTTAGCCTATCGAATGCTGGCCGAAAATGTGGAAACGCAGATTCGGGATAACTGGGCGTATGAACGTATCTACTTCGTTGGTTTCAATGCCTTGAGCCGTGCCGAAGAACATATTATTCGCGTGCTGGTCGAAGCGAACAAAGCCGAATTGATTTGGGATGCCGACCAATATTATATTCAGGATTGGGGTCAGGAAGCTGGCGAATTTCTTCGACGTTATCGGAACAATGGTTGGTTTTTTACGAAACAAAATCGGGAAGACTTATCAAATAATCTGATCGGTACGGAAAAAAATATCCGGATCGTAGGAGTGCCGAATGCGAGTATGCAGGCTAAAGTTGCCGGCAAAATTTATCAGGAATGGCAGGAGGAATTTAAAGCCGATGATTGTCAATCAGAAGCAGTAGTGCCGCCCACGATAAACGACTCACGAATAGCGGCTAAAAAAACGGCTATCGTATTAGCCGATGAAACACTTCTGGTACCTGTATTGTATGCACTCGACGAAAAAGTAACCGACCTGAACGTAACAATGGGCCTTTCGCTACGTTCGTCTTTGTTGTTTACTTTGGTTGATACGTTGTTTGAAATGCAACGTACCGTACATGAGTTCCGCTCAAAAGATGGACGTAATGTGCGCGTACCGAAATTCCACCATCGGCACGTAGTGAAGTTGCTCAATCACCCCTTCATCAAGCAATATGAGCGAATCAAAGGGCTTATGTGGCCGGGTGGCGTCACCGAAAACGGTGTTAAGCTTCCGCCCGAACCGCTATTTCAATGGCTTGCAAAGGATATTGTTCAACAACAACGCGTTTATCTGACCGAACAAGAACTCCGGGAGTTAGGTCAGAATGACCCCCTGATTCAGATTCTGTTTACCCGTTGGCCCAATGAGGAGCCTATGAAGGCTATTCAGGGTTTTTATGATCTTATCGAGTTGTTGCGCGATGTGTATCGCGCTAGTCAGGATGCCATCGAAATCGAATACCTGTATCTGTTTTACACACTATTACGCCAACTCGAAGCAACGCTGGAAAGTCAGCGTAATGGGAACGTAGCGAAGAAAGTCTCTAAACCTCAGCCTGCTACGTCGGAGACACAGGTAACGGTACGTAGTTTACGACAGTTTCTTTACGAACTGATTCGCCAGACAAGTATTCCGTTCACGAGTGAAGGGAAAAGTCAGTTGCAAATCATGGGTATGCTCGAAACGCGGGCACTGGATTTCGAACGGGTCATTATTTTGTCGGTCAATGAAGGAATTCTACCGCAGGCACGTAGGCTTAATTCGCTGATTCCGTTCGATATAGCGGCTGAGCTTAATCTGCCAACGTACCGCGATCAGGAATCCGTAATGGCCTATCACTTTTACCGATTGCTCCAGCGAGCCAGTGATATTGTGTTGCTTCATACAACCGCTGCCGATGCCTACGGAAACAGTAAAGGCGAAAAAAGTCGGTTTCTATTGCAGATAAAACACGAACTCGCTCCTAAATCAAATGGCCGAATTCAGCTTAGTGAACCCGTAGTACGTTTCGGAAATGCAACTATCGATAAGCTGAAATCGCCGATGGAACTGAGCGTTCCTAAAACCGATAGTATTCGGGAACGACTTATCGGGTTGTTGACCACAAAAGGGCTTTATCCGTCGTACCTGAATCAGTTTGTAAGCTGCTCCATGCGCTTTTACTTCAGCCGGATTGTGAATATCGGCGAGGAGGAAGACATCGAGGAAAATATTGGTGCCGCTGAGTTCGGTAGTTGGTTGCACAAAGTGATGGAACGACTTGATCTTGACTACCGACTGAAAGGATTACCTATCGACGAAACCATTATCCGAAATCTACTCGACGAGGAATTTACCAAGACCATGAAAGGACGGGTAATTGAATCGGGTATGAATCTGTTGCTTTACGAACTGGCGCAGAAGTTAATGCTTGATTTTCAACGGCAACAAAGCCATTTGTCGGGTTTAACTGTCATTGGAACCGAGCAGACACTCGATACGTATCTGACTGTGCCAGTCTCAGGCCGTGAGCCAATAAAAGTACGTATTGCCGGAAAAGTGGACCGTATTGAGCGATACGGCGGACAAATTCGTATTGTCGATTATAAAACGGGAGCGGTGAAACTACCAGATAAAACGCCCGTCGATCTGGCTGAAAAACTACTAAGTGACGGTAGGGAAGATAAAATGCGGCAGTTGTGGCTGTATCGGTATCTCGCGCTTAAAAATATCAGTGAGTTGGGCGGATTACCACGAGACAGGGCGAAGCGAAATATTTATCAGACAGATGGACTACCTGTTGAAGCCGGATTTTATTCGTTTCGGGATGTAAATGGCGGATTCAAATCGAACCCAGTGCGTTTTGGTGATAATGACGAGCCCGAACAATACATCCGTAACTCAGAACGAATTTTGCAGGAGTTAATTCGCCAACTACTCGACACGGATCAACCTTTTCGGAAAACCGACCAGATAGAAACGTGCCAATACTGCGATTTCAAGGGTATATGTGGGCGGTAAATACTTCAAGAAGGGAGATGATCAATACGTCTATCACATCGAATACCGACTCAGCAAGGACTAGTTTACAGGTGTCAAATGAGTCGAAAACCGAGCAAGAAAGGGGAGGTGCTCCAGTAAAAAAGAAAAAATGCCTTCAATTCGCTTAGAAGAAGGCATTTTTTGCTGGTTTTGAATACAACCTGAATTGAAAAAAGCAATGATGGATGCTGCCGAAACAGCAAGTGCTCAAAATTGGTAAATAAAAGGAAATAATACAACTTTTTTGATAAAAATAGTTCATCAATCGAGTCAATGCTGGATCAAAGAAAGAGATAGTTGTTTTATTGTCAGTAGGTTAACTTTTTGGCAAGAAGTGTCTACCATTCGAAAAATAAATCACTTTCTGGAGATAATAACGTGAACTAAAAACTAAAAGCCATTCGTCAGGCAGTTAATGCCTGACGAATGGCTTTTTGATAAATAGGATTTATAAAAGAAAGATAATCTCGCGCTGGCGTTAATAGCTCATCTTACCCCTCCGCCAAGAGAACGATATAGGCCGACTAGTGATAAAAACTGCAACCGTTTTGTTGTAATAAGCGAAAGTTCTGCCTCAAGTACGTTACGTTGTGCTGTAATGACTTCCAGATACGTAGCATAGCCGTTTGCAAATAACTCATTCGACGTAGTGGCGGCCTGACGTAACACGCTAACTTCCTGCCGTCGGATGCTTGCTACGTTCCGATAATTCTCCAGCCCTTTCAGACTTGTTACAACTTCCGATACACCATTGAGCAATGAACGCTGGTAGGCGTAAAAAGCTTCCCGACTTTGGGCGTTCGTTATGGCCAGATTACCCTTTAGATGTTTCCGGTTAAATACGGGAGCTGCCAGACCGCCTAAAATACCAAGTGCAATAGACTGCGGATTCAGCAGTACTTCGGGCCGGAATGCGTTGAGCCCAACGTATGGCGTGAGGTTCAATGAAGGCAGAAACTCAGCCTGAGCAGCCGCTACGTCGATATTGGCCGCTTCCAGTTCACGCTCTGCCTGACGAACATCGGGCCGACGACGTACCAGTTGGGCTGGTATACCCTCTGAAAAATTTGCAGGAACCGACTGCTTTTCGATAGATGCCCCCCGGATTATAGGCTGTGGGTAGCGACCGAGCAGTGTGTTTAACTGGTTTTCGGTTTCAATGATATCCTGACGTACGTTTCCGTCCAGTGCACGGGTATTGAGCAACTGCGCTTTAAACTGTTGAACGGCCAGTTCAGTAACTCGTCCCGCTGATTTTTGGACTTCTACCAACTCCACCGCTTTTTGTTGTAGTTCTACGTTTTCGCCAATGATTTCCAGCTCCGCATCCAAGGCCAGTAACGAATAATAAAGGCGTGCTACGTCGGAAATAAGTGCAGTAGCAACTAGGTTTCGGCCCTCCTGAGAAGCGAGAAAACGAGTATATGCCGCCTTTCTCCGATTCCGTAGTTTACCCCAGATATCAATTTCCCAGGATGAACGCAGACCAAGAAAATAGTCAGGTGTTGGAGTCGGAATCAAGCTGCTACCACTTACATTGCCCGATAAGTTCGTATCGAAATTACCGACTCCGTTGAGAGTGTAACGCCCATACCGGTCTACACCGGCAGAAGCTACGGCATCGATTCGAGGTGCCAGCGGCCCCTGACTAATTGTATAATTCGCGCGTGCCATTTCGATACGTTGCACGGCAATCTTCAGATCCAGATTGCGGCTGATTGCGGTATCGATAAGCGCCACCAGATTCGGATCAGAAAAAATCGTCTGGTGCGGCAAGTCGCCAATATTTGTTGAATCAGTACGTCCCAGATAGGATTGCGGCACGGCAATAGTTGGTACTGGTGCGGGAGCAATCTGGGTTCGGCAACTACTTATGGCGCCCGCAAAACATAAACTCAGTAAAAAAGAATAAGAATTAATTTTCTTGAAGAACGGCACCATTAGTGTTGGTTTTGGTAGAAACGGATTCTGATAAGTCGTCGTCAGTAGATTTGGGAGCGATTTTCTGGGCAATTGTAGCGAATAATACGTACAGCCCCGGAATAAGCACCAGCCCAAAGATGGTTCCGATGAGCATTCCGCCAGCCGCAGCCGTGCCAATTGAACGGTTACCCAAAGCGCCAGCTCCTGTGGCAATACAAAGTGGAATCAGACCAGCAATGAAAGCCAGTGAGGTCATCAGAATCGGACGTAAACGGGTTACGGCTCCTTCGATAGCTGCTTGCACAATTGGTAGACCTTCCTGCTGACGCTGGTTCGCGAATTCGACAATCAGAATGGCATTTTTACCCAGAAGACCAATCAGCATGACGAGCGACACCTGCGCATAAATATTGTTTTGAAGCCCTGCGAGTTGGAGACAAAGGAACGAACCGAAAATCCCGACTGGCAGCGATAGAAGTACGGCCAGCGGTAAAAACAGGCTTTCGTACTGAGCAACCAGCAGCAGATAAACGAAAACTAGACAGATCACGAAAATGAAAATAGCTTGATCGCCTGAGAGAACTTCCTCGCGCGACATGCCCGACCAGGCAAACGAGTAGCCTTTGGGCAGCGATTTGTCCGCTACCTCCTGTACGGCTTTAAGCGCATCTCCACTACTGTAACCGGGTGCCTGCTCGCCATTGACCATGGCCGAGATATACATATTGTAACGCGTGATCTGCTCCGGCCCATACACACGTTTCAGGCTGACAAAGTTGGAATAAGGTACCATTTCGCCCGCTTTATTCTTTACCCGAAGATTCAGTACGTCCTCCGGTTTTGAGCGGTATTCGGGAGATGCCTGCACCATAACTTTATACATCTGATTGAACCGAATAAAGTTAGAGGCATAGAAGCTTCCCATGAGCGTTTGGAGAGTCTCCATCGCGTTTTCGATTGATACACCTTTCTGGGCCGCTTTATCCTGATCTACCTCCAACAAGTATTGCGGGAAACTAGGGTCGAAACTAGTGAATGCGTTACCTATTTCCGGGCGTTTTCTCAGGGCTGCAATAAAGTCATCGGCTACTTTTTTCGTCTTCTGCAAATCACCGGAACCCGTCCGGTCGAGCATACGTAGCTCAAAACCGCTGGCATTACCAAATCCCGGTACGGTTGGCGGTGGAAAAAACTGAACGCTGGCATCCTGAATACCTTTCGTTTGTGCCGTTAGATCGGCAATGACGTCATCGACGGTTTTAGAACGATCATCCCAACTTTTCAGGTTAATCATACCCATGCCATACGAAGCTCCGTTACCTTCAGTTATAAGGCTGTAACCGGCCAGCGTCGATACGTTTTCGACGGCTTCCATCTTCGACGCTATCTGCTGGATTTTGTCCATGACATCCTCTGTCCGTTTTACAGTAGATCCCACGGGTGTTGTTACACTTACGTAAATCATTCCCTGATCTTCAGTCGGAATAAAGCTACTGGGAAGAATGGTACTGATACCCCAAGTTCCAAACGAAAACACAACCAGTGTCAACACCGTAATGAGCCCGCGACTTGCTACACGGCGAAGAATAGTCTGATAACGACCGGTCATGGCGTCGAAGCCACGGTTAAAACTGGCGAAAAAACGGCCCAGCAAACCTTTAGCCTGATGCCCATGCGTGGGCTTAAGCAGGATGGCGCACAGGGCGGGCGTCAACGTAACAGCGTTTATCCCCGAAATAACGATAGCGACCGCCAACGTAAGCGAGAACTGCCGATAGAAAATACCAACCGGCCCCGACATAAAAGCAACCGGCACGAACACGGCCGACATAACCAACGTAATGGCAACCAGCGCCCCGCTGATTTCTTTCATGGCGGCAAACGTAGCGGCTCTGGGCGATAAATGCTCTTCGGCCATCTTGACGTGTACGGCTTCCACCACCACAATGGCGTTATCGACCACAATACCAATCGCCAGTACCAGCGCAAATAGCGTCAACAGGTTGATCGAGAAGCCAATTGTGCTCATGAACGCAAAGGCTCCCACCAGCGCAACAGGCACAGCCAACGCACAGATTAATGTAGAACGCCAGTCCTGAAGGAAGATAAATACGACCAGAAATACCAGTATAAACGCTTCGATAAGGGTTCTAACCACTTCGTGAATCGACGCATCCAGAAACCGTGATACGTCGTAAGCGAAGTTGTATTTCATGCCGGGAGGGAAATTGGATTTCTTCAATTCCGCCATGCGCTCCTTCACATTGTTGATTACTTCGCTGGCGTTTGAGCCGGGACGTTGTTTCAACATGATTGAAGCCGATGGACGACCATCGGTTTTTGACAATACGTCGTAGTTCAGTGAGCCAAATTCAACCTCTGCTACGTCCTTGAGCCGCAAAATTGAGCCATCAGGTTCGGCACGTAGCACCAGATTTTCGTATTGTTTGGGCTCGAAAAATTTGCCCGAATACCGCAATACGTATTGTAGCATTTGGGGAGCCCGGTCGGCGCTTTCGCCAGCTTTACCCGGGGCCGCTTCGACATTCTGGGTGCGAATGGCTTCAACAACGTCATCGGCCGACAGATTGTAGGCGGTCATGCGATCTGGTTTTAACCATACCCGCATCGAATATTCCCGCGAACCCATAATCGTTGCCACACCGACACCCTCAATACGTTTAAGTTCGGCTAGTACGTTGATATCGGCAAAGTTGTAAATAAACTTTTCGTCTGCAGCCGGGTCATCACTGGTAATGTTGAGGTACAACAGCATACTGTTCACCTCTTTTTCGGTCGACACCCCCGATTTAATAACTTCGGCTGGTAATTCATCGAGCACGGTTGTTACACGGTTCTGCACACTCATGGCTGCCAGATCGGGGTCGGTGCCAACCTGAAAAACAACCTGAATAACAGTAACACCATCGTTGCCCGACATGGAATTCATATAAACCATGCCCGGTACTCCGTTGATGGCGCGTTCGAGCGGCATAGAAACGGCTTTGGTTGCTACTTCGGCATTGGCACCTGTGTAGCGGGCGGTTACAGTTACGGAAGGAGGGACGATATCCGGGAATTGCGTTACAGGCAGCCCCATCAATGCCAGAAAGCCCAGCAGCGTGATCAGGACCGAAATAACGGCTGAAAGCAGCGGGCGCTTTATGAATATATTGAACATGAGTTGAGTTGTTCTGGTGGACTGGTTATAGGTTTCTGGCCATTATGTTTAGTGAAACACAATGGAGTCAGAAATCTATACCCAGTAAATTAGTTACTGCTGAGCAAGCGTGTTCTGGGTAGGAATCGAATCGGCTACAGCAACGGGTTCTGGAATGATTTCGTCGCCATCGCGAACGTTCTGAATTCCTTCGTAAACGACACGGTCGCCCGGTTCCAGACCCGACCGAACAATGTAGTTGTGACCAATGCGAGCCTGTGGGACAAAGCTTCGCGATTTTACTTTATTGGTCTTGTCGACAACGTAAACGTAGTTTTTGTCCTGTACCTCAAATACGGCTTTCTGAGGCACCAGCAGTGCGTCGCTAACGATGTTTGGTAACCGGACTTTGCCCGACGAACCATGTTTCAGGACTTTGTTTGGGTTCGGAAAACGCGCGCGGAAAGCAATTGTCCCTGATTCTTCAAAGACTGTTTCCATCGTTTCGATACGTCCTTTATGTGGGTACGTAGTTTCGTCGGCCAGCGTCATTTCAACTTCCTGACCACCTTTGCCAACCAGATCGCGGTGGCGTTTCAGAAATCCCAAATATTCTTTTTCTGATACGTCGAAATAAGCAAAAACCTCGTGTAGGTCAGATACTTCGGTCAAAAGGGCACCTTCTTCGATCAGGCTACCGATTTTAAACGGAATCCGGTTGATAATACCATCGAAAGGCGCACGGATACTGGCCTGTGCCAGACGTAGCGATGCCGTAGATTGAGCCGATTCAGCTTCCTCAATCGTTGCTTTAGCAGCATCCAGCTTGGCTTTAGCGAGGTCTAATTCAGAAGGAGAAACAATCTTTTTATCGACCAGTAACTTTACCCGATTTACTTCAACTTCAGCCGTTTTTACGCCAGCAATAGCACTACGTAGCGAAGCGCGGGCTTTGTCTAGTTCAACTTTGTATTCGGCGGGGTTAAGCGTAAACAGAAGCTGGCCCTTATGAACGGTCTGACCTTCATCGACGTAAATTTTATCTAAAAATCCTGACACACGAGCCCGAATTTCAACGTTACGTACAGCCTCCATTGTTGTTACGTATTCGCGCTGGAGGGTTGTTGATTTACGGCTGAGTTGTACGACAGGTAATTTTAGTTTTTCTGTTCCTTCGGTTTTGGTTTCGCCGTTAGAGCAGCCCGCCAGAAAAGCACCGAGTAAAAGGGTGGGAGGTATGAGCCAATTTTTCATAGTTATAGAGCAGAGTGTATAAAAATGGCTTCACCTGAAGCTGACAGGGCAGTGCTTCAGGTAAAGTGTGTTTTTAGAAATAAATATCTTTACAATTGCCTGTCTTTCAGGCAACCAATAGGGTAAACGTAACTATACCAACGTATTGCTGGTGGTTTAGTTTAGGCTATAGGTTGTGGGGGCGGAGCACTGATTTCGGGTATGTATACCAAAAAAGGCTCTTGCCTGAATAGGATGTTGTCTGTTGTCAGAAACTGAACGGAGGACAGCAAAACATCAAAATTGAATAGGTGAATGAAATCGTAGTCGGCTTCTGATTCAACAACTTCTGTGTCGTTAGATGGAATTCCCGGTTCCGGTAATGTATCGGAAAAGGCCAGCCAGCTACCCAGAATAAACTTACTTAAATTCTCGGAATCAGCGAAGTTGCTTGTGAAAGTAGCGGTATTTCCAAAAAGGGACATGGGCATCTGTATGTCAGTGCTTAAATTAAGGGCCGATAGAGCCATTAAAAAGCACATGAACCGAAATATCCCAAATTTGTATTGCCGCACATTCATATCGATCAGAAACCAAATGTAATCCGAAACCAATAGAAACTCAACTAATTCCCAATCAGATAGTTATAAAACTTGAATAAAGATAATTTCATCTGAGATGGATTAAATTTTCATTAAAGATACTTACTTTTTTATGATTTTTTTCAGAATCTCTCAGCCACATCATTATCTAGAAACAATAAAAATCTGGTATGAATTGTCATTCCCGCCCGAAGAACGACGGCAACCTGATGATTTACAGGAACTTTTAGGCTATGAGGATATGCACCTCTGCGCGTTGCTGGAGCAAAACGAATTGGTGGGTTTTATAATTTACTGGGAATGGGACGATATTGTTTTTGTAGAGCATTTTGCCGTAGCTCCTGACCAGCGCGGAAAGCAATATGGCCAGCAGGCCGTTCTCGAACTGAAGCAACTCGATTGCCGCTATTGCGTACTGGAAGTAGAACGACCAGAAAACGAGACCCAACAGCGCCGAATCCGTTTCTATGAGCGACAAGGTTTTGTATTGAATCCGTTCGATTATGTTCAGCCATCTTATGGGCCCCATGGAAAAGCCATACCTATGCGACTGATGTCGATACCGGCCATTGAATCGATTCATACGTTCAAACAATTGAGTCAACTAATAAAGGAGCGCGTTTACGAACGATTTTACATGTAAAAACCCGGCAAACTAGCAGCTTGCCGGGTTTTTACGTATCAGACCACCCTAAGTCGATGGTCAGATTATAGTTTACGCGTTTTGCTTCATCCGAATAATGTTCAACGCGGCACCGGCCTTGAACCATTCAATCTGACCTTCGTTGTAGGTATGATTAACGGGGAACGTATCGGTTGTGCCGTCGGCGTGGTGCAGAACGATTTCCAACTGACGACCGGGTGCAAATTCAGTCAGTCCATTGATGTCGATTACATCGTCTTCCTGAATCTTGTCGTAATCGGCAGGATTAGCAAACGTTAACGCCAGCATACCCTGTTTTTTTAGGTTGGTTTCGTGTATCCGGGCAAACGAACGTACCAGAATAGCCCGCACGCCAAGGAAGCGAGGCTCCATAGCTGCATGTTCGCGAGAAGAACCTTCGCCGTAGTTTTCATCGCCTACAACAATCGAACCGATACCGTTGGCTTTATAATCACGTTGTACCGCCGGTACTTCACCATATTCGTCGGTTAGCTGATTTTTAACCGTGTTGGTCTTCTCGTTGTAGAAGTTGAGCGCACCAATCAGCATATTGTTCGAAATATTGTCGAGATGTCCCCGGTATTTCAACCAAGGGCCAGCCATCGAAATATGGTCGGTCGTGCATTTGCCTTTCGCTTTGATCAACAGTTTCAGCCCTTTCAAATCGGTACCTTCCCAAGGCTTAAATGGAGCGAGCAATTGCAGACGGTCAGACGTTGGGCTAACAATTACCTCAACACCTGAACCATCTTCGGCAGGAGCCTGATAGCCAGCGTCGTCAACTGCGTAGCCTTTTATAGGTTGTTCAATACCTGCTGGCTCATCGAGTTTCACCTGCTCACCGTTTTCGTTGGTCAACGTATCGGTCATTGGGTTGAACGTCAGATCACCCGCAATGGCGAGAGCCGTTACGATTTCGGGCGAGGCCACAAACGCGTGAGTGCTGGCGTTACCATCGTTCCGTTTCGCAAAGTTTCGGTTGAACGACGTAATGATTGAGTTTTTGCGGGTTGGATCGTCCATGTGCCGCGCCCACTGACCAATGCAGGGACCGCAGGCATTAGCCAGAACAACGCCACCAATTTCTTCAAACGTATCGAGCAGACCATCGCGTTCAGCCGTAAATCGAACCAGTTCCGAACCGGGCGTTACGGTAAATTCAGCTTTGGTTTTCAGATTCTTGGCTGTTGCCTGAGCCGCCACCGACGCCGAACGGGTCATGTCTTCGTAGCTCGAGTTGGTACACGAACCGATCAGACCTACTTCCAGTTTAGCAGGCCAGTTGTTTTCTTTCACTGCTTTAGCAAAGTTCGACAAGGGCCACGCCAGATCTGGTGTGAATGGGCCGTTTATGTGTGGTTCGAGCGTATCCAGATCGATTTCGATCAGTTGATCGTAATACGTAGCGGGGTCAGCGTAAACTTCATCATCCGAACGCAGATGTTGTTTTACTGCATCGGCTGCATCGGCAATATCGGCCCGGCTGGTTGCTTTAAGATAGTTGCCCATCTTCTCATCGTAAGCAAAAATCGACGTAGTAGCCCCGATTTCAGCTCCCATGTTGCAGATCGTACCTTTACCCGTTGCCGAAAGGCTTTCTGCGCCATCGCCAAAATATTCAACAATGCAGCCCGTACCGCCTTTTACAGTCAGGATACCCGCCACACGTAGTATTACGTCTTTAGCTGAAGCCCAACCGCTTAGTTTACCAGTTAATTTTACACCGATAAGTTTCGGCATTTTCAATTCCCAGGCAAGACCTGCCATTACGTCGCAGGCATCAGCGCCACCTACACCGATAGCAATCATTCCCAGACCACCTGCGTTAGGTGTGTGCGAATCGGTTCCGATCATCATACCACCCGGAAACGCGTAGTTTTCAAGGACAACCTGGTGAATGATACCGGCACCGGGTTTCCAGAAGCCAATTCCGTATTTGTTCGAAATCGACGACAGGAAATCATACACCTCTTTGTTTTTGCTTTTCGCAACATCCAGATCTTTTTCGGCACCCACTTCTGCCTGAATCAGGTGGTCGCAGTGTACAGTCGATGGAACGGCTACTTTAGGTCGGCCAGCCTGCATAAATTGCAACAAGGCCATTTGTGCTGTGGCGTCCTGCATGGCTACTCGGTCAGGCGCAAAGTCCACATAATCTTTTCCCCGAACGAACGCCTGCTTAGGATTCCCGGCAAAAAGGTGACTATATAAAATCTTTTCCGACAGAGTCAGCGGTTTGCCGACTGCCTGCCGGGCTGCTTCGACGCGTTCGCCGAGATTGGCATAAACACGCTGAATCATGTCTAAATCAAAGGCCATAGCAAATGAGGATAACGGTTACTGAAAAGTATCTTACTACAGAGATAACCAATGAATACTGAAAATGGATTCCGGTTAGTGGCTTAAAATTAGAAGTTTCTGATTCCGTTTGGCAATTTGCCCTCACCTGCCCGGTGAATTGCCCCTCGCAAAGCATAATATAGAATTAGTCTACCTTAGAATCGGACATAATCGAAAACCCTGAGGGTTAATCTTTAGTTAATACTGGAATATTATCAAACTACTGACTCTTATGAACAATCGAAATGCCCTTTTATCCGTAGCCGCTGTACTCGCCTTCGGACTGACGTTTTTCTCGTGTAAAGACGACGGAAATCCAACTGTAACGAACACGACAACTCGTCTGACAGCTACCATAAACGGGGCCAGTGAAAAACCAACAGCTACTACGTCAACAGCCACAGGCTCATTTACGGGCATACTTGATGAGTCGACCCGTACGCTGAGTTATACCGTTGCATATACAGGGCCATTTACATCGTCATTAACGGCTGGCCATATTCACCGGGTAACAAATGCTACAGCTCTGACAGGTGGTGTTGAAATTCCGTTCTCCAGCCTTGGATCACCCATTGTCGGTACGTTCCAATTGGCTAATCAGAATCGGGTTGATAGCCTGAAAAACGGATTTTACTACGTTAATCTCCACACTACTACGTATCCAAACGGAGAAATTCGGGGAGATATTAAAAGACAGTAACCTTTGATTGGGTGAATCACGATCATGAGTAAACCAAAAGGCCAGAATCGGAAAACTCCGTTCTGGCCTTTGTGCATTATGGCTAAATTACGATTGACGAATTAGGCAACCGTAATCGTTTGAGCCGGTTTGTTAGTATCTGGATTCTTGGGTAACGTCACTTTTAACACTCCATCAGCGTAAGTGGCGGCAATGGTATCCACAAGAACTTTATTGTTCAACTGAAAAGACCGTTCAAATGAGTGGTGGCTATATTCCTGATACGTATAGGTACCCGTTGGATTTTCAGACGTATCGGCAACTTCGTAAGAAACTTTCAGTACGTCATCTTTTACCGTCAGCTTAACATTTTCTTTTATCAGCGCTGAAGCAAATAACGAGATAACATATTCATTTTCGGTTTCTTCAATATTGACAGGTACTTGCTGGAATCCCCAGCCATGCCGACCAAATTTCTGACCACCCCAGAATCGGCCAAACCGCCCACGGCCCCATAGACCTCCAAATTTACCCGGACCAAATCCTGAACCACCCCAATTACCGCAATTTCCTTTATGATTTTCTGTTTCGAATGCTTGTTTCGTGTACATGGTTGTTTTGTGTTTACTGATGTTGACTAAGTTAACTTTCTGAGATTACCCAATCGGGATAACACGCTCAAAACGAGGTTGATTTGCGCTCGTATGGTACGAAGGATTATCGATGGCAATGATGGTAGCCGATTGCCAATGACCTTGTCTAAGCGGACCGAACGAGCGACCCATTAAGCGAGGGCCTACTACCCGAGCCAGCAAAAATAAACCGGCCCCAATCAGGAGTACTTTCAGAATAAGTGTGATCAAAAACAGAGTTAAACCGACTGCCAGTGCTATACCAGCTACTCGCCAAATAATGTTCATTGTGTTTATCGTTAAAAGGTTTGCAAAAGCCTGATCAGGAACTTTGATAAGGATGACGGAGAAGCCAGCATGTTTACTTTAACGAATCGTAAAATTTTTTTGAGAATTTTAAACAGAATAGATAAATATTACTTTATATTGCTGATAATCAATATATTATTTTCTTAAATTTTTTCTCTTTAACCAAAAAAAACTGCCCAATAAGAGCAGTTTCGATTTGTACTTAGGTGAGTTTTAGCGAATGTTCGACCTCGGTCAGCCTACAATTTTCAAAATTGTTTGATAAAGAACTTCGCTACCTAAAGCCAGGTCTTCATAAGACGCATATTCGAGCGGGTTGTGGCTGATACCATCTTTGCAGCGAACAAAAATCATCCCGAAATCACAAGCTTCCGACATCACCAATGCATCGTGAAATGGCCCGCTTACGAGTTCTGGCGCATCTAGTCCTAGTTCAGTACAACTATCACGGATGGTATCTTTTATCCAGTCGGCGCAATAACTCGATTTGATGTCAGTATCAACCGTTAGTTCATACGTTAACCCATGTTCCTGACTAATTGTAATAATGGCTTCCTGAAGCTGATGTTCGCAAGTTGCTCTGCGTGCCATATCGATGTCCCTGAATTCCATCGTCATACGTACCGATTCGGGTATAATATTTCGAGACGAAGGAAACACATCGAACGTACCGACAGTCCCGACGGTAGGGGCAGGGCTAAACTGAGACGCAATTTCATTGACCACAACAGCCACTTTAGCAGCTCCCAGCAACGCATCCTTACGTAGCGGCATCGGCACCGAACCCGCATGGCCAGCCATTCCCTTCAGGCTAAGGCTCAGCAAAAGTGGCCCGGCAATTCCGCTGACAATGCCAATCGGCTTATTGAGTTTGTCCAGTATCGGCCCCTGTTCAATGTGTAACTCCAGAAAACAGCGGATACTCCCCGGTGCATATTCGTCGTCCTTAAATTTCGTAATGTCGCAGCCAAAATCACGTAGCGCCTGTTCGCGGGTTATTCCGTCTTTATCAGTGCGTTGAAGTTCGCCGGGTTCCAGCTTTCCAAGGAGGCCTCTTGAGCCGAAAAGCCCTTTGTTAAATCGCCAGCTTTCCTCATCGGCAAAAGCGATAACGTCGATACTCGTTTCGGGCACGATTCCTTTTTCGGCAATGGTGCAAACGGCCTCAATAGCGCACAAAACACCCGCAATGCCGTCGAAACGACCGCCGTATGGTTGTGTATCAAGGTGAGAGCCTGTCATCAGAATCGGCGCGTCGGGTTTTTTGCCTGCAAGTCGTCCAATCAAATTCCCAAAGCTGTCGATACGTACCGTAAGACCAGCGGCTTCCATCCAGCTTTTGGCGTGCATAAACATTTCTTTTTCGAGCGAAGAATGCGCCGGTCGACACATTCCCGTTTCGCCGATTTTTCCGATACTGCTCGAAACCTCAAAAAAATGCTGAAGGCGGGATGGATTTATGTTCATCAATTAGCGAATGAATAATGTTAAATGGACAATGGTAATGCAAAGCGAATAATGTAGAATGTGCAATGAGAAATCATCGTTCACTTTTCATTTTACATTATCCATTACTGATCAAGAACCTCGGTAAGTTGAATAGCCGAATGGGTTGAGCAATAGTGGAACGTGGTAATGCTCGCCGGTGGTGACCATAAACGTAATCTCGACAAATGGGTAAAATGTATGGGTGTTTAGTTGGGCAAAATAAGCACCTGTCTCAAACCGGATTTTATACGTACCAGATGACAAAACTGTGTTTTTAGCCAGCAAATCAGAAATTCGACCATCGACGTTCGTAATGCCCCGGCCGATTTCATGCCATTCCCGCTGCTGCTTATATAACACAACACTCACACCTTCAGCGGGTTTGCCAATTGTTGTGTTCAGAATATGGGTTGTAATTGCACTCATGTAGTCAAAAGTTTTTTAAGACGTAGTAATGTGATTTTATTCTGTTCCTGAGCCGCAATCAGGATTTCATCTTCTGGGCGATTGGGTAATCGGGAACGTAGCAGATTGAGCATTTCTTCGGCCGATTTACCGATTGCGCAGACGATGAAAATATAACCAAATTTTTCTTCGTATTTCCGATTGCCCTCGGCTAGTTGTTCCAGTATTTCCTGAGATGCCGATGCTGTGCCAGCCTGTTCGCTGGAAGTCCAGTGGCTCGTGCTGGCAAATTTGGCACGTAACGAATCGATATCGCCAATTTTCGGATGATGAGCAAACGCTTCTTTCCAGTCGCTTTCAGTACAGGAAAACCAAATAACATCTGCCTGATCAAACAACGTATCCTTACTTTCGACCGGGAAAAGTTTATCCATTTCGGCCACCCATGCCGACGCTCCACAACACGTAGCAAGGGCTTCCTTCCGTTGCAACGAAGGCAATTCATTCAGCTCAGGAAGGGTCATACAGTTGTTGGAAAACGATTGACGTTTTTGTAATAAATGTAAACCGCTGGTTCCTTGCCCATAGCCGTAAACCATTGCTGGCAATAAGGAGCCATCCAGATTGAATCGCCTTTTTTGATCGGGTACCATTCCTGATCGAGCATATAAACACCCTGCCCCTGCAAGTATGTCAGACCATGTTCCATAATGTGTGTTTCTACAAAAGGAAGGTGGCCGCCGGGGTCATACGTGAAGATATTAATGGCCATGTCGAACGAGAGCGTATCGGGCAATAACACTTGCAGACGTAGCGCCGGATCGCCCAGATAGGTTGGTGCCGCTACGTTGGCGGCATCTCCGAACATAACGGGCGGTACGTCATAACCGTCCAGTTTTTCATATATTTTCTGGAATGTTAGTAACTGTGTGCCGGATAGTGCGTTTTCAATCGCATAATCGTTTTCGACAGGAATATAGACGTAGTGACCAGCAGTCAATACATTAGTTTCATCACCGACTTTTATGTGGCATTGCCCTTGCACAAGGTATAGAAATAGCTGAGATTGCTGGGTTTTTCCAGTAAGCATACTCTGTTCCTGCAACGTAATGAGTGTTTGGCACAATCGAGCGCCCATCTGCTCATTGATGATCACATTGACCGTACAGTTATCCCAACCGGGTACGCGACTGTTTATGTAGCCATCGGGACTGATAATGGCATGAGTACGTTTAACAACCGAGCGGGTAAGTGCAGAAATTTCCATAAGTAATTAATTTGTTGATTTTCAGATAGTCAGGTTTCGGGCAGTTCAGATCATGTTTTGTTCGATAAGACGGTTCATAAAGTCATCGCCTACCTGCAACGTAGCAGCAATATCGCTTACATCAACCGCTTCTAATGGGTTGTGGCTAATACCTTCGAAGCATCGCACAAAGAGCATGGATACGGGTGCTACAGCCGAAATCGGAACGGCATCATGCCCGGCACCACTCACGAGTTCGATAAGTTCGTAGCCTGATTCCAGAATCGATTGGCTCAGTAACTCACATAGCGACGTATCACAGGCAACGGGGTGCGTTTCCTGAATCAGGTTCCAGTTTGTTTGTACCGAACGCTGAAAGCCGATAGATTCGCAAATATCCTGTAAGGCCTGATAAGCATGGATCAATAGTGCGTTGTCGTTACTACGTACATCCAGACTACAGCTTACGACGCCCGGTATTACGTTGCTGGCAGCATTTACTACGTTCAGTTTGCCCACCGTTGCTACCAGATTAGGCTGACTTGTTGCTAACTGTTCTACAGCCAGAATAAATTCGGAAGCGGCACACAACGCATCCTGACGCATGTTCATTGGAACGGTTCCGGCATGACCCGCAACGCCTTCAAACGTAATTTCGATACGTTTCTGCCCCGCAATTCCTGATACTACGGCAATGGGTACGTTACGTTCATAAAGAACCGGGCCCTGCTCGATGTGGATTTCAAGGTAGCCCAGCCAGTTTTCTTTCGGAATGGCATCAGTAGCCAGATTTGTTGCTACGCAGCCCATCTTTGTCATTACATTGGCTAACACATTTCCCGACGTATCACACCGACTGAGTAAAGTTTGCTCAAATGATCCGGCAATAACTTTACTACCCAGATACGTAGTGTGAAACCGAACACCTTCTTCGTCGCTGAAGGCAATCAGTTCAATATGAAACGGTAACGACTTACCTGATTGAGTGAGTTGCGCAATCAGGTCTAAACCGACAATAATTCCCAGCGGCCCATCGAACTTTCCGGCATTAATGACCGTGTCAATATGCGATGCCAGCACGAACGTTTTGGCTTCCGGAAACGGACAGTTCAATCGTCCGCGAACGTTGCCAATCGAATCGATACGTGTCTGTAAGCCAACTTCCTGCATCCACTGCCGAACCAACTGACTTCCTTGCAGAAAAGCTCTTGAGCCGTATGTGCGGGTGAGGCAGATAGTATCGTCACTTACGGTTGCCAGCTCATCGATTTTACGTAGTACGTTTTCCGCACGTTGTTTGAAATCCGCCATATTAATTTCGTCTGATGAGTTGACCGCTGTTTGGTTTTAGCAATTGTCCATCGGCAAAAACACGTTTTCCGTGCAAATAGGTCTGCTCAACTTTTCCGAATAAGTCGGTATTCAGATACGGCGTCATTTTGTGGCGATGGTATAAATCAGCTTCCTTAACTACGAACGATGAGTCTGGATTCCAGACAATCAAATCGGCATCATAGCCAATGGCGATACGTCCTTTTCGGTGCGATAGGCCGGCAAGATGCGCAGGTTTTTCGCAAAGCCAACGTGCTATATCTACTACGTCACAACCCCGATTTCGGGCTGCCGTCCAGAGAATGGGCAAGGCGAGTTGTAGGGATGCAATACCTCCCCAGGCTGTCATAAAATTGCCGCTTTTGGTTTGTTTCAGATCGGGTGGGGCGGGGGAGTGATCGGTAGCTACAAAATCGATAAGTCCTTCGCGAAGAGCCGTCCACAACTGATCATTATTAGCCTGTTCACGAATGGGAGGTGCGCATTTAAATTGTGTTTGTCCATCCGGAATCTGTTCGGCATTAAAAAAAAGATAATGCTGAGCAGTTTCAACCGTTAGGGGTAATCCTTTTTGTTTTGCTACTGCAATGATTTCCAGTGAATTGGCAGATGACAAGTGGACAATATGCGTCGGGCAACTGAATTCCTCGCACAGCCGAATCATCATAGTAATGGCATTGTCTTCCCAGGCTTTGGGTCGAGAAGTAAGGTAATTCTGGTAGGAGCGAGGGTTGCCAGTTGCCAGGTTTTCGTCGGTCGATAGTTCACAATGCACGAGCAAGGGTAAACCCTGTCGGGCAATAATTGGCATGGCTTTGCGGAGGTCGACTTCGGTAACGTTCGGGAAATCGTTGATTCCTGAATGGGTTAAAAACGCTTTGAAACCTAATATGCCTTTTTCGACCAGTGGCTCAATTTCATTAGTGTTGCCGGGAACGAGACCGCCCCAAAAACCACAATTTGTATGAAGTTTTCCGGCAGTAGCGTCTAGTTTTTCATCAAATGATTTGGCAGACGTAGTGACGGGTGAAGAGTTTAAGGGCATATCGACCAACGTAGTGAGGCCCCCTGCTATGGCGGCCTGGGTTGCCGTATCGAACCCCTCCCAATCGGTTCGGCCCGGTTCGTTGATATGTACATGCGGATCGATGATACCGGGCATCAATACGTTATCCTGAATGTCGATAACTTCAGCCGTATATTGGTTTGGGATTTCTGCCCGTATATCGGTGATCAGCCCGTTGGTAACCAGAACTACGGCCTTCCGAATGCCTTCGGGTGTCAGAATTCTATTTCCTTTGATGGCAAATTCTGGCATAACGTTTCAATTCTGGTTGTTTTGGTATATAGCAATTTCGCGTGGTCACTGCTACGTGTTTTTGACTAAAATAGAAAATTTATGGCTATACTAGCTTTTAATACGACCGAAAACAACCAGATCGACCATGAAAATCACGCTGAAAACGAATGCCTACGGAAAAAATGCAGTGAATCTGTCGAAAGTTATTCGCCATGCTGATTATCATGAGTTCCGACAGATTTCTGTCAACGTAGCACTGGAAGGTGATTTTGAAAAAGCGCATACGCTGGGCGATAATGCAAAAATTCTACCCACCGATACGCAGAAAAATACTGTATATGTGCTTGCTAAAGAGTATTTTATCGGTTCTATCGAAAGCTTTGCCTTAAAATTGGCTAGTCATTTTCTGGAGCATAATCCACAAGTGTCGCTGGTGAAAATCGATATAACCGAACTCCCCTGGACGCGAATGACATTCGACGGCAAACCCCATCACCATGCCTACGTAGGTGGAGGTTCAGGTAAACACACTACGTCGGTCGTACAAACAGCTACGGAGGTACATGTTACGTCTGGGATAAAGGAGTTGATGATTCTGAAAACAACCGATTCTGGATTTGAAGGCTATATAAAAGATCAATACACTACGTTAAAAGAAACGCCCGACCGAATTTTGGCTACCCAATGTGAAGCAGATTGGCAGTATACGGGCCATGATCTTGATTTTGAAAATTTGTACTCGCAGCTATGCGATACGTTGCTGAAAACGTTTGCGAATCACAAAAGCCTCTCGGTTCAGCAGACGTTGCTGGCAATGGGGACGGCGGTGTTAGAGGCTTTCCCATCCGTAAAAGAAATCAATTTTAAATTACCCAATAAACACCATATTCTATTCAATCTGGAACAGTTTGGGATGGATAACAAGAACGAGATTTTTATTGCAACCGACGAACCATACGGCTATATCACAGGCACCGTAACGAGAGAATAAGCGGCTGAACGTAACGTTATTAGGTTTGATAGATTAGAATCGTTATCTGCCCGAACCGATTCAGAACCGTCTGTGTAAAATAAGGTGCTACGTGCGAACCAGTCTCACTATTTTGTGACTATGGTTTCTTAGCTCCTTATTCTTATGTTCAAAGCGAAAAAAACGGCGGTTACTACGTCGAAAAAATCTCCACTGCGGGAGTGGCTCGATTCGTTGCTATTTGCGGTCATTGCTGCTACGTTAATCCGATTTCTGACCTTCGAGGCATTCGCCATTCCAACGCCTTCCATGGAAAATAATCTGATGGTAGGCGATTATCTGTTTGTTAGTAAGCTTCATTATGGCTCTCGTACACCTAAAACACCATTACAGGTTCCGCTTACACACCAGAAAATTTGGGGAACCAATATCCCTTCGTACAGTACAGCCATTCAATTGCCTTCGTTTCGTCTGCCCGGTTTTTCGAAGGTAAAAAATGGTGATGTAGTTGTGTTTAATTATCCGCCACCGAAAGTTGGAGAACCTGATTATCCAACCGATTTGCGAACGAATTTTATTAAACGTTGCATTGGTATTCCGGGCGACGTAGTAGCGATTCGTCAGGAGCAGGTATATGTCAACGGGAAAGCAATGGCAACACCGGCTCGCGCTCAGACAACCTATTTTGTGAAAACTGCTGAAGTTCTTGATGAGCGTTTTTTTCGAAAGTATGATATAGTTAATGATTTTGTTTCGGAAGAAGGGCCGTTTATAAACTGGCAGCCGCTCGAATCGTATGACGAGACGACTAAAACCAATACGTTGGTAGGCTATCGGGTAAATACGACCTCGTCGGTTATTGCGAAATTTAAAGAATTCGATTGGGTAAAAGGCATTGAGCCAATGACTGAGCAACCCGGACTAACGGCGCCTGGTATTTACGGGGGTTCTGCCCATACGTGGAATCAGGATAATTTCGGACCAGTTACGATTCCGAAAAAAGATATGATTGTGTCGCTAAATAAGAAGACGATTGCTTTATATGGGCCTGTTATTAGCCGGTACGAGGGAAATGAGAACGTAACGCTTTCTGCCGAAGAGGTTAAAATTAATGGCAAGCCCGTTACGTCCTATACCTTCAAACAGGACTATTATTTTATGATGGGCGATAATCGACACAACTCAGAAGACTCACGGTATTGGGGGTTTGTTCCTGAAGATCATATCGTTGGCAAAGCCGTTTTTGTCTGGATGTCGGTAGATCCCGTTCCTGCTGATATGTGGCACAAAATCCGCTGGAATCGCTTGTTTCGGGTCATCGAATAATGTTTTAGTCTCACAGTGTATCTCCCTGAATGCTCGCTTCTAGAAAGATACACTCTGAGACTAAGACTATAGATATAAAAAAACGACTCTCACTTTCGCAAGAGCCGTTCTTCATACAAACAGGTATCGTATTAACCCAGATACGTCTTCAACGCTTTGGAGCGTGATGTATGACGTAGGCGACGGATGGCTTTTTCTTTGATCTGCCGAACCCGCTCACGGGTTAGATTGAATTTTTCACCAATTTCTTCGAGAGTCATTGCGTGTTCACCATTCAGGCCGAAGTACAACGTAATAACGTCGGCTTCACGCTGCGTTAGGGTCGAAAGAGCGCGTTGCACTTCTTTCCGTAACGAATCGTTGATGAGGCCCGAATCAGGTTTGTCTTCGCCATCGTTTTCGAGCACGTCGAGCAGGCTGTTTTCTTCACCCTGTACAAACGGTGCGTCCATTGATACGTGGCGACCTGAAATCTTCAACGTATCTACAACCTCGGCTGCTGAAATTTCCAGCACGGCTGCCAGTTCTTCTGGGGAAGGTTCCCGCTCAAACTTTTGCTCAAGGTCGGAAAACGTTTTCGAAATCTTGTTGAGCGAACCAACCCGGTTCAACGGCAGGCGGACAATCCGGGATTGTTCGGCCAATGCCTGAAGAATCGACTGACGAATCCACCAAACGGCATACGAGATAAACTTAAATCCACGGGTTTCGTCGAAACGTTGAGCTGCTTTAATCAGACCCAGGTTTCCTTCGTTAATTAAGTCGCCCAGCGAGAGACCCTGATTTTGATATTGTTTGGCTACCGACACCACGAATCGAAGGTTAGCCTTTGTTAACCGCTCCAGTGATAATTGATCCCCTTCGCGGATTTTTTGGGCCAGCGTTACTTCTTCGTCAGGAGTAAGCAAGTCCACTTTACCAATCTCCTGCAAGTACTTGTCTAACGACTGACTTTCACGGTTGGTAATCTGTTTTGAAATTTTTAGCTGTCTCATAATACGTTTCTCCCGGTGGTGCGACTATTTAACGCAAGTTTTAGACGTTCCATTACGCAAAAAAGTAACAAATTCCTAAGCATTTTTGTTCTCCGGCTTCGGTAACAAAACTTTACGGGATAGGCGATACTTTCCGGTCTTTTTATCAACATCAACCAGTTTTACTGATACTTCTTCGCCTACCTGTAAGACGCCATCCATGCTTTCTAGGCGTTCCCACTTAATCTCGGAAATATGCAATAAGCCATCTTTGCCTGGCATGAACTCAACAAAGGCTCCGAAAGGCTGAATCGTCTTAACTTTTCCGACATAGGTTTCGCCAACTTCAGGAACGGCCACGATGCCTTTCACACGTGAAACGGCTTTATCCATACTCTGTTTGTTGGTCGCAAAGATGCTGACCCAACCTGCGTTGTCGCGTTCGTCGATGTTGACTACAGCACCCGAATCTTTCTGGATGTCCTGCACAACTTTACCGCCGGGCCCGATAACGGCACCAATCTGATTCGTTTCGATTTTGATAACGATGGCGCGGGGAGCATGTGGTTTCAGATCTGGACGAACGTCGGCAATACCTTTCTTCATCTCACCCAGAATATGCAACCGACCAACACGGGCCTGTTCCAGAGCCTGAGCCAGCACTTCATACGACAGGCCATCTACTTTGAGGTCCATCTGACAGGCAACAATACCTTTTTCGGTACCTGTCACTTTGAAATCCATATCGCCCAGGTGATCTTCATCGCCGAGGATATCTGACAGAACAGCGTATTTCTCGCCATCGGAGATAAGTCCCATAGCAATACCGGCTACAGGAGCTTTGATTTTAATGCCGGCATCCATCAGCGCCATCGTACCGGCACAAACTGTAGCCATCGACGATGAACCATTTGATTCCAGAATATCTGATACCACCCGAATTGTGTATGGATTATCAGCCTCAGGAGGCAACACTTTTTTCAGCGAACGGTGAGCCAAGTTACCATGCCCGATTTCGCGACGACCTGCACCCCGGTTAGGTTTCACTTCTCCCGTTGAAAAACCAGGGAAATTATAATGCAACAGGAACTTGCTGTACCCCTGAAACATCGCCTGATCGACAATTTGTTCGTCTACTTTAGTGCCAAGCGTTACTGTTGTCAATGACTGCGTTTCGCCACGAGTAAATAACGATGAACCATGTGGGCCAGGTAGAAGTCCTGCTTCTGTCGAAATAGGACGTATTTCATCTAACTGACGACCATCTAAACGGATACGTTCATCCAACACTAACCGACGGGCTGCTTCCCATTCCAGATCGTGCAGGTATGTTTTAATTAAAGATGTATTAACTTCAGCACCTTCAGGGAACGTAGCGAGGTATTCTTCACGAACGTCTTTGAAGCCTTGTGCACGAGCCTTTTTGCTTGGATTTTGTCCTTGTGCAACGGCGTATATTTTGTTGTAAGCATAAGCCCGTACCGCTTCGCGAAGTGCTTCGTCGTGCGTTTCGTGGCTGTATTGGCGTTTTTCAGTTTTGCCAACTTTGGCTTCCAGTTCTTTTTGAGCCTGACACTGCACTTTAATAGCTTCGTGAGCTGCTTTGAGTGCTTCTACAACTTCAGCTTCAGAACATTCATCCATTTCACCTTCAACCATGCAAATATCTTTTTCGGTTGCTGCAACGATCAAATCAATTGTAGCGCGCTCAAGATCAGTGGTTTTTGGGTTTATCAGATACTGTCCGTCAATTTTGGCAACACGTACTTCCGAAATTGGGCCGTTGAACGGAATGTCAGATACTGCCAGCGCCGATGATGCCGCCAGCGCTGCCAGCGCATCGGGCTGAACTTCTGGATCGGCCGAAATTAACGTAATGATTACCTGCGTATCAGCATGATAATCATCGGGAAAAATAGGACGTAGCGCCCGGTCAACCAGACGGCTAATTAAGATTTCATGATCGCCAAGCCGGCCTTCGCGCCGTTGGAAGCTGCCTGGAATACGGCCAGCCGATGCGAATTTTTCTTGATAATCGACAGAGAGAGGGAGGAAATCAACGCCTTCTTTCGCGTCTTTGCTCGATACTACAGTGGCCAACAGCATGGTGTCGCCCAAGCGTACAACTACCGCTCCATCGGCTTGCCGGGCCATTTTCCCAGTTTCGATGGTAATTTCCCGCCCATCGGGCAACGCAACAGTTTGCGTGGTGATTTGAAACATACAGCAGATTTTGAAAACGTCTTCGTTCAGCTTTAAACCGCGTGGGTATCGTTCAACCTTGAATGAACCCGGTACTATTATTATTTTAAACCGAGCTTTTGGTTCTGACGTTCAACATAACAGATGTTGCTGTCAATACATGAACGATAGAAATCAAAAACGAATAGGTATTTACCTACAAATAACAAAAATGAGGGAATCTACTATGAGCAGATTCCCTTTTTGCAATGAAGCCCGATTACTTCCGTAATCCGAGTGCGGCCAGAATAGCCCGATACCGCGTAATGTCTTTTTTCTGGAGGTAATTCAGCAGACGCCGACGCTTACCTACTAATTTTAAAAGACCTAATTGAGTGCCATAATCGTGCTTGTGAACTTTCAGGTGACCGGTTAAGTGACTAATCCGGTAGGTAAACAGCGCGATCTGGGATTCGGCCGACCCGGTGTCAGTTGCATTTTTAGCGTGACCCGAGGTAGAGAAAATCTCTTGCTTTTTTTCGGACGTTAGATACATCTTCAGACAGCTTTTTTGTTGAAAAAAAAGAATTTGGGTGCAAAGGTAGCAAAAAACACTAGAAAAATATTCGCTATATCAATAAACTTACCTTCCTGTAATAATTTCCAAGATTATTGATGCATGACGAGTGAGGGCTTGCGGTAATTAGCCCATTTCCGTTTGATACGTTCCCAGGCGATCACATAAACATCCTTATCGAACAAACGCGAATCGTGACGGGCGCGTTGCATCAGAAATAAGCCAATTGGGAACAAAACGATGTTAGCCATCCATGCACCCAGCGGTACCCACAGAAGCCCATCCTTGGCATATTTATCGCCCATGAGTGTCAATACGTAGAGAAAAATAAAGAATACGATAGACACGAGCACAGGTAAACCAAAGCCCCCCTTCTTAATGATTGCGCCCATGGATGCTCCAATGAGAAACATCACAAAAATGGAGATGGATTGGGTAAATTTATGATGGCTCTCTAACTGATAGCGCCAGACACTTTTCTCTTTTTCGGTTAAATATGTAACGTTCGACGTAGCGTACGATAATATGTTTTGGGCTTGACTCAAAGCCGCCTGCGCTAATTCTGGCGCGGATACGGTACGTTTTTTGAGAACAGAATCAACCCATTTGCCTGCCGTTATTTTTTTCTGTTGAGCAGCTATATCTGCTTTAAACTGGTAATTATAATACTGCCGGGATGTACTCGCTACGTTCTGACTGGTTTTTGCGTATTCTTTTCGGAGCGAATCGGTCAGTGTTGACAGCTCCTTGAGGTTTTTCATGTATTCGTGGTACTCGAACTGATTTTCGTCGGTCCGTTTAATACCAAACGACTCCATACTGATCACCAGCCTGTAATCTTTGAAGGCGTTTCGAACAAACTGAGCCCCATTAGCAGAACCGTTATTGGCGTAGTTTACTGTGCTGTTGTCGGAGTATTCCTGATAATCATTGCCATTGAAAAGCTGAAAAACGAGATAAGTACGGTCTTTATCCATATACATACGCCCCGAATCAGCCAGAATAATTTCCCGATTTCCCGACGTAACGCCACTCGTCGGATGCTTATAAATGACCAATCCTTTCAGCAGTTCACCTTTGGCACTTTCGGTTGGGGGCTTTACTTTTTGGTCGACTTTTATGCTGTATCCGGGAAGGTCATTATAGAAAATACCTTCCTTTAAATTGAGCGTTGCTTTCGCTGTTTTTATATCATAAAGGAGGCTGTATCCCTTAAGATTTGCCCAGGGCGACACCGAATTGTTGAACCAGAACGAAAAAATACTGATGCCAACCGCAACAACCAGCAGTGGACGCATGGCTCGTGTTAACGAAATTCCTGCACTTTTCATAGCCGTGAGTTCGAAAAACTCGCCCAGATTGCCAAATGTCATTAACGACGAAAGCAATACGGCCAACGGCAAAGCCGTGGGTATAGTCAGGAGGGCAAAATAAAAGAGAAGACGAACGAACGTAGCAAAATCAAGATCTTTTGAAACAAAGTCGTCTATATAAAACATAAGGAGCCGCATCAGAAAAATAAAAATGACGACGGCTAATGTTAAAAAAAACGGCCCCCAAAACGAGCCGAGTATTAGTTTGTCTATTTTCTTCATTATAATAATGTATAATGCACAACGACAAATGGATAAGGCGTACTAGTAAGACACCAATCACATCCTACATTGTTCATTTTCCATTATTGATTAACCTTTTTTAACTACCTACAATTTCCTTTAATTTATCCATCAGGCCATCCCAAAGATCTTTAAGTTCTTCTTCGTCAGTAGTAGATGAGTAATCGGTAATACGTAGAAAAGTTGATTGAGTCAGTTCGCTCTGATCAATTCGGAAATCAATATAATTATTGTCGGCCCCATTCTCCGCCGTATCTAAAAATTCAAACCGAACTCCTTTGTTTTGACGTAAGGAAACCTGTTTGGCAAAATGGCTTTCGTTATCCCACTGGAAGTCGAATCGCTGTTCAGGCATTACGTTAACCTTACTGGCAAACCATTGCGATAGGCCAGAAGCCGTGCTAATGTACGGGAACAGCATCTTGGGGGAGGCCCGAAGCTCGTATTCGGTAATGAATTTATATTTCTCCATAAACGTCCTTGTTGAAAAGGGGGCTAAAAACAAAGGTAAACGATTTTTTTTGCGAAAGTCAACGCTGTTTTTTGCTTCCCGACGATTTTTTCTTACTTTTGTGCATCAATTCGGCGGGGTAGCTCAGATGGTTAGAGCGTAGGATTCATAACCCTAAGGTCGGCAGTTCGATCCTGCTCCCCGCTACCAAATTTCTTTTATGATACTGACGAACCCGCTAACTCTAAACAGCGGGTTTTTGCCTTTTGTAGCCAAGTGGTTGATTATTAGCTCCCACAAGTTGCCAAATTGCACTCTACTCAAAATGGATTTATTGATCCGTTAATCGGCTATAGCTGTTTTAACTTTCTTATAAAAAGTGGCAACTTTCTCTTTCGGATCGCCTTTGCCCAGCGTTTCAATGGGTAGATAGCCACGATAACCCGATTCACGAACAATTTTTACAATTTTGGCCAAATCGGTTGGCACTTCCTTGCCGTCTACAAACAAATTTTCTTTTATCTGCCAGGTGGCTGCATAAGGTGCTACGTTGGCAATCTGTGCATACGGGTCGCCAATCTTGAAACTGCCAATATCAAGGTTGACCGCCAGCCAGTTTGATTGTACACGATGTACAATTTCGAGAACATGTGCGTCAGTCTGAATGAAGTCAGCGTGATTCTGCAAAACGATCAATACGCCTTGTGTTGCAGCAAATTCGGTACATTCCTGAATAGCTTCGACTACCCAATTGGTAACTTCGGCCCGATTATAACCCACGGTTAGCTCTTTGCCCGTACCAGCAAATATTCGAATTACAGGGGCGCCGAGTCGGGCTGCTAGACCTGTCCATTTTTTTACCAACTCAACCTCAGCTTTTCTTCGAAGAGGATCGGGAAGTGTAAAATCGTTACGTACTCCGGTACCGCTAATGTCGATCCCCAGCCGAAATGTTTTCCGTTTTATATCGTAGAGGTAGTTATCTGTCGGTAATGCTGGGTAATTGGGAAAATAATAACCAGTTGGGTCAACTGCATCGAAACCAAGCTCAGCACAGAACGTAATGACCTGTTCAAGTGTCATTTTCCCACTCATCAACGGTTCGTTGAACGAATACAGATTACAACTCAACCGAACACGACTGGGTAAATCGTTTACCGGAATAAGAGTCGCTGCTAAATCTGATTCGGTCAATGGCCATAAAGCTCCACCAGCTAGTGCCGATTTTAGAAAATTCCTTCGTGTAGGTGAGAGTATATCCATAATACGATTAAGGGTTTTTAGTTGCCGTAGTAAGGATGTGACGTAGTGAAAATACTATTCGCTCTGGATTACAGATTGAACGTAGCCATACGTAGTAAACCCAACGTAACAGGGTCGCTACGTTGGGTTTACTACGTATGGCTACGTCTGAATATCAGAAATTAGTTGCTGCCTTCGCCTGATTTTTTGTCGTCGTTGCTGATTCGTTTTTTCTGACGTTGGGAGCCTGACATTTTGCCAAATTCGTATTTCAAATTCAGACGCCAGCCCCGACGATACATCGCTACATCCTGTGTCTGTACAAAATTAGGGCCGACAAAATCGTTACGCCAGTTGATGGTTTCGTTGAACGGATTGTCGTAACCAAATCCGATGGTGCCTTTTTTCTTGAAGACTTCTTTTTGTAGGACAATATTATAGAAGCCAAAACCACCGTAGGTTCCCTGTAAATTGACGCGGGCCGAATTATAAAAACCAAAGAACTGCGCCTTAATTCCTTTCCCAAAATCAAGAGTCGAGTTGAGGTTGAGCCGATACATCCAGTCTGCATTACGTGTCTTTAACTCAGCACTTTCCAGCACGTTGTAGAATAGATTCAGTGACCCATTTACTGACCATTGTTTGGTAAGTTTGGTATTTGCACTCAGGTTGACACCGTAGGCCGAGTTCTGTGCTACGTTCTGGAAAATCTGTTTCAGTACGCCCTCATTATCCACTGTGCTGATGCTTTCAATCGCGTTGTTAGTTTGGCGTAAAAAGAAAGAAGCGTTCAGACTAGTTTGCTTGATCGAAATACTATAATTGGCTTCGACAGAGTGTGTTAATTCGGGTTGTAAGTATGGATTGCCGCCGTACAGATTTTTTGAATCTGCCTGATTTACATAGGGATTCAGGTAAAAAAATTGAGGCCGCTGAATGCGTTGCGAGTAACTTAACCGGATTTGTTGTTCTTTTTTCAGGCTACGCGACAGGCTTAAATTAGGAATGAAGTTGCCATACGTATTGTTGAAGGGAGCGGTACCGTTTAAGAAATTTGCCTGAATGAATGTGTGCTCATAACGAGCGCCTACATTTATTCCCCATCTGTTTTTGGGTGTACGGCTATACACTACGTAGGCCGAAGCTACCTGCTGGGCATAATCGAACACGTTGGCCAGAGCAGGCTGGTCGGTAAAGTTAGTTGAACCATCAACGGCATTGGCAATACGATAATCGCTGAGAATTTGCCGGAAGATCGTTTTCGTTCCCATCTCAAGCGTACTTACACTATCCAGCGGATTAGTAAAATCAAGTTGTATCGTTCCCTCTTTGTTGTTGCTAATATTATAACTCTTCTCGCGGTAGTACGTCGTATTTTCACGATTCAGCAGATTCGACCAGTAGTCGCTGTCTTCGCCTTCGAATGAATACAACATCAGAAACGTGAGTTCCTTTTTCGGTTTTTTAAACAGGCGGGTGTAATCCAGATTTATGGTGGCTCCGGCCCAATCGTAGGTCCGGCTCATGTCACGACGGAAATACTGATTTATAACCCCTCTACTGCTTTCCTGAAAATTGATATCGAAGCCATTCGTGTTAGCACCGTTGTAGTAATTAAGGCCAGTGCCAAGTCGGTTCAATGAATCGATATCCCAATCGACATTAAGCGTACCGTAGAAATTCTTGCCATTGCCTGTTGTCCACTGAGTCTGATCCTGATTTGTCACGACACCTTCGTTGGTAAACGAGCGGAGCATTTGCATATACCGTCTGTTTTTCCAATCGCTATAGCCGCCGTTGGCCGAAATGCCGATACTTTTCATACGGTGGTTTATACTAGCGTTTTGCCAATTATTCCACTGGCCAAAATTGGGACTGATAGAGCCGCTGGTGCCCTGTAACGAATTTTTCTTGGTAATGATGTTGATAATTCCGGCAGTGCCTTCGGCATCGTATTTGGCTGATGGCGACGTAATGACCTCAACTTGCTTGATAATGTCGGCTGGAATTTGCTTGAGTGCGTCGGAGATGCTACGAGCAACAATGCTAGACGGTTTATTATTGATCAGGACTTTTATATTGCCGCTACCACGTAGCGATACGTTGCCTTCAATATCGACCGCTATCGATGGAATTTTTTTCAATACGTCAGTTGCGTCACCCCCTCGAATGCTAATATCTTTCTCGGCATTATAGACCATCCGGTCCGATTTCTCCTCGAACAGGGCTTTCTGTTCCGTCACAGTTACTTCGGCCAGTTTCTGAACAGTTTGAGCGAGTTTGATGATACCTAATTCATGCTCTTCACCAGTTTTCACTCTAACTTTTTCAATTGTTTTAGTCGTGTAACCAACAAACGAAGCCTGAACGGTATAGAGTCCGGTTTCGGCTTTGGCGAAGGTAAATTTTCCGGAAGCATCGGCGGTTACGCCTTCAACTATTTTGCCATCTTTCAGGAGGGCAACCGTTGCGAATTCAACGGGTTTATTTGCCGTTGAGTCGAGTAACAGACCTGAAATTTTCGTTTGCTGAGCCAATAAAGATCCGATACTCGTTGCAAACGCGAGTAGGGTAAGTAATAACGATTTCATGGGAACGTGTAGTAGGCGGGTGTATTTGTTGTTTTATAAAATTGTATTAGTTCAAGTTCTGGGTAATGACACACACTATTAAAAAACGTTGCATTAACTAACCCATGAATGATTTAGAATGATCTATTTGTAACGTAGTTATCCGGCTGTATTGATGATTATTATACAGGCAAGATTTTGATTAATAGTCTATTGTGAGATTTATTGTATTCTGGAAAATCATAAATTAAAACGACCAACTTAGTATTTACTATGTTGGTCGTTTTAATTTAGTAAATCTTTGTCTGTTACTCAATGTTGGATGTTTCCGGCGATGCTACGTATTGGGCGGAAGGTTTTTTAACGGCAACTAATGTAATAATTGCCGATAAGAGGAGAGAGCCTGCCATAAACAGATAGGAAGCACCAAATCCGCCTGTTGTCCCGTTTAAGTAGCCTACCAGATAAGAACCAACAAAAGACCCCAGTGCCCCAAAACTATTGATCAGCGCCATTGCTCCCCCCGCTACGTTCTTAGGTAGAACTTCCGGAATAATTGCAAAAAATGGTCCATAGGGTGCATACATAGCGCCACCAGCTATAATAAGCAGCACAAACGAGAGCCAGAACTGATCGGTTCCGACCGCATATGAGGCATAGAAAGCAATGGACCCGATCATCAGAAATGGCCAGACAAATGCTTTTCGATTGAGGGTTTTATCTGAAAAATAGGAAGCTCCCAGCATACCGATTATAGCCAATACATAAGGAACCGCCGATAGCCAGCCCGTTTTTACAATGTTCATGTTAGGGGCTGCATTCAGAATGGAGGGAAGCCACATCACAAAGCCATAAACTCCGATACTCCAAAGGGCGTATTGTAAACTGAGCAAAATAACTACCCGCGATTTGAAAGCTTCACCATAGTTTTTTACTGGTTTTATACCTTGCTGTTCCTGTTGGAGCTGCTCGGCCAATGCTTGTTTTTCGGCATCGGTCAACCAGTTGGCATCCTGAGGTTTATCATCGACCAGGCGCCACCAGAAGAAAGCCCAGATAACGGCAGGTAACCCTTCAATCACGAACATCCAGCGCCAGCCAACCGATTGAACCAGGTATCCAGATAGCACCGACATCCATAGAATTGTAGCCGGATTTCCAAGAATCAGGAACGTATTGGCCTGCGAACGTTCGGCCTTCGTGAACCATCGGCTTAAAAACAGCAGCATCGACGGCATCACCGCACTTTCTACTACGCCGAGCATAAACCGAATCACAATCAGCACATTTATATTACTGACCATCCCCGTTGCTGTGGCTAAGCCCCCCCATAGAATTAAGGACCAGAAAATGAGTTTTTTGGCGCTACGTTTCTCCGCATACATAGCTCCCGGTACCTGAAAGAAAAAGTAACCCAGAAAGAACAACGAGCCTAGTAACGACGACATGGCAGGTGTTATGTGCAGATCAGCAGCCAGACCACTGGCAGCACCAAATCCGTAATTGGCCCGGTCGAGATAGGCTAAACTGTACGTAATAAACGCGATGGGCAGTAAACGAGACCAACGGGATTTTGCGAGAGGGGTATTCATGCAGATTGTATACTGATTCAAAAAAATGGTACGTACTCAGTTTCTTAATAAGGCATTCATTCCCTTAGCTCTACTGTTTAATGATTCGTTGGAAGCAAATTCAGTGTTTCTTGAATACGTAGTAAATGTTCATCTACGGTTGTATCATCTTATGCTCATGGCGTAGTAATTCCTAAGCTACAGCGTACAGGTGATACGCCTATCATTGAACGTTCTAATAACACTTTGCAGCAACGCTGCAGCTGGTTAGTGCGAAAAACGTTATCCTTCTCGAAAAGTGTAGAGAATTATTACCAAACCACCTTATCTTTCTTACGCCATTACAACTTTGAGATTTTGGCAAAGAATCCATCCTTTCAATTAGATCACTACCCCCTGCGGTAATTTGGCTCCCAACTTTTCGGAGACACTAGCTACTATCAAACAGTCTCTTATAAATAATAATGCCGAATAAGGGATTACTTCAATAACCCCAAATCGGGCTGAGCGTATTTGTAGACTTTAAAATAGAGGGTGGTTTTGGTCTGGTAAACGCCTTCAATACCTGAAATATCGTTGACAAACTGCACCAGATGGCTATTGTTCTGACACATGACGTCAACTTCCAGATCGTAATCGCCCGACGTACTAGCCAAAAAACTGACCTCTGGTAGAACGGCAATTTTCTGTGCTACTGGCTCCTTTAACGTAGCAGGACGCACATAAACCGCGATGTGTGCATACGCACCAAAACCTACTTTGTCAGGATCGACACGGCCTACAATATTGATCACGCCTTCATCAATAAGGCGGTTCAGGCGGGTTCTCGCCGTGCCGACTGATACGTTTAATTGCTCAGCGATTTCGGTGAATGACATGCGCCCGTCTTTTTGCAGACATGACAAAATTGCAAAATCAAGATCGTCGAGCGTACTGTGATTTCTCTCCATATTAACTAACTCAAGTCGTAAAAATATTGCTAAATATTGATTATAGATTAAATATTTTTTAGTTTGCGAATGCTATTTTGCAAAATATGCAGATTTCGCCCAAGGAAATGAAGTATACGCCAATTCGAAATTATATAAACGGTGAATTTGTAACGCCCTTAACCGATAGAATGCTGGATGTTGTTTCACCGGTAGACGGTACGTTACTATCGACGGTTCCATTGTCAATCAGCCAGGATTTGGACAGCGCTGTTCAGGCGGCTAAAGCGGCATTTCCGATCTGGAGCCGTATGCCAATTAAAGAAAGAGTGCAGGTCTTTTTTCGCTATAAAGCATTACTGGAGAAAAACCTGAAAGAACTGGCACTTCTTATACAGGAAGAAAACGGCAAAACATACGAGGAGGCCGTTGCTGAAATCGAAAAAGGGGCTGAACTAACGGAATTTGCCTGCTCATTGCCTCAACTTATTCCCGGCGAAATTCTGGAAGTGAGTCGGGGTGTCGAATGCCGTACTGAACACGTAGCATTGGGTGTAGTGGCGAGTATTGTGCCGTTTAATTTTCCGAGCATGGTTCCTAACTGGACAATTCCCAACGCCATTGCGCTAGGTAATTGCATGATTATCAAACCGTCGGAAAAGGTACCGCTGAGCGTTGGTCGTCTGGCCGAACTGTTGCAGGAAGCCGGATTGCCCAAAGGCGTTTTCAACGTAGTACATGGAGATCGGGACGTAGTAGAAGCGATCTGTGATCATCCGGGCATCGAAGCAGTGTCATTTGTGGGCTCTACCAAAATTGCGAAACTTGTCTATCAGCGTGCCACGAGCAATCTGAAACGGTGCTTAGCATTGGGTGGCGCCAAAAATCACCTGATTGTATTGCCCGACGCTATTCCGGGTATGACTGCGCAAAATATTACCGCGTCGATGGCTGGTTGTGCAGGTCAACGATGTATGGCGGCTTCAGCTATGGTTGCTGTGGGGCCGGTCGACCATATCATTGAGAAACTTTGCGAGGAAGCACGTAACGTAGTGCCAGGTAAAAATCTCGGTGCCGTTATTAATCGCGAATCCAAAGAACGCATAGAACGCTACATTACTGAGGCTGAAAATCAAGGCGCAAAAGTGCTGGTCGACGGACGTAGCCCGACGGTAGAGGGCAAGGAAAATGGTACGTATGTTGGACCTACGGTGATTGACTACGTAACGCCTGATATGGCTATTGCTAAAGAAGAAATCTTCGGCCCCGTGATCAGTATTATGCGTACCAAAACGGTAGATGAAGCACTGGCAATTGAAAATGCGAATCCGTACGGGAATGCCGCTTCGGTGTTTACGCAAAATGGTGGCATGGCGCGTTACGTGATGGATCGGGCCAGCGCCGGGATGGTTGGCGTAAACGTGGGCGTACCCGTTCCGCGTGAACCATTCTCGTTTGGCGGTTGGAATGAAAGTCGATTCGGTGTCGGTGATATTACCGGAAAAAGCTCCATCGAATTCTGGACAAAACTGAAGAAAAGCACCACCAAGTGGAACCCCGAGGCAGGTATTAACTGGATGAGCTAAATATAATTAGTGTTATAAAGTTGTAGGGTTGTGAGGTTATAAAGTTAGCTGACGCGCTCACGAATCCTGCAACTTTATAACTCTACAACCATATAACCTTAGAACTTAAAAATCATGCTTGATACACAAACACTTTCCGAAACGCAGGAGGTTCTGCAAGACAATTTTGATTCAACCGTTTTTGTCTGGAGTAAGCAGAAGGGAATTTCGCCCATTGCCGTAAAATATGCGCAGGGCGTCTATCTCTATGATTATGACGGCAAGCGCTATATCGACTTTTCATCAGGACTGATGAATGTAAACATCGGTCATGGAAATCAACGAATTACGGAAGCTGTGGTTCGGCAGATGCAGGAAGTGAGCTACGTAACGCCCTATTGCGTGACCAAAGTACGGGGTGAACTGGGAAAGAAAATGGCAGAAATCTGCCCCGGCGATCTCAACAAAGCTTACTTCACCCTGTGCGGTGCTACGTCAATAGAAGCGGCTCTGAAATTGGCACGTTCGTATACTGGGCGGCATAAAATTTTGAGTCGGTATCAGTCGTATCACGGCGCTACGTATGGGGCGCTGTCAGTTGGTGGTGATCCGCGTAAACTGCCCGACGATTCACAACAATCGCCCAATTTTGTCCATATCGACATTCCGTATCGGTATCGTTGGAATCATGATGAAGAAAGCATGTTGCCTGATGCTATTGCCCAACTCGAACGTATCATTTCATACGAAGGTCCCGGTAATATTGCCGCTTTTCTGCTCGAAGGTGAATCCGGTACGTCGGGTTGTCTGCAATATCCGGTGGGGTATCTGAAAGCCGTTCGGGAAATCTGCGACAAATATGGCATTCTGCTGATTATGGATGAAGTGATGAGCGGGTTCGGACGTACTGGAAAATGGTTTGGCTTTGAAAATCATGGTATTGTGCCGGATATGGTAACCATGGCCAAAGGAATTACGAGTGGTTATCTGCCGTTTGGCTGCCTGATGGTTACCGATAAAATTGCCGCGCGCTACGACGATACGGTGCTGGCAACGGGCATGACGTATAACGCGCACCCAGTCGGTTGTGCGGCTGCGCTCGAAACGATTAAGATTTACGAAGACGATAATCTTATCGAAAATGCGGCCGAAATGGGCCAATACGTAGCTCAACAGGCTGAATTAATGAAAGCGAAACACCCCTGCATCGGCGATTTCAGAACAATGGGTTTGCTGGGCTGTTTCGAAATCGTGAAAAACCGTTCTACCAAAGAAGCGATGGCTCCCTTCAACGCTAAACCTGAAGAAATGGCAGTAATGGGAAAGGTAGCGGCCAAAATTAAAGAGCTTGGTATGTACACATTTGTACGCTGGAGCTACGTGTTTGTGGCCCCTCCGCTTATTGTGACTAAAGAACAGATCGATGAAGGGCTGGCAATTATCAGCGAAGCTCTGAAAATTGCTGATGAGTATGTAACAGAGGTCTAGGAGGCAGAAAAAGCATGATGAAAAATGGAAAATGGTAAGATATTGCAGGCTAATCCATCAGTCATTGTTGATTGTGCATTTTTCCTCGCATTAACTAGACAAATTTATGTTCGCAACCCGGCGAAAGTTCATTCAGACCGTATCGGTAGGGGCTGTATCGGCATGTTTACCAGCCGTAGTAGTTGGAAAAAACGCTACGTTACTGAACGCTGATTCACCCAAACGAATTATTCTGGACACAGATACCGCCACCGACGATGCGTTGGCGGTGTTAATGGCCGTTACGTCGCCCCGGTTGAAAGTCGAAGCACTTACGATTACGTGCGGGAATGTTGGCTTTGACCAGCAGACGAAAAACGCGCTTTACACGCTGGAAGTTGCCGGAAAGTCGGGGCAGATTCCGGTTTATCAGGGTTCGGCGCGTCCGCTGGTTCGTCAGGTTCACGGAAACGCTACGTATGTGCACGGAAGTGATGGCATGAGTGATTCGTTTTTCCCGGAACCAAAGCAGAAGCCGGAACAGGAACACGCCGTTGATGCGATTATTCGTCTGGTTGAAAAGTATCCGAATGAGCTGACAATCGTTGCCATCGGCCCGCTGACCAACGTAGCACTAGCCATTTTGAAGGCACCGGCTACCATGAAAAAAGTAAAAGAAATCTATTTCATGGGTGGTTTTTACAAGTTTTACGGGAATATCAATCCGGGTGCTACGTATAACGCATGGGTCGATCCGGAAGCGGCACGGGTTGTGTTTCAGGCGGGAATTCCGCTAACAACCGTTGGCTTCGATGTAAGCGTGAAAAGCTCGGTTTTTACGAATGATGATTATGCAAAGGTTGAAAAACTGGGTACCAGGTATTCAGATTTCTTTCTGAAAATCAATCGGATTCGTAAGAAGTACTGCATGGAGCATCAGAAAATGAACGGCTCCAACCATCCTGATGCCATTACAATTGCGGCTGTAATTGACCCGACTATTGTTACCGAAAAAATAAAACGCTTTGCTGATATCGAAACCCGTGGAGAGTTAACGCTCGGGGCAATAGCTATTGATGAACTAGGCGTTTGGGGCAAAGAGCCGAATGTTACCATTTGTGTAGAAGCCAATGAAGCCATGTTCAAGAAAATGGTCTTCGATACGTTAAAAATGGCCTGAAAATACGTAGTTTGTCATTTGTCCTCTTCGTACCAAAAACTCCCGACCATAACTTGAAAACTGTGTCAGCCAATCAGGAAGAAACACCGATGCATGTAGACGAAACCTCATCGCTCTACAGTGAAGATTTAGCGCCAATTTCGGTCTCAAAACGAACCTGGACAACCTGGAACTATGCGGCTCTGTGGATTAGCATGAGCCTTTGTATTCCCACTTATATGATGGCTAGTTCGTTGATTCAGGGCGGTATGAACTGGTGGCAGGCTATCTTCACCATCTTTCTGGGAAATACGATCGTTCTGATTCCCATGATTTTAAACGGTCATGCGGGGGCTAAATATGGTATTCCGTTCCCAGTGTTGGTACGTTCTAGTTTCGGTACGGCAGGGGCAAATATTCCGGCGTTGCTACGTGCCATTGTGGCCTGTGGCTGGTTCGGAATCCAGACCTGGATTGGTGGTTTTTCTATCTATCAGATGCTACGTCTCTGGATTCCATCACTGGAAACACTGCCTCAGATTTTTCCGGCTTCGTTTGGTCTGGAAACTGGCCCAGCCATTTGCTTTCTACTTTTCTGGGCGCTGAATATGTACGTAGTGTATCTCGGTGTCGATAGTATTCGGAAACTGCTGGTTTTTAAAGCGTTTTTTCTTCCGGTTGCCGCTTTGGCGTTGTTGTTCTGGGCAATCTCGGCTGGAAACGGACTTGGCCCAATTCTTCAGCAGCCCGCGAAGTTTGCTGATTCGGCTACGTTTTTCGCGTTCTTCTTTCCGGCGCTTACAGGCATGGTTGGTTTCTGGGCTACGTTGTCGCTCAATATTCCTGATTTCACTCGTTACGCCACCAGTCAGAAAGCGCAGGTAAATGGACAGATTATAGGTCTTCCACCAGCCATGACATTGTTCTCATTTATTGGTGTGGTTGTTACGTCTGCTACCACAATTATTTACGGCACTACCATCTGGGACCCAATTGTGCTGGCTGGCAAATTCGACAGTAAATTACTGGTGAGCATTGCCATGATTGCCGTAGCGATTTCGACGCTGGCAACCAACATTGCAGCTAACATCGTAAGTCCGGCCAACGATTTTGCGAACCTCTCCCCATCAAAAATTGACTTCCGGAAAGGTGGCTATATTACCGGTATAATCGGTGTTTTTATTTTCCCATGGAAGCTCATTGCTGACCCCACCGGCTTTATTTTTACGTGGCTGGTTGGTTATTCCAGTTTGCTCGGTCCTGTTGGCGGAATTATGATTGCCGATTATTATTTCCTTCGAAAGAAACAGTTGAATGTGAGTGATTTATACAACCCTGATGGCCAATATAGCTTTAAGAGCGGATTCAACTCCGCTGCTATTATTGCGTTGCTGGCGGGTATCATTCCTAATATTCCCGGTTTTCTGGTGACGATAGGGGCGATATCGACCGATAGCGTTCCCGGTTGGATTACACAGTTATATAATTACGCCTGGTTTGTCGGGTTTCTGGTCAGCGGGGCTGTGTATCTTGGGTTGATGCGGAATGAAGTTTTGGCAGTAACAAACGTGGCATTGGCTGAGAATAATTCGGAAAACTTATCGCTTAACTCTTAGCGAGACTTTGTGATATATTTCCCGTCTTTTAACCGCAAAGGGCGCGAAGGTTGCCGCAAAGTTTCGCAAAGATGACAGAGAATGAAATTTCGTATAAAGTGATCGGATTGGCTTTAGATGTTCACTCCGCTTTAGGACCCGGCTTATTGGAAAGTGCATACAAAGAATGTTTGTCTTACAAGCTGACAAAAGCAGGTTTGTTTATTGAGAAAGAAAAGCCAATGCCGCTGTTTTTTGAAGAGGTGAAACTGGATTGCGGTTACCGAATCGATATACTGGTAGAAAATTGCCTAGTTGTTGAATTGAAAAGTATTGATGCACTCAATGATGTTCATCTGGCCCAAACGTTGACTTACATGAGGCTTGGAGGTTATAAGTTAGGATTACTGATTAACTTCAATGTATTTCGATTAAAGGATGGAATAAAAAGAGTTGTAAACAGACTATAAACCTTAGCGAACCTTTGCGTTAAAACTCAGCGTTCTTTGCAGTTAAGCTTTTTTGCAGTAATAACGCTAAGGTTTTCGCAAAGCATATAAAGATTTACCATGTCAATATTGATCAAAAATGGCCGGATAATAACGGCTGCTGACGATTACGTTGCCGATATTTTCATCGAAGGCGAAACCATTTCTGCGATCGGGAAAAACTTGCCTGTTGAAGCAGATACGGTGATTGATGCGTCAGGAAAGCTGGTTTTTCCGGGTGGTATCGACCCACATGTGCATCTGGAAATGCCTTTTATGGGTACGTTCTCGAGCGATACGCACGAGACCGGTACACGGGCAGCGCTTTTCGGTGGAACAACTACTGTAATTGATTTTGTCCTGCAAAAACAGGGGCATTCGTTGAAAGAAGCACTGGCCGAGTGGAATTCGCGGGCTAAAGGAACCGCTGTGGGCGATTATAGCTTCCACATGGCCGTTACCGACTTCAACGAAAACTCGAAGGCTGAAATAAAAGAAATGGTTGAGAACGAAGGTATTACGTCGTTCAAGACCTTCATGGCTTACAAAGGTGCACTCATGATTGACGACCGGCAGATGATTGGCCTGATGCAAGAGGTGAAGAAACAGGGCGGTATGGTAACGGTTCACGCAACAAACGGCGATGTGATCGACTACCTTACAGCCAAACACAGGGCCGAAGGAAAATTAACTCCGCGCTACCATTATCTGTCGCAACCCGAAGTAACCGAAGCCGAAGCCAGTGGGCGTTTTTCTGACATGGCTGACTATACGGGATGTCCCGGCTATATTGTCCACATGACCTGCGAAGGAGCCTTAAACGCTGTTCGCGGTGCAACCCGGCGCAATCAAAAAGTATTTGTTGAAACCTGTATTCAATATCTGGTGCTGGATGCGTCGCTATATGGGGACGAATTTGAGGGAGCCAAGTGGGTCATGAGTCCACCATTGCGCGAGAAAAAAGACCAGCAAACCCTGTGGGCGGGCATTAATCAGGGACTTGTACAGGTTGTGGCTACCGATCACTGTCCGTTCATGTGGGAGCAAAAATTGATGGGAAAAGATGATTTCTCAAAAATTCCGAATGGGCACCCGGCCATCGAAAACCGGATGGAACTGCTCTATAGCGAAGGTGTTCATAACGGCAAAATTACCCTCAACAAATACGTAGAGGTAGCTTGTACCAATCCCGCCAAAATTTTTGGGATGTTCCCTCGCAAAGGCACCATTGCCGTGGGTAGCGACGCCGACATTGTTCTTTTCGACCCCAATGAAACACACACGTTATCTGCCAAAACCCATCACATGAACGTCGACTACTCTGGCTATGAAGGCCGAGAATTGACAGGTAAAGTGAAAACGGTATTGCTACGTGGTAAAGTGGCGATTGATGATAATAACTGTCTGGTCGACAGAGGATACGGTCAGTTCATAAAACGAAATAAAGTAAGCGGGAAGATATAATCGGCGTAGGGAATAGGGGTTAGGGTATAGGGTTCACAAGCCGGCGTAAGTATCTCTTCCCCATGCCCTATACTATAAACTAAAACAATTATGCCAAGAATCGTAAAATCGGGATTGATACAGATGAGCCTGCCGATGACAGAAGGCGAGGGCACTATCGACGAAATTAAGGCAGCAATGCTGCAAAAACATCTGCCGCTCATCGAAGAAGCCGGTCAGAAAGGTGTTCAGATTCTGTGTTTGCAGGAAATTTTCAATACGCCTTATTTCTGCCCCGGTCAGAACGCGGAGTGGTATAAATCGGCGGAAACCATTCCGGGGCCGACTACCGACCTGATGGCCGAGTATGCCAAAAAGTACAACATGGTCATGATTGTCCCGATTTTCGAGAGAGAACAGGCGGGTGTGCTTTATAACACGGCGGCTGTGATTGATGCCGATGGTACGTATCTGGGTAAATATCGGAAAAATCATATTCCACACACGTCGGGTTTTTGGGAAAAATTCTTTTTTAAACCCGGCAATCTGGGTTATCCTGTTTTCCAGACCAAATACGCGAAAATTGGCGTTTACATCTGCTACGACCGCCATTTTCCCGATGGAGCGCGTTGCCTCGGCCTGAACGGCGCAGAAATTGTGTATAACCCTTCGGCAACCGTAGCGGGACTTTCGCAATACCTCTGGAAACTGGAGCAACCTGCCCATGCGGCAGCCAATGGCTATTTTATGGGTTGTATTAATCGGGTAGGGGAAGAAAAACCCTGGAATCTCGGTCGGTTCTATGGTTCGTCTTATTTTGTTGATCCGCGTGGGCAGATTTTTGCCACTGCTTCGGAAGACAAAGACGAACTTCTTATTTCTGAATTCGACCTCGATATGATTGATGAGGTACGTAGCGTATGGCAATTCTTCCGCGACAGAAGACCTGAAACATACGGAAAACTGGTTGAATTGTAGAATGCTACGTAGCAAAATCGCAATAAGCTAAGTAACTGCCCGAGCCAATATGTTCGGGCAGTTTTGTTGATACGTAGTGAATTAGTTAGTGTTCGTTTTTGAGAAAATTTCTGTCGAGGAATTCGAAAATTTTGTCGAAATGTTTCAGTGGTTCAGCATGACTACCCTCAATCGCTACGTGTTCGTTAACATAGCTGAAGTTCTTACTACGTAGTCGGCTGATGATTTTCTCGCACATGGGTGTGCTGGGAATAATTTCATCCTTCGTCGCTGACAATAAAAGAATTGACCCCTTTATGTTCTCCACGTGAATGCGGGCTTTCTCTTCGGCAACACTATCGCGCAGCATAGCTTCGAACGTACCGCGTAAATCTCGTTTGATCAGAAACGGAACGGCAGCCTCATTGACTGGTACAAATGGTAACTCTTTCCCCTGATACGTCCAGGTCGACGTAGTGAAATGGTTTGTGTTGCCCGGAAATACTACGTGGCTGGGCACAATTCCTACTACGCAGTTTATATCAGAATAATAACTGCTTATTAACAGGGCTAAATCGGCTCCTCTCGACCCGCCCACAATCGCAATTCTCGTTTTGCTGACCTGCGGATTTTTTGTGGCTTCGAGAATAGCATCATGAATGGGTTCAATGGCGATTCGTTCCAGCGTATCGGGCGTACCAGAAGCCCCAAAGTAGCCGATAGCTAGAAACGCATATCCTTTTTCGAGAAACTGGTCGCGAATCGGTTTCCAGCGATTGCTTGTCCAGGCATTACCACCTTCGGAACCACCCAACCCGACTACTAAAGGCTGATTTTTGCTTTTACCGACATACAGCACACTGTTTACGTTCGGCGTGTTGAGTGTTAGCTGGGCAAATGTGTTGACGGAGATAATAGATAATATGCCGATAATCAGAAAGTTGATAAACTTAATTCTGTTCATAGTTTTTGTTTTTTTGACAAAATAGAACAGTAAAAACTCCCCGATTTTTGACCTATATCAAATAATCATTTTTCAGCTCTGATTCGGCTCAACGTTTCCTGTGTAATACCCAGATAGGAGGCAATCATTCCAAGTGGAATCCGGTGGTAAATGTCCTGATAAACAGTGCAGAAGTGTTCATACTTTTCCTTTGCCGACGTAAAGCGCATCGATGTAATACGTTCTAGAAGGTGACCAAAAATGGCTCCCATCGACAGTCGGGCATAACGCTCCATACTCGGAAAATTGTCGAAAAGGAAACCTAAGTCGTTGATGTGCAGGTAAAAAACATCGGTCGGTTCAAGCGCGTCGATATAGTAAATATCGGGTATTCGTTGCATGAAACTTCGGGGCGAATTCACCCATTCTTCCTCATACGAAAAGTACTCGCTGATTTCCTTTCCGTCTTTAAGAAAATACGTCCTTAGCAATCCTTTCTGAATGAAATAACTTTTCGTGCAAACCTGATCGGCACGTAGCACGAGTTCACCTTTTTTGAAAGTTGTAAAATGTACTCGTTTTGCTAGTTCTGATTTCAGTTCGTCAGATAACCAAATATATTTTTCGAAGTGCTGGAATAACACCTCGATTGACGATGTAGGTTGATTGCTATCTACTTCTGCTGGCATACGTAACGGGTTAATTCTACAAGCAACGTAGTGATTTCTGGCGCTACGTTCAAAATTGTGTTTACGCTACTGTTTTGCACCAAACACCTGAAATTCACGTATGCCGGGGTAACCTTGTGAATCCTCAATGACTAAGCGAAGCTTTTGTGCCCGAATCGGCGAAATCGCTTTCCACCAGTTTCCCATATGCGTGTCTTTTACTAACGGTATCCATTGCTCATCTTTCTGGTACTCAATAGAAAATGCGTTGATTGATGATTTCTGATAAACAAATTCGCTAACTGCTAGCCGATTAATAGTTTGAGGTTTGCCAAGGTCTATCTCCAGCCAGCCCGTATGCTGATAAAGAGCATACACCGAATCAGATAGATAATGGATATTAGTACCGTAGTAGTTATCAAAATTTACGTCAGTCCGTCGGCCCATTTTCCAGTACGTATTTGGGTTATCATCGAACGCAACCGATGCATCGTGCAAAAACGGACCAACAGCACTGGAGGCACTTGCTTTCTTATTGTAAGACAACGCGTTACTGGTTGAAAATTGCTTGATTTTTTCGAGTGTAGCAACCGGTTTGTCGAGCGTCAGCGCAATAACTGTCGCCACGGTGTCTGGGTTTTTTTCTGGCAAAACAAGTTGAAGCTCTGTAGGTTTCTGGTTTACAACAATGGCCGTACCATCGAGTAATCGGGCGCTTTTTATGGTAGCGGAGAGTGGCGGTAACTGAACTACATTCGTACTGGTCGGGAAAATGTATACATAAATCGTGTTTCCGCGATACGTACTGACATACTCCTGTGCGGGAGTATACGGCCCGGCCTCCGTTTGGTAAATGGCTTCGGCATGACGAGAAATCCAGTTACCCATTTCAGTAGTACGTTCGACGAATGAGGCCGGAAACACACCCGTACTATCGGGGCCAATATTGAACAACAGATTGCCATTCCCGCCAACACAACGTAGCAGCGTTTGTACACATTCGTTAAGCGGTCGCGGTGAATCGCCGAAACGCCAGGCCCACTGATGCCCCATGTTCGTGCAGGTTTCCCACGGAATGGCTCCGTAACCCGCCACAAAACCTTCGGGCGTTGTATAATCAGCATAGTTGCCTAAATACGCGTGCGACTCATCGGGCGTGAACGGCTCGAGCCGATTATTAATAATGATACGAGGGTTCAGGCTTCGGGCCAGATCAAATACTTTTTTCGGCTGAACGGGGCTGGGCCAGCCTTCAAAATCAATCCACAACAGACTGATGTCGCCGTAGTTGGTCAGCAATTCACGTATTTGAGTTTGTACCCGGTCGGCAAATTGCCCGTTTTTTTTGGGGTTCCGACAGTCAGGATCCTTCCAGTCGGCTACTGAAAAATACCAGCCAATCGGCATGCCTTCATCGTGCGCAGCCTGCGCTAATTCTTTACAAATATCCCGATTAAACGGCGACGACAGAATGTTATACGTCGTTGTCTTGGTGCCCCAGAGACAGAAACCGTCGTGGTGCTTAGCCGTTAGAACGATGTATTTGAAGCCGTTACGTTTTGCCATTCGAACCCATTCGCGAGCATTGAACTTGGTCGGGTTGAAACGCAGATACAGCGAATCGTAGCGACTCTTGCCATAGTCCTCGCGCGACCAGCTTATTTCTTTCCCGATACGGCTCACTGGCCCCCAATGAACAAACAAACCCAATCGACCATCACGCCACCATTGCAAGCGCTGATTTTGTGAAATGGGTTGCTGAGCCATCGCCTGTCCAAAAAGACCCAGTAAGCAGAACGTTAGAATTTTACGAGTCATGGCTAAATTTTGGCGTTTTTGTGCTACGTTTCAAGCCTAAATACTTGGAACGTAGCAGCTTGTTAAAATCGAATCAACAGGCTCATTATATTACCTAAACCATTTCTTTAAAAAGTTTACCCATGAAAGCGATTGTCTGTAATGCCTACGGCCTGCCCGATACGTTAACGCTTGAAGACGTACCATCGCCATCACCCGGTCCAAGCGACGTATTGATCCAGGTGAAAGCCTGTAGTTTGAATTTCCCCGATACGCTTACCATCCGAAACATGTATCAGTTTAAACCGCAACTTCCTTTTTCGCCCGGTAGCGAGGCTTCTGGCATCGTCAAGGAAGTAGGGGATAACGTAACACATGTGAAACCGGGTGATCGCGTATTTACTTACGGCACCCACGGCGGACTGGCTGAGGAACGTATCGCCGAAGCGCGTGCTACGTTACCGATTCCCGAAGGTATGGACTTTGTAACGGGAGCATCGACCTTATACGCATTTGGTACGTCGTATCACGCATTGAAAGATCGGGCGCAACTGCAATCTGGCGAAACCTTGCTGGTTTTAGGAGCGGCTGGTGGAGTGGGCTTGGCGGCTGTTGAATTAGGGAAGTTGATGGGCGCCACTGTGATTGCAGCAGCGTCGACCGATGAAAAACTGGCTATCTGTCAACAGAAAGGTGCTACGTATGGAATCAATTACACTACGGAAGATCTGCGCGAACGTATCAAAGAGATTACGAATGGTAAGGGCGTCGACGTAGTGTATGACCCGGTTGGCGATAAATGGGCAGATCCGGCCATCCGTTCGCTGGCGTGGCGCGGGCGGTATCTGGTGGTTGGTTTTGCGGGTGGCGATATTCCTAAAATTCCGTTGAATCTGGCGCTGCTAAAAGGTTCTTCAATTGTCGGTGTTTTCTGGGGAATGTTTGGTCAGAAAGAACCCGAACTCAATCGGCAGAATATGGAACAAATCGCTACGTGGGTACTTCAGGGGAAAATTGCCCCGCGTATTTCTAAACTGTATTCATTGGCCGAAGCCCCGCAGGCACTCACCGATATGATGGAGCGCCGGATTATTGGGAAAGCCGTTGTGGTTATATAGCGTATTATGATTCAGATTTACGTAACGAAAAAGTGAATTATTTAGTGGAATCAGTGGTTTTCAAAGGCATAAGCTCACGTAGTATATGACTGAAAGACCCCTAACAGACTGGTTGCCGCTGACGATGAAAGAAGTCGAGAAAAGAGGCTGGGATGAAGTTGATATCGTTCTGGTTTCGGGCGATGCGTACGTCGACCATCCCGCCTTTGGCACTGCTGTAATCGGCCGAATAATGGAGAGTGAAGGCTTTCGGGTAGCTGTTATTGCCCAGCCAAACTGGAAAGACGACCTGCGCGACTTTAAGAAATTCGGGCGGCCCAAATACTTCTTTGGCGTAACGGCGGGCTGCATGGATTCGATGGTGAACCACTATACGGCTAACAAACGGCTACGTTCCAACGATTCCTACACGCCCGGTGGTGAAGCGGGTTTTCGGCCTGATTATGCCACAATTGTCTACTCCAATATCCTGAAAACATTGTATCCCGATGTGCCAGTGCTGTTAGGTGGAATTGAGGCTTCACTACGTCGCGTAACCCACTACGATTATTGGCAGGATAAACTGTTGCCGTCGATTCTGGTCGATGCCGGTGCCGATATGCTGGTGTATGGTATGGGCGAACAGCCACTACGTGAAATCCTGAAACTGGTGCAGAAAGGCGTACCGTTTTCGTCGATGCGTAACATTAATCAGGTGGCGTTTATGCACGATGCTGCTACGTCGCTACGTGATTATAACAATTGGAACACGGTTGAACTGTCCAGCCACGAAGAGTGCTTGGATGATAAAATAAAGTACGCGGCTAATTTTAAAATCGTTGAAGTTGAGTCGAATAAGTGGCAGGCCAACCGGATTACGCAGAAAGTTGGCGATCAGGTTTTGGTGATCAATCCTCCGTTTAAAACGATGGATGAGGCCGAAGTCGATAAGTCGTTCGATTTGCCATACACCCGATTGCCGCACCCGAAATACAAAAAACGGGGTCCAATTCCGGCCTACGATATGATTAAATTCTCGGTCAATATGCACCGGGGATGTTTTGGCGGCTGTAGCTTCTGTACGATTTCGGCCCATCAGGGTAAATTTATTGCGTCACGTAGTGAGAAGTCGGTACTAAAAGAAGTTGATGAAATCACGAAACATCCTGAGTTTAAAGGATATATTTCGGATCTGGGTGGGCCGTCGGCCAATATGTACAAGATGAAAGGTAAAGACGAAGCGATTTGTGCCCGTTGTCAGAGCCCGAGCTGTATTCACCCGGTTATCTGCTCGAATCTTGATACGTCGCATAAACCGCTAACCGAACTATATCGGAAAGTAGACGCAAATCCAGCCGTTAAAAAGGCGTTTGTTGGTTCGGGAATTCGGTACGATTTACTGGTTGATGATTTTAATAAGAACAACGCCGACGGCAACCACGATGAGTACATGGAGCAACTGACAACACGCCACGTATCAGGCAGGTTGAAAGTGGCTCCTGAACATACCGCCGATGATACGTTGCGGATTATGCGGAAACCGTCGTTTAAATATTTTAAGCTATTTAAGAAAAAGTACGACCAGATTCAGGAGAAACACAATCTGAAACAGCCACTGGTTCCGTACTTTATCTCGTCGCACCCCGGCTGCGAAGAACAGGATATGGCCAACTTAGCGGCCGAAACCAAAGATTTGGGTTTTCAACTCGAACAGGTGCAGGATTTTACACCAACGCCAATGACGGTGGCCGAAGTGATCTATTATTCGGGCGTTCATCCATACACACTGAAACCGGTTAAAACGGCGAAAACCCGCGAGGAAAAACAAGCGCAAAATCGTTATTTCTTCTGGTACAAACCCGAATACAAAGACTGGATTCGAAATCGGCTCAATAAGCTCAAGCGCCCTGATTTGGCCGAACGTTTAGTTGGAAATCATCATGCAAATTCGCATCAACAAAATACTGATAGCAAGGGTAAAAAAGGAAATCGGAAGTTTCGAAAATGATTTTCCTTCGAACTGCCATGAGTAATTGTTTAAACAGAAGCTGTCAACTTACTACATTTGACTAATGTGATTTTTAGACAGATTTGGGCCAACTCTTAAATCTGGTTAGTGAGAAAAGACCATAAAGGCGGATCGTTTTTAAAAAAAGCTTTAGGCTGATGTCTATCAATTTGCCCTACGCAAAAGGCTCGGTTCGTGAATCTGTTGAAAACGGGGTAGTAGTTTAGAGGGAAGTCTGCACAAACCTTAACGTAGTAGTGGGGAAAGTATCTACTGCATGGTTACTTACCTTTCTACCACGCTGGCAGTCCCTGAGTACACAGTATCAGTATTGATTTTTGAGATCAGTTAAAGGAATTGTTCGTCTTGTGAAGTATGGCCAGGCGAAAAGGGAACTGCTGGGATATTGCTGTTCAATTTCGAAACACGCCAGGTGGAAACAGTTAACGCGACCATCCAATTCCTTTTCAAGGTAAATCTTACTTTTCACCAGCTCAATGGCGGCCTAAAAAAACCTCCAGAATTCTGTTGCAAGTCCACTGCCGAGGCTGAAAATTTTCACTCCGTTTCCTGTGTTGAAGGTGCCCCAATTTAAACTCCACTACGTATTGACCTAGCTATTTTCGTTAAATGCTCGCTTTTCTTTGAGGACCTTAACTCTAAGATTTATTTACTACGTCGAAATCGCTTGATTGTTAGAGTATAGATTAATATCTACGTGAGGGTAATGTAACGGTACTGTACCAATATGCACGCAAATTAGTCAGGTACGTTTTCCATTCGGTCAAATTGTATGGTTTAATCGTAAAGGAAGAAGCTCCAATAAAATAAGCCCGATCGATCTGTGCTTGTGTATAAGTACCTGAAAGAATTACTACTGGCAGCAACCGGCCCTGTGGGTGAGATCTTACTAAAGCAAGGAAATCAAGTCCATCTACCTGTTGCTGGAGGTCAATGTCCAGTAGAAGTAGATTAAGCTTTTTATCGTCTAGAGCTTCGAGATGCTGTTTGGCTTCCTCAAAACTGGTTACCTGAATAAATCGGGCTTCCGGAAAACTTGTTGCGGCTGCTCGATTCATCAAATCCCCGAGTGTGGAATCATCATCAACCAATAAAATATTAAACGGCGAGGAGGCCATAACATGGATTAGTTTAAAACAGCATACCTTGTTCGTCTAAAATTGTTAATTATTCAGCAGTAAATACCAAATATTCATCAACTCTTTTGCTCAGTTCCAAGTAGCCTGTTGCTTTTATATACAAAAACCAAAAGTAGACAAGTTGTTTGAAAGTATATGGATAAATGGCTACTGAAAATTTTTCCTGCTTTAAAATTATAAAAAGTAACCCAGCATTTGAGCCTGAAGTAGCAGGAGAGATAGGAAGAAGAAAAGAGAGTTCAGGTTCGGAGGCATTTAGAGCGGGACTATTATGTTTTTATGCTGCGGACATACCGCGTGATATCTACCTAAAAGATGCCCCGCACAGCCAATTGGCCAGAGCGGGGACACTAACCCATAAATGATAAGAGATTGAATATAGTAAATTATTACCACTCTGATTTAGTTTGTGGGTAAATAAATTTTTATAAAATGTGGTATACAGTAACAATTTGGAGTAATAGATTCTGTTACTTGTAATGATTTATATAATTTAATAATGATAAAGTAGAATATGTATAAGTAGAAATGGATACGAAAAATAGCCAATGGTACGGAACGAGATAGGCTGAAATAAATTGGTCAATTGTTGAGAATAAACTATAAATCAGCTCACTTCTTGAGTATATTTTATCCTAAAACTAGCCAATGAGATGCAAGCTTAATCGATTAAATTTGCTGTTTCAGCTATACAATTTGCTGATTAGTCGATTAAATAGGCATTCATGAGTTTGCGTATCTAATTTTAAGCAGTTTAAAAATGAGTAATCCGGAAAGCAAACTGATTTTATTGGTTTGCTTTTTTTTGTGTAGTTTATTCAGCCCAACGCATATGTAAATTCTTGGTTCTGTCTGTATTACAATTAGGATACACCAATCCAGATTGTCTTTATGATGCGTATACACTCGGGTTGCACCAAGGTGGTCTTGGGCTTCACAACCGTTAATGGTGCTGGCCGTCACCTGGTAAATTCTTCTTACATTGATTACAACCTGATTCTCTGTCTGGATCACCAGACCGGGGCCACCAAATTTCGCCCATGGCGATGGGAGCTTTAGCAACGAATAGGTGAGCTGACTATTGAGCGGTAAAGTAACGGTGGGTGTTGCCCCAGTAGTTAGTGTAAATCCAGTCGAGGTTATTGATCCGCCCCGTATTAACGACTGATTAACTGAACAAGAGCCGGCATCGCTTACATTTATATAGATTGTCTGTTAGAAAAAGTCTACATCATCGCCAGTCGTTCGTCAATCGCCTGAGCCGTTTGCCGTAACGCCTGAATAATACCGCTTTTGCGAGCCTCAGAACAGCGGATTTCGGGCAGAAAAACACTCAGGCTGGCTACAACCCGCTCCAGTTTGCGTATAGGTACAGCCAATCCAATTATATGAGTAGGGGAATGTGTGATAGCCAATTCCTGCCGCTGAATGTCGGCTAAAGCGTGCCCGAACTGATCGGAGGTAGCTGCTTCCGGCCAAATGTCTGGTCTGGGAAGGCCAATAGCCTGCAATAAGCTTTCTCGCTCCTTTGGCGACATAAAAGCCAGCAACACCCGACCTGATGCGGTTTCGTATATATTTCGTTCGGTATGGCTCCGGACCTGCAAATCCTGGTCGCTATTGACAAGATGCACAATAAATCGCTTCTGATTTCGGATAATCCCCAGAACCGATGTTTCGTTGATCTGCTTTGTGAGCGTCTCCATGGCATTCTTGGCGGCCAGGACCAGGTTCTGACTATAGGCCAGATTGTTGGTCAGATTATAGGCCATTGGACCAAGCCGATACCCTTTTTTGCGCCCCAGGTGTTCGAGGTAATTTTTACTGACCAGCGTTTGAAGAATGTTAACGCAGGTAGCCTGATTCATCTGCAAACCTTCTGCAATTTCGGTTAATGAGTATGTCCGCTCGGAATCTCGCGCCACCCACTCTAAAATGTCCAACGCTTTAACTATGACTAAAACCATGCCTTTTGTAATGAATTAGAATACTGCAGGGCAGACTGTATATCCATGGATGCTCTTCAGTAGATTTAACTCGAGTTATTGTCTTAATACTATATCATTGATAAATTACGGTAATTATAATGGATTAATAGATAATTGCTGGAAATATAGTCTGAATATTCAAAGGACTAGTAATAGTAATTTTCTAATACGTAAATCTGCCTGATTTTAACAGAGCTATATTGATTATCATATAATTAATATGTAAGTCTAAAGTGCAATCGTTAATTAAAATTTATATAGAAAAAATATTGTCAAATACAGATCTATTGTATAGTATTGCATTGATAAATTTAAATTCAACAATGATATAATATATACTGTATGGGACAATCCATAATCTCGTTCCAAAAATTGAGTTTGCTTTGTTTTTACCTTCTATGTTTCGCCCTAACATCGCTGGCACAAAATACACAAACCGTTTCAGGACGCGTAACTGACGAAACAGGGGAAGGGCTTCCGGGTGTCACGGTCGTGCTGAAAAATTCGTCGGCTGGAACGTCAACCAACGCCGACGGACACTATCAGATTCTGGTGCCAGCCAACAATGTAACCTTGATTTTTTCCTTTGTCGGCTACCAGCCACAAACGATTAGCGTTAACGGGCGGAACGTGGTTGATGTCCGCCTGACAACAGATACTAAAACGTTGGGTGAGGTAGTTGTGATTGCCTATGGCGAGCAATCTGCCAAGACTGTTACAAGTTCCGTCGCCAAAATTGAGGGGGAGGCCATTAGTCGGCAAACGGTCAGTACACCGGGAGAGGCTCTGGCTGCCCTGGCTCCGGGGGTATCGGTTCAGTCCGAACAGGGAGGCTCGCCGGGTAACCCGCCGGCCATCGTGATTCGCGGAGGATCCTCGCTTGGCACTAACAGCGACCCACTCTATGTGGTCGATGGCTACCCGTTGCAAGACCCGGCTCAGTTCAACCTAATCAACCCTAACGACATTGAGAACATATCGATATTAAAAGATGCTGCGTCGACAGCTATCTACGGATCGCGGGCGGCCAATGGGGTCGTTATCGTAACGACTAAACGTGGTAAGGCTGGCAAGACGGCATTTACCGTATCGGCATACACGGGCCTTCAACGCATAGCCAAAAAAATCGATGTATTGAAACGCGACGAATATATCGACTGGCAAACAATTCGAGTCCGTTCTAACGCCTACAACACCACAACGGGTACAATAGGCACGCCAGAAGCATTACCCAGTAGCTGGACAGCTAATGCCGGTAATCTCCCCGATACGGACTGGCAGGACGTGATTTACCGGGATGCAGTCATTCGCAATGTGGAGGTATCGGCATCGGGTGGCACCGAAAAGGCCAGGTTCAATCTTTCAGCAGGTTATTTTCAGCAGGACGGTGTATTACGAGGATCGGCTTTTGATCGCTTCAATGTGCGGTTTAACCTCGATGCCAACCTGAGTCCCAAATTGAAAGTAGGTATTTCAATGGCCCCGTCCTACGCCGTACAGGACAGACAGGCCACTGCGGGGTCCTGGAACACCAGTAGTGGTAGCGTCAATAATGGAACCCGTGCCGTACCGAATGCTACGTCACTGGCCCTGATGGTTGCGCCAACTATGCCGATCTATATCGACAATGGCGATTATGCGCAACCAAATAACCAGTTGATAGGCCCCAATAACACAACGTTCTACACGGTTAACGTATTTAACCCCAAAGCGGTGATTGATCTGAATCAGAACAGCATCACCAGCTACCGGGTATTTGGAAATACATTTCTGGAATGGTCGCCCTTGCCGGGGCTACAACTGAAAACGGCGGGGGGAGGAACCATTACCATTGACAACCAATCCGCCTATATTCCAGCGACAATGGCTTCCGAATCGGCGAGGACAGCCAATATTTCAACCCCGGTCATCAGTTCGGTTTTTGCCCGCGAAGGGTCCAATTTTAGGGTCGATTACTTATGGGAAAATACGCTCAACTACAGTAAACAGGTAGGCGCGCATAGTTTTGCAGTGCTGGGGTTGTTCTCCCTGCAAAAGTTTCAGGGGCGCAACACGGCCACTTCCGCCAGAACGGGAACGGTGACGAATACGCTAATCGAAAATCCACTGGCCTCTCCCGATCTGGTGGGTAGTTTGAGTTACGACCAGAATGCGTTTTTGTCGTATGGTGGACGCTTTACGTATGATTTTCGTAAGAAATACCTGTTCTCCGGAGCGCTGCGAACAGATGCTTCATCACGTTTTGGGCCTAACAATCGGTACGCAGTCTTCCCGTCACTGTCGCTGGGATGGCGGGTGAGCGAAGAACCGTTCTGGAAAGTTATCCGGCCAATTGTGAGCGAATTGAAGGTTCGAGCCAGTATCGGGCAGACCGGTAACGCCAACATCGGCAGCTTCAATTACCTCAACAGCATGGATAATACCAATTACAGTTTTGGTGGGGGACGAGCGTTTGGATATACGCAGAATGGGTTTCCTAATCCGGATCTGACCTGGGAAAAAAATGAGCAGACTGATCTGGGGCTGGATATGACGCTCCTTAATAATAAAATTACACTGACAGTCGACTACTATAGCCGCATTACGAAAGGAATGCTGCAAAACCGCCAACTGCCAAGTGCGATCGGCTATGCGAACACAATCCGGACAAACATTGGGAGTCTGCAAAACCGGGGACTAGAACTGGCCCTTGGTACCACTGTCAATGTCAATAAGCTGCGCTGGGCCATTTCCGGTAATATCTCCGGAAACCGCACGAAAGTACTTGACTTGGGCGGAGTGGATTCGTTCGTGCCGGTCGCGTCCATCAATGGCTGGAATAATTCATATCAGGTGATCGTAGGCCAACCCCTAGGAAATATGTATGGGTTTCAGGTACTGGGCATCTTTAAAACACAAGCTGATCTGGACCGGTACGCACAGACAGGTACCAAAAGTGATCGGGTTGGCAACTGGATTATCAAAGATCAGAACGGTGATGGCAAAATCGACGAGAGTGATCGGACCCGGGTTGGTAAAGGTGTCCCCGATTTTATTTACGGTCTGTCGCAGTCGTTTCAGTACGGTAACTTCGACCTGAGCTTGTTGTTGCAGGGGGTGCAGGGCCGTGATGTCATTCAGGGGATTTTGCGGCAGCACTTCGGAGCCCAGAACACGTCGCACCAAGTGTATAAGAACACTTGGGACCCCGCTTCTCCTGACGTAGAGACGCGTTTCCCCCGGCTTGGGGCAGGTGGATACACGCCCAGCAACCAGCTTACCGACCGACAGGTATTCGACGGATCGTTTTTGCGGGTTCGTAACCTGACGATTGGGTATACGCTGCCGGCCAACGTGCTTCAACGGCTCAAACTCCAGCGCATGCGAGTTTATCTGACGGGGCAGAATCTGTTCACGTTCACCAGCTACCCCGGTTACGATCCTGAGGCCAGTATCAATACCGGCTCCCTGATTACGCCGGGCGTAGACCAGAGTACGTACCCAGGCACCCGTGTGTTTACTGGCGGCTTAACCATTGGCTTCTAACCCTTTTCCTCCTATGAAACCAATAACTTCTTTTACCCGTAGCCTGCTCCTTGCAACCTTGCTGGTTGGCGCTTCCAGTTGTGCCAACTTCGTAAACCTGACCCCTCAGGACGTTATCCCGGTCAGTGGCTTTTACCGAACCGAAGCCGATATTCAGGGAGCGCTCACCGGGGCCTATGGGTCAATGCGTCCCATCTACAACAGTTATTTTCAGTTCACTGAGTTGCCTTCCGACAACACCAGGACTATCTCTGCCAGCGAAGTTGCTCACGGTCCGTTCGACAAGCTGACATGGTTAACTTCGTTTGCTCCCATCGCCAGTTTCTGGAATAACGCCTATGGCGTCATTGCTGCGGCCAACATAACTCTGGCTCATGCCGATCAGGTAACATTCGCCCGTGCTGCTGCGAAAACCCAGCTTGTGGGCGAAGCCAAATTTATCCGGGCGCTTATGTATTTTAATTTAGTTCGATTTTTTGGCAATGTTCCCTTGGTGCTTACAGAAATCACTGCCCAGGAGGAAGCGTTCAATCTGGTAAGAACACCAATAGCCGATGTGTATGCCCAGATCGAGAAAGACCTGAGCGAAGCCGAAACGGCCCTCCCCGCTACGTATACGGGGGCTAATGTAGGTCGGGCAACCAGTGGGGCCGCTAAAGCACTGCTTGGTAAAGTGTTTTTACAGGAGAAAAAATGGCCACAGGCCGAAGCGAAACTGGCCGAGGTTGTGGCCGGAGGCAGATACCAGCTACTGGCCGACCTGACCAAAGTGTTTGGGCCTGGAAATGACAATAATGCCGAGATCGTGTTTGCCTGTCAATACCTCAGCACTGGGAATGGCGAGGGCAACACCTTCTCTTATGCATTTGCCCCTTCGACAGCCAACGCCACGAGCGTAGCTGCTGGCAACTCCAACATTGGCACACTGGACCTGTTCAATGCCTTTGAAACCGGTGATCAGCGAAAAACAGCCTACGTAGCGGTGGATGAGTCGGTAAAGCCAACCAATTACTACGCTAGAAAATTTGTGTATAATGTTATGGCGGTTGGTGAAGGAGATAACGACTGGCCTATCATCCGCTACGCCGATGTGCTGCTGATGTATGCCGAAGCTCTGAACAGAAACGGCAAAACCGATTTAGCCCTGACGCAGCTTAACCCCGTGCGTAAACGGGCCGGCCTGGGGGCTAAAACGGTGCTGTCTGTAACCGACACCCAACTGGCTATTGAGCAGGAACGGCGGGTTGAACTGTGCTTTGAGGGCCACCGTTGGCACGATCTGATTCGCTGGGATAAAGCGATCAGTACGATGATTGCTTTCAAAGCCAAATACGCCAGCCTTGACGGAGCAACCAGTAATATGCTCCCGGATGCGTACCGGACGTTGTTTTCTATTCCGGAGACGGAAGTTTTGCTGAACAGTAAATTGACGCAAAATCCGGGCTATTGAGTAGATAATACCCTTTTTCTTAAGTAGGGTCAATGGGTTGGTTCAACTGTATGCTAACTCTTTAAAAATGAAGAACGATATGAAATCGAGGAGGCTGATGGGGTTACTACTGTGCATGCTCAGTGTAGTAGGTCAGGGTGCGTGGGCCCAGAACACAAAATTTCCCATTTTCGATAACCAGCGATTGCCGCGCCCGACGGATATTTCTCGTGTAGAGGCCGATAACTTCAAAATAGACCTGACCCGAATCAACCGTTACCCTGATGGAATGGTCTACGGCGACCAGCCGACGCTACGCCGATTGGGAAATTACCTGCTGAATGATGCGGAGGGAAAAGCCATGTGGAAAAAGCAGGCAGAAAACACGGCGAACGTCGTCAATCAATGGGATTTGAACCGAACCGGCTTTGCAGCTAACCGGTACATTTACTCCATTGTGCAACTCGAAAATCTGTCGCTGGTTTACATGCTCACCGGCCAACGGGATCTCGGCCAATTCATACGGGCTCATTTGCTGCATATTACGGAGTTACCATACGAATTCTGGGTTCATGCCGAACTACGAGGCTATAACCCCAAGCTGCCCTTAGGCATGATCGAAACAGCCGCCGTTTGTACGGGTGTATCAGTGGCGTTATCGGCAACAGGAGCGCTGTTTTCGCCGGACGAAAAAGCGCGGGTGGAATCGGCGCTGCGAAACAAAGGATTACAGACCTGCCTGAACTGGCTTAAAACACCAAGCTTAAGCAATTTCACGGCGGTGATTAGCTCAGGGGCTTTTGTCGCAGCTCGATATTTCAACGATAATGACGCAAAAGAAAAAGCCCGGCAGGCGATGATTGGGTACCTGAACGGCTCCATCGAAAAAGATGGCAGCTACGGGGAGGGTACTGGCTATTTTAATTACCCTATTGGGTCAATATTATCTGCCGTGCTCTCTATGACTGAAGCAGAACGGCAATCGACCTTTTCATCATCGGGCCTACGGTATTCGTCTCAGTGGGAAGTTTACCCGTACCTGTTCAACACAAGTCAGGCGGGAAAACTAGAGCCGACTGTTATTCATTATGGCGACAATGCCTATTCGAGTTCGCCCTCGATAGCTGTCAATCAACTGCTGTCCTCCCTGTATCAGGATTCTCTTGCCGCCTGGTTGATCAAAAAATTCGACCGCAACCGTGATTTTAGAGAAGCCCTGTTAGCCTTTTCGGTCAAAGGTGATCCGTTAACTCCCAAATCGCCTGAACAAAGCCGGTTACCGCTGCTCAAAGTTTTCAACAGTGGCGACTGCTATATCCGGTCAACCTGGGCTGATAATGGAATTGTACTGGGGATGCGCTCTGGCGATGGGTCGCTCATCAAATTCAATCACCAGCGTGCCGAGCTACATTCAATTGGGCTGGGTGCCTACGGTGAATACTTGGTTGTTTCGCCCGGTTCGGCCTCCTACCGGAGCCCGTTGCATTATATGTATGATTACACGACGCGAGCAGCCAACACCATTACCATCGATGATAAAAACCAGCGTTTCCCCGGCAAAGGGCTAAATTCCTGGAGTAAGGGTCTGGACAATTCGGCCTTTTGGGTGAGTGGTAAACCGAAAGCTGAAGTTATTCTCAGCAAAGCGGGTGACATGGCCGACTTGCTCGTCAGTGAAGCCGCCAGTGCCTATGCGCCCACGATGAAACAAGCGCGTCGGTCGGTGCTGTTTGTGCGCGACCCCGGTTATTTCGTCATTGTAGACCGACTGGAGGTAGCCACCGACAGTACCCACAAATTCTCATATCGGTTGCATCTTAACAATCGTGACGGTAAGGGAAAACTGGCTCAGAAAAGCGATAGCCATTGGCAGTTTGAACGGCCCCAGGCAGATTTGGGCATCCACGTTTTTGCCAATACCATGCTCTCCTCCACGATCGGAGAGGGGTATATGCACGGCTCCGAGCGCGATTACAGCCCCGGTGGCGAGAACGAAGGTAAGCTAGGTAGCGCCATTGAGCTGACCGTTTCCAACAAAGCACCCACCGCCCAAATGACTTTTTACTCCGTGCTTTTTCCCACCAAAAAAGGGGGGGCTTCACAACCTGTTCAGCATACTGCAAATACGATTAGCATTGGGAAAGACAAGCTCGTGTTTGACGAACAGACCTACCGCCTAACCAAAAATGGAAGGACGGAAACATTCAATATGCCCTGAACCTAAATCGAACCTCATAGACCATGCTACGTTCCTATTCAATTGATCGCTGGCTTTTTTCGTTGTGTGCAATACTGTTCATGGTAATAACTAGTCCAGTGGTTCAGGCTCAGAAATCAGCCCAGTCAGTTGCCCTTAAACCGGTTAGTTCATTGGTAATTGCTGATCAGGTGCTGCACAAAGGTCTGGCAACCATCGATCTCGGCCTGTACCCCGGTAGTCTGCTGATGCACGCCATGAGCGAACTAAGTGTCCTGCAAAAAGACCCTAAAAACCTGAAGCAGGCCCTGGAATTGTTTGAGCAGTTCCGCAGTAAAAAAATTGATGGCAGAGGGAGTTTTGTCAGCTATGAAGTAGGGGGCAGTGGAGTGGCTTATCTGTACTGGCTGAAGAAGTCGGCTACCTTCCGCGATCAGGTTATGACAGGAGCAGACAAACTGTATACGACGCAAAAACGCTCCTCTGATGGAATTCTGACCGCTACCTGGGCCAAAGACAGCCTCGATCAGGTGTTTATCGACGTAGCGTTTGCCGTGACGCCTTATTTATTGTACAGTGGTCTGGCCCTGAACAAACCGGAGTATGTAGACAAAGCCGTTTTTGAAACCCTGGAGTTATTCCGAATTCTCCATGACCCCAATGGATTGATCCACCAGGGGCGCGGTTTTCAGGGGAAAGGAGTCGTTTCGCAGGACAACTGGAGCCGGGGGAATGGCTGGGGTGCCTTTGCGCTGGCAACACTAGTGCGGGATTTGCCCGATAGTCACCCGCAGAAAAAAGAGGTGAACCGTCTGGCCAAAGCTTTTTTTCAGACGGTACTGACGTACCAGAATCAGGATGGTTTGTGGCATCAGGAAATGACCGATACTACTTCGTTTGTCGAAACATCGGGCAGTGGCCTTTTGCTCTATGGTATCGGTATCGCCCTTGAAAAAAAGCTGCTTAATCCGTCCGATTTGGCAGCTTTCCGGAAAGGATTAAGTGGATATCTGGCTTATATCACGGAGGAAGGTTCCGTGGGTAATACGTGTATTGGATGCCTTTGTCCGGGAAAAGGTACTAAAGTCGATTATACACGAAAGACTGTCAGTTTCAACGATCACCATGCCTTTGGGCCCGTTGTTTTAGCCTTTACACAAGCCGCTAAATTAGGTGTCAATCAGGTAGTACCCCGGCAGCCAATGGGCAGTTACGCCGAAACTACCCGCCCCCGGACTTTTCTACGGTACATGCCGGAAGCCAATGGGAATATACTCTGGGAAAACGACCGCATTGCCTTTCGGGTATATGGCCCTCCTGTGAAGGATCGAGTCAGCAGTGGCATCGACATCTGGACAAAATCAGTCAGTTATCCCATCATTGATAAATGGTATCAATTGGCAGGGAAAGGACAGCAGTATCACATTGATCGGGGTGAAGGCTGTGATTTTTTTCACGTGGGCTTTGGCAGAGGCAATGGTGGAACCGCTATCTGGTTTAACAATAAACCGTACATCTCCCAAACGTATAGCCATCACCGTGTTCTGAAAAGTACGGACGATGAAATTTCTTTTGAGCTACTATTCGACCCTTGGGTAATTGACGGCTTCAACGTAGCGGAACGGAAAATAATCAGTATGAAGCTCGGAACGAATCTGTTTAAAGTAGTCAGTACGTTCGAGACCGATTATCAGGGCCCGCTCACGGCTGCTATTGGTATTTCGTTTGCCAATAAGCCCGAAGTGCTGGCGAACCAACAAGCCGGAACGCTTACCCTTTGGGAGTCTTACCTGCCCCAAAATGGGGAACTAGGTACAGCCGTTATTGCCAGTCCGGGTATTGTTCAGGGGTTTGCTAACTATCAGAAAGACCAGTTCATGCTCATAAACGTGAAAGCAGGGCAACCGGTCACCTATTACGTGGGTGCTGGCTGGACTAAAAATCCACAGATTAAATCGAAGCAGCAATGGCTTGACTATATCAACCAAGAATTACGCAGGCTAACCTTCTGATTGAATGTGAAATAACCCGAAAATAAGCATTTGTCATCTGCTTAACCGTTAAGCGCAATGAATCAACTCAAACTACTTGATTACGCAGCAATCCTGCTGTACATGATGATGGTGTCCGGGATCGGTATTTTTCTGGGGCGCTACGTCAAAAACATCAATGATTACTTCAAAGGCGGGAGTGGCGTTTCGTGGGTGGCTGGAGGGATCAGCAACTTCATGACAAAATTCAGCACGTTCATCTTCGTGGCCTATGCCGGCATTGCCTATTCGGATGGGCTAGTGGCCATGACGGTGATCTGGAGTACCGTTTTCCCTTCCCTGATTGCTATTGGTGTTTTCGCCAAACGCTGGAAACGGGCAGGAATCATGAGCCCGGTCGAGTTTCTGGAAACGCGTTACAATGCACCGATCCGGCAGTTGTTTTCGTGGAGTGGTGTGGTATTTAAGCTGCTCGACGATATGATAAAGCTGTATTCCATCGGACTTTTTATCACGGCAGCTTCGGGGATGCCGTTTGAAACCGCCGTCATTGGTTGTGGTATTGTTGTGACCCTGTACACGGTCGTTGGGGGATTCTGGGCCGTAATCGTGACCGACGTAGTACAGTTTGTTATCCTCTTTTTTGCGACGTTGATTCTGGTGCCACTGGCCTATCAGGCGGCTGGTGGCATCGACCATATGCAGGCGGTAATTCCCCAAAATATGACCTGGTTTAACGGCAAAAAAGGCATCCCGCTCTGGTTAACCACGTATTATATTCTGCTCATCATACGGTATCTGGGCAACTGGACATTCATCCAGCGTTTTTACAGCGCCAAAACCGAAACCGATGGACAAAAATTAGCGGGTTTATCAGCGTTTTTTTTCTTTGTTTTCCCGATCATTTTCCTGTTTCCACCCTTAGCAGCACGGGTTATCCTGCCTAATCTTCCTAACCCCGAAATGGCTTACGTCAGCTTATGCGTAAAATTATTGCCCTCGGGTATTATGGGATTAATGATGGCCGCCATGTTTGCCGCCACTATGTCGGTACTCAGTGCCGAATATAACGTAACAGCCAGCGTACTGACCCGGGATATTTACCAACGCGTATTCCGGCCCGATGCCAGCGGGAAAGAGAGTCTTCTTGTTGGCCGACTGATGACCTTGCTGGTGGGCGGCATCGTCACCGTTGGGGCCTTGTTTGTGGCCGGGTTTGGCGGGGCTTTCGAGGCCAATAAGTTACTGGCGGGCATTTTTGCCGTACCCATGATTGTTCCCGTCATCGTGGGAATATTGATGGCGAAACCGAAACCCTGGGGGGCGTTGGTCACACTCTTTGGCGGCATAGCTCTGGGGTTTCTGCTGCACGTCTTCTTCGTAAAAAACGACTATTTCAACCTCGCCGGTCCTGCTGTTATTGAAGAGATTAGATGGGCAATTGCTACGTTGGTAGAGATCATTTTTTGTTTTACGGTATTTATTGTGTCGGGGTATTTTAAATCGACCAATACCGCTTACAACAAGCGGGTGGCCGCTTTCTTTGATAAACTGGCCATTCCGTTTGTGCCTGTCGAGGAAAGCAAAAACGACGATGCTTTTGCCGATGCGATCAAACTCATGTACGGTATTGCCTTTGGGCTGACGGGCCTCATGTTCGTCGTCATGGGCCTGCCTTCGCATACGCTGCTAAGTGGCCAGTTGGCCATGGGTGCCGGGATTCTATGCTTGCTTCTTTCCGCTTTTTTGTGGTACAAAGCCCGAAAAATGGCGGCTGTTATCAATAAAAAACCAGCTATGAAATCCGCACTCTCGCAAGATTAAAAACCATCTCAACCTGAATAGTATGAATTACCTGGAAAATAAAGTTTGCTTTATTACCGGAGCATCGGGCGGCATTGGCCGAGCCACGGCCCGCCAGTTGCTCGACCTCGGCGTGAAGATCTTCGATTTTAGTCGCACAAATCAACTTGCCGACGAGGTGTCTCACGAAAACCTACGCTCTTTTCGGGGCGACGTAAGCGACGAAATGCAGGTGAAAGCGGGCTTTTTAGCTTGTCTGGAAGCGTTCGGGACTATTGACATATTGCTGAACAACGCCGGTATGGGTGTGTTGACCACCGATCTCTCGCTGACCGATCTGGAGACCTACGAACAGATGGTCAACGTCAACATGCGGGGTGTTTTCCTGTGTACCCGGGAAGCCCTGAAAATTATGAAGCCGAAGAAGACAGGGCATATTGTTACCCTGATTTCTATGGCTGGGCAACGGACTAATCCCAACGCACCGATTTATGCAGCTTCGAAATTTGGAGCGCGGGGACTTAGCAGTGGTCTGGCCGATCAGGTGATCAAGGAAGGTATTAAAGTAACTGACGTAAATCCCGGCCCCACCGACAGTAACTATTGGGGCGACCGCAAGGTGGCCCGGGAGAAATTTCTGAAAGTAGACGACGTAGCCAACGTGATCACCTTCGTACTTAATCAACCGGATTACGTCGTGATTCGGGAAATCAATTTTGACAATATGAACTATCTAGCCGGATGATATCGAACCTACTCCACTCCAATGGCAACGGCCATTCCGTTGCTTTACCACCATCACCATTTCCAATCCCTGTAGCCGAGATGCGCGATCGCTACCTGAAACTCTATACGGGTGCGGTCAATGATGTGTTACGGTTTAACTACGCGATGCATACAACCAGCCTGCCTGCCGATTTCACCCCCCTGCGTGAATCCATGAAACTGGCCGGGCTGGCATTTACCGTAAAGGGCGGCCCCGACATCACAACCGATGGCGAGTTTGAAATGCGGGCGCAAATGCTCGAAGATCTGTACGAAAATTCGGTGGTTGTCTGGGACTGCACTGGCGATGTCATTACCTCGCAATGGGGTGAGGTGATGACAATGGCCGCTCTGAAAATAGGCTGCAGGGGAGCGGTTGTCAACGGGATTCGCGACACGCAGGCAATTCTTGAGCAGGGTTTTCCGGTGTTTCACAAATACAAAGCAAATACGGGTATGCTGGGACGTTTCCGCATGTACCATTACCAGAAATCCATCCTGATGGGCGAAGTTACTGTGCACCCCGGTGACTGGATTTTCGGTGACATCGATGGTGTGATTGCCATTCCGCAGGCCATTGCCTACGACGTATTGGTAGCCGCTGAGGGCATTTTGCGCAAAGAGGATGAAATCAAGGGAATGGTAAAAGGGGGAATGAAACCAACCGATGTCGTTAAAAATGGGGGCTATTTCTAATCCGTATGCATTGGAACACTGCTCTGGCCGAGCCACCAGCCCAGTTGAAAAACAACCTGTTTCCTGAATGTCGAACGGAAGCTATCCTCCACTTGATACAATGATGCACACACTGAAACTTACCGGGATTGACCATCCTGCCGTGGCTGCCAATGACGTAGATGTTCTCGCAAATTGGTATTGTAAGGTGTTCGGCTACGAAAAGTGGTTTCGCCATCAGAACATCGGTACACTCAAATTGGTCTGGATGCTCCGTGCGCCCGACAATACGTTACTCGAAGTAATGCCCAAAGACAATACCCCCCGCCCGACGCGCACCACCTGGACGCCTGGCTGGTCGCATGTAGCTTTACGGGTTGCCAATCTTGATGAGGCCATTGCTTTTCTCGATACCAGAAATGTAACCTGGAGGGGCGAGGTTACCGATGCGATTGGTGGCGGTAAGGTTCGCAGCCTGTTCGATCCCGATGGAAATATGCTTCAGATATTGGAAAGACCTACCCTTAACGAACCTTCATGAAAAAATTCAAAATCAACGGCATTGATCATCCTGCCGTGGCTGCCAGTAATGTAGACGAGTTGGCCACCTGGTACTGCGATGTATTGGGGTATGAACAATGGTTTCGGGACCCACGCCCTATCTGGCTATTAAAAGCCACCGACGGTACCCTACTGGAGATACTGCCCATTGATGCCACGCCACGGCCCGTTCGGACAAATCTGACACCAGGCTGGTCACATGTGGCCTTTCAGGTGGACGATATAGTTGCCGCCATTCAGCATCTGGACAATTACGGCATTACGTGGTCGAGTGTTCTCTCGCCGCAACTGGCGGTGGACGAGTCCGCACATTCTTTGACCCGGAAGGAAATGTTTTACAGCTAATCGAACGGACAAAACGATGACCTCCTTATTTTTCACCGGCAATAAAACGTTTCGTCTTCACCCGGTTGAGCCGCAACCTCCACAACCAGGCGAAGTACAACTCCGCGTGGCTTACTGTGGCGTATGCGGTACCGATGTACATATCTATCATGGCGCCATGGCCCAGCGGCTGCAACTACCACAGGTAATTGGTCATGAAGTTTCTGCCGAGGTTGTCGCGCTGGGTAAGGGCGTGCTAGGCTGGCAACCGGGCGATCGGGTAACGGTACGTCCTTTACTGCCGGGAGTGGAAGACCCATCGGATAATGGGCAGCACCATATTGGCAAAAATCTGAAATTCATCGGGATCGACTCCCCCGGCGGCATGCAGCAGTACTGGAACGTACCGGCCTATACCCTCCACCGATTACCCGATCATTTACCGATGCAATTGGGTGCGCTCATTGAACCGCTGGCTGTTGCCTGTCATGACGTAAGGCTGGGTGAAGTACAGCCGGGTGAACATGTAGTGGTCATTGGTGGTGGTCCTATCGGTATGATGATTGCACTTGTCGCCCGACAGAAAGGCGCGCAAGTCCTGATTTCGGAGGTTAATACGGCCCGGCTGGCGCTGGCCGAATCGCTGAGGTTACCGACAATTAACCCGACGACTACGGACTTGGTAACGCAGGTTGAGCTGTTCACTAAAGGCTCTATGGCTGATGTTGTGTTTGAGGTATCGGGAGTGCAGACGGGCGTATCCGCCATGACACAGGTCGTGCGGGCGAGGGGTCGGATTGTGATGGTAGCGATTCATGCTGAGCCAAAAGCAACTGATTTGTTCCGCTTTTTCTGGCGTGAATTAAGGTTGATAGGGGCACGGGTGTATGAACCCATTGATTTTGAGGAAGCGATTGCCCTGGCAGCAGCCGATATGTTGCCGCTTGACAAACTCATTACGCAGATTGCCCCGCTGGCCGATGCTCCGGCTATTTTTGAGGCCATGAATGCCAACCCGGCAGGTATGAAATATCTGCTCAACTGCCAGAACTGACCAATTCTTCTGGGTAGTTCCCAAATGTAACATAGGTTGGTTTTAGAAAGCCTCCTGTTATGCAGGAGAGCTTTCTTATTAACCCTTTTCTGACTCTTCTTTCCCAATGAAAACTGCTTCCATTATCAGTTATTCAGGTATTCCCAGCCTGCCAAGCCACATGACCAAGGTGTATTTGTTCCTGATTGGATCAGTTATTACACTGTCTAATTGTGTTGCCCTTCCTCCCATTCGCAAAGCCGATGTTGTTGTGTATGGCGGTACGTCGGCGGCTGTTACAGCGGCTGTTCAGGTCCGAAAAATGGGCAAATCGGTCATCATCGTATCTCCCGATAAACATCTGGGTGGGTTATCATCAGGGGGATTGGGCTTTACCGATACAGGCAATAAAGAAGTAATTGGAGGCTTGTCGCGTGAGTTTTACCAACGCTTATACGCCCATTATCAGCGGCAGGCCGCCTGGAAATGGCAGAAAAAAGCAGAATACGGTAACAAAGGCCAAGGGACGCCGGCTATTGATGGGGCTAACCGTACAATGTGGATTTTTGAGCCACATGCTGCCGAAAAAGTCTTTGAAGACTTTATTCGGGAATACAAAATTCCGGTTTATCGAAACGAATGGCTCGATCGCTCCGCATCGGGTACTCAAAAACAAAACAATACTATACGGTCGTTTCGCACCCTCAGTGGGCAGATTTATGAAGGCAAATTATTTATTGATGCTACGTATGAGGGCGATTTGATGGCTGCTGCCGGTGTCAATTACCACGTCGGGCGGGAAGCCAACAGTGTGTATAATGAAACCTGGAATGGCGTTCAGGTGGGTGTATTTCAGCACGAGCACTATTTTAAATCGCCTATTAGTCCCTACAAAATTCCGGATGATCCCAATAGCGGTTTATTGCCCGAAATATCGGCCGACAAACCGGGACCCAATGGGGCAGGGGATCATAAAATTCAGACGTATTGTTTTCGCATGTGCCTAAGCAACCATCCCGATAACCGCGTTCCGTTTCCCAAACCCGAGGGCTATAATCCTGCCCGTTATGAACTACTGGCACGTGTTTTTGCCAGTGGCTGGCGCGAAACCTTCCAGAAATACGACGCTATTCCAAACCGAAAAACCGACACCAACAACCACGGCCCGTTCAGCACGGACTACATCGGCAAAAACTATGACTACCCCGACGCTACGTATGAACGCCGGAAAGAAATCATTAAAGACCATGAGGTATACCAAAAAGGACTGATGTATTTTCTGGCGAACGATCCGCGCATTCCTGCCGATGTACACAGGCAGATGCAGCAATGGGGGTTAGCCAAAGATGAGTTTACCGACAATGGACACTGGCCACACCAGCTCTATATTCGTGAAGCCCGGCGAATGCTGGGTACATTCGTGATGACCGAAGCCGACGCACTGGGCAAAACGGACGTACCACAACCCATTGGCATGGGCTCGTATGCACTCGACGCGCACAACTCGCAACGGTTTGTGAAGGGCGATGGCTTTGTGCAGAACGAGGGAGATATCGGGGTACATCCCGACAAGCCTTACTTCATTGCTTATGGGTCGATTCTTCCCAAAGAGAACGAGTGTAGTAATCTATTGGTGCCCGTTGCAGTCTCTGCTTCACATATTGCCTACGGGTCGATTCGAATGGAACCAGTTTTCATGATTTTAGGCCAATCAGCAGCCACAGCAGCCGTCTTATCTATGGAGGCTAAGACAACACCACAGCGCCTGTCTTACGAAACGCTGCGGAAAACACTGCTAAAAGATGGCCAGCGATTGACCGATAAAAAGCAGGCTTTGCATTGACGAATACATAGTTCATATAAAGTCGATAGTATCCTTAATGAAATACGGTACTATCCTGAAAATCAGATTAGATTGTTAATCCTATTGCCTATCTAAAACCGCTTTTGGTATGAGATCAGTTGTCTTATTTCTTCTAGTAGCCTTCTGCTGTTGTTCATTCCAGTCCGGCAGGGCAGTTCAGACCAATTCCTACGATGTAGTCGTATATGGAGGTACGCCTGGTGGGGTCATGGCAGCAGTGGCGGCAGCTCGGGCTGGAGCAGGCGTTTTGCTTATCGAGCCTACAAAACATGTAGGTGGACTGAATACGAGCGGTATAGGTACGGCTGAATCAGAGCATATGATTGAGGAAACGTACTCTGGACTACCGCTTCAGTTTTATGAACGGCTGGGCAAGTATTACGGCAAAAATGGCCCTGTTTTTTATTTCGAGTCGCACGTAGCCGAAAAAATACTTAACGATTTACTGCGGGAAGCCAATGTGCCGGTACGTTACCACGCCTATGTGCAGTCGGTGCAGAAGAAGGGGCCGATTATCCAGTCGATCAACCTGACAAATGGCGAACGTGTGGCCGGTAAGGTTTTTATTGATTGCACGTATGAAGGCGACTTAATGGCTAGCGCGGGTGTGGCTCATACCCATGGTCGGGAGAGTCGGGAAAAGTATGGCGAATCGTTGGCGGGAGTACGGTTTGTTGATACGCCAATTGAAGCCTCACCTTATAATGACGCTGGTAAGTTGTTGCCGGGTTTTGTGGAGCGCGCTACGTTAACTGAAGGGCAGGCCAGTAACCGCGTTATGAACTATAACTTCCGCCTGACGTTATCGACCAACACTGACCGTCGGCCGTTTCCTAAACCAGCTACTTACGAACCGAACCGGTATTTGCTGTTGACTCGGTTGCTTAAAAAACAACCCGAAACAAAACTACGTGACATCATTGATCTATATTCTTGGACGTATCCCAAGGGGAAGTTTGAAGCTAATAATAAGCAGAAGGCAATAATTTCCTTGGGTCATTTTGGAGGTAATGTTGATTATCCAAATGCTGATAATACTAAGCGTCAGGCCATTTATGCTGACCATAAGGCATGGACACTAGGTCTAATGTACTATCTGGCCAATGACCCGTCCGTTCCAGAAGCTCTGCGAACAGAAACCGCAGCTTATGGACTAAGCGCAGACGAATTTAAGGATAATGAGAATTTTCCATATTACCTCTACGTGCGCGAGGCCCGACGCATGGTAGGTGCTTATGTACATACGCAGAAAGATATTCTGGAGGAGCGCACCAAGCCAGATGCAATTTGTTTGGGCTCGCACTGGATTGACAGCCACCACGTACAGCGTGTAGCTGTTTCGAAAACCCAGTTTGTCAACGAAGGCCGAATCTGGGAGTCCATCTCCAATCCTTATGAAATCTCCTACCGTACTATCACACCCAAGGCTAATGAGTGTACAAATTTGCTGGTACCGGTATGCTTGTCAGCTTCACACGTAGGCTTTTGTTCGTTACGGGTCGAGTCGACATGGATGCAACTTGGCAACAGTGCAGGTATTGCTGCCGCAATGGCCGTCAGCCAGAAAAAGACCGTACAGAATCTGAATATATCTGAGTTACAAGGTAAGCTAAAGCAGGGAGGGGTCATTATCAGCATTGATCATCAAGTCTGGAACGGAACGAAAGACAAAGATATTCAACATTAAATCGGTGTCTTCAAAAGCCAGAAAACACGTCTTGTGTTGTCTAGACTTTCCTGATCCAGTCAATGCCAGCCTATCGGAATTTCCTGACTCTATTAATTTTTATGTTATAACTGCAAGCTATTCATGCCCATAGAGTCTCGATTAAGAGCGGTTACACTTCGCTGAATTTTGTCTTTTTTATAAGCGATCATTTGATTGTTCAAGGTATCAAAAATGCCCGAACTCTCGACTTTAGACTAGGCCAGTTTATTGAGAGGAATCACCTTTGCTTTCCACCAGTTTGTTCGGGTTTTCAACTATAAGGGCTATCGAAAAGGGTTGAATACATGGTTGGGTAATCAGCTCTTTTCGATAGCCCTTATAGTTGGTTAACTAAATCAATAATTTTTGCGAAAGTATGAACAAGACGAAGTAGGTAGTTGGAGGACTATTAGCTGTAGATGGTGTCATATTTCAAACATATGAGAAAAGATTTTAGACTAACTACCTAATAGCCTCCAATGGAATTAACTATAAACTTGTTGTAAGTTTCTTGTCTGCCAGTGCAGTGCCTTCAATTCGGGCTCTGATTTTTGCAAAAGCAATTTCTCTGGCTGTCGATACGTCGTCGGCAAAAGGGGAAAAGCCGCAATCATCAGTTGTGCCAAGTTGATTAACAGGTAATATCTGAGCAGCTTCCAGTATTAACTCGCTAATTTCCTGAGGAGTCTCAATTCTTGGGTCCAGTACGTTAGTTACGCCTAAAAATACCCGTTGACTGGGTTTAAGATTTTTCTTAATTGCTGATAATACGTTTGCTTTATTTTTTTCTGCGGCAAATTCCAGATAAAAATTGCCTGCATTTAAGTCAAATAGATAGGGTAGAAGCTCACTGTAGCTGATGTCTGCACTATGAGTCGAATCATGATCGCCACCAGGGCAGGAATGTACACCAATCCGGGCTTGTTCTGCAGCACTGAAGCGATTTAAGACCTGATTATTCAGGTCGATAAAGGCACGTAAGAGTTGCTTACTGGGGTCTAGCTTGATTGCTAAACGAGCCTCTGTGAAGTCAATCTGAACATTATAGGCTCCGGCCAAAAGACAGTTCCTGATTTCGGTTTCCGCTTCATTAACCAGATCGGCTAAAAAGGCTTCCTGAGTATAACCCTCGATACCACTTTGTGGATAGAGTAAGCTAATGGCCGAAGCTGAAATAACCGCTTGCTTTACCGGAAGTGACGTATAGCTCTTAGCTCGTTTTAAAAATGTGTCGGCTGAGTGTACGTAGCGAAAGGGGCTTTGGGAAATAACTGGTAGCTGACGTGTATGACCATCAGCAAAAGGGATAACTACGCCGTTGGGTAGTAAACCGTGGAGGCCAGCAATAGGATACGTAGCAAAACTAGGCTTGGATTGTTCGCCATCTGTAATAACTGACGATCCGGTTTTCTCAAAAGCGGCAATGGTTTCCTGAAGTGCCTGATCTGTAAAACGATCTAGTTCGGTTTGGGTTATATCGCCACTAGCAAAAGCAGTCATGGCTTGTTGGAGGTAAGCAGGCCGGGGTATACTACCAACCGGTTCGGTACGAAGTAAAGGCATATGTGTAGTAGTTGAGTTAAGAGAAGTTAAATGAAGATTATTACGTCTTTAGATTGCGGAGCGTTGCCGTAATCTGGCGATGTATGCAAAAAAGCCTAAGCCAGCGCTTAGCGTCAGAATACAAATTAGCCACTGAGAAGCTGATGGGCGAATAACAAGTAATGCACCCAGAAACTGTACGATTAAAATCGCGTAGAGTAAACGAGCAATAATGGTTCGAGCCAATCTGGTAATGACGAAGGCTCCCAACGGGGCAAAGAAAACGACAATTGGAATGCAGGTCAGCCATAATTCGAACGACTCATTGTTAAAATCATGGAGAATCTGGGCATGGAGAAAAAAGCCTAGCAACGTTTCTATTGTCATAATAATGACTGATGATGGTGTTGCTACTTTTTCGTTAAGTCGGTAAAAAATAGTGACCAGACAAAATGTGAAAATGTTAATGCCAGTTCCAAAAATGGACGAGATAACACCACCAACCAATCCGAAAAGCGCCAACCGAATCATATCGGATGACTGAAAATTGGGAATGGCATCAAAAACGATGCGATATGGATTGCGATTTTCTCGCCAGAGTGTGATACCGAAACTGAGCCAGAGTGACACAAAAAAAAGCTTGGCCGCAACAGGCGAAATCAATGGTACAGCATAGTACGTTCCGAAGATCAGGCCAAAAATACCCCCTAGCGTTACGTATCGGATATAATTCCAGTCTACTCGAACCCGTAGCCCTAGAATAAGTAACGAAGCTGAGGTCATGCCAATACTCTGGATGGCGAACGAGAAATTACGTGCTACCGGTGGGGGAATCTTCAGCAATAGCGTAAATACCGGATACGAAATTGCCGCACTTCCCTCCGGACTTGAACCGGCAATGAATGAGCCCAGGACCATTGTTAAGGCTGCAGTCCACCGACGTACCAGAAAACTGACGTCGGGCAACGATGTCATGTACCATATCCAGCCACTTAATACGCTGACCAGAAACAGAAGATACAAAATCGGAATACGATGTGCAGGACGCTCTGGGGTAGACATGGCAGGATATAGAACAGGACAACAATAGGCAACTTGAGCTAGCAGGGCTGTGAACTGGGTGGCCATCAGCCCCACTATCCTCAGGATAGTAATTCGTACTCAGATTAATATTATGGTTTTACTTTTTCAGCAAACTTAAAATTGTTTCCTGATTGGCTAAGATTGCATCCAGCGTCTGCTGATTTTTGAGGATTGCCTGTTGATTGCCTAAAATGCTATCCTGATTGCTAATAATGGTTTGCTGATTACCCAGAATAGAATCCAGTGTTCCCTGATTTTTTAAAATTGTCTCTTGGTTTTTAAGAATGTTTTCTTGATTCGCCAGGATACTTTCCTGGTTCTTAAGCACTTGATCATTTTGGGATTCCATAACTACATTTTGGTTTAATTGATAGGATTAATTGACAAATTTCCCGTTTCAATACATACTATTCGATTATAGCATCGCGTACTGTTTGCGAGAAGTACGACCCGTTTCGGATTGAATTTTAGCTGATCGTTTATACATTGTTTGTGGTGGTTGCATAGTCTCATTACGCGGGTTTTCATGCAGCCACTTCTGGAATCGCTGCGTTAGGAACGGCAAGGCCACACATACCATATAAGGCACTAGCAGACAGGTTAAGCAAAACGTTCGGGCTACTAGTGGCAATTGTGCTGTAAAAGGCAGTTGAGTCAAGGCGTAAGTCATTACCGTACTGAACGGAAACATCGCCGACCAAACCAGCAGTGCCATCTTCCATTTATTTGTTTTCATAGCGAATCAATTAAATCGGTATGTTTCTGTGGTTTAGAAATAGGTAATGATAGGATAAGATGATAAGTTTGTGAAGATGTCCCCACCAGCAATAACCAGTGGGGAACATGAACTACCAACCTAATATAATTTGGGGAGCCGGATCAATACATTCTATTGATCCGGCTTTGTTTGTGTGAGTTGATTTTTAGTTACATGCGTGTATCCTTGGTTGGCCAGCATTTCACCCATATCAGCATAAATCGCCGGATCTTGCGGGGCCCATGTAGCCAGTCCGTCAACGTAGCGATTATACATGCAGAAAGCAGCGGCAATTAGTATCGTATCGTGAATATCCCGATCTGTAGCACCTTGTTTGCGAGCATCGGCTACCTGCTCGGTGGTAACATATTTGCCGCCCTGTTGCACACTACCGGCAATCGCCAGTAATGCCTTCACTTTATCTGAAACGGGGGCTGTCATGGGGTTTTTCCACGTTTGAGCTACTATCTGATTATCTCGCCCTAGCAAATAATCGGCGGCAGCACCGTGACTGGTTGAGCAGAAAAAGCAATCGTTTTGTCGAGAGGTGTAAGAGGCAATCAATTCTCGTTCGCCCTGTGTGAGCGTATCGCTGGCGTTGGTACGTAACAGTACTTCAGCTAATTCATTCAGCGGTTTAGTTGTTTGTGGGCTAAAAGCCATTGGCCCTAAAATCCCGGGAAGTCCTTCTGGAAGTCGGATATGTGGCATAGTCGCAATAGTCTTGAATTGAGATACTTAAAGGATGAACGTAGCATCGAGTGCACGTCCAAGTTGAAGCTGTTTAGAAATTTACTTTTGGCTGATAATCCCGCCGAAAGAATACGTTTTTTGTCATCCCGACCGTCCCGGCCCGAGCTTCGAGATCCCTCCAGCACCGGATGACAAAAACGCAATGATTTAGAAAATTCTAAACAACGTCAATTTGTATTAATCGTTTTGCAGATTGTCGAGTCAGCCAATAACCCATAGCCCGCCAAGTACAAGCTAAAGGCTGTAACCTTCGCTACGTAGGGGATAACTAGCTTGTGCAACTTGGCTGCGTTGTAATAAGGGAAAGCTTAGTTATTCTGCCAATGGGTTAAACTAACAGCATATTTACAGCTTAAGTGTAAATGCTTACGCTTACAGAAATCTATACAACGTAGCAACTCATCATTTCACGCAAACACAGCTATTATCGAGACCAATGCAAATGCATAGCTCAAAATGATTGAGTTCAACGCCGAAAATCGGAGAAACTATGAGAATAGAATGCTACGTAATAGCGACATAAATATACCAACAGCATCTGCTGTGATAAGGTATATGGCTAAACGTGATGAACAGCTAAACAGCTAGTTCAGGAGGAGGGGAGTGAATGGGCGCAGTGCGCGTAGAGAACATAAACGTAGCATCAGGAATTCTGATGGATTGGCTACAGACACTACGTAAAAAATGGAGTTTCGTTGACGAACCCGGTGAATACTCTTTGAGCAGGAATTTTAGCAACTGGCTGGCTTTGTGACCTGTATCAGATGAGGTTGTCAGGTGATTGTTGAGAAAAGCGAGCAAATCATCCTGCCAGAATGAATGGTTAGCCGCTTCAAGACCTGCAATAAGAATCTTGTCGTCTTGTATTTCTAGACTAACGACGTTATAATAATGCCCTCGATACCGAAAACCATCCTCAGTTGTACGGGCAATTGCTTTAGCGTCGGTTTGATCTTTCAGGGGAATCTGGAATTCGACGATGCTATCAACCGAACGATAGACGAGTAATCGTTCTGACAAGTCATGCTCAGCTTGCCACCAACTAACTAAGCCCACAATGGCACTGGCCAATGTGTGGAATAGCAAGAGTGCAAATAAGCTTATAGATGCTCGTCTTTGTATCATGAGGATACTTGGTTGTTGGCAAATATAATCACATCAATTGATACTAAGTAATATGGTAGTACTAAATCATGAAATTATTTGATCTTAGTGCGAAGCCTGTTCTGTCTCTACCAATTCAAACGTGATGTAAGGAATCTGTAAGATATCATCTGAACGACTGATGTTGACCTGGTCGCTCAAAAATAAATCGGTCTAGATGGCGAAAAAGCTAAAGGTGCCAGCCCAGATAGTAAAGGCAATGAACGAATTTAAGGCCTCAATGCTTGGGTCAGTGAGTACCGATTCTGTGTTGGCCACCAGTGGATCGATCAAAAAAGTAATGAAATCGATGTGTTGGTAGCATCATTAACGTGTTGATAATTTGGATGCTTGTCGAGTGCTAAAGAGCTAGAATCCATAAAATCTGTCCAGTGAATACAAATCTATCTTACAATTCACTAACCAACAGGATTATGGACTGGATATATAAAAACGGCGAGTGAAGGTAGCCTACCTACCTACCTACCTACCTACCTACCTACCTTAAGAAGATCATTACTTGACATGTATGCGGTTTCCTTATTACTCAAAAACTATAATAGAAAATCCCATTCTCCAGATAACCTGTTTTGAAGGAGATCCCAAAGCTTCGTTTTAGGTCTGTATAGCTTTTGATATGAGGCTTGTTATGAAAATTTGATTAAAATTCCTTTTTGGTAAAATGTTTATAGAGAGAGCATTACTTGTCGGAAGCACTCTCTGAATAGACTATTTTTAAGAGAAATCGAACAATTTTTAAACAAAATTGTTCGATTTCTCTTTTCTAAAAAGATGCTTACTATACAGTTAGGTTGAGTCGTGTTTGTTTAGTGGTAGTAAGCTTATTTAGCTCGATTCAGACCGAAATGTTTTGCGTATGGAATACAATCTACTCGTTGCAGATGATGATGATGATGATGTTTTACTATTGACCAATTACATTAACGGGCAGAATTCTTCTATAAAATTGACTCATGTCTGGAACGGAACAGGCATTATTGAGAAACTATCGGAAGGAATGCGGCCAGATTTAATTCTGGTCGATTCGCAGATGCCTATAATGAACGGGCAGGAGTTATTACGTCAACTAAAGGCTAACACAGGTTGGCAGCATATCCCTATTGTAGTATGGGCTGGTACGCTATCTGACGAAGATGTCACGAATTTTTATCAGTCAGGTGCAAATTCTTGTGTAATGAAACAAGATATTTTTGCCAAAATGGACGTATTCTGCCGGTATTGGTTTGAACTGATCAAGTTGGTTCCTACAACGATGCCGATCTAGAAAAAACTGTTGATGGTTATATAGCGGTTAGGAGTTAGTGCAGTATCGCAAAGATTAGTTCGCGCAGAATGTCGCTTTCGGTCATGGCCGGAGCGTCAATTCCTTTACTACGAGCATCTGCCTGACGTATCGAATGGATAATACTCACCACCTTAGGGAGTGGAAACGTTCGGGCAGCCGACAGGTAATCTTTCACAAAAAAAGGATTTACGCCCAATAAAGGCGCCAGTCCTTTTTCGCTCTGATCTTTAGAAGCCTGAACCATCAGTACTTTGCTGAAATAGCTGAACAGTTGTGCCAGTACTACCACTAGCGGATTATCTTTTGCATTCCGACCAAGGTAATCAACAATCTGATTGGCTTTTACGAGTTCACGCTGGGTCAATGCTTTTTGTAATTCAAATACGTTGTATTCTTTACTGATACCAACCAGCCGTTCCACAGTTGCCGCAGAGATTTCTTCCCCAACATGCATATTTATCAGCATCTTGTCGATTTCATTAGCCATCCGCCGAAGGTCGTTGCCAATGTGATCGGCTAGCAACTGACAGGCTTTGGGGCTTACCTTTGCTCCTTGTTCACGACAATATTCGCCAACCCAATCGGGAAGTTTGTTGTCGTAAAGCTTTTTTACACCCAGCATTTTCCCTTTTGCGCCAAAAGCCTTCACCCACGACTTTCGTTCATCGAGCCCCGATTTGCCTTCCTCTTTGACGTAGCATAGCATCAGAATCGTGCTCGGCAGTGGATTTAGGGCATAATCTTCCAGTAACGTCTGGGCCGATTTATCATTGACGCCAGCCATTTGTTGCGCTTCTTTCACTAAAACCAACTGACGCTCAGCCATGAACGGATATCGGCGGGCATAGTTCAGAACGGCACCTACATCTGTATCTTTTCCGAATAGAACAAATTGATTAAAACCGCGCTCAGTAACAGGTATGGCAACTTTTTCAAGCTCTTCGGCAATGCGGTCGAGATAATAAGGTTCGTCGCCATGAATGAGATAAACAGGGGCAATCCGTTTGTTACGGATATCTTTCAGTAGGGTATCAACGGCAGCAATCAAAGCAAATGGGGTGTTTCAGTGAACGAATCAGGATTGGCTTGTCAACTACGTAGCGAACCTGAAACGTGTAAACAAAAATACGGATTGCGGCCCATTTTTAACGTATCAAATGCACCCGTCTAATATAACTGAGCTTATAACTTTTCGTCAGGTCGGTATAACGCTGCGTTACGTTGGTTCGCCAAATCCTGTAAGCCCCAGTCTTGCATTACCATAATTACGGGCAATAGTGATTTTCCGTAATCCGTAATTTCGTATTCAACCCGTGGTGGTATTTCTGCGTAAATAATCCGGCGAATAATCTGATCATCTTCCAGTTCGCGAAGTTGGTTCACCAGCATTTGTTTACTGATGGTAGGCATGGCTCGTTGTAGCTTACTAAATCGATTACAGTTTTGGCCGATGGCGTAGATAATCATAATCTTCCATTTGCCACCAACCCGGTTCAGGAAATGCGTAACCGGGCAGTTGTTAGGATTGAAATCTTTGTTTTTACGCGAATTTGCCATTGGTCTAAAAAAATATACTAATCACAAAAATATGGACTGCTTTCTTATGAAGGACAAAGACAACAACTTTGCATCAGTTAAAATAACAGATAATGGACGTAGCACAGATTAAACAAACTATACTGGGTGAGTGGGTAAGCATTGCGCCAGAAATACGCCCCAGCATCAGCAAAAACGCCGATGGAACGCTCAAACCCTTTTACCTGACTCGGCAATTTATATATCAGCAAGGAGATAAATTTCAGTTGACCGTAGTGAATATGGCCGACGCTAACGGTAAGGTTCCGCTGGTAAAAATTGACCTTCAGGGACATGTATACTGGCAAGGGGCACATCCAATTGCCGATGGTGCTCAGAAGGTTGATTTTGTGGCTGATGAAGCTTATGACGTAACACCACTACATCAGGGCTTTGTCGATGTGCTGAATCAGGCGGCAAGCCAGGGATTTGAAAAATGGGAGCTAAATCAACCACAGAGCATACTTTGTAAATCTTTTGCGCCCTTTGGGCTTGCCGAAGGTCAGATTTTCGCCGAGTATGATCTGGTTTACGTGCTAAATGATATGTTGTTCTGGGGAGCCAGAAACGTAGATGGCCGAGGTTTTGACACTGAAGAAAACCGACCAACCAACTTACAGATTCCTTTGATGAGAAAACAGTAATCCCGGTTTATTGTGGGCAGGAGAGATAACTTCCCTGCCCGTAAAATGAACAATTTTAGTAGAGTAAGCGCAACGATTTGCCTGTTAACAATAGATTAGGAGAAACGTAGCATTACCGACGTAGTAATCGACCGGGTAACGCGCCTGTACTTTTCTGATTCTGATACACGAGTTTACCCGCTACCCAAACGGCTTCAATACCGGTCGAAAGGGCTTTGTTGTCACCGATACGCGCTTTGTCCTGAATGGTATCCGGGTTAAAGAGTACCAGATCGGCAAAATAGCCCGACGTAACGATACCTCGCTGTTTCAGGCCAAGATGCTCGGCCGACAGGCTGGTCATTTTCTGAATGGCCGACTCCAGCGTCATTAGTCGCTGTTCGCGAACGTAGCGGCCTAATACGCGGGTAAACGCTCCATAACCGCGCGGATGCCCATCATTAGCACCATCGGAACAAATGTTGCTATGTGGCCAGGCGAGAAAATTCTTTACGTCGGTTTCGTTCATCGACTTACCCATAATGCCTTCAATGCCAGAAACGTCCGGGTTTTTCTCTGAAAATGCTGATGCTTCGGCTACCAGTCCCATGAGCGTTTGCGCTGGTTTTTCGTTACGTAGTTTCGCTACGTCGCCAACCGTTTTTCCGGCGTAAGTAGGGTTGGCTGCAAAACGTACCAACACCGATTGTGCCGGATCGAACAACTGATTCACCGCAAATTCGGCACTGGCCAGATTGGTGTAATCGCGTTTGGGAAACAGGACACGTAGCGTCGACATCCAGTAATCATACGGATAGCAATCGGCGGTAATCTTTATTCCTTCCGAACGGGCTTCTTCGAGTCGGGCCAGCAATTGCTGCGACTGTCCCCATTGATTACGTAGCGCAATTTTCAGGTGCGAAATCTGCACGGGCATTTTCGTTTGCCGACCAATCTCAATAATCTCGTCAAGAGCATCGTCCAACGTAATGTCTTCGCTTCGGATGTGGCTGATGTAGCGCCCGCCCGAATCGGCCGTAACCTGCGCCAGTTGAAGCACTTCGTCGCGATTCGAGAAAAAAGCGGATTCATATTCCAATCCGGTCGATAATCCCAGCGAGCCATTTTTGAGTTCGCTACGTAGTACCGCTTTCATTTGTTCCAGCTCGTCGGGTTTGGCTGTTCGATAGAGTCCGTTGACGCCCATCGATTTCTGACGTAGCATGGCATGGCCCGTATAACTCGCCAGATTGATGGCCGCAGGTTTTTCTTTCAACCGAGCCTGTAACGTATCCATCGGAATACCCCAGCCATCCTGACCAACAACAACGGTAGTTATGCCCTGATTTAGAGCAGGTAAAGCATCGGGTTGCGCGTTCAGGTCGTGATGGCTGTGGCTGTCGATAAATCCCGGAGCCAGTACTAGATTCTTACCATCGGTGACGGATTCATTCGGAAAAGGGGTCAACGTACCGATTTCCCAAATGTGTTCGTCACGTAGCCGGACAGACGCTTTTCGGGCGGGCGTGCCTGTGCCGTCAACCAATCGGATGTTGGTAATCAACTGGGTTTGGGGAAGTTGTGTGGGTTTTTCTTCCAGAATTCCGCGCGAAATACGTCCAACGGCATTGCCTCCATTCGACAGTACAATCAAGGTTTGTTTCTTATCAAGATAGCGTATAATCAACGTTCGAAAACCTACCCAGCCGCCCGTATGCATCACTACGTTGCCTTTTTCTTCAATCATCCAGCCGAAGCCATACGGATACGTAGTGCCATCGTTCAGTTTGGCTGGAATGAAGGCTTCACGTAACGTAAAATCTTTAACTAATTTGCCAGTATAAAGCGATTGTTCCCAGATGAGCAAGTCTTCAGCCGATGAATACACATTCCCATCGCCAACAACACCATCTAACCGAATCAAATCATCGGCTACGTTACGTCCGTTTTCCCGCTTAAAGCCAAACACCCGATTATGCGGAATCGTCTTGCTTTTGTGGAAGTAGATATACGTGTTTTTGAGTTTCAGCGGCTTCACAATATTCTGGTCGAAAAACGTTTCGATGGGCATACCGCTTACTTTGGTAATAATGGCCGCCAGCAATACATAGCCTGTATTGCAGTATTGCCATTTATCGCCGGGCTGAAAAACGGGCTTTGGTTTATGCTGATTCAATAACTGCACAAGGCCGTCGTTTGTAAGCGTATCGAGTGGGCCGAGTTGGTTCTGGGCGAGGTCGAAGTATTCGGGCAGGCCAGACGTGTGATTCAGTAAATCACGTACAGAAATGGCGGTGTACGGAAAATCGGGCAGATACGTCTGAACCGGCTCGTCATACTTGAGTTTTCCCCGCTCCTGCAACTGCATAATCATCATAGCAATAAACTGCTTCGACACCGAGGCCAGATTAAACGCCGATTGGGTTGTAAGCGGCTCGTTTGTGGCAATATTAGCAACACCAAACGCTTTTTTATACCGAATTTTCCCCTGTTCGGCTACCAGTACAACCCCGTTGAACATGGCTCTATTGTGAAGAATCGTTAGCGTAGAATCGAGAGTTTTCAGGCGGCTATCCTGCGGGGCAGGTGTCGGTTGGGTGTGCCCGACTAAGCGGGAAATAAGAAAAAGAACGGGAATAATGTATCGGATCGGTGGGCGCATAAATAAATCGAAGAAAATCAGTCTAATATAAATCCTGCGTGCAATATTTCTGTCGACAATTGCCATATTACAGCAAAACATCATTGACAATCTCTTTTTGTATGGCAAACCGAGCGATTTTGCTCACCGATGGCTGGCTGAACACGCCGAATGCGAAAACGGCGCATGGATTGATTCGCGGAACGGAACGGTATAGCATCGTGGGCGTTGTTGACCCACCAACGGCTGGTCGTGATGCGGGCGAGCTGCTGGATGGTAAACATCGGAACATTCCCATTTATGCCTCGGTCGATGAAGTTCTGGCGCAAACGGATTCTGTTTCGTATGCCATCGTTGCTATTGCCACGAACGGCGGAATTTTGCCAGAAACAATGTTGGTTACGATTCAGGAATGTATCGAACGTGGTTTGTCTATTGTGAACGGTTTACACGAATTTCTGAACGAAAAGCCGGAACTGGTGGAATTGGCTCAGCAAAACAGCGTTCAACTCATTGATGTTCGTAGGCCGAAACCCCGTAACGAACTGCATTTCTGGACGGGTGAAATCAACCAGATAACAGCTCCAATCATTGCCGTAATCGGTACCGATTGTGCGTTGGGGAAACGGACAACCGCCCGCCTGATTCGCAAAGCTTGCGAACGTAACGAGCTTAATGTACAGATGATTTACACCGGGCAAACAGGCTGGCTTCAGGGTGGAAAATATGGCTTTATAGTTGATTCAACGCTGAACGATTTTGTATCGGGAGAGCTGGAACACGCGCTCATTACGTGCTGGCGCGAAACCAATGCCGACGTATTGTTGATTGAAGGTCAGGCTGCGTTGCGAAATCCAAGTGGCCCTTGTGGTTCCGAATTTCTGGTGTCGGGAAATGCCCGCTACGTTGTGCTGGTTCACGCACCCAAACGAACGTATTACGACCATGACCCCGCCTGGGGGAAAATTCCGACGGTTGAATCCGAAATAGCCCTGGTTCGAGCGTATAATTCGGAGGTAATTGCACTGGCGCTCAATACCGAAGACTGCACAGACGAAGAAGCCACTACGTATCAGCAAGCTTATGCCGAGCGTTTGGGAATTCCGGTTTTGCTGCCGTTGCAACAGGGCGTCGATATCCTGGTTCCTGTTATTCAAACGTTACGTTCCAAAACTCATGCGGATTAAATCGATTCGGGCTTACATCCGAAATCTGACGCTTACCAAGCCATATACCATTGCGTATCAGACAATATCTGAGGTTGAAAATGTCTTTCTGGAAATCGAACTCGATAACGGTATAGTGGGTGTGGGAGCCGCCAACCCATCGCCGGAAGTCGTCGGTGAGTCGCCGGAGGAGGCATTGCTAAACTTGAAAGGAGAGTGGGTGAGTAGCTTGGCTGGTAAAGATATTCGACTTTTTCAGGCACTAATTCGGGAAGGGGAACAGCGATTTCTTTCGTCTCCCGGTACGTTGGCCGCGCTGGATATTGCGCTGCACGATGCCTTCGGGCAGTTTCTGGGCGTTCCGGTGGTGCAGTTTTATGGTCAGAAAATTCATGCCCTGCCGACTTCGGTTACCATTGGTATTATGAACGTAGCCGATACACTTCACGAAGCCGCTGTGTTTTATGAGCAGGGGTTCCGGGTACTCAAAGTGAAAACGGGTCTGAATGTAGACGAGGATATCGAACGTATCAAAAAACTTCGGGAGACGTATCATCAGAATTTAACGATACGTGTCGACGCTAATCAGGGGTATTCGATGCCTGATTTACAGCATTTTTGCGCCGACACGCTGGACGATGCTATTGAGCTGATTGAGCAACCGCTTCCGGTAGGGCAGGAGTCCGATCTGATACGTCTGCCAACTCAAATCCGACAACAGCTAGCTGCCGACGAATCGTTGACAGGCCCAAAAGCAGCGTTGCAACTGGCACAGCAGCCGCAGCCGTTTGGTATTTACAACATCAAGCTCATGAAGTGCGGTGGAATTCGGGCGGCTCTGGATATAGCGACCATTGCCAAATCGGCCGGGATTTCGCTATTTTGGGGCTGTAACGACGAAAGTCGGGCGAGCATAACAGCGGCCTTACACGCGGCCTTTGCCTGTCCGCATACACGGTATATTGACCTTGATGGAAGTTTAGATTTAGCCGAAGATGTTGTGTTGGACGGATTTGTGATTGAAAACGGTTTCATGCGCCCAACTGCTGGGGCAGGTTTGGGATTGACTCGGTTGACATAGTATATATGTATTGAGTGACGATGCTGTCTGGAACAACCTCGTCACTCAATACATATATGAATTATTCTCATTGCTCTTATGCTTCCTTATTTTCCGTTCGGTCAGCGTTTTAATGATAAGATGGGGATAACTCCCTTGTCGGAAAGCGACCGATTGGTGGAAGTCGATGAACACTACGTAGCAGAAGTATCGTTGAAACGCCAGCTTCTGAATGAGCTGCCCGATTATTATTACAAAGCATTACCCGGATACGTAGCAGCACAATGGGAAGTGCTGGAACTGGTGCTGCAAAACCTATCCCGATTTGCGCCTGAATCATTTATGCTACGTCAGGATGGGGGGCAATGGCAGTGGACGAATCTGCTATTAAACGAAGAAATCTCGTTTACGTTTGGCGACGTAACAACACTTCCGTTGGAGCCACTCGATTGGGTTGGTCGGCAAGTGCAGGAAGACTTAATTCTCATGGCAGGAACTGATGCTACGTTAATTGCGGGGCAACTTTGTTTTGCCAACGATTGGTGTCTGGACGAAAAAATCGGCTTACCGTTCTGGCAGATTCACGCACCAATTACGCCCATCGTTGAGCCAATGCTACGTGCCGCGCAGACATTGATGGCGCGCTTACCCGTTGGCCGAACTGTTTGGCGAACCAACTGGAGTGTGAAAGTGAGCGACCAACTCGATATGACGAGCCGCCATTCGAAACAACTCAAACAGCAACTCGCCGAACAATTGTCTGGCCTGATTCCTGCAACAATAGGTGACCAGCTTTATGTGCGAATTGAGCGGCAAACACTGACCCGGCTGCCTCGTTCGGGCGTTATTTTGTTCGGTATTCACACGTATCAAAATCGCCTTTCCGACGAAGCAACTGACCCCGAACGGGCGTATCGAATGGCCCAGGTTTTCAATACAACACCCCCGGCCATGCTATCCTACAAAAGTATGACCGATTTTATGCCTGCACTATTGACTTATTTAAATGGCCGACATTAATAGTGTTGGCACGCGGATTGACTGGTTGATAGAAAGTATAAACTGCTTCGTCGCAAATCAGACAGCAAGATGCTGTCTGAGACAATTTTATGACTAGTAACACTTGATGCCTATGGCTCACCTTGCGCGTGCGCTTAATACCCGTTCGGCCGTTCTGCTTGTGGTGAGCGGAGTTATAGGTTCGGGGGTTTTTAAAAAAGTAGCCCCGATGGCGGCCGAACTGGGATCGCCCATATTGGTGGTGGCATGTTGGGTTGTTGCCGGATTGGTTAGCCTGACGGGTGCGCTCACCTACGCAGAAATGGCGGGTATGTTTCCACAGTCGGGTGGGGAATATCTTTATTTTAAAAAGATTTACGGCCGATTGTTCGCTTTTCTGTATGGCTGGGGCGCGTTTACTGTTATGCGCACGGCTACCATTGCCGCGCTGTCGCATATTTTCGGCCAATCGTTGCTTGCTCTGATGGATGTACAGTTTGTTCACAGTGAATATGTTGTTCAGGTAATTGCTACGTTGCTTATTCTCTTCCTGAGTCTGATCAATTGTTGGGGTGTTACGTTTGCCGAAGGTCTGAGTCGTGGGCTTACTTACATAGTTTTTGTAGCGGTTATTGTCATTGCCTGGTTGGGATTTTCGGCTGAGTCGGGCCACCTGTCGCATTTAACCCATTCAGTAACGCCAACCGCAACGGCCGAACGTAGCAGTGTGCTAGGTTCGCTGGTGATCGCTTCGCTGGGTGCTTTCTGGGGCTATGATGGGTGGAACCAGATCGGATACATTGGCGAAGAAATTAAACATCCTCAACGCAACCTGCCTATTGCCCTGAGCATCGGAACCAGCATTGTTATTGGCATTTACGTACTGCTGAATATCGTTTATGTATATGTAATGCCCATCGAATCGTTCATGCAACTGGCATCGGAGCCGGGGAAAATTGCGGCTGTCGAAGTGATACGTCGGGCGGCTGGTTGGTTGGGTGCTACGTTTATTTCGATATTAATTCTGATAACTACCTCAAATTCAACCAATGCGTCGATTCTGATGCCTGCCCGGGTTTTTTATGCGATGGCCCGCGATGGTTTGTTTTTTAAAGCGGCTGCCATCATCCATCCTGTTCATAAAACACCATCAGTGGCCATTATGCTACAGGGTTTTTGGTCAATTGTACTGGTTTGGTCGGGCAGTTTCGATCAATTGACTGATATGCTGGTGTTTGCATCGTTTATTTTTTATGGTGCTACGGCTGTAGGTTTAATCAGGCTACGTATAAAAGAACCTGATCGGGTGCGTCCATATCGCGTGTTAGGTTATCCGTTTATTCCGATCTTTTTTGGCTGCTTCTGTGCACTCCTTGTTGGTATGACGCTCATCAATCAACCGCAAGAAGCCTTAACCGGATTAGGCTTGATTTTAACAGGTTTGCCGTTTTACTGGTTCTGGCATAAAAAACAGGTGATTACGAAACCATAATATGTTTGTTCAATGGAACGTTGGGTAAATGCTGCCTGCTGGTGAATCTGAGGAAAATACTTTCACAGTGCCCGAAAATGGCGTTTCTTTGTACTAAACTGCGCCTTTGATCCGCTTGAACACCCGCATTATTTTTTGTCTGCTTTTGCTGTGCCCGCTCTGGGCAATAGGTCAGCCATTTGGTGGGCAGCGGGTGTTTTCGTTTCTCGATTTGCCAACGCATGCCCGTGTCGCTGCTCTGGGGGGGCAGGTAGCCACCGCCGTTAGTCCCGATGGCGAATATCACCTGAATAATCCAGCTCTGGCCGATTCAGTACGTTCTAACCAGCTCGCTATCAGTTTGATGCCATATCTGGCTGCTGCAAAATATTATACGTTGCAGTATGGTTTACCAGTAAAACCGAACTCGTCGGAGAAAAAAGTGAGCTGGGCGGTAGGAATGCAATACATGAGTTATGGCGAGTTTACGCAAACAGACCCGATAGGAAATACATACGGTACGTTTACCGTGAATGACTATGCGCTAAGTTTGACGTATGCCCGTACGGAAGGAAATTTTACACTCGGTGCTACGGTCAAAGCGGTTGGTTCGTCGATTGAAATGTACTCTGCTTTTGGGGTTCTGGCCGATCTGGGGGGCGTTTGGCGTCATCCGAAAAAAGACCTAACATTTGGTATCGTGGCCAGAAACGTAGGCTACCTGTTAAAAAATTACGGCTCTCTCGACCGCACCGCCGGACTAACCAGTTTGCCTTTCGACTTACAGGCGGGCGTTACTATAAAGCCCAAACACGCACCTATTCGCCTGACGATAACTGCGCACCACCTGCAACGGTTTGATATTACGTACTACGATCCCAATCTGAATACTCGCTATGATCTGAACGGAAACCCGATTCTTGAAACGACCAGCGTAACCGAGAAAATAGCGCGTCACCTGAGCGTTGGCGCTGAATTGCTTGTTCATCGAAACGTACACCTTTTAGTTGGCTACAATCACCTAAAACGGCAGGAAGGAAAATTGGCAACAGGCGGTATAGGTCCGGGTTTTTCATTTGGCGCGTCGGTACAGGCGCGTGGCTTCCAGCTTACGTATGCCCGGTTTACGTCGGTTCCAACGGCCGGAACCAGCCAATTGTCACTACGTATCGATCTGGATCGGTTGATTAAGAAATAAAATCTGGCATGAATCAGGCTCTACAAGTAAAAGCTACCCGTATTAAATTACTGCTCACTGATTGTGACGGTGTATTGACCGATGCAGGGGTTTACTACGGCGAAAACGGCGAAATTTTTAAGAAATTCAATATCCGCGATGGTATGGCCGTTGAGCGGCTGCGTGCATTGGCGGGTGTCGATGTCGGGATCGTTACGGGCGAAACCTCGCCTTCGGTGATAACACGAGCCGCGAAGTTGAAAATAACCGAACTGCATCTGGGTATCAAGGATAAACTTACGCTGCTCCATTTCATTCTGGAACGTACCGGATTAGACGCTTCGGAAGTTGCGTTTATCGGCGATGATGTAAACGATCTGGAGATTTTGCAGGCGGTTGGTTTGTCGGCATGTCCGGCCGATGCTACCCGTTTCAACAAAGCAGTGGTCGATTATTGCTGCGAAACCAAAGGGGGAGAAGGCTGTTTCCGTGAACTAGCCGAACTCATTATCGATGCGAAACAGACTGAAAATATCGCTGGCCCAGTCGACGTATCAGACGATGGGCAGGAACAGTAAGCTTGCCAGATAAACACAAAAAACAGCCTGTTATTTTCTCAGATAGACCAGCTATTCATCGGTAGTGGGAGAGGCTATCTGTAATTCATAAATTTGAACATAAAGTAAGTTGAAATCTGATTGCTTTGTGGTCATTATGAGATTGTTAAAGTTGCTGTTGTCGCTAATGGGATTTTTCTTTCTGGCATCCTGTAAAAACGCCAGTTACACGAAAAAAAATGGAACGGTTTATTTCAAAGACTCGCCCATTAATAGCGCAGACTACGCATCCTTCGACGTACTGAATGATGTTTTCGCTCGCGATAAGCAGCAGGTTTATTACCGTGGTGTCATCGTGGATGATGCCAATGGAGCAACCTTTTCTGCATTGGATGAACATTATGGCAAAGACAACATATCCGTTTTCTATTGCGACAATTACATCGACTTCAAACTTTTTGAAACGACGCGCCGAAATACGATACGTAAAGTGCAATCGGCCGATGTGAACTCGTTTCAAGTTCTAAGTTATGATTATGGAAAAGATAAATTCCGCTGTTATTATAAAGGAATCGGGTTTGCTGTACAGGACGTAGCAACGTTTGAGGTGCTCGATTATGAGTTTGGGAAAGATTCTCAAGTTGGCTATTTTATGTTGAAACCAATAGCCGGTAGCGAAGGCAGTTCGTTTGCCGTTCTCAGTCGAAATTTTGCTAAAGATAAGGGCCGTGTTTATTATGCCTGGACGAATTTGGATAAGTCGATTCCGCCGGGTATACACTTAATTGAAAAAGCTGATCCGGCTTCTTTTGCTGTGCTGGACATGTATTATGCCAAGGACAAAAGCAATGCTTATTTTCAGGATAAACGATTGCCAGCCGCCGATGCCGCTACGTTCAGACAATGGGATGACAATACAATCAATTATGCCGTGGATACGAACCACGTTTATTGTCGGGAAAAACTGCTGAAAGAAGCAGATAAGGGAACATTTCGGTTGTTGACGGATGACTATTCGCTGGATAAAAAGATCGTATATTTTGAAGAAAAACCAATAAACGGCAGCCTGATCAATTCGTTTCGAGTACTGGAAGCTGGTTACGCAACCGATGAAAAACGAGTTTATTATAGAGGCAAAATTCTGGAGGGAGCCGATCCTGCTACGTTTGAAATAGTACAGAATGAAGCTCATCGGGATGCCTCCGACAAAACCAAATCCTATGAAGAAGGAAAGCTTGTGAGCCCAGAATCAATGTAGGAACAATGGGTTTTACGTATCTATTTTTTAGAGTCTACGTAGCGTTTGAGCGTATCCAGCATGTCGGCTCGCTGGTATTTCTCGGCGATCCGTAAGGCGTTTGTTTCGCCATTAAGCTTCGTTATATGCAACGTAGCAATGTCTGGTTGACGAGTTAGTAATAGATCGAAAATGGCCTTTCGGTTGCTGATAATTGCCGTTTCCAGATAGGTATATTCGTCGTAATATGCATTTATATCGAACTGATAATTGAGAAGAAACGTAAGGAGCGGCAGATTATCGTTAATGATTGCCAGATAAACTAATCGCTTATCTGATGTATCAATTCTAAAACCATTTTCGAGTAAAAAAATTACAGTTTCAATATCTTGTTTCTGTATAAATGAATAGATTGTTTCTGCGTTCTGTAGTGTATCTTTAGCTAAGCCATTTTTAAGTAAATAAGCAAACAACGTAATGTTTTTATTCTGTAAAATGTTTTGAGTAATATAACTTACAGATTTTCTGAAATCTGGATTATATTTTTCAACTGTATAGTTTATTAGATCTGTTTTATTACTGGCTGATAATTCGTCAACTACCTGATTAGAATTCATCCCATTTTTAATCAGTAAATCAACCATTGCTTTGCTTTTTATTGGCCAGTCGAGCGCATAAGTAAATAAATTCTTATCTGCTTTTACTAGCACAACTACCATATCTACTTTATCTTTAGAAACCAGATATTCAATAAGCGTTAACGGCGTATTTGGTAATTTCACATTCCATAGGTCAACATTTCTGCTTTGTATTTCAGCAAAACGTTCAACGTCATTCGTATTTATTATTTTTTCGAGTGCTGATAATTTACTTTCATTCTGAATATCTGTAAGATAGTCGCTACTTTTTTCGAATAAAGGAAGCAAGGCAAAAACTCCGGTTATGCAGGCGTAAACACTAATTGCAATGAGCTGTGGTTTTTCGAAAACAAAAGTAGACTGGGTTATGCCCCCGAAAACGAATCGGGTAATACCAGTCAGTGTTACCATAAAAAACACGGCAATTGAATTGATTACTACGGTAGTACTATAAAATAATGCATAATTGGTGATAGTTGAAGTGAGCAGGTTCACCGTTACTACGAAAACGAGTAAAGCTGCGCCAATCGCTAAGGCCCAAACGGGAAATTGTAAATGTAAAAATCTGTTAGTCAGGCTAAAAAGTGTAGCCGTAATAACTATCGAAAAAATATTTAATGGTACGTAAATCAATAACCAGAAAAATAGATTGACACTATCCTGTAATGTGCCCGATGAACTATTCATTAGCTTAATTTTTTAAGGCATTTATTATCCACTGAAAGCGATCAGTATATCCAACTACAGTAGCGGGAGTTCGCCAGCTCACGACCAGACCACCAATAGCAGGTCTGAAAATTTCGCAATCCTTTAAATCAAAATAACGTAATTGACTTTTCCATAAATTTGTGTGTAGAGTTTCATTTCTAACTTTCTTGAAATTTTCCTCTAGCCAATCAATATTTGCAGATTTGGTAAAATAATAGGAGAAATCAAGCGTCATCTGAACCGAATTATTATTCTGACGGCTACTATAGCGTAGAGCAAGTATGCAAGGAGAATTATCTTTATTGATAGGTAAAAATCCCTGATAAATACTATACGAAATAGTTCCAGTAGATGCGGTATTAAATAAATTTTTTGCTCTGTCAAATTCTATTCTCCGAAACCCATTTTCACTAAACCAACTTCGTAAATTACTCTCGCGCACATTTCTCGATTGAACCATCACAACAAAGACACCAACAATACCAATAGCAAGACCAACCAACGTAAATTTTTGCCGGGGTTCAATAAAGCCAATTAATACACTCGTTACGACAATAATGACAAGCAACGTAGCATGTTTGGGGCTATTACGGTACGTCAGGTAATAAAAGCCGCTGAGCAACAACAAAGCCGGCACATACGTAAAAGAAAAAGGCATTGAATACCGTCGTTTGATACGTAACAAATTGATACGTAGTGTACTAAAAATGGTACATCAAAGTTACGGCTTCAGAAAGGCTGAATTTTGGGCCTTCATATTCGGCGGCAATGAGTTTATAACCGGTATATCTAGTAGTAGAGGTCAACGTAACGCAGACATCCTGTCGGCACTGATAGTCAGGTGTACGTAATAAAAAAACGTCTCTGCTTCGCTAGGATAAACCTGTTGAAAAAGAGACGTTTATATGCCTGAAAACGTAGCGATTAGAAACGACCGATACGCTTTTGGAGCGCGTCGCGAGTGAGTGTGATCAAATGACCGATGGGTTTGCCATTTCGATACGTAACAACCCGCAACGTAATAGGGCCATCAGGAAGGTCGACGGGTTGGCTGTATTTCGTTGAAAACTGGTCGGGCATAGTATCGTCGGTAGTGTAGTATAAGTCCAGACCGGGGATTTCACTGGCTAATTCGAGCCGTAACTTGTCGCCGTTCTGACTGGTACGTACAATGGCATCATATACTGCCTTCGAATAATTGATTTGTGCTACGTCGGCTCTGTCGAAATGGGTTTCCATGCGTTGCACAAAGTTGGGCCAGTTTTTCACTTCTTTCGGCGACCAATACACTTCGGCCAACGCCCAACCGCGCGGATACATCATGTACTCGGCATACCGTAGCGTCGGAATCTGTTCAGTCCAGAGGTTCGCCTGCCCACCCAGAATATATTTGGCATCAACGCCATCGGGAACAGGTTCGAAACTGTAACTTTTCTGCGCACGCAGATTCGCATAAATCGGCGGGTCAATGGTTGGATCGCCCTGATTATAATCCAGATAGGCAAACGTAGTAGGCGTCATCACTACGTTATGTCCCGCATGGGCCGCTTCGATGCCACCTTTGATTCCCCGCCAGCTCATGACCGTAGCACCCGGCGAAATACCGCCTTCCAGAATTTCGTCCCAACCAAGCAGTTTCTTACCCTTTGCCGTCAGAATCTTCTCAACACGATTCATAAAATACCCCTGCAAATCTTCAACATGGCGAATATTCAGTTGCTTCATCAGCGCCTGACAACCAGGGTCTTGGGCCCAATATCCTTTGTAACATTCGTCTCCGCCAACATGGATATACGGATTTGGAAACAGAGCTGCCACTTCGGTAAATACCTTGTCTAGAAACTCATACACCTTTTCGTCCGATGGGTTCAGCGTGTTCTCAACTTTCATCTTGAACGTACCATTGCCATACCACTCAGAAAAAGGGGTGCCGGGGTCGACCGATACCTGCGCTTTAGTGCAGCTCAATTCGGGATAAGCCGCCAGAGCCGCCATGCTGTGCCCCGGTACGTCGATTTCTGGAACAATCGTTACGTTACGTGTCTGGGCATAAGCGACCACCTCCCGAATATCGTTATGCGTATAAAAACCGCCGTATGGCGTAGGTTCGCCGGGTTTAGGAGCTGCCCGGTCGCCGTAATGACCGGTTCGCGCTACGCGCCATGCACCCACTTCGGTAAGTTTGGGCAGCGATTTAATTTCGATACGCCAGCCGTTATCGTCGGTTAAGTGCCAGTGTAACGTATTGAATTTCAGTTTTGCCAGTTGGTCGATAAAGCGTTTAACCTCGTCTTTTGTGAAAAAATGACGGCTCACATCAAGCATGATACCGCGCCAGCCAAAACGCGGATAATCGGTGATACGTACCGCTGGTAATGACCAGTTGGCAGACTGAGTGGTTTTGCTTTCAATTTCTTTTGGCAGCAGTTGGGTTAGCGTTTGGATGCCATAAAGTAGTCCTGCTGGTTGATTGGCTGTGATGATCACGCCCTTCGGCGACGCATCAAGCGTGTAGCCTTCCGGCCCTAGTCTGGCGTTGGGCGTTTGATTTAGGTTCAGTTGAATTTTTCCGGCTTTCCCTTCTTTTGCAGCCAAGCCAAATCCCGTTGGCGCGTTCAACTGCTGCCCAAGCATCTCGGCAACAGGGCGGGCATTAGCTTGATTGTACTGAATCGAGGTCGATTTGTTCAGCGTAAAAACACCCGTTTGCGCGTCAACGCTTACAGGTTGGGGAATTAGATTTATCGGAGACTGTGCCTGCACAAAGATTGCAGACAGACAGAGGCAAACAAGGGCGGGAAAGTTCATGTAGCGAATGGTTTTTAAATTTTTTCAAAAATAAGTTTATTCTACTTTTTAATGATCAAATAGTGAGATTTTTATAGTTCGGCGACGTAGTATCTTGTTCAATCTCTACTTACTCTGTCTGGGTATTCTTTATTTTTTGTGGTAAAACATTATCAATAAATTAACTGCGTATTCCTTTTTTACCGATTTTTCAGGCTAGCATTTCATGTAGCGAAAAGAGCCTACCTTTGCTCGTACCTGATTCCGATAAGACCGAATCTTATGCAAACTGAAAAAAAAGCCGATACCGATTTAATAAACTCTCCAATATCATCGAAAGTCGATACGTTGGTCCGTAAAAATGCAGAAGCCGAACTTGGCGGTGGCCAGAAACGAATCGACGCGCAACACGCGAAAGGTAAATTGACTGCCCGCGAACGCATTGCGTTACTGGTTGACGAAGGTTCGTTTGAGGAAATCGGCAAGTTTGTCATGCACCGCACCCGCGATTTTGGCCTTGACAAAGAGCATTATCTGGGCGATGGCGTCGTGACGGGTTATGGCACTGTAGAGGGTCGGCTGGTGTACGTGTTTGCGCAGGATTTTACCGTTTTTGGGGGTGCTTTATCCGAAACACATGCCGAGAAAATCTGCAAACTGATGGATCTGGCGATGCAAAACGGCGCACCTTTGATTGGATTGAATGACTCTGGCGGAGCGCGGATTCAGGAAGGAGTTTTGTCGTTGGCGGGCTATGCCGATATCTTTTATCGGAACACAAAAGCATCCGGTGTTATTCCGCAGTTGTCGGCTGTTATGGGGCCTTGCGCGGGTGGAGCTGTCTATAGCCCGGCTATTACCGATTTTATTTTCATGGTCGAAAACACCAGCTACATGTTCGTGACCGGGCCTAACGTAGTGAAAACCGTTACTCACGAAACTGTAACGGCTGAAGAACTCGGTGGAGCTAGCACACATAGTACGAAATCGGGTGTAACGCACTTTGCCTGTGAAAACGAACTGGCTTGTATTCAGTCGCTTAAACAACTATTGAGTTATATTCCGCAAAATTGCGAAGACGAGCCGCCCATGATGGCTTACGAATCTTCCGACGAAATACGCACGAAATTAAGCAGCGTCATTCCCGAAAACCCCAATCAGCCCTACGACATGCGCGAGGTGATCGACGAGTTGGTCGATGCGGGAAGTTTTATGGAAGTGCACAAGAACTTCGCCGAAAATATTGTTGTCGGATTTGCCCGTATTGCCGGACGTAGCATCGGCGTTGTTGGCAACCAGCCAGCGGTATTGGCCGGTGTTCTTGATATTAATGCGAGCACAAAAGCCGCCCGTTTTGTGCGTTTCTGTGACTGTTTCAACGTACCGCTTTTAGTGCTCGAAGACGTACCGGGTTTCCTGCCCGGCACCGATCAGGAGTGGAACGGCATTATTACCAATGGCGCGAAATTACTGTATGCTTTTTGCGAGGCCACTGTGCCACGGGTTACGGTTATTACGAGAAAAGCTTATGGCGGTGCCTACGACGTAATGAATTCCAAACATATCGGTGCCGATCTGAACTACGCCTGGCCAACGGCTGAAATAGCCGTGATGGGAGCCAGTGGAGCCGCCGAAATTATTTTCAAGCGTGAAATTGCCGAGGCCGAAGACCCTCAGGCCAAGTTGCAGGAGAAAGTGCTGGAGTATACCGAAAAGTTTGCCAATCCGTATCGAGCCGCTCACCGGGGCTATATTGATGAAGTAATCATGCCCGAGCAGACACGGCAGAAATTGATACGTGCCTTTCAGATGCTGGAAAACAAAGTCGCGTCGATGCCTAAGAAAAAACATGGCAACATTCCGTTATGACAAGTCTTCAGAAGCTCAGGTTTTTTTGATTGCCGGTTTCGGACTGATTTTGCTGGCCGCGCTACTAAGCAAAATGCCTGTTCTTTTGAAATCAATATTGATTGTTGGAGGTGGCTGGTTAATAGGAATTGGTGGTTATTATCAGATTAACCTATTCGCTGAAACTAAAGACACGCAATACTACGTCGTGCTGACGTTGATTTCGATTTATTGGATTTCGTTGATTTTACTCACCTTATTCTGGTTTGCCCGACAAATTGGAATGTATTAATCTCATGCCCGAACAGCCTATTAAAAACTCCGGCAGCTTATTAAAAACCGTTCTGATTGGTTTAGCTATTATTTTCGGTATCGCCTTGCTAGTTGGTACGTTGACCGTGCTTTTTCCGTAATACGTTATGCAGAAAAAGATTTTACTGGCGGGTGCTGCTGGTGCAATCGGTTTACGGCTGTCGCAGTTGCTTATTGATGATGGCTGGTACGTAGTTGGTACGACACGATCCGAGCAAAAAGCCGATGTGCTACGTAGCATGGGCGTAGAGCCGGTTCTGGTCGATGTTTTTGATGAAAATGCATTAGGGCGTGTTTTTGCAGAAGCGCAACCGTCAATTGTGATTCACCAGCTTACCGACTTGCCGCCGGGTCTTGATCCAGCAAAAATGCCAGAGGCAATGGTACGTAACGCACGCATTCGGGATGTGGGCACCCGCAACCTGATCAAGGCGGCCTTATCGGTTGGTGTTGAGCGATTTATCGCCCAAAGTATAGCGTTTGTTTATGCGCCGGGGCCAGTACCATATACCGAAAATGACCCGCTCGATCCATCGTCTAAAGGAGTTATAAGTTTAGAAGAGCAAACTTTAAACGCTCCGTTTATCGGCATTGTACTACGTTACGGTAGATTCTACGGCCCCAATACAGGGTTTGATAAGCCACCAGCCGGATGTGCCATTCACGTCGATGCGGCTGCCGATGCCGCCCGACGCGCTGTTACGCAGGGAACGCAAGGCATATATAACATTGCCGAAGATGGCGGAACGGTTTCATCGGAAAAAGCCAAACAACAACTCAACTGGTCAGCAGCGTTTCGTTTTTAATGACTAATGGAAAATGTAGAATGAATAATGAGCCCGAGTTGCCCTTCATTATTCATTCTACATTTTCCATTAGTCATTAAATTGACTCCAGAATCACAGCGCAGGCTTCCCGAATTTGATCTTCGGTGATGATGAGTGGAGGGGCAATCCGCATGGAATTATCGCAGAATAAGAACCAGTCGGTAATAACACCCGGACGGGCGGTTCCGATTTGGCCTGATGTTCCTCGTTCAATGGCCCGGTCGATAACTGGCTTCAGTACGTCGAAAGAGTCAAATTCAGCCGCCAGCATTAGCCCTTTACCACGCACTTCCCGAATGGCTGGGTGACGTAGCAGTTGCTTGAATAATTGACCCTTAGCCTCGGCTTGCTCATGTAATTTTTCGTTCTGAATCGTTTGCAACGTAGCAAGCGAGGCCGCACACGAAACCGGGTGTCCGCCGAACGTAGTGATATGGCCCAGAATCGGGTTGTTTCTGAACACGCTCATTATATCGGCTGAACTGATAAACGCACCAATAGGCATACCTCCACCCATACCTTTGGCGCAAAGCAATACGTCGGGTACTACCGAGACGCCTTCAAAGGCCCAGAACGTCCCCGTTCGGCCAAAGCCCGTCTGAATTTCGTCGAAAATCAGTAACGTACCCATATCCGTACAGCGTTGCCGAACGGCTTCAAGATACGTAGCATCCGGGACACGAATACCCGATTCACCTCCCACCACTTCCATAATGACGGCCGCAGTACGTTGAGTAATCTGTTCAATATCCGCAAAGTTGTTGTAGCGAATATTCCGAATGTCGGGTAGGAGAGGGCGAAAGTTGCGTTTGAAATTTTCATCGCCCGACAAGGAGAGCGCCCCTTGTGTTGAGCCATGATAGGCATTGAAACAACTGATGATCTCAGTTCGGCCTGTGTAGCGTTTGGCCAGTTTCATGGCTCCTTCGGTGGCTTCCGTACCCGAATTGGTGAAGTACACATTGTTCAGGGAAGGAGGCAAGGTTTGGGCAAGCGCATGGGCAAGCTGTGCCTGTGGTGTCTGAACATATTCGCCGTATACCATCAGGTGCATGTACTTATCAAGCTGATTATGAATGGCTTCCAGTACGTTCGGGTGACGGTGGCCTACATTGCTTACCCCAATGCCCGAAATAAGGTCAACGTAGCGCTGGCCGTCTGTGCCAAATAAAAAAATACCTTCGGCCCGATCGATTTCCAACGCTAAGGGGAAATCAGAGGTCTGAGCCATATGCTGAAAGAATAATTGTCGGTGGGTAACCGTTGACATGTTGTTATTGTCATGAGTGATTCCTGAAACTTAACATCGTGAGTTATGAAAACAGTTCTATTGCTACTGCTACTTTGCCCAATTTGGACGTGGGCACAATTCGTTAAAATAAGCCCGGAGGATATACAGCGAAAACAATCTTATCTGATGCTGCGCGACGGTTCGGTGGTACGAGGAAAGATTATAAGACAGGATAGCTCCGTAATTACAGTACAGGTACGAAAAGGTATTTTCTCGTATGTAGAAGCCGATCAGGTTGTGCAGATTGGGAGCGGAAAATCCGATTTTACGCAAAATAAACTTGCTGATAATCAGGCAAGTTCGACAACTGTTTTTGTGTTGCGAGATAGTACTCACTTGCCCGGAAAATTTGTTCGTCGGGATAAAACCATGATTACGGTTCGGAAGCAGAATGGTCAGTTAACCTATTTCGAGCCTGAATTGCTGGTTCGTGTCGATACGGTCAGAACTACTGGTAAAGGTGGCGTAGCAACCGGAGGAACTTCTGGAAAACCAGCGTATGCGAATCAATTTTCGCCTTTTCTGCTGAGCAATCCCACCGCATTTAATATAGAAAAAGGGCGGCTTGTTTACCGAAATACGTTGGTAATTCTGAACGAACTGGATTATGGTATTACGAAAAACTGGAGCGTAGGTGCCAGTCTGAATCCGTTATTTGGTAGCCTTGAATACAGTAATTCAGCACGTGAGTCGATTTTTGTTGCCAACTACCGTTTCTCTACCAAACTGACATTTCCAATTGGCGAACAGTTTCGATTTGGAGTAAATGCTATTTACCAGCCACAACAGAAAGGCAATCTTTTTCGGATTGCGGAAGTGCTCATCGCACAGGGAATCATGTCGTTTGGTAGCAGCCAGCGGAACGTAACACTAGGATATGGTATGCGTTTGTTTCCCCGAAACTTTACCTATAAACAGCCCTTTATTTCGACGGGCGTGATGCACAAGATTTCGCGAAATCTGACGTTCGTAAGCGATAATATCTTTTATCTGAATCCGTATGCTACGGGCAGTGGGGCGGAGCTTTCTGTTGCGCTTCGTTTCGACCGATTTCGTCATGCATTTGATATTGGCGCATTTTCGGCCATTCAGTCGCGCTATCAATATTCGTACGGTTCAACTACGTCGCCGACTGGAACAACTGTTATTATTTATTCGCCAACATCCGTTACGCAGGCTTATTTTTATCCTTATCTGGGTTATAAATTACTGATAGGTAAAAAGTAGGTTGAGCGCTTCTCTGGCACTTACTTTGCAGTAGATCACACCAAACGTACTATTTCGGTTACGTAGCATGAACCATTACGTACTTGTATTTCTGTTGGTTTTGCCTTTGCTAACATGGGCGCAGGATGACTATTATCAGCCCAAACCGACCCAGATTCCATCAAAACGAACGTATATTATTGAGCTGAAAGACGGTACGCAACTTCGGGGTGAGTTGATAAAACAAGACAGTTTGGAAGCTATAATTCGGACCACTAATCTGGGCGAAATACGGGTGCAGTCTGAAGAGATTGTGAGAATGCAAAAGATAGACGAGCAGGGACGAACAGTTTTCCCGAATATCTTTCCGCATACGTTACGTTTGACACCGACTGCTTTTTCGGCTGAAAAAGGCAGACTTTATTATCATAATTATCTGCTGTATTTCAGTCAGTTCGAATATGGCATTACCGACAATTGGAGCGTGGGTACGTCATTTTTTACGTTTTTACCAACGGTTCTATTCAGCCTCAATACCAAAGTTACATTTCCGGTGAGTGGTCGGGTTAGGATGGGAGTCAATGCGCAATACGTAGGACTTCGGGTCGATAACACAGCCCCCGAGAGTCTGGGCTATTTTCAGGGTATCGTGACTACTGGCGACCAACGTAACAACACTACGTTCGGGCTGGGTTGGAGTTTGTCGAATGGGGATATTTCCCAGAATTTTGTTGGTACGTTCGGACTTGTTCGTAAAATAAACCCCCGGCTTACGCTAATTAGCGAGAACATGGTTCTGTTTGGGCAGGGAGCAATTGATTTCGCCGGTATGCTATCGATAGGGCTTCGGTTCGACCGTCGACGTCATGCCTTCGATCTGGCCGCTTACGTTCCGTTTGTAGCGGGGCCGGGTATTACCCAACAGCTTACTTTTGCACCCTATGCCAGTTATCACATTCGCATCGGGAAATAAACCGTTTATGTGAATATCGGTGTCAATACATCTATTTACGCTATTTTCGCCGTTATAGTCAGACAACTCCTACCCTTCATGACCGAAACACCTACCGATTTACCTCCATTTGCTCGTTCATGGCCGCAGCTCTACGCCATTGTTATTGGCTGTCTAGTGCTTGAAATTATAGTGTTTTACGGTTTAATGCGCTGGCTGTCATGAGTGTTCTCGACTGGGTGGTACTGGTACTTACGTTGTTGGGTATCACGGTCTATGGAATAGTTCGAAGTCGGGGAAGCCGTAGTATGGACGATTATCTGCTGGCCGGGCAGTCGTTACCGTGGTATCATGTGGGCTTGTCGGTAATGGCAACGCAGGCCAGCGCTATTACGTTTTTGTCGGCGCCGGGACAGGGTTTTGCCGATGGCATGCGGTTTGTTCAGTTCTATTTTGGATTACCGCTCGCGATGGTCGTTTTGTCGGTTACGTTCGTTCCTATTTTTCATCGGCTGAAAGTATTTACGGCTTACGAATTTCTAGAAGATCGATTCGACGCACGCGTCCGGACGTTGACGGCGGGGCTTTTTCTTCTTCAACGTGGCTTATCGACCGGGCTTTCGATTTATGCACCCGCCATTATTCTGTCTACTATTTTCGGCTGGAATATTTACCTGACCAATCTGCTGATGGGCGGTATCGTGCTGATTTACACCGTAGCCGGGGGTACTAAAGCCATTTCCTATACGCACCTTCAGCAAATGCTGATCATTACGTTAGCGATGGGGCTAGCTGGATATCTAACCGTGAAATTACTGCCTGAAGGAATCGGTTTTGTGGACGCCCTGCACGTAGCAGGTAAAGCCGGACGTGTCAATTTGATTGATTTGAAATTCGACCCGAATAGTCGGTATAATTTATGGTCGGGATTGATTGGCGGGTTTTTTCTGCAACTGTCTTATTTCGGCACCGATCAGTCGCAGGTGGGCCGTTACCTGACGGGCGAATCCATCGGGCAAAGTCGGCTGGGTTTGTTGATGAATGGCTTACTGAAAGTGCCGATGCAGTTTCTGATTTTGCTGGTGGGTGTATTGGTTTTTGTGTTTTATCAGTTTAATCCATCGCCCACATTTTTCAACAAGCAGGAAACCGATCGGCTGAAACTAAGCCAGTATGCACGGCAGTATCAACTGGCCGAAATTAAGCATCAGAATCTGGCCGCCCAGCGACAAAAAGCCGTGCTCGATATGCAATCGGCGCTGAAAACCAACGATGAAGAAGCGCAGAACGTAGCGAGTGCTTCCCTTCGTGAAACCGACGACGCCATGAAAGCGGTGAAAGACGACGTAACGAAGCTTATCAAACAGAACAACCCGTCTGCCGATACCAACGATGTAAACTACGTGTTTCTGCGATTCGTGCTTGACTATCTTCCGCATGGTCTGATTGGCTTGCTCATTGCCGTTATCTTTATTGCGTCGATGGGGTCGATTGCTTCCGCCTATAATTCGCTGGCGTCGACAACGGTAGTAGATGTATATAAACGGCTGATTAACAACAACTGTAGTGATGTTCAATACGTTGCCATTTCGCGTTGGGTAACCATTGGCTGGGGGATTTTCTGCATTATTGTAGCCCAGTTTGCCAACCAGTTAGGCAGCATGATTGAGGCCGTTAACATTCTGGGGTCGTTATTTTACGGCGTAATTCTGGGCGTGTTTGTGGTCGCTTTCTATGCAAAATCCATTGGGGGAGGTGCTACGTTCTGGGCCACGATCATTGCCGAAGCATTGGTTGTGCTAAGCTGGTATCTGGATCTGACGGCGTTCCTATGGCTCAACGTAATTGGTTGTCTGCTTGTAGTAGGTATTGCGTGGGCGTTGCAGCAAACAATTTATCGGAAGACGTTGTAACTTAGTACGTTCACAAGTCGCGATAAAAGCAATGAGCGGAATCATATTTTCGTTGAGACGACCACCGATTTATCAAAAACTGAAACGGCAGGTTGTCGCAGAGTTTGAATCAGAGCTTAGGCAGGCAACAGGCTGGCGAAAAAAATGGATTCGATGGAAACGGAGAATAACCGTTCAGATACGTTATGATCAACTCCTGTTTATGCGAAATCCAGTGCATAAACGATCTCAATCTGTATGAAAAAACTATTCCTTTTACTCGGTTCGGCTATTTTATTTTCGTGTGAAAAACCGTTCTGCGAAGAAACCAGCGACCAGACAGCCGGGCTTGTGATACGGGTTTTAGACCGAAAGTATCTAGCCTACGATACCTCAACTGGCGATTTGAGCCGTTTTGGCATCAAAGTATCGAATGAACAGCAGTACCAGCGAGTATTTGCACATTGTTGCGAAAGTCGGCTAGATACGATTGACTTCGAGAAATTTGATATTCTTGGCTTAACAACTGTAAATCGTGGAAATAGCAGCGGTTATCTGCTTGATGTTAAGCGGGATGATAGCAGTAAAAAGATAATTTATACCGTAACCGAACACTATTGCGAACGATCTTCTCCGGTTGATGGCCGAAGTAATTTTGTTGTGGTGCCTAAATTGCCTGCTGATTATCAGGTTGAATACGTTCGGAATCAATAACTGATTACTTCCTCGCAAGATTCAGGTTATAGATCATATTCAGCCGAAAACCGTGATTCAACTCAACAACTGATCGATTCGAGGTTGGGTCGGGAGTGGCGTGCTGCCTGATTTGATAGAGGTAGTTTAACTCCAGTTTGGCATCTTCAGTGAACTGATAACCGATTCCGCCCGATAATCGATTCTGATTGAAAACATTATCTTCAACCGCTTGTCCGAAGCCGATAAACAGTTCATCAAACGCATTCAGATACCATTCTCCATCGTCTGTAGTTGAACCCTGCAACGGAAACTCAGCCGAAATCTGGTACCTGATTCGGTTTTGATACGTCCATTCCTGAACAGGGCTATCACCACGTTCGTTACGTGAACCGAGCCACCGTTGTTCAAGCCGAAGACGATGGGTTAATTGCAGCTTCCCTAATTGATCCTTCAACGATACGTCCTGATAAATCCGATGTTCGGGTTCGGGTCGTTCGGCCACTTCAGGGTAAGTTCCATAGCGATGACTTTGAAAATAGGTGTACCCTCCTGATACGTCTATTCGCTCTGAAAGCGTGCGCATTAGCCCTACACGTGCCAGGTGTTGTTGCTGCTGACTGATCCAGCCAACTCGACGCCATTGATACTCTGTATGGATTGCCCATTTATCGGTTAATTGATGGTCGCCTACATAAACAAACCAGCCGATTGAATTGAAATTCGTTAACCGACTAGCTTGCCCAAAGCTTATCGATACGTCGATAAAACAAATCAGGCTTAGCACTGTAAATAACTTCTTCATGCGGTCACTACGTTGTAGCAGAAACGTTGAGTTATGCTACGTAGGGTTTCACTAATACGTAGCACTTTTATGGAACAAGCCATGCACCACGTTGGTTAAATCGGATTGTTGCATTCGAAATGTTTTAAAATAAAAAAGAGGCTTTTGCCTCTTTTTTATTCCCTTAAATAGGTGCTGATCCGTTACGCTTTTTTCTTGCCTTTACCACCTTTCACAGCAGGCATAGCCGCTGGAACTTTGGCGGTATATTCGCTGATACTTTTCTCGATACCTTCTTTAAAGAACGGGAAAGACTGATCATTTGACGACTGACCTAAAGAAAGCGCTTTCTGAGCAACGGGAAGGGCTTCTGTGTATTTGCCCATTTTGGCCAGAATCTGCGATTTAACGTAGAGGTTACGGAAGTTTTCCTGTTTGGCAATGGCTTTGTCGACGTAGCCAAGCGATTGCTCCAGATTCCGGCCTTTCGATACGTTGTAGCTGGCTGCGGCTGTTAGTACGGCAGCATCATCTGGCTTTTCAGCAACGGCTTTGTCAACATTGGCCGCTGTGTTAGCTGCTACGTCTACTTTCAGATCGGCTGAAGCTTTGGCGTTTGCCCACATGATATTCAACTTCGCTGTGCTGTCGGTCAGGTCACTGAAACCCATGGTGAAGGTTTCTACTTTTTCGCTGTTTTCTGCCGGCGTCAAATTGACACGTAGTGCATCTTCTTCCTGCTTATAATTGGCTTCGGTGGTCGCTTTGTTTTTGCTGAAAATCAACGTAGTAGTTTCGCCGGGAATAGACAAAACTGCATACGTACCGGCTGGGAGCGTCTTTCCGCTTACCATCAGATCCGTCGACGTGGTTAACGTAGTAGGCTGGTTAGCTCCTGTACGCCATATTTTTCCAACCGGTACAAACGAGTCTGTGAATGGCTGACGACCTTTCAAACTTGGCCGCGAGTACGAAATGGTCAGATCGGTAGTACCAATAGTTTGCATGACCGTAGCACCGGGGCTAGGCGAAGGGAGTTTAATTTGCGCTGTTGCCAGTTGTGCAACCAGACATAACGTAGCGGCTGTAAGAGATAATTTACGCATGGTAGTCTATAGAGTATTAAAAAATACGACGGCAAATTGCGCCTTTTTATAGACAATCTCAACCAGCTTCATGATGATTTATTGGTGTCGATACGCAACTTCATATATTGTTCATACACCATCTTTGACAAAAAACATCATTTCCAGCTATGCATCGCCATAATTTGCTTCACTTATTACGCCAACATCAACCAGCCGATTCGAATGAAAAAGCTATGACAGATTCCACAATTGATTTTGTCGAAGAACACCCTGACTGCTTCAAACGGTCATTGCTGGTTGGACACATTACCGGATCGGCCTGGGTCGTTAGCCCTGACCAACAGCAGGTTTTACTCATTCATCACCGCAAACTCGACCGTTGGTTGCAACCCGGTGGTCATGCCGATTGTGATTCCGACGTAGCAGGAGTGGCACTACGTGAAGCGCAGGAGGAGACAGGACTAACATCGTTACGGTTGTTGTCACCAGCCGTTTATGACGTCGATATTCATCCAATTCCTGCCAGAAAAGACGTACCGCAGCATCTTCATTATGACATCCGGTTTTTGCTGGAAGCTGATCCTTCAGAACCATTTGGTGATTCGGACGAAAGAGAGAATATTCAATGGATTTCACTAGGAAAAGCCAAAATTCTAACCAATTCAGAGTCGATTTTGCGTTTAATTAGAAAAATTCAAGAAAAACTATAAACATAGTAGTTGATTTAATTGTTTTTTAATCTGACAAATGTATAGATTTGCCGTACAACAAAACCATAGAAATAGTCATGAAAGTGTTCACATATCTGCTTGCGGGTGCTGGCTTGCTTATAGCCGCACAGCAAGTATACTCACAGGATGACAAGCCTAAGAAACCTCTGAATAACCCGATGTATTCGTCGCACAATTATAAGCATCCAAATATGGCTGCTGCGGCTAAAACTTGGGAGACAAAAAAAGGAGTAGAGGTGCAAAAGCCGGGTAATTCAGAACTGGCCAATTATAAACGTCAATCGCTGACAACTGAACCAGTAGGAGGGATTGTTCTGGAACATACGCCGTCGCGAAATGTGCAGGATCGTAACTACAAAATTCAGCGTCTGAGCGAGCCTAAAACGCTTGGCCCACCGAGCGAATACTACGTAAAGCAGCCGGAACGTACTACCGACACAAAAAATATAGAAGAAGTCGGAAATAAATAGTGAAAATGAATAATGCAGAATGGATAGTGAAGAGTAGTCTTTTGCCACTTTTCATTATCCATTCTGCATTTTCAATTAACTCACTCTATTCGCTTTTGGCGCTTGCTTCGCCGGTTGATTTAGGCATTGTGCTTTCGTAGAGCGCGTTGAAGAGCAGCTTGTAAGTGCCGCGTGGCTGACCACGGAATTGAGGTCTGAAGCCAAACAGCACAATGTTGCCTTTGCCTTGATTAATACGTAGAACGGCCGGTTTTCCGGCAATGTATTTGTCTTCGTTCAGCGCCCAGCCGCTCATGAGCAGGTCTTTTTTCGCGTAGCTGGCAACCACTTCCACTTTAGGGTCGATTCCCATTTTGGTTTCTTCCCGACCGCCTTCGCCCTCGCGTGACTGACGTACAACTTCGAACGCACGGCTGTTTGAGAACGCTGCGGCCACTTCGGGCTGCATACCATAGGCCAGCGAATGTTTAGTATCGATGTTGGTACGTATCAGCGAACCCGGAATGTAAAACTGCTGACTCGACAAGCCTTCGGTGATATTCTTCACCGGTAAACCAAACAGCTCAATGGCGAAATCACTGGCTTCATCGAACGTAACAAGCGTACCGCCATTGGTAACAAACTGTTGCAGAGCCACCGTACCGCCTAAACCGATGCCACCCGTATATTGCGCTGGCATGGTGTTGGGTGCATGACCATTCAGGATACGTTTAACTTCCTGATCTGGAATGATAATGGCGCTATAGGCTGACAAATCTTTCTTGGCAATATCAGCATCGTGCAACGTATCGACAGGAAAACTGTACTGTTCCATCAGCCAGCGTGTCCAGCCTTCGTCCATATTGGCAACCCACGATTTGTACAAACCAATTTTAGGCAGCTTAACGGGTTTAGCAGTAGCAGGTTTGCTGGCTACGGTCGTAAAATTAATGCCAAGATCTTTCGCTAATTTCTGCAAACGAGCTTCAGTCGATGCCCCTTTTTCGATCACGAAACTGCCGGATTCCGATGGAACCACCGATACGTTTTCGCCGTCCTTCAGCAACTGATTCACCGCCATCACACTGGCGTTCTGATTCCGCGAAAGCATATAACCGTAACTTGCGCCCGACGCTACGTTGCCTGCAACCACCGGGGCAAATCCTTTGATAAGTTCGGCTTCGGCTTTAAACGCACTGCTGATACGTACTGATTTTACGCCCATCTGCATCGGTAATGTCCAGCCAGCCAGATCATAAGGAGGAATCGGTGGGCCGCCGGGATATAACCGTTGGTTGGGGTGAACCTGCTTTTCCATCAAATCCACTACGTAGGGGCTGAATGCCTGTCCGCCGTAAATGATGTAGCTGCCTGCCGGATACGTTTCGTTATTTGCCTGAAAGGTTTGCGTGGCCCGATGTATTTCAACCCCACTTTGCCGGAACATATTCACCAGATTGAGAGCTTCACTCTTGTCCCACTGTTCAGCCGGAATGACATATGCAAACGGTTTCGTTTTACCCGCCGATTCGATGGCATCGCGACCCATTACGTAGATGTTATACAGGAATTCTTCCCGTTTGTCGGCAGCAAGCACTAACGTAGCCATCGACGCTTCTTCCATGTAATTCACCGCATCGCGGAAGCGCGACTGACCACCTTTCCAGGGATCGGCGTAGAAGATATCGGTACCACCTGTCGAAGCCGTTACACCAACACCGACTGTTTTCGGTAGCGAATCGGGTGGGTAGAAGCGGGGAGAAGGCGTAGCGTGAGCTGTTTCGGTAAGAATACCAATCTGGTTGTGGTAATACGGAACCGTCCGCATACCGCCGTTCCACCACATGCTGAAGCGAAGTTGAGCCACTACACCGGGCATTTTTTTCATTGCAAACCGACTAGCCATTGCCGTACCGACGAGGTTAACGCCAGCCGTTACGCCGGGGTGAATCTGTGGGTTTACAGGGTTGGCAAACGGCGGGATGAAAATGCGTGTCCAGGCTGGAGAAGTCTGGTGGTGGTTATAGACAATCTGCGGATACCACTGATTATAAAGCACTTCCGAAATTGCTTTGGTTTCAATAATGTTGTTGGTGAACCAGTCGCGGTTGTTGTCGTGACCAACGTAGTGATGATACAGCCACGGCGGTTGAGTCGTTTCGTAAGGCGTGCCGAGGTTGGCGTTATACCAGTCGGCTACGATGTCGAGACCATCGGGGTTCATTTCGACCATCAGCAGAGCCACAACCTGATCGCGGATTTTTTTCATTTCCGACGATTCTTCGGTCGCCATTCGGTAGGCCAGTTCGGGCATCATTTGCGCCGATGCCACTTCCGAAGCGTGCATACCCGCGTCGATCCAGATAATGGCTTTACCCGAAGCCGCCAGACTTTTAGCCGTTTTGTCGTCGATTTTAGCGCGGGAAAGTTGTTCGCTGATACCGCGCCATTTTTCCAACTGTTTCATGTTGGCTTCACTCGATACCATCAGCAGCAACAACGGTTTGCCCAACGTCGACTTGCCGATGTTAACCATCTGCACACGATTACTGGCTTTGTCGAGTTTCTGGTAATAGTCGACCAGCATTTTAGTGTTTGCCAGTTTGTAGTCGGCACCCGGTTCGAAGCCGAATACGTCGGCGGGTTTGGGTACCTGAGCGAAGGCCATTGTGCCAGCCAATAAGGGGGCCAGCAGCATGCCCGCTCGGGAAACAGACATTTTTGGGAAAGCTAGTTTCATGAGAAAAAGGTTTGATGAATGTGTTGAAATCGAGAAGTATTGCTTGATCAATTCGCGGTTCCAGCTTCAGAAAGTAGCACGAGCAGAATGCGTTGTAAGCCCAGAACGCCTTTGTCGTTCAGCCACCATTCGCGGAGCGAGTGCGCGTTGCCGCCCGTTCCACCACTACCAATCGTGAAGGATGGAATGCCTTTTGCAATCGGGATATTCGCATTCGTGGAGCCTACGCGAAGCTTAGGTTGTCCGCCCAGGTATTTCGTGACGGCCATGGCCCGTTGCACGGCCGGAATCGTCGGTTCGATACGTCCAGATGGACGGTCGCCGACCATTTTTACGTCTACAGTCAAATCCGGCCCGCTACGTTTCATGCCGTTTTCTTCTTTCAGCGCCCGCTGAACAGCCGCCTGTAAAAGCTTGTCGATGCCCGCCAGTTTTTCCTTACTTTCCGACCGCATGTCGATCTCCATCCACGACTCGTATGGAATGGCGTTAATCGACGTACCACCACCCACTACGCTAACACTGTAGGTAGTTTTAACTCCTTCTTTCGTGAATTTGTCGGCTTCAGAGGTGAAGTAATAAATGGCTTTACCCAGAGCTCCATGCGGATTTACGATGCCGAATGCGCCATAGGAATGACCACCCGGCCCCCGGAACGTAATGCGGTAGCGGTGCGAACCTAAACCCCGGTGTGTAATGGTTTCGATACCGTGTCCATCAACAGCAATATAGGAATCAACTTTCTGGCTGCCTTCACGTAGTAAATGCTTAACGCCACGCAGATCGCCCAGTCCTTCTTCGCCCACCGCACCGACAAATAATACGTCGGCTTCGGTTTCAATGTTGGCTTTTTCCAATCCTTTCAGCACGGCCAGCACAGCCGCCAGGCCACGCGTATCGTCGCCAACGCCGGGCGCGTATAGTGTATCTCCTTTGGTTTTGATTTTTACATCGGTACCTGCCGGGAAAACGGTATCGAGGTGCGCTTCGACCACCACGGTTTTCTTGCTTGAGCGGCCTTTACGTTTGGCAATTACGTTGTTGACTTCATCAATCCAGACCGAATCGGCACCGGCTTCTTTCATCATGGCCGCGTATTTCTTCGAACGCTCGGCTTCTTTGAATGGGGGAGACGCAATTTCGGTGAGTGTGTAGAGGTCTTGTTTTGTTTGCGGTTCTAGGTCGTTGAAAATCTTGAACGCTGTCTGAACGGCGGGTTTCCTGGCTAACGTACTGATTTCGCTTTCGTACTTCTTCTCAATGGGAACTACTTTCCTCGATTCTTCATCCTCTTCTTCTTCCTGAGCGAACAGGCAGGTCGCCGTGCCTGCTAACAAAAGAGGAGCAATAAAAACTACTTTAACGAATTTATTCATGGTTAAGAAAGTTTGAAGCGGTTGTTACGTGCTTTCGTTTAGAATTTGCTACGTAACAACCGCTTCACTACGTTGGGAAACTGGATATACGATTAATCTTCGCTCACTACGTCGTTGCTTTGCGAACCGCTTCGGCCTGTATTATACAACTGATTGAAAAGGAATTTGAACGTACCATGTGCCTGTGCACGGAACGTGATTTCTGGACCAAAGGCGTAGAATTTACCTGCACCAACAGGTGCCATGAAAGCCGCTACGCCATCCTGTAGATACGACTGCCCCCACGCCCAACCCGAACGTAGTGGTTTGTCGGTATCGAACCACGCGAGTGGGGTGATGGTACCTTTAGCAACAGCTTCTGGAGCCAGTTTGAATACAGGGCTTGAATCGAAATACACATCCGTTTGCTTCGACAGGCCCCACGTAGCGTGTTGCGTCGAATCCAGGGTAACACGTAGTACGCTGCCCGGAATGTAATATTTTTCGCCGGGTAGTGGCCGCTCTTTACCAGCCGTGGTCATTTCGGTAAGGGCGCTCTTAACAGGCAGGCCTAAATGATACGCCAGATTTGTGCTGCTGCCAATGGTCAATACCGTACCACCTGCTTCGAGGAACGATTTCAATTGTGGAATCGACTTGGAAGCCGTCATCTTGCCTAATGTCGAACGATATTCAGCCGGGGTGTTGTCTTCTTTCGGTTCCCGTTCCATGGCGCTGAAAATGTCTTCATCCTTGCCACCAACTGGCGGAATTGCCCGCGTTACGAATACAATTACGTCGTATTTTTTCTTCAGATCGCCACCGTCAATTTCCTGCGGATAAATCACTTTCATCGGGAAATGATATTGTTCCATCATCCAGCGTACCCAACCCGAAGGCATAGAACCGCCGTAGGTATCCCAAAGAGCAATCCGCATCGGCGATACTTTTACCATCGACGTCGTTGGTTTTTTAGCCACGCCCATCACTTCGATACCAAGTGCTTTTGCCGATTTATCGATCAGCGACTTCGCTTTTGCCGAAGCCGGAACGTAGAACGAACCCGCTTCAACCGTCGATTTGCCACCTACGCCATTTGGCAAACGGAATACGTCGACACCAGCCGCCAGCAGGTCGTTTACGGCAATAAACGAGTTGTTCGCTTTTGCGCTTAATACGTAGCCAGCACCAGCCGCGCCATTAACATGACCTTCTGGGAATTGTAATTCCCCAACAGGAAGTTTTTTGAATGGGCCATCGAAAGCATCCAGAATACGGTCAAATTTTACATTCATCAGATATGCCAATGTCCAGCCAGCGGCATCGTATGGACGAACTGGAGGGCCGCCCGGATACTGGAAATCGTTGGGGTGATCCTGTGGCTCAAACATGTCGAGTACGTGGGGACGGAATGCCTGATCGGTTTTCACTACGTAAGAACCGGCCGGATATTTCTTGCCTGCTACGGTAAAGTCGGCCGTGGCCTGCTGAATTTCGATACCGGTACGTACCAGCGCGTTGATAAACTTAGACGCCGTTGCAAAATCAGGCTGATTGGTTGGAATGATAAATCCACGAGGATCACGTAGCACTGGCGCTTTCATGATCGTATCGAAATACTTGCTCGGAACACCTCCACCACGAGGTACGAAACCATATTGAGCCAGAGCCGCATTGGTTGGTACGTTCGGTTTTTTAGGATCGTTCTGGAATGCCTGATTGATAGCGTCGATTTTCTTCGGCGATAATCCCCAATAATCTTTACTGCCGCGCTCAATCGAGTTTTTACCCATCTTGTAAATGTTGAACAACACCTCGTCACGATAGCGAGCGGCATAGCCCATCACGGCATAGTTCAGCGAAACCGAGTAATCGATGGATTGCTTGAAATGCCACTTCTGCGGTAGTACAGGGAATGGCGTATTTCCGTTTGGAATCAGGTATTTACCCACAACCGGAATGTCTTCCGGCGTTGGGCCACCGATGATTTCCGTGAGCAGACCGATCATGTTGTGGAAGTGCGTTGTGGTACGTAGACCGCCGTTATACCAGGTCGAGAAAACCGAACCACCCAGACGAGTGAAGCCCGGTTTGTTTTCCGAATTTAACCGGTTGATCATAGCCGCACCGAGTGCATCGATACCCGTTACCATCAGCGGATCGAATACGTAGTTGAACGGATCGCGGTAGGGGGGGCCAGCCAGCACCGAACCAGCGGGACCGCGCTGGTGGTGGTTGTACATGATCTGCGGAATCCATTCGACGAACAACTGACGACCGATGTTCTGGGTTTCCTTCATATTCATGATGAAGAAATCGCGGTTGTTGTCGTGGCCGATGTATTTCTGATACAAACGGGGCAGATTGTCGAGCATCCGCTTGTCGGCTTTCGGCTCGCGCATGTACCAGTTCGTTACCAGCTCCTGTCCATCGGGGTTCGCGTGGGTTAGCAGAAGAACGTCCTGATCCAGAATACGCATGGTTTCAGGATCTTTGCGGCTCACCAGTTGCCAGATGGTTTCGATAAGCTGCATCGTACCAACTGTTTCGGTTGCATGCAAACCACCGTCGATCCAGACAATAGCTTTGCCCTCGCTGGCCAATGCTTTCGCCTGCTCATCGGATAAACCTTCAGCGCGAGCCAGTTTTTGCGAAATCTCTTTGTAGCGATCTAGTTTTTTGAGGTTTTCGGGCGACGATACAATAAGCATGTACTGATGCCGGCCCTCTTCGGTCATGCCGATGTCGACCAGTTTGACCCGGTCGGAAGCAGCGGCTACTTTCTTAAAATAAGCTTCGGTCTGGGTGTACGTAGCGAGATTATAATCGTCGCCAATGTTGAAGCCGAAATGTTCCTTGGGAGAAGGAATCGATTGGGCCACAACGGTGCTCACACCCATCATCAGCCCGGCAAGGAGCGAGTAAGGAGAATAACGCATTTGTAGAAGTTAGTTGGGAAATTATTGTTGAAAGTGATTGCGATTTTACGTTTTAAATTTCAGGTTCCATGCCAATTGCTTTAGAGAATTTGCAACACAGAACCTGAAACTGCTTATTTCCGGCGGAAGCGCACACCAACCCGGCAATCGCCGACTTCACCGCGTGCTTCGTCGCAGACGTTTTCCTGATATCCTTCGATCTTACGACCGTCGGTCATGGTCAGAATGAATTTGTAGATAAAATAGTCATTCTGAACAACTTTTGTGAGGTCGGTGCCCGTAAACGTTGCCATCTGACCAGCGGTTGATGTAATAACTTTCGGGAATTCCGTAACGGTCATAAACAGCTTGTCAGACGTACCAACCCGGCTGGGAAGCGGGAACTGTGTTACGCTCGGATAAATACCGCCTGGCTGCGAAACCACAATCGGATAGGCTGGATTACCTGTTGCTGGCGCTTTCACAAAACCCAGATAAACGTCGATGGATTTTACTTCGGTCTTGCCGAAACCTTCCCATTTGAGGGTGTACTCAAATTCCTGACTGGCCAGATTAGTAGCTCCCAGATCAAAAAAGGACGTATTGGCTGTAGCAAGTGTGGGAAGTGCCGATTTCGCCGTATTGACCGTTACCAGCGGAACCGCCGTATACGACCAATTCTCCCAAACGTAATTCTCAGTCTTACAGGCATCCAAGAGCAGAACAGCCAGTAAGGAACAGTATAAAGTGATATTTTTCATAATTATTGGTGATGTCAAAGCTCAGTAAACGGGTTCAGGTTTGATACCTGAAACCGTTTACTGAAGCGTTTATTTGTCCCAGAAAACAGGCGTTGTTTGTTGGGCAGTTTGAAGTTGATCGGCTTTGTCAGAAACGCTTGCATTGGTTGCCAGCTCGGTAATCGAGTAGGACAGACGTAGCGGGAACGTATTAAGCGGAGCAATCGGTGCAGGCAATGTCGGTAAACCCGTACGACGGTAATCGTTATACGATTCCATGCCGTTACCATACAGAGCGATATATTTTTGCGTCATTACCGCGCTCAGTTTACCGGCTGCATCGGCTGCATCATATTGAGCTGCCCGATTCGCCACAAACGACGTAATGGTGGCCGCAGCCATAGTAGGAGCAGAGTTTCCGGACGTAGTAGAAATCGTGTTGACACTGTTTAAACTGGCCGTAATACCATCCTGAAAAAGCTGTTTCGGGTCACCAGCAGTGCCCATTGTAAGGGCGGCTTCAGCCAGAATGAATTTAACCATTGCATTCGTGATGAACGGAAATACGCCAGCTCCCGTACCATCGGTATTGGTAACCACTTTAGGGGCACCCGTAGCGCCAGTGTTCGTAATGAATACGTTCGACGCGGTCAGGTTGTTGATAGGCGAATTGTCGTAAAGACCACCCGCCGGATACACACCAAACGTAGCTTTCAGCGCATTGTCGTTTGGAGAAGCCGTAGCATCGCCTGTATAGCGTCCGAAATAGCCGTTACCTGTTGGGGTGAAACCAACTGTGTAGTTCGACGTCTGGCGGAAGAAATAATACCGCATCCGGGGATCATCGGTGCCGAACAAACGCTCGATGAAATTTTGACTCATATAATAACTCTTACTGGCCTGATATTCAGTACGGTGCCAGGGATGGCGGTTTGCGGGTGTCTCGGTAGTGCCAAAACGGAAAGCGAAATCCTGCGCGTTGGTCGAAATCAACGGGGCATTGCTGCTCAACAAGGCTGCAATACCCGCTTTTGCTTTGTCGGCCTGAACCAGACGTATCTGATTGAAAAGCTTCAATTTCAACGTATTACCCATCCGTATCCACGCTGCTTTATCGCCTTTGTAGATAATGTCAGCAGTGGTTGGCTGGATGGCAAAATTGCCTTTGTTCGCATCGGCCAGACCGTCGTCGATCAATGTGAACAGCTTATCATAAATGGTTGCGCCACTTTCGAAAACCGGATCAGAAACCGATAATCCTTTCGTAGCATCGGTATACGGAATATCGCCCCACAAATCAACCATCAGGCTGTAGATATAGGCTTTCTGCAATTTGGCAATTGCTACATAGTCCCAGCGTTGAAGACGAGTACCTTCGCGAATAATGATTTCGATATCGTTCAACGCCTGCGTATACAGAGCATTCCAGGATTGCTGGTAATCAGTTCCGTCCTGAAAATTACGGCTGGTGTTGCTCGTATACAAATGCTGCATAACGATTGACGCACCCTGATTTACATCCCGCAGACTACCCGTCATCGAGATTTGCGTAGCGGGAAGCAGTAACTCCAGTACCGGGGTTGTCGGGTTGTTGGGGTCACCGTTAATTTCGACGAATTCTTTGCAGGCACCCGCTATTCCGAGCAGGCCAAGCAGTGAAATCGTTCGTATGAATTGAGTGAATTTCATAGGATAAAAGTTGATGTTTTTAACTTTCAGGCATTACGTTGAATTGTTGAACGTAATGCCTGAAGACGGAATGTATTAGAAACTAAACCGAAGGTTAACACCTAACCGACGGGTAGTCGGAATGCCGATGAAGTCGAATCCCTGTGAGTTACCCGCCCCTGTCGAACTCACTTCTGGATCGAAGTTCAGGTATTTCGGGAAGTTAGGAGCCAGATACCAGAGGTTGCGTCCGCTAACCGACAGAAATGCCGAGCCAAATGGGGTTTTACGTAGCCATGATTTCGGGAATTGATACCCCAGCGATACTTCACGAAGGCGGAATACCGTAGCATCCATAATGTTCACCTCGGCAGCACCACCCGGCCCGAAACCACCTGTGAAATAGTAGTCAGCAACGCCAATTCCGATGTTGTTCGGGATTTTCCTGCCTTCACCATCCAGCAGTGGTTTCAACGTATTCACATCGCCAAGTACACCCGGACCAACCAGAATCGCTTCCCGTTCTTCGGTATCACGCGTTACACCACGGCTCAACAGCTCGTAAGCGGTGAACGAGTACATGTCACCCCCTTTCTTCCAGTCGAACAAGGCACTGAGGGTTAGCCCTTTGTAGTTGAACGTATTAGTTACGCCAAGTATAAAGTCTGGGTTTGGGTTGCCGATAGGAGCCGTTTTGCCACTCAGAATGGGCTTCCCTGTGTTAGGGTTTACCAGAATATTTCCGACGTCGTCGCGAGCATACGTAGAGCCGCGAATCTGGCCATAAGGCTGCCCGGCAATGTGTACACTTCCCAGATCGGAGAATCCACCATACGGTAGTTCTTTCAGCGATCCTATATCCAGAACAATGTTCCGGTTTAGCGTAAACGCCGACGAAATGTTCCACTCGAAACCGTTTGACAGTTTAACCGGCGTAGCATTCAGACCAATTTCAACCCCTTCGTTCGATGATTTTCCGAGGTTAATTACTTTTTGGGTATAACCTGTTGACGGTGCCGCGTTGACCGTAAAGATTTGTGATGTACTGATTTTGTTGTAGTACGTAACATCTAAACCAATTCGGTTATTGAAGAACTGCAATTCAGCACCTAACTCAAGTTCGGTAATAAATTCAGGTTTTAATTCAGCATTGGCCAGCAGATCAGACTCGGTTAGTGAACTCTGGCCCATGAACGGCGATGCAATTGCACCTGTTGTAGAACCAGCTCCTAATACCGGGTTGGCGATGTAAACCGTTTGTGTCTGGTAAGGCGTAGCTTCATTTCCTACACGTGTATAACCTGCCCGGAACTTTCCAAAATTCAGAATATTCTTTGGCAGTTTGAACGCTTCCGTGAAAATCAACGACGCACTGGCACCTCCATATAGATAACTCCGATTGCTTGATGGCAGTGTGGACGATACGTCGTTACGTGCCACTACGTTCAGGAATGCGAAATTTTTATAATCGAGCGAAATGTCGGTGAAGAACGCAAAATACCGCTGTTTGAAATTGTTGCGGTTGTAAGGAAGTACACGAGGAATCGTTACGCTAGTGTTATTCAGTGAGTTAATGCCCCGGAAAATAATACCATCGCCGAATACAACCTGACGTTCGGTGAGTCGTTGGTTTACATTATTCCCGACAATGGCTTTAAAACCGATGTTTTCGCTGATTTGCTTGGTTGCGGTAATGAGCAACGTATTGTCCAGCTCCTGCCGATAAATGTTATCGTTGGTAATGTTTCCGTTCGGGAAATAATCGCCCCCTTTACCATTGACAACAACGCGCCGGTCGGTGTAGGCATTGAAACCGATGGTGTTTTGAACATTCAGCCACGGAAGCGGATCGAAACCGAGAACCATGTTACCATAATAACGATCTACTTTGCTCGTGGTTGGGCTGTTCACAACCGACCAGTATGGGTTGTCGGTACCTACGCGGTCATAGATGTTGTTGCCATTCAGCGGATTCGTGCTTGGAAAACCGGTTAAATCGTAGCTCGTTGGTACAAACATCAGGATATCCATGATCGATGAACCGCTGCCATTAGCTGCTGTAAGCTGCGGAGAAACCTGATCGGTATTCACGTAATTCAGCGAACCGCTAACGTAGAACTTGTTGTCTAACTGCGCATTACCGCCAATATTGATGCCTGTCCGGGTAATGTTATTCTCCCGAACTACGCCATTATTGCCAGTACGTGACAAGCCAACAGTCAGATTTCCTTTCTCTCCGCCAGTCGATACAGAGAGCGCATTTTCAAATACGTTACCAGTACGGAAGAAATTTTTGGCGTTGTACTGCGAATACGATTGGTAAGGAACCTGAATCGGCGTTGTGCCGTTGGCCTCATAAAACTGTGGAAACACAGTCGATGGATAGCGATTGTTGGTTGTGAGCGGGTGCGGAATAGTGGCCCGTGTCGGAATCAGACTGCTAACGCCCTGATACGGTGGCCCCCACGAACCAAATACACCACTACGGTAGTCGAAGTTGGTACCCTGACCATATAAGGTCTGATATTCAGGCAAACCCGCAACTGTTTCCGTTGCATAACCCATATTATAGGTTATTTCCAGACCTTTCCGGCTCTGACTTTTGCCTGCTTTCGTTGTTACAATGATTGCGCCATTGGCCGCCCGTGAACCGTAAAGAGCCGCAGCGGCAGCACCTTTCAATACGGTCATCGTCAAAATATTATTCGGATCTAAGTCGAATGCACGGTTGGTGATCGTTGACCCGCCTACGGTACCATCGGTACTGCCGAAACTTGAGTTGTCAAACGGAACACCGTCGACCACAAAGAGCGGTTGGTTGTTGTTACCCAGCGACGAATTTCCCCGAATGGTAATGTTGGTAGCTCCTCCAGCGGCCCCCCCAGACCCCTGAATGTTCACACCCGCAACTTTACCTGTAAGTGCACGTAGCGGGTCAGGTTCCGAACGTTGAGCCAGCTTCGTTGCATCCAGTGTGCTTACGGCATACCCCAATGCATTCTTGTCGCGTTTAATACCGGCTGCTGTTACCACTACTTCGCTAAGTTGTTTGGTATCAGCAATCAGTAATACGTCAATAACTTCTTTGGTGCCTACGACAATTTCCTGTGGCCGAAAGCCAACTGAAGAAAATACAAGCGTAGTGTTTTTGTCGGAAACGTTAATTTGATACGTTCCCTGCGCGTCTGTTACGGTGCCTAGTGTACCGCCCTTAATGGTGATGGTAGTTCCAGGTAGTGCTTCTTTGCCATCTGCATCACTCACTTTTCCGCGCACAATTTTCGATTGAGCTAGTGAAAAAATGGGAAACAATAAGGCAACAAAGAGTAAGTGTACCTTCATAGAGTTTTGGTTGTAGATGATTGAATTAGTTGGGGAGAGAGCAATTGATTCAGTAATATTAAAAATTTTTATTTTATTGAAAGGTATTTTTTTAGAATAAAATTTTAGAAAATACGATAATGTAAATATAGTCTTCTTTAAATTCAATTATATCAGTACACTTGGATAAGTAAGTGAAAATCCTGTTTTTGGTGATATATGAATGAACTGTCTTCAGGGATGGCGATAGGACCAATGTATTATTCAGTTATAAACGGCTGAATTATGGGCAGATTCCGCCGTTGATTGGTACACAGCGTAATAATCCCGAAGAAATCCATCGGGTCGTTTTTTTGATACAATTTGGTTCAGAGAGAATGGTACGTATCAGCTAGAATTTAAGCTTGAGCCGCAAACATTTGGGTGCTATGAAGGTTTTAACATTCATAATCAGGCCACCAAAACCATGAAAAATCTAACTCTGCTTTTGTTTCTGATTTCCTCAACCGCTTTTGCGCAGTCGGATGAGTTATTTAAAAAGGGAAATTCAGTTTATGTAGAGTCAACGTCGAAGAACGAAAACGTTCAGGAAACCGAAAAAGCGTTTACTCAGAGTCTGCGCGAATTAGGCTATTGGAATGTCGTATCAGATAAGAAGCAAGCTAATTACAGCATCAAGTTAGATGTTGAAGCCAGTAAAGGAATAACAGCGTTTTCGTGGGGTGGTACGTCTATTGGTTGTAGTGCCAAGATATATGACAAGAGCGATGCGGTTGTTTGGGAATCTGATACGTATAAAGTAAGCCCAAACGGAACCAACGGCTTCGATGCAAAAAAAGCGGCTGCACGGAAGCTAGCCAAGGCTATTGAACGTAAGGTTAAATAAACAGAGTCTATTCTAGTGTAGCTGTCAGTTTCTCGTTATACAAGTCCAGATTGTCAGTGTCGAAGCAAACGAATAGAATTTCCTGAATCGATGTTGACTTCTCCAGAAACTCCCGTACGGCAGCAATTGCTACGTCGGCGGCTTTATCTTTTGGATAGCCATAAATTCCCGTACTAATATTCGGAAAAGCGATGCTGGTCATTTGGCGTTCTGTAGCAATTTCCAACGACCGATGATAACAACTAGCTAGAAGCTTCGGCTCTCCATTTGTGCCGCCACGCCATACGGGACCCACTGTGTGGATTACGTATGGCGCCGGTAATCGATACCCTTTTGTTAGTTTAGCATCGCCGGTTTTGCAGCCGTGCAAAAGCCTACATTCGGCTACTAGCTCAGGACCAGCAGCCCGATGTATAGCACCGTCGACACCCCCGCCACCTAATAAGCTGCTGTTAGCCGCGTTTACAATTGCATCGACAGCCTGTTTGGTTATATCGCCTTGAATCACCTGAATAGTTGCCACGAGTTTACTGTAGATTCGTTAACCGCAAAGAGCGCAAAGACTACTCCTTAGCGAACTTAGCGTAAACCTTTGTGTAAAAGAGATTCTCTATTAACGACTGGTCTGTGAAACTGTTTTCAGTCTTACCTGACTTAGCTAATCACTTTCTTCGAGTGAAAAAATATGCTCGACAGGCTTACTAAAAACTTTAGACAGCTTGAGAGCCAATACAGTTGAGGGAACGTAACGACCTGCTTCGATTGAATTTATCGTTTGTCTACTAACTCCAATTCGGTCAGCCAGTTCAGCTTGTGAAAGGTTTTGTTCGGCCCGCTCAATCTTCAGTCGGTTTTTCATAACGTAAAGCGGTTGTTTCAAGTATAAGCCAGCGAAAACGAATGATGAAGACTAGTAGCACCGTGAACATATTATAAATCATAACATTGAAAAAAGCGGTGTCATAAACAGTCAGAATGGCAATGGCTAAAATAAAGTAATTAAAGTAGACGCTCCATTGCAAGGCTTCGAGCCGTAGCTGACTGATCATTTCATCTTCTACTTTCTCTTGTGAGAAGGCAATTAACATCAAACTTAAGATCATACCCATACAGGCTAGTTCGTCGGTCAGGTTTTGAGGGACATAATCACCAGGTATTTTCCAGATACCGAACAAAGTTGTTTCAACCGGTAGTTGAAAATTCATGTAAAGCGTGGCTAGTCCAAGTATAAGTGAATAAAAACAAGTAAACCGATTAGTCGGTATGAATGTGGAAACAACCATTTTGTTTTCATGAGAATGTAAAGTTTGTTTTACAGTCCTAACGTAAAACAAATTTGTCTTATTGTAAAGTATTTTTTACAATAAGACAAATGTATAACAGAGTTTATACCTGTAATCAGAAAAGAATGGCATCCGCCCATAATGCAGGGCTGGCAGGAAAAGCTACTGTTTCAGAACCCGTAAGGTTCGCTTTTTATCACCGGCAACTAGTGTCATTACGTATACACCAGCCGATAGACCGAGCGGAGGGAGCACAAAAGCCGCCAGCCCCGCAGATGTGTAGCGTCCTTGCCAGACAACTTTTCCTGTAATACTGGTCAACGTAGCGTCGAGTGGTACGTTGGCTTCAACTTCGCCCCATTGTATGCCCAATGGAGTTCCGTCAGTGAATGGATTTGGGTAAACCAGTAAATTATTATAGGATTCGGCCAGTGTGGAAGCCAGCTCGAAATTAGGAATACCGTAGCCTTGCTGATCAGTTGGTGTAGCGAACAAATTGCCAGATCGACGTAGCGTTTCGGTGATTTGCGTGGCCGTAAGTTGTGGGTGGGCCTGCCAGAAACCGGCTACCAAACCGGCTACCAGCGGTGTTGCATAAGACGTACCGTTGCCCTGTACAATCTGTCCGTTGGGGTTTCCTACAACCGTACCTTGCCCGCGTGCTGAGAGGTCGGGTTTGATCCGTTTGTCGGCCGATGGGCCGTATGAACTGAACAAAGCCGATTGGCCAGTTTGTGAAACCGCTCCAATCGAAAGCACAGACGCAGCATCGGAAGGGGCTGACAAATAACGCCATGCCGAAGCACCTTCGTTTCCGGCAGCAACCACCACAACCATACCTGTTTCGGTAGCAATCTGGGCTGCCCGACTCGAAAGTGCCGTCTTGCCGTCCATATTCTGATACGTATAATCAGTGTTGGGGTCATCGAACTCTGTATAACCCAGCGATGAGCTAATCACATCGACCCCCACACTATCGGCATATTCAGCACCAAATAGCCAGTTAGCCTCTTCGAGCCGACTTTCAGTGCTGGCATCTTCGGTACGTAGCAAAACGAATGATGCTTTATAAGCCGTGCCATATAGTTGATTATCAGCGGTGGCGGCAATGGCCGACAGACAGGAGAGGCCGTGGTAGTCATCTTCATAAACGCTGGTTTCCTTCTTCACGAAATCATACGTAGCGAGTATCCGATTTTCGTCAAAGAGCGGTTTCAGGAAACTCACCCGGTTGGCATTCAGAAATCCGGCATCCAAGACACCAATAAGCATACCTTCTCCGTGATACCCTTGCTGGTGCATCTTATCGGCACCAATCTGGGTAATCTGGGGCTCTGAAATCCCGTAATTCAATGGTGCAACTTCGCCAAATTTACTCAATGCATCCGGAACTTTAGGAGCTTTGCTACGTCCGCTGGCTCCGGCACGGGCATTGCTCAATGATCGTCCGAATTCCAGGCCGGTAACAAAGGGTAGTTTTTGAATCGTTGTTAACGTAGCGTCGGTGGTTTCAACTAATACGGCATTGAGCCAGCGCGATTGATACCAGATTTTAGCCCCGGTCTGACGTAGTTGAGTTATGTAACCGGGGTTAACAGGAAGATCACGTTCGAGAATGGCGATATTTTGTTTTTGACGACGTAATATGGCCCGTTGCGACAGAAACTTGTTGGGCTCATTCAGGCTATAGGGCGAGTTGGTTTTGTCGCGCAGAAGTACCAGATACTTCCGGGTTGTCTGGCCAAAGCTGACATGATTTGTCAGCAAACAAATAAAAAGCAACCAGCGAAATTTATTCATAACCATAGGTGCGTACGCGGTGAATCTGTCGAGTACCATAATCTATCTGATTACGACCAATGCAGGCTGGCGATGACGAGCAAAACTGAAGTTGCGTTCGCTCCTGGTAAATCAGACCAACCTGCCGGGCATATACATCAATACGTTTATCCTGAGAAATCAGCGTTGAATCGTTCTGTTCAACAATCGTTACGGTATTATCGAACTTTTTATCCTGTACGTAAAACGATGCCTTTACGTTGCGCGCCGTATACGTATCAACACCAAGTATATTACGTTGGTTACCATCCCAGCTTAATTCATTATAAACGGGGAGGAGTAATTTAATAAAATCGCGCCCATTTTCAGTCCGAACAAACTCATTATTACTTATACGCACCGACCAGATGGAGTCGGCCTGCCACGGCTGACGCTCATCGGAGCGACGAAAACGCAGGAGTCGATAGGCTGTCTGGCCTGTTACGTCCTTATATGCCTCACCAATAACGTCTTTTCGTTGATAAGAAAGATGAACGGGTTGGGCATTGAGCGCGTAGCGTTGTTCCTCTACGTCATAGGTAACGTAGTGTCCTGTCTGGAGGGGAACGTACTGATTATCGTTCAAAGCCGGATCTGTGGTTGGAGACTGGCAATTTGAGAGAGCAAACAACGTAGCGGCACCCGCCAAAAGCTTATATAGCCGTAACTGCATAAGTAAATAGGAATAGAATTAACTGGCTATCACGTTGTCGATCGGACAGGCATAGCCGTCCATTTCTTTCATATGGCAGGCCAGTTGCTCAATAAAGGCGGTTGTATAAGGAGGCTGCTTTTTATTCTTCAACGTAGCGGCATACCATGTTCGCAGAATACGTTTTTCGGTAATGCGTACCGTTGATAGTTGACCCATTTGCAAATAAGGCCGAACCACCCAGGTAGGCATAACAGCAACGCCAAGCCCAGCTTTTACCATCTCCAAAATGGCTTCGGTCAGTGTAATTTTATATACTTTTTTAGGTCTGCGATTTTTAAAAATCATCATGAAGTTTTCGCTTTCCTCGTCCGGAATATTATACATGATGTAGTTGTAGGCTGCAAATTCATTCAGTTCAACCCAGGAACGCCCTACCCAAGGATGGTCGGGTGCAACGATCGCCACAAATTCATCCTGAAAAAGCGGAGTATAGGAAAATTTCGGATTTTGATCGCCTTCGGTAATAGCCACGTCTATCATGTTGGCCGATAGATGTTTAATAGCGTCCTGTGTGGCAGCTTCAAGCTCGACTTTTATATCCACTCGGGGATATATTGTCTGAAACTCCCGCAGAAAACCGGCCAGCCAGTGATAAGAGGTGTAGCATTGGGTGCAAAGTCGAATTTCGCCTGCTTCTTTATCCGTAATACACCTGACTTTGGCCCGCGTTTCGGCAACCTCCTGAAGTATCTTCTCTGCCGCCTGCAAAACGATTTCGCCAGCCTGAGTAAGGAGCATCTGCTTTTTGTCGCGGATGAATAGCTGCGTATCGAAATAGCTTTCTATTTCTTTCAACTGATGGCTCAGTGCTGATTGGGTCAGGAACAACTGATCGGCGGCTTTGGTCAGATTACCACTGCTTGCAACCTCCTTTACCATCTGAAGATGTCGAATTTCCATAATGAATATTATTCATGATTTCCACAAAAATAATTCGTTTTGTTAATATATCAAGAACCGCCAACTTTGAAACCGTAAACAATAACTAATGAACATTTTGTATGAAATCAGTAGTAAAAACAGTAGTGAATGGGCTGATAATTAGCCTGATTCTGACAGGTAGTGTTGTAAGAGCACAAGCTGTGAAGCCAGATTTAGAAGCGTTGCCAGAGAGGCAATCCTTCGAAGTCGGTACGTATATGGGCGCTAACCAAACGCTAAACCTGATGCTATTTGTTCTTGAACCAAAGGGGGTTACGTTGACGGTCAGGAATACGAAAAACGACATTATGCATGAACTGTATCTGAAGCGGTCGCCGAGGGCATATCACCAGAAACTAAACTTCGAGGGAAGCAAACCCGGAACCTATCGGCTGGAAATTAGTGATGGCCGGAAAACGGTGGTTCGCCGAATTGAGGTAGTGGATATCCCGGCAATTGAATCGCAACGATACGTTACGTACTCTATTCAGCCAAATCGCTGATACGTTATTAATACACCAATAAACCTGATAAATTGACATAAGTCATGAATACGAACGTAACAAAAACTGCTTCTCCGCTTCTGGTTATCAGTGCCTTTACGATTGTCTACATCGTTTGGGGGTCTACGTATTTTTTCATACAAATGGCCATTCATGATTTTCCGCCATTGTTGCTGGGCGCACTACGTTTTTTTGTTGCTGGCGCGCTTATGCTAGGTTGGGCCTATCTGAAAGGTGAACAATTATTCCATAAAAAGAACATCATTACGTCGGCCGTGGTCGGTACGCTGCTGCTGGTAGTCGGTAATGGCGTAGTTATTTGGGCCGAACAAACTCTACCCAGTGCGTTGGTAGCCATTTTAGTATCATCGGCGCCGATCTGGTTCGTTTTGCTCGATAAGGCCAACTGGAGTGTCAACTTCAAAAGTAAATCGACGTTGCTCGGTCTTGCAGTAGGTTTTGTTGGGGTAGTTCTGCTGTTTGGCGAACAGTTGAATAGCATGCTGAAGCAGGGCGCACCAGAATCAAAACTGATCGGAATGTTTTTGTTGGTTATTGGGGCAATTTCCTGGTCATCAGGGTCACTTTACTCAAAATACCATCCTTCAGAGGGGGCACCAACGGCTAGTGTAGCCTGGCAAATGCTAATTGCGAGTCTGGTGTTTTTGCCGGGTAGTCTGCTCAATCATGAGTTCGACAAAATTCAATGGAATCACGTATCCGTTCAAGCATGGCTGGCATTAGGGTATCTGATTCTGTTTGGCTCCATTATCGCCTATAGCGCGTATGTGTGGCTGCTGAGCGTTCGTTCTGCGACTCAGGTCAGTACGTATGCCTATGTAAATCCGGTGATTGCGCTGATACTAGGGGTGGTATTTGCTCATGAAACAATCTCGCTGTTGCAAATTATTGGGCTGGCTATTATACTGGGAAGTGTATTGCTGATAAACTTATCGAAGTACCGTAGTGAAAAGGGCGAAAAGCCAACCAATTCTGTTTCTGAACGTGAGACGCCCTTAACTTTAAGGAAAAGCAATGCTCTTTAAGCCTTAAAAAATACGGCTCCAGGCAAAGCGAATAATGAGAAGTATGGCCACAAAACCAACAGCAATATACGTAAACGGAATATACGTGACGGCGTAAATACGGGTTCGGTCAACGAGCCAAAGGATGCCTATTACGGCGGTAATAAGCGTTAAAAAGCCTGATAATTTACCAAAGCCAGGAATATAATTGAATGGTATTTTCCGCCGGATAAGCATCAACGTAGCAACCATGGTCAGAATAGGGAGAATCTGTAAGGCAAGATTCATTTCCCAGATACTTTGTCGCTCAAATAAAAAAAGGTAGATGTTGAGGGTAAATGCAAAAACGCCCGGTATACAGGCTAAATAAACCAGTACGGCATAGACGTAGCGCCATTTCCAGATGTCCTCGGCAGTTTGGCCCGACCATAAATTTACCAGAAAAGCTCCCGTCGGCACCGCCATCAGGAGTACGAAAAGTAAAGCAGGTTGGCCCGAAAGAGCCGCAAAAACGTCACGGAGAGTCATAATGGGTAAATGACTGAATGACTGAATGATAGAATGAATGAATACCATCCGGCAGAATATCTGACGTTAATTATTCACTCATTCTATCATTTAATCATTATTTAAGCGTCAGTAAATATCCAATGGTGAAATTGGCATCCCAGTCGAAAACGAACTGATTACAGTTCGTTGCATCGGCAATGGCTTTGTAGATGTTCAGGCCGGCTTTCGACTTGGCATTTTCCAGTTTATAGGCAGAAGGCGCATCAAGAACCGTATAGCGTTCTTTGCCTTTCCGAACCGCTTTAGCCAGTTCAAACGGTACACCGCCAATGATAAAGCAGGTCTGTCGCTTGTCGGATGGAACTTGTTTGGCTTTGGCCGCTACCTCTGATGTAACTGTCGCATCGCTGGTGCCTTCCTGAAAATATTTAGCACCATAAGTTTCCAGAGCTTTGGTAGAACCGCCTGTTTTCCAGGAGATTTTGGTGTTGCCTGAGCCAATGTCCGTAACAAACGAGTTGTCTGCATATTCGGTTGGTAGAACCGAACGTAGCGCCAGCGTACCTTCCTGTTCAGGCGTAACCGTATTCACGAAGTAATTCAATGATTTCAACGCTTTAACGATTTTTTGTGTGCCTTCGGCTTTTACCGCGCCCGAACTCACTACAAAGTGAATGTTACGTCCGCTCACACCGAAATCGAGCATTTTGCCGATGTAACTTTTCAAACCCATCCGAACGTCATCGTCGGTAGCCATATTTTCCAGTACCAGGCTGTTGCCGAATTCAGCTTTTTCGAGTTTCCAGCGTTTCTGGTCATCAATACGAACAACGAATGAGTTGAAACCACTGGCTCCTAACTCTACTACGCCTTTCAGAACACCATTTTGCGGTTCGGGAGCCGTATAGGTAAACGCTTTTTGTGGCTGACTACTAGTCGCTTCGTCCGACGAGCTACCATCCGAAGCCTGAGATTCTTCTACAGTTTTTTCGGCTGTTTCATTGTCAGCACGAGGCATGGTTTGCGATTCTGAATATTCCTTGTCTTTAGGCTGAAGTTTCTTCAGAGCATCATTGCCGCCAAAATAACGGAAGGCGAAAAAAATACCGGCAAGGATCAGGGCCGTAATGAGCAGCCGACCGGCTACAGTTAAACGTTGCATATTTTTAAAGGATGAAAGAGTGAAAGGGCAAATTTAAAGAGCGAAAGAGCGAAAGAGTGGAATTTCGATAGTCAAGTTGGTGCATGGATTTTTCGCTCTTTCGCTCTTTAATCAAGTAAATTCTTATATCCGGCGTCCTTTTGCGGGGCTGGGCCAAGGTTAACAGGCTGAGCAGGAGCGTCTAATTGGACCATCTTGAACTCACCCTTGTTGTAGGCATCCAGCAACGCTTCGCCCTTGTCAGACAGAATGCCGTTCTGAATGTCGACACCGTTGATGAAGTCCATCGACAGGTCCATCGCCCGTTTCATCTCACCAAGTTTCTGGCTCATATCGTCCTGAATGTATTCCATCGACTGATCGAAGTAAAACTTCTTGTCAGGATCGCCCTTGAATATGCTCACCGCCGTTTTCAGTGCGTTAGAGCTTTCTTTGACAATCTGATATTCTGTTTCTTTCAGGCGAACCTTGATTTCAGTTTCCTTGATAATATAATCGGCGCTCTGGTTCACTTTTTCCATGAATGCCAGTACCTGCTTCATGTTACGTTGCAGAGGCAATAGCTTTTCGTTCATTTCCTGCAAACCGGCTCCTTCGATGGTGGCCAATTGAGCAGCTTCACGCATGCCCGGCTTCTCAATCATCGAATTAGCTTTATTGGCTTCGGCGAATTTCTGCTTGATGGACTCATTATTTTCGTTGATACGTTTATTGAGTTTCACCTGCTGGCCCGCCAACGTATTGATTTGGGCCTGCATTTTTTCGCGCTTATCCCGCAAATCCTGAATGTAGATTTTCATGATAGCGATGGGATTTAGTTGAATAACCGTACCCGTCAGGCTACGCATCAGTGATTTGAACAGGAAAAACACCGCCGTCCGTACGTCTTTGCTCGTGAAGAGGAAAATCAATACGCCCAGCGCGCCCAATAGCAGCGATAGTTCGAGTATATTCGACGTAGCACGAATCAGAAATTCGAGAATTGCATTAAGGTGCCAGAGTCCGTAACCAGCGATACCCGCCAGTGTAATCATACCCAAAACACCTTCGGGGCGGCTCCAGAACGACTTTTTTTCGGGATCTGAACCACCACCAAGTTGAGAAAAATCAGGAGTTGCCATGTTTAAATAGTGAAAGAGTGAAACAGCCAAAGAGTGAAGGAGTAAATAGCTAATGCCGGACGGTTTTCGCTCTTGCACTCAATCGCTCTTTCGCTCATTATTTTAAATACTGTGTCAAGTTAGCGATGTCGCCCTTAATCTGGTCGGTAAAGTGCGCGAACGTCGTTTCGTAATTTTGTCGGTTTTGGGTGAGTTTGCCACTTTGATCCTTAATCTCACCATCGATGCTCGCTAACCGACTGGTATTGGCATCGATTTTCTTTTGTATCTCAACCAACTGTTTGGCCAGATTTTCATTTTCCGACTGAAGCCGTTTCTGTTCATTTTGCAACCCACCTACACGCTCATTGAGGGCTGCTTCTACGCTTTTGCCGAATGCGTCGCGGTCTTTGTTGAGTGCTGCAATATAACCATTTGCCGTATTGGTCAGCGTTGCTACGTCGCTACTACCGCCCAACGCTTTGAAACTAGCCCAGGCGGCCTGATATTGTTTATCTTCTGGCAATCCCAGATTGGCCAGACTACGTAACGCTTCCCGAAATTCAAAATAATCGGGACCCGGCGGATTGTTCTGCGCGAGCACAGAGGCAAAGTGTTCGGCAAATTTTTGGTCGATTGTGCCAGTCGTTTCGGTCGTTTTAGGGGCAACTGGCGTTGGTTCCGATGGTGTCGTTACAGGCCGGGGTGTAGCTGGCGCTGCTGCTGGCGTGGTACCGGTTGCCACGCCCGGTTCTTCTTCTTTTATGAAGAATCCCAGGATTTTACGGCCGATTGATTTGTCTGTTTCTGGCATATATAGTCTGTCATTTGGTGAAAGACGTAGCAATGTTACAAGGTTCGGTTCAATCCCGCAATACTGGATTAGGCCGAACGGTTACGGGCATACGGAAAAGGTCGTAGAGCGGGCCGAATGTAAGACATACTAAACCCGAAATGGCTATTGTTCGCCTTTAAGTTTATCGGCCATTCGCTCGCGAAATAGGTCTATTTTGGGTTTTGAGACTAGTTTTATGTACAGATTATATGGATTGTTCTGATAATAATCCTGATGATAAACCTCGGCTGGATAGAATGCCTCAAACGGTACAACCTGCGTTAATACGTTGCCCTGATGATGCCCCGAGGCAGTTTCGCGTTTAATGGCCGCTTCGATACGTGCTTTCTCATCGGGTGTTCGGTAGAAAACGGCCGAGCGATAATGTTTTCCCCGATCAGGTCCTTGCCGATTTAATTGCGTAGCGTCGTGGCCTGCAAAAAAAGCATCCATTAATACATCATAAGAAATCACTTTCGGATCATAATATACCTGCACCGATTCAGCATGGCCAGTCTGATCGGTGCCAACCTGTTCGTAGGTCGGGTATTCCAGATCGCCACCGGAGTAGCCTGATAGGACAACCCGAACGCCTTTCAACGATTTCATTTCTTCCTGCACGGCCCAGAAACAGCCACCTGCTACGGTTGCAACGGCTTCGCCAGAACGTAGAGCGGGTAGTTTGGCTGGGTTAATATCAATACCAGTCGCTTTTTTTTCGGTGGGCTGTTGATTGCAACGTAGCGTCAGACAGGCAACCAGAAGAAACACAAAACCAGTAAAGGCACTCTTCATAGCGACTATTTTCGGGAAACTACTCAATAAGAACGTAACGCAAAATAGCATGTTGGGGTTATAAATCTGTCAATTCTACGAAGACAGCTTACCTTTGCAGTCAGACGAACACTGATTATCGACCTATGACGCTGACCACATTAGGACTCGAACTGCCGACTGATCCACGCTGGGTCAACATTGCTGAAATGAATATTGGTGAAATTTTGATCGACCATGCGTGGTGCGAGCAAAAAGCGGCTTCGTCCTGCATTTCGCTGATTGTTATGTATACCGATAAAGCAAAATTGGTGGATGTGTTGACTCCTATTGTTGCCGAAGAATGGGGCCATTTTCAGCGAGTACTCAAAGAACTCAAGAAACGTAGTATTCCGCTGGGCCGACAACGGAAAGACGACTATGTGAACAAACTACGCTCTCGGTTACGTAGGCCTATCGCAGATCAGAATGAGCAGATGATGGATAACCTATTAATTAACGCCCTTATCGAAGCCCGGAGTTGCGAACGGTTCAAACTTCTGTCAGAACATATTGCTGATGAAAGCTTGCAGAAGTTTTATCGTGAATTAATGGTTTCGGAAGCTGGTCACTACCGTACTTTCATTGAACTGGCCGAAACCTACTTACCCGCCGAGCGTGTCCGCGAACGCTGGAAAGAATTTCTGGCCGTTGAGGCCGACATCATGGCGAATCTCGAAGTTCGTGGCGACCGGATGCACTGATTATTTTTACAAGATTGACAGGATGATTTCAGGCTAACATAAATCAATCCTGTCAAAAAACTTATTTATACTGCTGCCAGGCATTTTTGAGGAAATCAGTTAGTTGGTCAACTAAAGAGGTCGGGCTAAGCACTTTTACACCATTGCCCAGACGTGCCAGTTCATAAACCAGCTCTTTGTTGACAATGATGGACAATTTAACCCGAAACTCGCTTTCGGTGTCGATCAGAATGTCCTCTTCACGAAATGGATAAAACGGTTGCGCTTTGAAATGTAATCCCTGCTGACGGGTAAACGATAACACTATGTCTTCGGGCGGATTGTCATACGCAGCTATACCCAACGTTTGATGAAAATAGATAGCGGCATCAAATGGCGGAGCGTCAAAGAAGTCGTCTGTTACGTATAGCGAACCAGCTACAATTCGATCAAGCCCAAAAACACGTACCGCCTGATAGTTGAGTTGCCAACCCACTACGTACCATCGGTTACGATGCTCCTTGATAACATAAGGCAACAGTACGTGCGATTTGGTAGTCTCCGTATCAAATCGCACATGATCGAATCGCACAATACATTGATTGTGAATAGCGCCGAGCAATACATCCACGTATTCATTCCCTTTTACAAACGGCACCGATTCAAAAAGTACATATCGCCCGAAATCGTCGTTAACGTTTGTTCTAAACCGCACAGCCTTATCGATTTTATCGACCGTGCCCCTTAAATCGGCAAACAAGCTAATATGTTGAAATTGATTCAACGTAGCAACGGCTGTGTGTAGGGCTGTCAGATCTTTATCGGTCAACGTAACAGATGCCGCCAGATTAAACGGATGGGTATAATAATAGCCTTTGGGCTTACGGCTGTATTCAATGGGAGCCTCATAAACATCTTTCAGATAAGCGATATCCTGCTTGATAGTCGACTGCGCTACGTCGCACAAGTGAGCTAACTCTTTGGTTGTGGCAGGGCGATTGTTCCAGCGATTCAGACGGCTATTGATGGCGTGTAAACGATCTTCACGATTTTTTACAATGGGCATAGTAACAACTAGATGTGGAAATTTTTGCAGAAAAAGTAAATAAACGGCTTACCGGATATATAGGCTATACGGTGCCAAATCTACTTTTGAGCCGTTCGCGAAATACAGGAAAAGTAACGAGTAAAAAAGTTGATTTTTTTCATTCACCTTTCACTATCTACACAGATAAAGAGATATGAAAACTAAATTCAATACCTGCCAACTGCTAGTAGGTGAACTTTCAATTCCTTGCATCTACGATTTCAATTCCTATTTTTCGTATCTTTGTAAAGAACTGATAGGTGTATCTGTTACCAGAACTCATAACTACTTGGGGGTTGCCAGTATTGGCACGGGGGCAGATGGATCTATCAGTTTTTTTGTTGCCCAATCAGTAAGTCAAACGGTTTCATTTTTTCAAGGCGTAGCTGAGTATTTTTCCCATCATACTGCTTTTCATCGTCATACAAATCCAAGACCGACGAAACGCAAGGTTCTACTGCTTCCCAAAACCGAATTTCTCCTTTTAATAAATACCGATGAAGCGCCCAAAGTAAATAATCGACAACGCTTAATTCCGGCATTTTGCTACTCTGCTCGACTGTACAGGAATACCTTATTTTCTGTTGAATTCCCAATTTACCGTTATCGGCTTGAATGGCTTTGTCAATGGCTGTTACTAACTGCTTTTGAGTCGTTTTGGGTTTGTGGGCCAAATAAATATTCTGCTCAGTTTCTTCCTGTAATTTTTCCTGTAGTAAATGGGCAACTAAGTCGAAATAGAACTCAACTGAATTGTTATTGTGCTTCCGGTTAAAGATGTCCAAGTCTTTACGACCTATAACTGCGTGAAATCTGAGATCGTCGTAAGAGCGAATTAGTTTGAAAAATTCGGCACGTACTTCTGGATGATCATTACGTGCATGAAAAAACCAATTTGGTTCCTTGACCGATGGAATACTTCGATAAAGCGTGTCTGATAGGATTTGTTGTTGGAGTGTAATCACAGCTTCACGGAGTCGTTTCCGATTGGAAGTTTCTACCAAGCCTAAAATAAGCAGAGGCTGAAACCCTTCGGTTCCTACCAAAAGCCGTTTGCGCTTACCGTAAAACTCCGAATCTCCTGACTCGTCTATGAAAAAATATCGCTCTAACATCTACTCTAAATGTTAATAAAAGAGGTTCCCAGCGGTACGATTACTGTCGAAGAAAACCCTATAATTTCAATTCCGTGCTAGGAACCCCAGTCAAAAATAATAGATTTGCTCAAATAAATCTCTATACGGTAATTTTTATGAGAATCCACCTAAAACTCACACCAAACAAAACTATTGTTCCATTTGACCATTTACCAACGATAGTTGGGGCGATTCACAAGTGGTTGGGAATAAATCAATTACATGATATGCCATCGTTGTACTCTTTCTCTTGGCTATTAGGTGGGAAAGGTAACGAGCGTGGCCTGAATTTTCCAAAAGGAGCTTCATTCTTCATTAGTTCGTTTGATGATGACCTAATTAGAAAATTAATAAGAGGTATCCAACAAGACCCTACTATTAACTTTGGTCTAGTAGTTCAAGATGTCATATTACAGGAAACACCGGACTTTGGTCCACAAGCTTATTTCAGAGTGGCTAGTCCTGTTCTTGCTAAACGGAAAGTTGGTGATGAAGAAAAACATTACCTATATAATGAAGCAGAGACAGATGATCTCTTAACACAAACGCTCCAGACAAAACTAAAAGAAGCAGGATTACCAAATGAAGACGTTTACGTGCGATTTGATCGAGGCTATCCATTTGCCAAGACCAAAAAGGTTAATTATAAGCGAATAGGTAATAAAGCTTCTCTGTGCCCTGTCATTGTAGAAGGCTCGCCTGAACAGGTAGCGTTTGCCTGGAATGTTGGAATTGGTAACTCAACAGGTATTGGTTTTGGCGCTTTAATCTAAGCTATATGGAAACTCTGTTTACCGTAAAATATTCTGGGCCATTTGGGTTCATCAAACCTTGGACTGCTGTTCGAGATAGCGAAACATTCAGCCAACAATTTCTAACACCCTCTATTATAGAAGGCATTGAGAAAAAGTTGTTTCCAGAGCTACTTAATGAACGTGGTATCAAAAAAATTACTCGCCATCGATTGAATTATCTGGCAATCGATTTACAGCAAGAGAAAACATGGGCCAAAGGTGGGTTCGGCGCGTACAAGGATAAAAACACCTATAAGACCAATATGGCCATTATCAAGCGTGGGGTGATGGTTGAACCTAATCTCTATCTGGCTTTCAGTCAAGAAAAAGATGCACTAATTGCTTTAGAGCAACATATATGTCTATGCCGTAATGAAGACCTCCTTTTTCCAGAGGAATTGATAAAGCTTGATGAAACGCAATTCGATGACATTGAAGGGTTTGAGCTTCATATCGGTGCATCAGATAGTAGTTTCAAAGTAGGCTATAATCGATTTGATGAAGCTGAAGCTATGTTTGGCCAACTGAAAATTTACCATAATCCTATCCGCCAACCTATTTCATTATGAACAGCTTAGATACAATCCTGGCTAAAAGTAAAAGCTATGGTGGAACGACATTATTAGATCATACACGCCATGTTGCGGAAGCTATTAATGTCTTTGCCAGAGAGTGGGGGGGAACTTGGGGATTCGACAGTCAACTTGCCTGGAAAGCGGCTGCCTTACATGATTTAGGCAAAGCACATCCTAAGTTTCAACAGCAGATTGCCGAAGCTAATGCAAAAACCTTGCGGTCTGCTATGCAGGACGATTACGCCCATCGGCATGAATTATCATCACTCGGTTTTCTACCTATTTTCCCTAAAGAGGAATGGAATGCACTTATTGACATGGTGGTTGCTCACCATAAACCAATCGAAAATGATAAGCGAGGAAGAGGTATTGTCGATTTGGACGAGAATGACCGCTACTTTATCAAAAATCATTTAAAAGATTGGGATAATTGGTCACCATATGGATTGGCCATTTTAGAAAAATTCGGCATAGTAACGCGACCGATTTCTCAAAGTGAAGCCCGTGAAGCATTAGAATACGCGGTTGAATATTGCCGAAATCTTGAGGGTGGTTGGTCACCATTGAGAGGCCTTTTGCAATCGGCTGACCATTTTGCATCTGCTTTTGTCGATAAGACAAGCCACCAATTAACAGGCTTATTTCGTCCACCAAATATTAGCTTCTATCATAATCCAGACAGAAAAAGCTGGTTATATCCTCTCTCTGAAACTTCTGTTGAGGACCCGCGCCCACACACATTAGTGGTTGCACCTACAGGAGCAGGCAAGACGGATTTCTTGGTCAGACGTTGCGTAGGTCGGTTTTTCTACACACTGCCTTATCAGGCTTCTATCAATGCTATGTATGACCGAATGAAAAATACTGTACCTGATGCAGACATTCGGGTTATGCACGCTACGTCAAAAATCTTGGTGAAAGGAGATGAAGAAGCACAAACCCTACAGCCCTTTGCCGGAGCTTCTGTTAAAGTACTTACACCGCATCAAATTGCTTCCATCATTTTCGGGACCGCGGGTTTTGAATCGGTTATGCTTGACTTGCAAGGGTGTGATGTGATCCTCGATGAAATTCATACCTACACGGACATATCGCGGGCAATGGTGTTGGAGATTGTTAAAACATTAGTCCGTCTCAACTGCCGAATACATGTCGGTACGGCCACTATGCCGACTATTCTATACAACGAAATCTTGCGTCTATTAGGTGGCCCGGAACAAGTTTATGAAGTGACACTTCCGGATGATGTGTTGGATACGTTCGATCGGCACATTGTCCATAAAGTTAAAGACGTTGAGCAAATTGAATCCATTTTAGAAAAGGCATTTGAGCAAGGCGACAAAGTACTGCTTATCTATAATACCATTAAGAAAGCACAGGAAGCCTACAAATGGTGCCAAGAGCGATTCGCGGACATTCCTAAAATGCTCATTCATAGTCGGTTCAGGCGAGGTGACCGTATTAAATTAGAAAAGCAGTTAAAAGAGGAATTTAACGGTGATGATCCTCAATTCCAGGGTGGCCAAAAACCTTGTTTGGTTGTTTCAACGCAGGTAGTAGAAGTAAGTCTGGATATAAGCTTTGATAGAATGATAACGGAAGCAGCACCGCTAGACGCTCTCATTCAACGGTTTGGCCGGATTAATCGCAAGCGAAATGAGCAAACGATTGGTACATACAAACCAGTACATGTGCTGAAGCCTGAAGGGAAATGTTTGCCTTACAATAAAGCAATCGTTGAAGCTAGTTATGAGCAATTACCTGATCAGGAAATATTGTCTGAACAAACACTACAGAAACGGATTGATTTGGTTTACACAACTATTGACACCCGCGAAATAGATATTCATCTAATTCAAGTTGAAGAAGAGTTTTTGCTTAAAACGCTGTGTAATCGTCCCAAATCAGTGCTGATAGATGCGCTTGAAATAGAAGCGGCTACTTGTATTTTGGAGGAAGACAAAGCTCGCTATGAAACTGCCTACTGGGAAGAACGTATTGGCCTAGAAATTCCAATTAGCTGGCGAGTAATTGCACCGCACTATAAACAATACGAACAGCTTGAAATAGGCTCTTATCCATTTGTAGTTCCTCAGAATTTGGTCGCTTATCAGACCTACGGCTTACAGTTAGTTGAACCCGATAATTTTCTATAAGCAACTATGTATACAAGCTATATTGGCAAAAAACTATTAACGCTTTATAATCAGCGAAATAATAATAACCTCTCGGCTAAGAACTTCTTTGATGAAGTTGTGTTTCCGTTGTTTTTCAATGACGAGCGACATTTACTGCACGCGAATAATTCACCGTTTTTTCAAAAGCCCACACCGTCAGCTATTGAAAAGGCAGGTTCGAAATCATTAGCTCAGCTCTACAAATTACATGACGACATTGCCAATCAGCCACCTAATATGGCAACGTTTGTCGGGTACGCAGCCAAAGATTTACAAGGAACTACATCCGGCCAACTGACTTCACTTGATTGTAAAATAGATGCTGAGGAAATGTATGCTTCCTGGATCGGAGAGGCATTGGCTATGGGAATTAGCGGTGGACTGGCATTGCTGATTGATGAAGACGATGTTTTATGGACGCTTTACGGTGGCTGGGAGCGGTATCGAAAGTATTTAAAGCAAACCCCAAACGTCAAGGACAAGCAGATTCAAACTTGGAATGGACATTGGCTATGTTATTTATACGGGCTCAATAGAGAAGTTAGTCCTAGAGATATGCCAAGCTTAAACCCTAAAGAGCAGTTAGGACAATTGGCTATTCCCACACAAGATTGGGTGAAAGTTGTATTTGCGCTTGCTCGAAAGTTTCCAAAGAAGGTATTAACGGCTTACTGTTACAATTTTTCGCAGACAAATACGACCGTTGGTTTCGTGAATTTATATCTGCCAGATGTACGAAAACTAATTGATTTTAAGACAGCCGTCTTTCAATATTTCGATGATGAGACAATTCGCGATAAAGAATTAGAAACGCTTTACGATACGTACTACTCCTTTAAGAATGCTTATAGTAAACTAGGGAGTATTGGTTTACGTGCTCTTGAGCCTGATAAGCTCCGGGAATATATGCCCTATCCGTATGGGCGAGGAGACGATTTTAAATTCAAAGACACCAATTCTTATGTTCAATATCAACTTTTTAAATCCTGGATCTATGCCATGTTAAGTAATAAAGCAGAACTAAACCGCCTAGCTGAACAAGTCGCTACCGTCCTTCTTGAATTTGAAGGAAAAAATAAAGAAAATAGCCGTGGGACAACTGGAATAAGTCAGTTGAGCAAGACACTTCAGGAGTCAAAAAGCTACAACAAATTTGTAGAGAATATGACCGCAATAATTGAAAAAGATAGTACTACAGGTGCTCTTTTTAAGGAAGTGAAGGATACTGTATTGCCTGTTCCGTCTGATCTATTCCCCCTCTTTATTACACTCATCCGCTTCGAGTACCAATACCAGAAATCTGTTCAACCAAAATCCTAAATAAACTAATGGAACCATTCATTTATATCCGTGGCTTACGCCATGCGGAACACACCGTTTTTGCCGTTCAAGATGGTCAGAAGTATTATCGGGATACTCAATTCGGTCGTGATATGGCCTATTCAAGTGGTCAACAAGTGAAGCGATCAATCATTGATACGTTGACATCAACCATGAACGTACCGTTTGCAGCTATTACGTTCAACTGGGAAATTGACAAGAAAAATAACAAGGCTAATCAGAAAGAGCCGCACTCGCCATGCGATCCAACCTATCCTGACCAACTGCTAGGTGGTTATATGAAAGCTGAAAGCGACAATTTCACGGTTAAGCGCCGGAGTCCGCTTTCAATTTCAGCCATGCGCCCTTTACATCCTTTACTTGGCGGCATCGAAACCCCGAAAGAAAACTTAACATTTGACAGAACGTCACACCCAAATCATCATAAGGTCAATGTCTTTTGGCTAGACGGTAATAAGCGAGGTGATAAACTTACGGATGAAGAACTTGAAGAGTGGCTTAATAAGCGGAAACGTAATTTACCTAACCGGGCTTTTATTCAAGACCAAACTCGTGCTTCCGGCTTATTTGTGTATGACGTAGCTATTGATTTACGAACGTTATTTTGTGTTTCAACGAATCGTCTAGAGCCAGAATTATTTCATGAAACAGAGCAGAAATTACGTGATAATGGCTGGATAGAAGGTAAAAACGTTTTTGGTAATTGTCTTATCTGCCCGAAGGAACAGCGCGATAAAATCATTCCTGCTTTGGCTTATGCTTTGCTGAATTGGCGTATCACTAGCAACCAAGCTCGAACGTTTAGCTTAATGGAGACTTTAGCAGCGGCAGTGAGCACAAACGCGAATCAAATTGCTTATGCTATTCGAGGTGAGTTGCGGGAAGATACTGATCGTCCCACAGCTACGCCGAAAATTGATGAAACAAGCAAAGCAAACATTTTTGTAACACCATCGTGCTCAGGCTACGTTAGAGGTTCCGTTGGATCAGCGGATGCACTGGACAACGCCGAAGCTCAGTTGGTTGCAATGATGAGTGCCTTTGATTACGAAAACCAATAAGAAAGGCCTTCGGGCCTTTTTACTTGTATTATGACCATCACCGGTACGTATATCAAATACTACAAAGTCTGCCATCGGAAAACGTGGCTGTTTCATCACAAAATTGAGATGGAGCATACGTCCGAATTGGTGGCAGAAGGCTCGTTTATCGGCGAAAAGTCATATCCGCAACGGGCCGAACGATACCGCGAAATCCTGATTGATGGTTCCAAAATCGACTTTTACGATCCGGTTGACAAGGTCGTACATGAGATAAAGAAGTCGGACAAGCTGGAACATTCGCACGTAGCACAGGTGCAGTTTTATCTGTATCTGCTCCGACGTAACGGCATTGACGGCGCTACGGGGCTGATCGAGTATCCCAAACTTCGCCAGACCCAAACCGTTACGCTGGCTGATGAAGACGTAGCGACAGTAGAAGGCTGGGTACGTGATATTGAACGTATTGTCGATGAAGAGCGATGCCCTGAACGTATCGCCAAAAGCAAATGCCGGTCGTGTAGTTATTTTGATTTTTGCTACGTAGAAGAAGAGATTTTTTGACAGGATTAGCATGATTACTTTTTCCTACAGGAAGTCGTATCAGGAAAAATCTTGTGAATCCTGTCAAAAAAATGCATGTCAATTTAACCCATCAAATCATCGCAGCCGCCTACGGCGTTCACAACACGCTTGGTCCCGGTTTTCTGGAAAAGGTTTATGAGAATGTACTCTTTATTGAGTTGCTGAATCGGAGAATTTCGGTGGTTCAGCAAGTAAGCGTACCTGTATTTTACCAGCAAGTTCAGGTGGATGATTATATGGCGGATATGCACGTTGAAGAGACGGTGTTGATTGAACTTAAAGCCGTAGAAATATTACATCCAAAACATGAAGCCCAATTGGTCAATTACTTAACAGCCACAGAACTGGATATTGGCTTGCTGATCAATTTCGGGAGTAGGGTAACGATTAGGCGGAAATACCGAACGTATAGGAAATAATTTTCTGACAGGATTTACATGATCAACATGATTTTCTGCTCAAAAATAATCCTGTCAATCCTGTCAGAAAAAATATGAAACAGACTAAATACCTGATGAATCCGGGGCGACTGAGCCGACAGGACAATACGTTAAAATTTACGCCCGTCGATGAAAACGGCAACGAAGGTCAACCGCGTTTTTTGCCAGTCGAACAGGTGTCTGATCTGTATATTTTCGGGAGCTTGGATGCCAATTCTGCGCTCTATAATTTTCTCGGAAAAGAAGGAATTGCCGTTCACTTTTTTGACTATTACGAACATTATACCGGGTCGTTTATGCCGCGCGAGTATTTGCTGGCGGGTAAAATGCAGGTCGAGCAAACGAAGCACTACATAGCGGCTAAAAAACGGATCGTTATCGCGCGAGCTTTTGTGGCAGGTGCCGCCACCAATATTTTGCGGGTACTAAAATACTACGATAACCGAAAGGCAAATTGTTTGTCTGATTCCATCGCCACCGTCGAACGGCTGTTAGCATCGGTACACACAGCCCCAGATGTACCTACACTAATGGGCATTGAAGGCAATATTCGACAGACGTATTACGACTGTTTTGATGCTATTCTGGGCGAAACTTTCTGCCTGGATGGACGAAGCAAACGCCCTCCACAAAACGAACTGAATGCCATGATTTCGCTGGGTAATATGCTTTGTTATGCAGCTTGTTTGAGTATGATTTACCATACCCAGCTAAACCCAACCATTAGTTTTCTACACGAGCCGGGTGCTCGTCGATACTCGCTGGCACTTGACATGGCCGAGGTTTTCAAGCCAATTCTGATCGACCGACTTATATTTCGGATGGTCAACAAACGCCAGTTACAACCGTCAGATTTTCGGATGGAAGTAGGTGGTTGTGTGATGAAGGAGTCGGCCCGGAAACGATTCTTGCAGGAGTTCGACGAGTCGCTGAAAGAAACTATCAAACACCGGTCGCTGGGACGTAGCGTGAGCTACAGGCACCTCATCAAGTTGGAGTGCTACAAACTCCAGAAACACTTGCTGGGTATTGATGAATACAAACCGTTTAAAGCGTGGTGGTAAAACTAATTGTGGTTGAGCGAATATAGGCTTGTGTCAGCTATTCACTCAATCACTCATTGACTTATGTATGTAATTTTAGTCTACGATATAGGGCAGAAGCGGGTCGGGAAGATGTTAAAACTTTGCCGACGGTATATGAATTGGATTCAGAATTCGGTTTTTGAGGGCGAACTGACGGAGGTGCAGTTGAAGGAATTGCTGTACGAAGCCAACCGAATCATGAAAAATGACGAAGACAGCCTGATTCTATTCAAAAACCGCGACAAAAAATGGCTCGACAAGCAAATAGTGGGTGTCGAGCGTCAATCGACCGACGATTTTTTGTGACGTCTTTGTCGTCAATCGGTTAAAAATGTTCTTTGTTCTGTTGTAATAGCTAAGGTGAATTGTTGAGTAATCGGCCTAAGTTGCTAATAGTGAGCGCATCGTCGATCAGCGAGTATTTTCGTACCATCTAAGATCGACGATGCTTTGACTGACTATCACAATGCAAAACGTATGGTTATGCCTTACAAAGCCCCTTTTTTACCTTTGAATTCAAGCCTTTTAATCGTACCGTATTGGAATTGAAATGGAAGAACACTGTTATCGTTATTTTTTCGAGTGGACTTTTAATCGTACCGTATTGGAATTGAAATGACGCGGGGCTAAAACCTCTATAGATGAAGGATTCGCTTTTAATCGTACCGTATTGGAATTGAAATCGGATGGGCGGAAGTGTTCTTCAGTCCTGAATCGGGCTTTTAATCGTACCGTATTGGAATTGAAATCAAATAACACCATTACACAATGGTATAAAGCGAAACCTTTTAATCGTACCGTATTGGAATTGAAATGGCGATTACGCTTTCGAGTCGCTTCCGCCGTTGGCTTTTAATCGTACCGTATTGGAATTGAAATATCAATTAGACGATACGTTACGGCCATGCGTGGACACTTTTAATCGTACCGTATTGGAATTGAAATGATTCGGGTAGAGGTAAATAGTAAACGCTAATCCAACTTTTAATCGTACCGTATTGGAATTGAAATAAAACAGGTAATTAAACGGTAGCTATGGCAGACGCTTTTAATCGTACCGTATTGGAATTGAAATGAGAGCAGTACGCGGTAGCACATTAATTGAGCTATTCTTTTAATCGTACCGTATTGGAATTGAAATTTGTCGATGAAGATTAAAGTAATGTTTTGGCGACGGCTTTTAATCGTACCGTATTGGAATTGAAATCAAATCTCGACTAACCGCCATTAGTTCGGTACGAGCCTTTTAATCGTACCGTATTGGAATTGAAATTTTCGAAAATCAAAATATTGTCGGCTGGCATAGTTTCTTTTAATCGTACCGTATTGGAATTGAAATATTGGCATACGTGTAACACTACACATTGTCGAGCTCTTTTAATCGTACCGTATTGGAATTGAAATAAAGCCGCGTAATTAGACCGCCCGGTCAACTGAATACTTTTAATCGTACCGTATTGGAATTGAAATAACATCTTTATGATACCGAACGAACCACCTAGTCGTCTTTTAATCGTACCGTATTGGAATTGAAATGGTTTCCACTTTGGGAAGGAAAGTAGTGGGTGTGATCTTTTAATCGTACCGTATTGGAATTGAAATACGATCTCTCGGGCTTCTAAAAGGGATGAATCAAGACTTTTAATCGTACCGTATTGGAATTGAAATGAAACGTGGGGCAAACTGAAAGGGTTGGCGCTTCGGCTTTTAATCGTACCGTATTGGAATTGAAATTCCGCGATAAACAGGCGTCGGCATACTGGCCTACGTCTTTTAATCGTACCGTATTGGAATTGAAATCGCCTGAACTATTAGAGAATTTAAAAGAAACACATGCTTTTAATCGTACCGTATTGGAATTGAAATGTGCTCACCCAGCCTACCATCGGTACGGCCGTGCTGCTTTTAATCGTACCGTATTGGAATTGAAATGATGTTCAGGCAATGGCGAATGACTTCCAAGCCGATCTTTTAATCGTACCGTAGTGGAATTGAAATAGCCGCAAAAGCCAGTCAATAATTCACCTTTTAAAACTTTTAATCGTACCGTAGTGGAATTGAAATGCTCACGAACCAGTCACCGCCTGTCTGGGTAATACTCTTTTAATCGTACCGTAGTGGAATTAAAATGACGCCTGTTTCGGGCTTTTTTTGTGGAAAAAGGTCTTTTAATCGTACCGTAGTGGAATTGAAATGGGAACCTGGTATAATGCCGGAAAAATGAAGGTTATCTTTTAATCGTACCGTAGTGGAATTGAAATATAATTTCCAGATCGAAAACTTTGGTTTGGCACTCTCTTTTAATCGTACCGTAGTGGAATTGAAATGCGGTGTTGGTCGCTGTCACTTGATAGGTACCCGATCTTTCAATCTTACCGTAGTGGAATTGAAATATTGATAAGGTGAACAAAGGGTATCACGTGTTTAAACCTTTAATTGTACTGTAGTGGAATGGAAAATTAGACTATTCTAGATTATGCGCTAGTTTGTACTGAATCTAGAATACGTGTTTTCGGTTGCTGTGTAAGTAAAATGCGTCATTACGGCTCTTTACCAATTAGCATCTGGTCTGCTCTCAGGCTGATAATTTTGATTGTTAATGGCTCATCTTCGTTCTCAAGATTGGTTTGGCCGCACCGGTAAAGACGGCTTTATTTATCGCGCCTGGATGAAAAATCAGGGGTTTCCACATCACGAATTTGAAGGGAAACCAGTTATTGGTATCTGTAATACCTGGTCTGAACTGACGCCCTGTAACGCACATTTTCGGGAATTGGCCGAAGCAATTAAACGGGGAGTTTGGGAAGCTGGAGGATTTCCGCTTGAATTTCCGGTGATGTCGCTCGGTGAATGTCAGATAAAACCCACCGCGATGCTTTTTCGCAATCTGGCTAGCATGGATGTAGAAGAAAGTATACGGGGTAATTCGCTCGATGCCGTAATTCTGATGTGCGGTTGCGATAAAACAACGCCTTCGCTGGTGATGGGCGCTTGCAGTGTCGATATACCTACCATGGTGGTGTCTGGCGGGCCTATGCTGGCAGGTCGTTTTCAGGGGCGGAAAATTGGAACGAGCGATCTCTGGCGGTTTGCCGAAGCCTATAAGGTAGGGGAGATGAGTCAGGCTGAATTTGTTGCTGCCGAAGCGAGTATGGCACGTTCGCAAGGGCACTGTGCAGTAATGGGAACGGCATCGACTATGGCCGCTATGGTTGAATCGTTGGGGCTGGCTCTGCCCGATAATGCCACGATTCCGGCTGCCGATTCGCGCCGAAAAGTGCTGGCTCATCTGACGGGTATGCGTGCCGTTGAATTGGTAAAACAGAACATTACGCCATCAAAAATTCTGACTCGCCAGGCATTTGAAAATGCCATTATGGTCAATGCTGCTTTGGGTGGTTCTACCAATTTTATTTTGCACTTAACGGCTATAGCCGGACGTGTTGGTATCGATCTATCGCTCGATGATTTTGATGCAATTTCCGCTAAAATTCCACTTCTGACCAATTTGCAACCTTCTGGCGAGCACTTTGTCGAAGATTTGTTTTATGCCGGTGGGTTGCCCGCTGTTATGCGTGAACTTCGGCAACACCTGCATAATGATGCCCTAACAGTGAACGGGCAAACAATTGGCGAAAACTGTGCCGATGCACAATGTTACGACCCTGCGGTTATTGCTTCAATTGACGACCCCTTTAAACCGGAATCCGGAATTGCCGTATTACGTGGTAATCTGTGTCCAAACGGTGCCGTACTAAAACCATCCGCTGCTACGCCTGCGCTCATGCAGCATACCGGAAGAGCGGTGGTTTTCGAGAATATTGATGACTACAAAGCACGTATCGACGATCCTGAACTGGATGTTGACCCTACTTGTGTTTTGGTCTTAAAAAATGTAGGGCCGAAAGGCTATCCGGGTATGCCCGAAGTCGGAAATATGCAGCTTCCCGCCAAAATTCTGGCACTGGGCGTTCATGATATGGTACGTATTTCGGATGGTCGGATGAGCGGAACGGGCTTTGGAACAGTGGTGCTTCACGTATCGCCCGAATCGGCCGTAGGTGGAAATCTGGCATTGGTTGAAAATGGCGATTTGATTACACTTGATGTAGAAAATCGACGGTTACATCTGCACGTCTCTGATGAGGAACTGGCCGGACGAATGGTACATTTCAAGCCACTTGATTTAGGATACCACCGGGGTTATGTAAATCTGTATATCCAACACGTAACGCAGGCGCATGAAGGGGCCGATTTTGATTTTCTGAGGGGCGGTTCGGGTAGTGAAGTTAAACGCGATTCGCACTAGAAAATCCCTTTCGAAAGCACTTATATAAAAACAGACAGCCTGCCAAATTGCATATTTTGGCAGGCTGTCTGTTTTTATAAATCTATCTTAAAATCCCAACCTTAGCTTACCTGTGCCGTATAAAGTGATCTGCCCTCCGCCTAAATATTGAACTTTTGTCGCCTGTCCTTCCAGATTAGTATCAATGGTAACGGCATGGCCAACAGTAACCATGTCTGAAGAGAGCGGAACTCGTCCGCAGTTCCAGATTGCTGAATTATGCCAATTTCCGGCCGCAATTGTTTTGCAATCTGAATAAATGAATTTTAGAATTTTACCTTGCCCACGATTTAAATCGTATATATGTCCATCAGGCCCCAGAAATACGGTAAGATCCTGACCCGGTAACCCCGTTGCGAACCGTGAATTTACTGCCGTAGGGCCAGATAAATCCAATACATCCATCCACCCACTGCAAAAATCAGTGAAGAAATATTTCCCTACGTAAGAATCTGGATAAGCCAATACCGTCGGGTTATAAAATGCACCGCCTGTTATAGAACAGCCAATCGAGCCCGTGCCGCTATGTGGGTAAGCGTATACGGGATTGGTAAATGTAGCGCAGGATGGGGCTGAACATACGCCTTCGGCAGAAGGCCAGCCAAAATTTCGCCCGGCTACCGTTGCATCGTTTATTTCTTCCCAAGTTCCTTCGCCTACGTCATTCACAAACAGTCGGCCAGTTCCTGGCTGAAAGGTTATCGAATACGGATTACGTAGTCCGTAAGCCCAGATACGCTGACGAGCATCATTCCCCGTAAACGGATTACCTGAAGGAACACTACCATCGGCATTAATACGTAAAATCTTACCCAGATAATTATTTAGATTCTGCGAATTGGCTCCAACAGCATTATCGCCCGTTGCTACATACAGTTTATTATCGGGCCCAAAAGCAATAGACCCTCCATTATGATTGGTTGCACCCAGCGCAGGTAAATTCAGGATGATCGACTCGCTGTTAGGGACTGCTACGTCGCCATTTGCTGTAAATCGGCTCACTCGGTTAAATGCAGCAACGGTTCCACTAGCAGGAACGGTATAAAAAACATATACGTACTGATTGGTGGCAAAATCAGGATCGAACGTAACACCCAGAAGCCCACGTTCGCCCGAAGAACTTACCGAGAGACTGACAAATGGCGTAGTTAATAGGGTGCCATTTTTGACCACGCGCAATGCTCCTGCCTGTTGCCCAACAAAGATGCGCCCATCGGGCGAAAACGCGGCTACAGTTGGCGAAGTAAAGCCTGACGCTACGGTTACTGCCGAAAAATTAGGAGGTAAAGTTTGCCCAAACGACAGATGTGCTATTGCCAGAAGAGCCGGCAGGAAAACTTTCCAGAAAATCATTTGTGATTGTTTGATGCCAAAAGGCAAGCGTAAAAGAATGGAGAATTGATTCATAACGGAACGTAGTTTTGGGTGTTGAGGTAAGGAAAAGTAAAGAAGTTTTGTAGAATGTGCCAGAATTACCGATTGTATGGCCCATATCTTATTTTATGAATGATTTTATCCGTAAATTGTTTGACAGGCTAATGTAAATTTGAGCGATCAGGAGAGAATTAATTGTCTATCAAATCGCAATTTGAGTAAGCAAGTGGTTATATTTATTTGGAGTGATGTTTGATTTGCCAAATAGGATAATGGTATTTTAGGCCTTATACATTTCCGTTTTTAATTAGTAAGCGTGCCCATGGCTATCCGTAACAACCGATTATCTACAGAAGAATATGCGCAAAATTTCAGCGATGTTCACCCACCTTTCGAAACGCGCGAAGCGGCATTGGTGGAGGCTAATCGTTGTTTGTTTTGCTACGATGCACCCTGTATAAAAAGCTGCCCAACGAGCATCAATATTCCCCGGTTTATCAAACAGATCACTACCGATAATATCAAGGGTTCAGCGTTCACCATTCTGGACGCCAACATCATGGGGGGCGGATGCTCGAAAGTGTGCCCGGTCGAAAAATTGTGTGAGGGATCCTGTGTATATAATCTCCTGAGTGAACCGCCAATTCCCATCGCGAAACTTCAGCGGTATTCAGCCGAGAAAGCCATTGATAATCAGTGGCCTTTGTTTCAGCGAAAACCGGAAACGGGTAAAAAAGTAGCCGTTGTAGGGGCTGGCCCGGCAGGACTTAGCTGCGCGCACGTACTGAGTCGGCAGGGGATCGACGTAACCGTTTTTGAAAAAGAAAGTAAAGGCGGTGGCCTGATGACCTACGGCATTGCTGCCTATAAAGTAACGCCCCAGTTCTGTGAAGACGAGGTTAATTTCATTACGTCGCTGGGTGGTATCGACATTAGGTACGAACAGGAACTGGGACGTAACGTAACGCTTTCGGAGTTACAGACCAGCTATGACGCAGTTTTTCTGGGTATCGGCGTGGGGCTTGCCCGCCAACTCGATATTCCGGGCGAGGAATTGAATGGTGTAGAAGATGCTATTCAGTTTATCTACGACATACGTACCAAAGGCTACCCAACAGTGCCGGTTGGAAATAAAGTGGCGGTCATTGGTCTCGGTATGACAGCTATTGATGCCGCTACGCAGGCTAAACGGTTGGGAGCCAAAGACGTAACAATTGTTTATCGGCGTACGCAGGCCGAAATGCCAAGTACCGAAGTTGAATTGAATCTGGCAAAACTCGATGGCTGTGGCCTTATCTGGTTGGCATCTCCCAAAGAGATTAAAGGCGAAAACGGCAACGTAACACAACTGATTTGCAACGTAATGGAATTAGGATTGCCAGATGTAAGTGGTCGTCGCTGGCCTGTCGAAACAGGCGAGACTATTACGTTGGATGTCGATATGGTCATCAAAGCCGCTGGTCAGATTCCGTTCGAGGAGCTGGTTAGTAGTAATCAACTGGCTCATGCCCGAGGGCGCCTTGTTATTAACGACGACTGTTCTACAAATATCAACGGCGTTTTTGCCGGTGGCGACTGTGTCAATGGCGGAAAAGAAGTCGTAGACGCTGTTCAGGCCGGAAAAGATGCCGCGAAGGCGATAGTTAATTTTATAATGAGCGAAAGAGCGAAGGAATGAAAGTGCAAAAACCATCCGGTCGATTCACTTTTTCACTCTCTCATTCTTTCGCTCTTTCGCTCTTTATTTACATGGCCGATTTAAGCACAAATTTTCTAGGAATTCAGTCGCCGAATCCGTATTGGCTGGCGAGTGCACCCCCAACCGATAAACAATATAACGTACTACGTGCCTTCGAGGCAGGTTGGGGCGGAGTGGTCTGGAAAACGCTGGGTTCTCAGGTCAAGAACGTATCGTCGCGCTACTCATCGGTCGATTATAACGGAAGCAAAGTGATGGGGTTCAATAATATTGAGTTGATCTCTGACCGTCCGCTTGATATTAACCTGCGCGAAATTGCGGAATGTGTTCGGCTCTTTCCCGACCGGGCCATGATTGTATCACTTATGGCCGACAACTCCCGCGAGAAATGGCATGAACTAATTGCGCAGGTTGAGGATACGGGCGCGCATGGTCTCGAACTAAACTTTGGTTGTCCGCACGGCATGACCGAACGCGGTATGGGAGCTGCCGTGGGGCAAGACCCCGACATTGCTCGTATGGTGGTAGAATGGGTGATGGAAAAAGCTACTATTCCGGTTATCACGAAACTAACGCCAAATGTTCATTCGGTAGTGCCAACAGGTCGGGCATCGGTTGAAGGAGGGACGAACGCACTTTCGCTGATCAACACCATTCAATCGGTAACGGGTGTCGATCTAGATACGTTTGTACCCAATCCATACGTAGCAGGTAAGTCGGTTTATGGCGGTTATTGTGGGCCGGCGGTAAAGCCGATAGCCCTGAAAATGCTGACAACCATTGCACAGGACCCCGTTACGTCGAGAGTGCCGATTTCGGGGATTGGTGGCGTTAGTACGTGGAAAGATGCCGCCGAGTTTATGCTGCTTGGTGCTACGTCTGTTCAGGTGTGCACAGCGGTGATGACCCACGGTTTTCGCATCATTGACGATCTGTGCGACGGCCTGAATAACTGGATGGATGAGAAAGGATTTAAGACCGTTTACGACTTCATCGGCAAGTCGGTTCCGACCATAACCCACTGGGAAGATCTGGATATCAACTACCATATCGTTGCCAATATCGACCAGAACAAGTGCATCCACTGCGGTTTATGTTACATTGCCTGTGAAGATACGTCACATCAGGCCATCAATCTGGCGTATGGCAAACCCTACAATTCGTATTCGATCATTGAAAACGAGTGCGTTGGCTGTAATTTGTGCAAAATCGTTTGCCCGGTCGATAGTTGCATTACGATGGTTGAACAGCGTAAAGGTGATGAGTACCTGAACTGGAAAGAATTCCAGCGACGTGGATTGCCTTTGAATGATCATTAAATAGAAAATAGATTCCTTAATTGCCTAATTACAAATTGATTACCTTCATTCTCAATAATAAACAAATCAGTACGTCGCTTCCTTCGGGTACAACGGTGCTTGATTTTGTTCGCTACCAGCAGCATCTGTCCGGTACCAAAATTGGGTGCCGCGAAGGTGATTGCGGTGCTTGTACGGTACTGGTGGGTGAGCTGAATGAAGGCGCAATACGATACCGAACCGCTACGTCCTGCCTGATGTCACTAGGCAATGCACAAGGAAAACACATTGTGACTGTTGAGGGGTTGAATATGGACGCATTGAATCCGATACAGCAAGCAATGGTCGATGAATCGGCTACGCAGTGTGGATTCTGTACGCCCGGTTTTGTGGTGTCGCTGGCTGGTTTTTGTCTGAGTGCCAAAGCACCTACGTATCAGAACGCAATCGCGGCTATCGACGGAAACATTTGCCGATGCACAGGCTATAAATCAATTGAACGGGCAGCCGGAAAAGTCGCTCATTTACTCGAAAACCGAACCGACGAAACTCCCACTCAATTTGCTGTAGAACAAGAAATTTTACCCGCGTATTTTGCCACGATACCCAAACGCTTACAAACGTTAATACTAGATCTCAACGGCGAACAGGCCATCGATACGTCAGGCTCGCAATACGTAGCAGGTGGAACGGATGTATACGTGCAGAGGCATGATGAGGTGAAAGATGCGTCGATGCAGTTTTTGTTTGATAAACCCGATCTAAAAGGTATTCGTCAGGAAGAAAATCAGTGTGTAATAGGAGCCGCTGTTACGGTAACAGATTTGATGGAGTCGCCGATTTTTCAGTCGCATTTTCCTGACTTTGCCCGTTATACGAAGCTCATTTCTTCAACACCTATTCGTAACGTAGCAACCATTGGCGGCAACTTTATCAACGCATCGCCCATCGGCGATTTCACGATTTTCTTTCTGGCGCTGGATGCTACGTTGACGCTACGTAATGGCGAACAAACACGCTACGTACCACTACGTCGATTTTACAAAGGCTACAAAAAACTGGATAAAGAACCACACGAATATCTGGAACAGATTCGCTTTACATTGCCCGATTCGGCAACTCGTTTCAATTTCGAAAAAGTGAGTAAACGTACCAATCTCGATATTGCCAGTGTGAATTCGGCGATTCAGATTTCGCTGGCAGGAGACGTACTATCAGTAGTGAACCTGTCGGCCGGTGGCGTTGGGCCAATCCCGAAACGACTGGAGAAAACAGAAGCATATCTGACAAATAAGCATCTAAGCGAAGCTGTACTGATTGACGCCATTGCTATTGCCCAAACCGAAATTTCGCCGATCAGTGATGCACGCGGTTCTGGTACGTATAAACGGTTGTTGTTGAGTCAATTATTAAAAGCGCACTTTATCCACTTTTTTCCAGAATTGAACGTAGATGCGATTTTGACTATGTGATCGTACTGCGTTTTTGTCAAATAATCTGCCATGTTCTGATAGCTGCAACAGACCGATGTGTCTTCCAGTAGTTTACAAACCGTTGATCTAGTCATTCTCCTGTTCTATTGTCCGTTCTTTGGTCATGTAGATCAATTAAACGATAATTGATTCGTTCATATTCGCTGTTTGGCCAAAGAATTAGAAGTATATTAGGGAAAAATCGCATTATTTTGTCCCGTGAAAGCTATGGGGGCAACCGATCAAGAAGATCAACTTTATTGGAATCGCTTCAGGAACGGTGAAGAGGTCGCTTTTTCCTGGCTCTATCAACGCTATGTCCGCGTATTGTATAGCTATGGGATGAAAATTAACCACGATTCGACTCTAGTGGAAGATGCCATACAGGATATGTTCACCGATTTGTGGCGCACTCGTTCGCAACTAGCCGAAGCCCAATCCGTTCGCTTTTACTTATTTCGGTCGCTACGTCGTAAAATTCATCGTTCGTTACGTCCTGATACTGAATTTGCCCAATCATTTAATGAAGAAACAGACCTCTGGCAGCCTACGATGGCTTCAGTAGAAGCCAATATGATTTCGGACGAAGAAATTGCGTTGCAGTCTTCCCGGTTAAAGTCGTGGCTAACCAGCTTACCTGCTCGCCAATATGAGGCATTAATCCTGCGCTATTACCAGGATTTTAGCTATGCCGAAATCGCTTCAATTATGAACATAAGTGAGCAGGGTGCTCGCAACATGATTCAAAAGGCATTGCATACGCTCCGCCGACTAGCCATAGTTTTTTCGATTTGTTTTGTAGGCATTGGCTGGTTATTGAAAATTTTTTTCAGGTAAATAGGTTTAAACTAATTGAATGCAGTCTCTTGCTTAGTGAATTGAAATAATACAAATCTCTCACTAAAAAGAACTGTACTGTTGTACCAGAATTACACGGCTGATGATTTTTTGCAGGATACCGCTTTCCGTAAGTGGGTATTGCAGGGAGTGCCCAGTGACGATGCTTTCTGGGCGAATGTGCTGCTAAACCACCCGGAACAACAGGATAACATCAAGCAGGCACGAGAGTTGTTGCTCATGTTGCATGAGCAGATCGAAGCTGATTTCCCATCGGAACAGCAAGTGGATTTATTATATAAGCGTATTTGGGCAAACACGCAGGAAACTCCTATTCCGCTCTGGCGGCAATGGCGTGTCTGGGCAGCCGCTGCTTCCATTAGCGTATTGCTTGGGTTAGGCGGATGGTGGCTTACTCAGGAAAGTAACCGCCGGATTGATACAGATCAGCTCACCAATCAGGTTGTTTCAGATCGACTTGAACAAGTTAACAACAATACATCCAGAGTATTGGTCGTAAATTTGCCAGACGGAAGCCAGGCCTTTTTAGAGCCTCGTACAAAACTCCACTATCGGAAAGCATTTGCCGATACCATTCGAGAGGTCTTTCTGGTAGGGGAAGCTTTTTTTGAGGTGCGAAAAAATCCGGATAAGCCCTTTCTGGTTCATTCAAATGCCATCACTACCAAGGTGCTGGGAACCAGCTTTCGGGTCAGAGCTTATGAACAGGATCAGCAGATCAATGTAATGGTGAAAACCGGGCGAGTCTCTGTTTTTCCAATCCAAAGCAACAAACACCTCGATCCAGAACAGGATGGGTTGATTCTGACCCCCAATCAACAGGCCACGTTTACGAAAGCAGACGCACATTTCACCCGTACCCTTGTTGAAAAACCGAGTCCTGTTCTTCCGCAGAACGAGTTAAAGCTTTTTTCGTTTCGGAATGCACCCCTGGCTGAGATCCTGCAGGCAATTGAAAAAGCGTATGGGGTAGAGATCATTTTCGACGAGGACCGATTAAAAAATTGCCGATTGACCACTTCACTGGGCAGCGAAAATCTATTTGAGAAAATGGATATCATCTGCGAAGGAGTGGGTGCCAGCTATAAACTGGTAGATGCCCAGATTATTTTCGACAGTAAAGGCTGTGACTAAACCTATCTCGATAAACCCAAAACCTATCTGCCTATGCTCGTATAGTTAAAGCGGCAAACTCAATAAAAAAACCGGTAACGGTACCAGCGTTACCGGCCATTATATGACCTTCTCTGCTCTCACAAACAGTATCCCGTACCAGCGGGTGTGAAGGTTGTTTTTGTGTCTACTACTTACAAAAACTGTCAAATCAATGAAAAAAACAGTACGATTCCAAAAAGAACTGATTCTCCTCATGAAACTATCGCTCCTGCATATTTCGATAGCGATCATTTTCGCGGGGGTATCTTTGGCCCGGGATGTAACAGCCCAAGAACTCTTAGATCGAAAAATAAATATTCACGTATCGGACCAGGATTTTATTCACGTCCTGACGGGTATTGAAACGCAGGCCGATGTGAAGTTCACCTACCGGCCTCAACTCTTGGCGGCTACCCAACGCATAACGGTCAATGTTGTCAACGAACCGCTAAGACAGGTGCTCGACCGTTTGCTCCAACCCCTACAACTCAAATATAAAGTCATCAGGAACCAGATCATTTTATCGCCCCTGACGACGAAAGCCGATAACCTGAGAAGCCAATATGTACCATCTATACCCATTGAAGAGCCTTCCGAAGTGTCTGTTTCCGGGACTGTTCGGGATGAAAAAGACGTAGCGTTACCGGGTGTTACCGTTGTTGTTAAAGGAACCAGCCGGGGCACAACAACCGACGCGCAAGGCGTATATCGAATTGGAGTTCCTGATGCAAACACCATTTTAACGTTCAGTTTTGTCGGTTATAATGCCAAGGATATTGTTGTCGGCAATCGGACAGAAATCAATGTTCAACTGGAAGCGAGCAACAACCAGCTTGCCGAGGTTGTGGTAACGGGCTATACCACTCAACAGAAAAAAGACATTATCGGGGCGGTATCCGTCGTGAAAGCCAGCGATCTGAACGCTACGCCTTCGGCGAACTTAGTAGCCCAGTTGCAAGGCCGGGCAGCGGGCGTTACGGTGAGCAGCACGGGCGACCCTGGCAGTTCGGCATCTATCCGAATTAGGGGGTTTGCCTCCTATGGCAACAACAATCCACTCTACGTCATCGACGGTGTTCCTACCACCGATGCGTCACGTATTAATCCGCAGGATGTAGAGTCGATTCAGGTTCTGAAAGATGCTTCTTCGGCCTCTATTTACGGAGCCCGAGCCGCCAATGGCGTCATTATTATAACAACTAAAGGAGGGAAGGCAGGAAAAACTACCCTGTCGTACGATACGTATTATGGCCTTCAGGTAACGCCACTTAACCGGATTCCCAAACTGTTAAATACGAGCGAGTTGCTGACCTATCTGGATAAAACAACGGCAAGCACGTTTGTTGACCCGGTTTTTGGTCAACATGGCTCGTTTGCTATTCCAGACCGTTACGTTGTCAGCAATACGTTCAAAGGGGGCGTATCGGCAACCGATCCCCGCGCCAACCCCGATTTATATACCATCGCCGATTACACTAATCCGTACCAGATTTTTCAGACCAGTCCGGGTACCAACTGGTTCGATGCGATGTCGCAACAGGGCGTTATTCAGAGCCATCAGCTATCGGCCAGTGGAGGCAACGACCGATCTACGTATTCGCTGGGGCTGAACTATTTTAACCAGCAAGGCACCTTCAAAAACACGAGTTATGAGCGGTATTCCATGCGGCTAAACTCATCCTTTAAAGCCACCGATTTCCTGACTGTGGGTGAAAACCTTCAGGTATCGTACGACAATCGGCAGGGCGATGCTACCGTGATTGGCGAAACCAGCGCCTGGGGATACGCACTACGTAGCGCTACGTTTATACCGGCTTATGACATAAAAGGTGGGTACGGCGGTTCATTGATTGGGGGTACTGCCGGAGTTGGGTATAATCCGGTATCGTATCTGGATCGCCGGAAAGATTGGTTCAACCAAAATCTGCGGGCTTTTGGGAACGTGTTTGCACAGGTGAATGTCAATTCTGATCTGGCCTTCCGAACCTCTTTTGGTGTGGACACCCGCAACGGAACCCTTCAGCGGGCTTTCCTGAAAGAATACGAAGCCAGCCAATCCAGGCGAGTTACCCAGTTGACAGAAGCTTCTAACAATTTCCTGAGCTGGACGTGGACCAATACGCTGACGTATCAGAAAAAATTTGCGCAGATTCATGATGTAAAAGTCCTGTTAGGTACCGAAGCCATTAAAAACGCCGGGCGGGGTTTGTTTGGCGCCAAGAGCAATTACGACTTCGAATCAGCCAATTTTCTGTCGCTCAATACGGGTCTTCCACAGTCGCTGGGCGATATTAGTGCCAACAATGCCGACATTAACCGAAATTCATTGTTGTCGCGTAGTTCGATGTTTTCGTATTTCGGTCGGCTCGACTATAGTCTGAAAGATCGGTATTTGTTTAACGCTACGTTCCGCCGGGATGGCTCCTCGCTTTTCGGTCTCGATGTTCGATACGCTAATTTTCCTTCGTTGGGTGTCGGCTGGCGCCTTTCCGACGAAGCGTTCATGAAATCGCTCGGCTGGCTCGATGACTTAAAGCTACGTGCAGGCTGGGGACAAATGGGCAGTATTTCTAACGTACCGGCTTTCAACCAGTATTCAACCTACAGTGCTGCACCAGGCAACAATTTCTACGATATAAATGGAGTGAATATTGGTTCTACGCAGGGGTATGGAGCGAGTTCACAAGGAAATCTTCAAACCAAATGGGAAACGACCGAATCGACCAATATTGGATTGGATGCCAGTATTTTACGGGGGAAATGGAGTATAGCCGTCGATGTATACACCAAAAACACACGCGATTTACTAGTTCCCAGCCTACGTAACGGACTGGAGTTGCTCGTAACGAAACCATTGGTCAATCTGGGAACGATGCGTAACACGGGTATCGACCTGCAAATCACGAACCAGGGCACCATCACCTCCGATCTGAAATATGATGCAACCCTGACAGTTACCCATTATAAAAACCAGCTAACCAAACTAAACAACGAAAATACGGCGCAACTAGTGGCCGCAAGCAGGATCACCAACGCCCTGATTACAACCCAGGGGCAGGCAGTCTCTTCGTTTTATGGGTATCAAATCGATGGATTTTACAACAGTCAGGCCGAGGTAGATGCGGGACCTAAAATAAACGGAGCTTCGGGCGTAGTAGGGTCGTGGAAATATAAAGACATAAATGGCGATGGGAACATCACCACGGCCGACCGAACTGTGCTGGGATCGCCCCACCCCAAATTTCAGATGGGGCTGAATCTTGGCTTCAGTTGGAAGGGGTTCGACCTGAGTACGTTTGTGTTCTGGAATCAGGGGAACCAGCTCTATAACTACACCAAATACTTTACCTACATGGGTGTGTTAGGTGGTTCTGTTGCTTCTGGAAAGCTATATGACGCCTGGACCCCTGAAAAGGCAGCTACCGCCAAAACACCTCAGCTTGGCGTTGGTGCCGCCAATGGCTATACGGCTTTTGTGACGGGAAATTCGAGTTCGTTTTACGTAGAGAATGGGTCCTACCTGCGGGGTAAAAACATTCAAGTAGGTTACTCCTTCCCTAAGACATGGCTGAAAACGATTAAAATGAGCAACCTGCGGATTTATGCACAGGCGCAGAACTTCTTCACCATCACGAAATACACCGGAGCCGACCCCGATTTAGGACTGGTATCGGGTGCATCGGTTGAACAAACGGCCAGCAGCGACCAGAATCTGGGGGTCGATTACTCTGGCTACCCTAATCCGCGTCAGTTCTTACTGGGCCTAAACGTATCTTTCTAACCCTCGCAATATCTGTTATGAAACCGATCCTAAAATATACTACGTTCACCTTACTGCTTTCGGTCGTTACGCTTTCTGCCTGCAAGCAACAATTTCTTGACCTGGGTCCTCAGGGTGTCTATAGCGAAAGCGATTTATTGAGCAAAAAAGGGATCGATGGCTTTTTGATCGATGTCTACGCTACGTTAGATGGTTCACAGGCCGCTAATTTTCTGGGCTTTAGCGGATCGTACAACTGGATATGGGGCAGTATAGCCGGGGGCGATGCATACAAGGGAGGTACCAACTTCACTGACCAAAGTGAAATTAATCAGGCAATGCAGTATGCCACTCCCAGCACCAACTCCCAGCTGCTCGCCCGCTGGAACGGTATTTTCGATGGCATTGGCCGGGCCAATATTGTGTTGCAGGCAATAGCCAAAACAACCGATCCGGCCCTAACCGATGCGATGAAAAAGCAAGTGACCGCCGAGGCTCGTTTTCTGCGGGCTTTCCACCATTTCGAGGGTAAGAAAATCTTTGGTAACATTCCGTTTGTCGATGAGAAAGCCACCGACTATAAAATTCCGAATACCGATGCAAGTGGTAATTACATAAACATTTGGCCCCAACTGGAAACAGACTTCAAATTCGCTTACGACAATCTGGACGAAGTGAAAACGGGCAAAGGGCGGGTCAACAAATGGACTGCTGGAGCGTATCTGGCAAAGGCCTATCTGTATCAGAATAAATTCGCCGAGGCCAGAGCACTGTTTGATGTGATTATCGGTCAGGGGAAAACCAGTCAGGGGGTTAAGCTGGACCTGACTGCGAATTTTGGCGAGAATTTCCGCATTGCCACCCAGAACAGCAAAGAGGCTATGTTTGAAGTTCAAAGCGCGATTGGCGATGGTGCCAGCGACAATACAAACGGGTTTCGGGAAGCGATTCTGTGTTACCCGAACGGTATTGCGGGGGGAACAAACTCCTGGTTTTATCGGCCATCGCAAAATTTGGTCAATGCGTTTCGTACCGATGAAAATGGCCTGCCCTTCCTCAATACCTATAACGACGTAGATGTTACATCCAATGAGACAGTGCCAGATGCCAGCCCATTTACTCCTTATACGGGCAATCTGGACCCTCGTTTAGACCACACAGTAGGACGTCGGGGCATTCCTTATCTGGACTGGGGGATGATGAGCGGTTTAGCTTTTACGGCTCCTCCGGGCGAGTCGATCACCAATGGTGGGCCGTTTACGGGAAAGAAACACGTTTTTTCATCGGCTGAGTATAGTTCGGGGCAGGTCGTTCGGGCTAGTTTTGGTATTGCCAGCGCGCTGAATTATGACCTTATGCGTTTTGCGGATGTACTGCTGATGGCGGCAGAATGCGAAGTGGAGTTGGGTAGTCTGGATAAAGCGCGAGAATATGTCAATCGGGTTCGTGCCAGAGCAGCGGCCTCGCCTATCAAAACAGTTGACGGAACGGTCAATGCTGCTAAGTATGTGGTGAATCTCTATACAACACCCTGGGCTAGTCAAGCAGTTGCCCGGCAGGCTGTTCGGTTCGAGCGGAGAATTGAATTAGGAATGGAAGGCCACCGCTTCTTCGATCTGGTCCGTTGGGGAATAGCCGATCAGGTTATCAACAACGAATATTTGCCAAAAGAAAGTCTTCGTCGTTCGCTGGCATTGGGAAATGGAGTTAAGTTTACGAAAAATAAGAGCGAATACCAGCCCATTCCAGACTATGCGATTACCCAGAGTTTCGTGAATGGACAACCAACCTTGAAACAAAACCCTGGGTATTGATTGCTGATTCTCGGCTTTTGTTTCGAAGGCATTCTCCTCTCTCTACGGGGCCAGTCTTGTAAGGGTTTCATGTGAATGGTAAATAGCGTAAAACAAACCAAATTTACCATCCACATGAAACCCTTACAAGACTGGCCCTGACAGAAATTGAAAACTGGCCTCGTTATCGTATATCAACCTGTCTCTTCAGCATCCATTTGTTCAGAAACGTAATGAAACGCATTCTTTTGCCTGTTCTTTTCCTGTCAGCGGTTCTCTTAACGGCTTTCCAGCTAAGCTATCAAGAACGAAAAACGGATTTGAGTACCGAGTGGCCTGAATATTTGGGCGGGCCTGATCGCAATCATTATTCGACACTAGATCAGATCAACACGAATAACGTTAGACAGCTTAAGATAGCCTGGGAATACCACTCCCGCGACTCGGGGCAGGTGCAGTGCAATCCGATTATTGTTGATGGCACGCTCTTCGCCGTGACGGCTTCGAATCAGTTGGTGGCACTCAATGCGGCTACGGGTCAGCAAAAGTGGCGCTACGTTGAACCGGGTACCAAAACGTTCAATACAAACCGAGGTGTTACGTATTGGAAAAGCAATCGAGCCGACGATACCGAGCCCGCACGTATCTTGTATGCATACGGCTCATCGCTTTACTCGATTAATGCACAGACCGGGCAGCCAATCGTCAGCTTTGGCGAAAACGGTCGGGTTAGTCTTAAGGCCGGACTAGGGGAATCGGCAAAAGACAAATTTGTTATTTCGAACACGCCGGGTACTCTGTTCGAGGATTTGCTGTTCATGCCTCTGCGTGTTTCGGAAGGGGCGGATGGAGCACCCGGATCTATTCAGGCGTTTAATGTGCGAACAGGTAAACTAGCGTGGGTATTTCATACAATTCCGCATCCGGGGGAATTTGGCTATGACACCTGGCCCAAAGAAGTCTATAAAAACACCGAAGTTGGTGCGGCCAATAACTGGGCAGGTATGGCTATTGACCGCAAACGCGGTATCCTCTACGTACCGACAGGCTCGGCCGGGTTTGATTTTTATGGCGGAAACCGCAAAGGGCAGAACCTGTTTGCCAATTGCCTGCTGGCACTGGATGCCCGAACCGGGAAACGTATCTGGCACTACCAACTAGTTCATCATGACATCTGGGACCGCGATTTACCTGCCCCCCCCAACCTAATCACGCTTCGTATGAAGGATCGATCGGGCGTCACGAAAACTATCGATGCGGTGGCTCAGGTAACAAAGAGTGCCCATGTCTTCATTTTTGATCGGGTGACGGGTAAGCCGCTTTTTCCTATTCGAGAGGTTCCCGTTCCTAAATCGCCTTTACCGGATGAAGCCCCCTGGCCAACGCAACCCATTCCAACTCTACCTGCACCTTTCGCCCGACAAACCATTGCCGAATCCGAGTTAAGTCCCTACGCTACAAACCGTGATTCGCTGATCGCGCAGTATCGCCGAGCCAGAAAAGGCCCCTATCAGCCGCTGAGTAAAACCCCAACGTTGCTGTTGCCAGGAGCTGATGGAGGCCCGGAATGGGGCGGTGCGGCCGTTGATCCTGATGGTATTATGTACGTCAATGCGAATGAAATGGCTTGGATGTTTAGCCTAAGCACTACGCCTAAAATAGATGCCCTGGCGCATTTAAGTCCCGGCAATCGGCTCTATACGACCTATTGTGTTGCCTGTCATGGAACGGACCGAACGGGTAATCCATCAAGTGGCTATCCATCGCTCATGCAAATCGGTCAACGGCGCGACCGGGAATACGTATCCAAATTGATTACCAGCGGCAAAGGAATGATGCCAGGTTTCGCAGGTATCACAGCCGAGCAAAAGCAGGCCCTACTGGCTTTTTTGTTTAACGACGAGAAAGTAGAAACCGTCGCCACGTCTCCCGGCTCGACTGCGAAACAAGTGCCTTACGTTCCGTATCGCTTTAACGGTTACACGAAATTTTTAGATAGCAAAGGTTATCCCGCCATTAAACCGCCTTGGGGCACCTTAACGGCTATCAACCTCAATACGGGACAGAAAGTTTGGCAGAAAACATTGGGCGAGTTTCCTGAATTGACCCGGCAAGGAATCCTGCCAACCGGGACAGAGAACTACGGAGGCCCAGTTATTACAAAGGGCGGGTTGTTATTTATTGCGGCAACTAAAGACGGTATGTTCCGGGCCTATGATAAGAAAACTGGACAATTACTGTGGCAGACACAATTGCCAGCGGCTGGTTTTGCAACCCCCAGTACGTATGAGGTGAACGGAAAGCAATATATCGTAGTCGCTTGTGGAGGTACAAAATTAGGGACTCACAAAGGAGATAGTTACGTGGCCTTTGCTCTACCTTAAAAGGGAAAATAGACTAAACTATGTGAGGATTGTTGTACTTAAAATCAATATTGTGATGCAGATTAATCATAAACTCTACAGACAGGATAAAAAGGAGTAGTGGTTAACTATTGGGAATTGGGGGCTCGCTAGATTTGCGCCTGTACAGTCAGACATTTTCGCAAATTCATCATGTAGCGATCTTGTTTGTCGGTAAGCTTTGGAAGGTGAAGACTAAAAAAGTGGCTACTTAAACCATTTATTCTTCTTCCCAAGAGTGTTCTTACACCAATAAAATGCTATTAGTATGTAAACATCCGATCACTGTCTGCCGCGAGTCTGACTAGCACCGTCGGCATAGCAAACTCCGCTGGTTTTCCTGCAATTTCAGACTCTCCTACGCTTCGTGCCTTCGACGACATACCCGACAGATAAAACCTACCGCCTGCTTTCACGATGGCCTCATAATGATCCCTTAGTTTACCCGTCCCCAGGCCAACTACCTTATCCAGTTCGCTATCTTTAAGCAACGTAACGGCATCGCCTGCCAGAAATAATGCAACGGTATGGCCTTCGTCAGTCGCCGTTTTTGCGACCAGAAATGCTAAGGCTGCCTTGGTGGGATTATCAGGACCGCAGGTGATATGAATCAGGAATTTCATCTTTTTTTCAATTGATTTAATACCGTTGGTTGTTGAGGATTGGGCATAAGTAATTGTTCCTGCAAGGAGCAAAAAGCTGGCAAGCAGAATTCGGTTAATACGTATCATAGCAAGTCTTGAGCTTATTTATGCGTCGTGAATTAAGGGTTTAATTTGTTCAGCCATCTCAGGCGTAATGGTCACCTGGTGAGTTTCCTGAGCGTGTTGAGCCGCTAATTGCAATACTTCGGCTTCCGTTTCAGCTTTCACAATACCGGGGCAATCGAAGCCCACATCTTTGCATCGTAGTTCTTTCATGATTGATTGTATTAGGTATAAAAAAATACACGTTCCAATTCCCAAATTTTCTGGGGCGATATGCCACTCAGAAAAGTGCTGAAGCGAATAAAACGTATTTATAAATGGCTCATAATCACAAAGGAAAGTTATTTTTGGTGTTTTCGATAAGTCTGTATATGGAATCATAGACAGACTTACTGAACGGTAGGAATTTATCAATATCTGACTATAAGGCAGACCGGCAACAGATTACGAAATACGGCTCAATGTAACGTAGTCGGATCATTTATGGACTTACTCGAATTACCCATACCATAGATAAGCCGACCGGATGCACCGTAGGGGATTTTTAAAGCATTGCCCGAATAATTTGGTGGAATTGTGACGGCGTGGTCAAGGTTAACCAGATTACTGGAGGTTGGTATTTGATTGCACGACCAGACTGTTGTAATCAATAAAGGCTGGCTATTTGGGCTAACGCATCCATTAAATGTGCCCATGTATAAGTAAGTGTATTGCCAATCTGGCAGCGCAAGTTGGGAGAGGGTAGTTCGCCACCACCAATTGAGATAGTCCCGGCAGTAGTACCATCGCTCCGCCACAAACCACCATTGGCATTCAGTAGAAAGTAACTGTCCATTGACTGAAATGCCCCTATGTCACAACAAGGTCTGAACTCTTTAACGAGTGAAATCTGAGCTGACGTAGTGAAACTTATTAACCCTAGTAAAGCAAGGAAACATAGGTGTTTCATGGGTGGAGATAGAGGTGAAAAAAGAATGTAAGACCTGACGGTGGTACTAAGACCAACTGTTAGTACAATGGTGAAGCGTTTTTTGTGTTTATGATGTGGTTTCAGAATAAGATCAAGTCAGCAAAAAAAATACATGGTGTTGGGATAGAATTGGAAAGCTTAATTCACTCTCCGGTAAAAAAACAGGTTTCAGTTTTTTTACCAAACCCATTTGCCTGTTGGACAATCTTGTTTTACCAGCCGCGAATGGGCAGACAAAAGTGGCCAGAAAAACCAGTTGAGGACAATACCACGAAAGGGGTATTTTTAACTTAAGTACCAGGAAATATCTTTGAATTCGAAAAAGTTACTTCCATGAAAAAGTGCCTTGCATTCGTTTTTTTGTGGCTTTTGGCGCTTTCAGGGCAGTCGCATGGAGTTCAGCCTGTACGGATCGCTACTGAGTCTGAATGGTCGCTTCGTAATCATCTTGTGCTGTTCAGAACTGTTTCGCGGCTTACACCTATACAGGCTTTTGCAGCCTCTCAAACAGTACCTGTTAACCTTCTTACAGAGCGTCATCTGAATCTTGGCATTGAACCCCGTTACGTATGGTTATATTTCCGCATACAAAACAGTGTAGCCGCTCAAACAGTCGTTTTCTCATTTGATCGTGTTGATATACATCGAGTACAGTGCTTTCGTCGGCGTAGCGGACAGATCGATACGTTAGCCATTACTGGCGATGCTTTACCATTTCATAGCCGTCCCATCAAGGTCAATTATTTTGCCATTCCGATCTCGCTCAAATCAGGCGAGCAATCAGAAATCTTGATACTGCTGGATAAGCGGAATGAATTTATTTCAGGAAACGTAGGACTCTATTCATCCGAAAATTTTTTACAGAGCGTTCGGCTTGATTCGGCACTGGTCGCTTTTTTTCTCGGTATGGCAGGATTTATTTTCCTGTTCAATTTTCTGCTGTGGCTTTCTCTAAAAGATTCGGTGCACCTCTTATTTATGGCGCACTTAGTTGCTACTACGCTTTATGTACTAACCAGTTTAGGTTATGGGTTTGAGTTTATATGGCCTGAATTGCTGTTTAGTAATTCGCTTATAATGGTAATGTTATCAGCTCTTTGGGCCAGTACAAATTTGTTTCTTATGAAGCGATTTCTGGGGCTCAATCGGTCAACCAGCCGTTATGCACAGGCAACGACCCGGTTAGCCTGGTACATCCTGATTATTTCGTTTGGAGGATGTTCGCTTTCTCTATTTCAGCAGCAGGATTTACCTGTCTACGTTCTTCGGCTTGGCGAGTTTCTGCTTATAACCTGGATAATCGCTAATGCATTACTGCTGGGTGCTGTTTTTACGGAGCAAATTCTCAAGAAAAACGAAGCCGCTTATATATACGTAACAGCCCTTAGTTTTACCATTCTGGGAACTGTCATTTATAGCCTTACGCTCTTGAACGTAGTAAATGCAGGTCATTTTACTACCAACTGGTTGTTCCCAGGATTTCTGCTTGAGCAAATTACACTGGCTTTTGGGCTGACTTTACGCTACAATCGTTTTCGACAGCAGAATCTTAATCTTCAACTAGCTCTGGCTCAGGAACGTAACGAAACCACCACGCAGGTTATTAATGCGCAGGAAGGGGAGCGTCGACGACTTGCTGCCGATTTGCACGACGATCTCGGCGGCACACTGGCAACACTCCGACGCAGAATGGGTGAACTCCGAACGTATCTGCGAGACCCATTAGCTACCAGTGTGTTCGACCAGCTAGAGTCACTCGTGCAAAATAGTACAATTGATCTCCGACGTATCGCCCATAACTTAATGCCACCCGAATTTGACCGACTAGGTCTTCGGCACGCGCTCGATCAGTTGTTGCAGAGCCAACCTTCACAACCTACGCAATTTTCCTTTATCGTAGCGGGTCAGGAACGGCGGTTGCCATTGGAGATTGAATTGAATATTTATCGAATCGTTTCAGAGCTGGTGCAGAATATCCAAAAACATGCTGAAGCTAAACGAGCGGCTGTTCAATTGCTTTATTATGAAGATTATCTTTCAGTTATGGTTGAAGATGATGGATTGGGTAGCCGGGTAACAAAAAACGGTGAGGCAAGTGCAGGTCTTGGGCTGAAAAATAGTAGCTTAAGGGCCGAATACATCGGAGCACAGCTACGTAGAGATGTAACGGAAGCCGGTACGATGGTTGTGCTCGATATTCCCTACGTGACCGCATCCCATGGAGATTTTTCCCCCAGCCCACCTACTTCTGATTGACGACCACCGGCTCTTTAACGACGGGCTGAAAAGCCTGCTTGATGCCCAACCCGACCTAACCGTTTGTGGGCAGGTATTCGTAGCCGCCGATGCCCTGCCTGCTGTTCATCGTTTAGCACCTCAACTAGTGTTGTTAGATGTTAATCTGCAAGGTATCAACGGGATAGATCTGGGCTGCCAACTGCTGCAAAATTTCGTAGGCTTGCAAGTGATACTTCTGACTATGTACAACCAGCCTAAACTACTTGATGAAGCACGACGGGCGGGTTTGCATGGCTACCTGCTCAAAGATGCCACTACCGATCAACTATTGACGGGTATACGTACCGTTCTAAACGGAGGAAAATTCTTTGCGTTGAATGAATCAGAAACCAACATCCCAGATGATCGTTTTGGTGATGACTTTGCCCGGCGCTTGAGCCTGAGTTTCCGTGAAGTCGAAATCATTCGGCTCATTTGTCAGGGATTAAGCAGCGAGCAAATTGCAGATCAGTTGAATTTGAGTGTGGAAACGATTAAAACGCATCGAAAGAATATTCACTTTAAACTAGGTATCAGCAAAGTGACCGATCTAATTCAATTTGCCATTAAACAAGGTTTATAAAAACGTAACAGTAGTCATATATTTCGTAAAAACTTATTCATTTTCGTTTACTCAGATATTCCATTGCTTCGCGGAACGTAGTGACCCAATACGTTTGCTTGTTTTGGGCTAGGTATTCGACTAGTTTTTTGTGAGCCGTTGCTGATATGGCAATCCACTGGCTACCAACACCATGAAACATATAAACGCCCAATCCACCCTGTTTTGCAGCTTTTTCCGCAAAAGAAATGAGATCGGTAGCCGTGTTTGATGGTTGAACACCCCAGGCAGGTACCTGAAATGGATCGAGCTTAGCAAAGTTCGTAACAATAGCGTTGGCATCGCCACCCATCCGGGCAAAACGTACCAGCCCCGACTTACGTAACGTATCGACATAAGAAACGCCCCCAACCAACGTATCAACGCACGGAAAGGCAAATGTTCGGCTGTCGGTTCGGCCATCGAGTAAGTAGAGCTGACTGTTCATCGACTGAATTTCTTTAAACAGCCGCTCTAATGTGTAATTGTCTAAAGCCCACTCGTTTTTCCAGCCTTTGGCGGCCAGACACGGGTGAAATAAGGTATGGTTGGCTAATTCATGTCCGCGTTTGGCTGCCTGACGCCATTGCTCGGCCAGACGAACATCAGTGATCGAATTGAGAAAGAACGTACCGACTAAACCAGATGCGTTAAGAACCGGAATTGCCTGTTCTACCTGACTGTGCATGCCATCATCATACGTCAGGCAAATGGCTGCTTTGGCACCGTTGGGCCATTCGATACCTTGCGCCCGAACAACAAAAGATAGGAATACAAAAAAACAGGAACTGACTACGTATCTGAGAGAAGAAACAGATGTATGGCGGTTAAAAGTCGAGGTAAGGAGCGAGTTTTTCAATGGTTTTGGCATCAAGAATACGAATTGGTTTCAACGACTCGGCCGATGTATACGCGCCGTGTTGTTCGCGGTAATTTACAATGATCTGCGCTTGCCGACGCGATAAAAACGGAAACTTATCAAGTTCTTCGGCGGTAGCGGTATTGATCGCCAGTTTACGGGCTGGTGAACGAATTTGTCCAAATTTCTGCAACTCGTTCAGAGCCAGCGAATCAAGTCCATAAATATCGCGAAACTGTTCGGGAGAGACAAAACCACCCAGCGCATCCCGAAACTTTACAATCCGCCCAGCCAACGTAGCGCCAATACCTTTCAGGGCAATCAGTTGCGACGTATCGGCCGTGTTTATATCGAATGGTTGCAAAACTGGCTTCGTTGGTCGTTCGGTAACGTAGCGAGAAGGCTGTTCGGTTGCTCTTGCTGGGTAGTCGGCGGTTGTGCTACGTTGATTTTGTTCGAAATCTCGCGCTACGTTCGTGCCACCACGCTGTTCGTTCAACGTAATATAAGCCTCCAGTTGGTCGTACAGATCGGGAGGAAAATCGTAGATACGTAGTAAATCTTCTTTCCTGCGAAACCGTCCGCCTTTGCTTCTATATTTTTCGATACGTTCGGCCAGCCAGCGCGGCAAACCGAGTTGCTGCCAACCGGCCACGCTCACCGTATTCGGGTCGAACGTAAAAAGCTTCGGCTCACTAAAGTGCTCGAAGGTTGTTTTGTCGGATTCGGGTCGGTTGCCAAATTGAGGCTGTTTGGCTTCGGCTTCCTGCATCAGCGCAACCAGACTATCGAGTTTACGTTGGTCGGCTAAAGACGTGTTTACGTTTTCTGGCTGGGCAATAAACCGATACAGAAACGGAGTCAACAAAGCGAGTGCCGTAAGGAAAAGTAGAACCAGAAACCCACGAGTCTCTTTATGAGAAAATCCGAAGTAATCGCGGATAATGGATTGGAAGCGAGTGAACATGCTTCCTGAGACGATAGAATAAGATGTATAGTAACTAAAAATGTATTAAATGTTTAGCTAAAACGTAGTGTGCTATGAATTAGAACAAGTGAGTAGGCACTTGCACATAAAACCGTATTTTTGCGGACTTAGTAACTGATTATGACAGAGCAGAAAGTTTCCCCGGCAACCTCATTACAAGATATTATTGCTCACGCCAAAGAATATGGCTTCGTTTTTCCGTCTTCCGAAATTTATGATGGGCTACAGGCGGTATATGACTACGGTCAGAACGGCGTTGAACTCAAAAATAACCTCAAAACGCTGTGGTGGAAAGCCATGACGCAACTCCACGATAACGTAGTGGGGATTGATGCGTCAATTTTTATGCATCCACTTACCTGGAAAGCGTCCGGGCACGTCGACTCGTTCAACGATCCGATGATCGACAACCGCGATTCTAAAAAACGCTACCGTGCAGACCAACTCATCGAATTGAAAGCCGAAGAGTATGAAAAAGCAGGCGACGAAGCACGCGGACAGTCTCTGCGTAATGAACTTGGGCGTCTGCAAAGTGCCGATGATATGGAAGGTCTTCGGAACCTGATTCTGGCCGAAGGTATTAAAGATCCCGTTTCGGGTACGGATAACTGGACCGAAGTTCGTCAGTTCAACCTGATGTTCTCAACACAGGTTGGTTCTGTGGCCGAAGATGCAAGCCTGATTTATTTACGTCCGGAAACGGCGCAGGGTATTTTTGTGAACTTCCTGAATGTGCAGAAAACTGGCCGGATGAAAGTTCCGTTTGGGATTGCACAGATTGGTAAAGCGTTTCGGAATGAGATTGTAGCTCGTCAGTTTACCTTCCGAATGCGCGAATTTGAACAGATGGAAATGCAGTTTTTTGTACGGCCCGGCACCGAAATGGAATGGTACGAACGCTGGCGCGATACACGCATGAAATTCCATCAGGCGTTGGGACTTCCTGCCGAGAAACTCAAATTCCATATCCACGAGAAACTGGCACACTACGCCAATGCCGCTGTTGATATTGAGTATGAATTCCCGTTTGGCTTCCGCGAAATGGAAGGTATTCACTCACGTACCGATTTTGACCTGAAATCGCACCAGGAGTTGAGCAAGAAGAAACAGCAATATTTCGATAATGAGGTTGACGAAGCAACGGGTAAACCCTACGGGAACTACATTCCATACGTAGTGGAAACTTCTGTGGGTGCCGATCGTTTGTTCCTTGCTACGTTCTGTAATGCGTTTACGAAAGAAACGGTAGGTGAGGGCGATCAGCAGAAAGAGCGTACGTATCTCAAACTGCACCCGGCGCTGGCTCCGGTGAAAGCGGCCATATTTCCGCTGGTACGTAAGGATGGTTTACCAGAGAAAGCCGAAGAGATTGTGAAAAGTCTGCGTTCCGAATTTCGGGTTATTTATGAAGAGCGTGATGCCATCGGAAAACGCTACACCCGGCAGGATTTGATTGGTACGCCGTTCTGTATTGCTGTCGATTATCAGTCAATTGAAGACAATACGGTTACCATTCGTCACCGTGACACAACCGAGCAGGTTCGTATTCCGATCAGTGAGTTGAAAGCATACATTGGTCAGGCAGTGTCGATGGAGCGCGTACTAGAGATAATGTAACCGGAAGAAATCAGATTGCCTAAAAATAACAACGCCCCTGCCAAACGGCTGGGGCGTTGTCGTTAACGCAGCGTAAATCAACTATTAATTCATCAGGGAACGATTACTGGCCAGTTGCCGACGAACAGTGCTCCACCGCCGACGCGATACGGGCAACGTTTCGCCATTTGTAAGATGAACGGTGCCGCCCGTTTCGGTACGTTCCAGCCGCTCCACAAACCGCCGGTTTACAACGCAATTGCGGTGAAGGCGAATGAATAGTTCGGTAGGTAGTTTTGGCGAGTAATATTTAAGCGTACGAGGCATCAGCATTCGGCTGCCATCAACCCAGTTTAGCCAGCTATAATTGGCAACGGCCTGTAAATAAACTAAATCAGTTACTGAAAAAGACTGTCTTCCGGCATCACGAAGATAGAGCTTCAGTGGAGGCCAGTCGGTAGGTGTGGTGCGTGCCGAGGAAGAAATAGATGGCATGAGCATGTGGGTAGACTTGATTTAAAGTAGTTGGCTTAGTAATGTTGATACAATACTAAAACCATTGTTGTCCAGCCTCTTGCTCTTTCGTAACAAGCACTATAAAATTTGTAACATGCTCCTTTGATTCATAAATCAATAATAATTCATGTATACAATTCGACAGGCGAAGTGTATTTGTAGTAATTTATACCACCTCATGCCGATTTTTATCGACGTATTCCGACGGTGTTACGTGGTAATGATCTTTGAAGACTTTCGAAAAGTAAGCGGCCGTATCAAAGCCAACCCGGTCGGCAACTTCCGAGACCGATACACCAGTGAGTAGCAACGCAGCCGCCCGGTTCAGACGAACAATACGGATCAGTTCATTAGGCGTCATATCGGTCATGGCTTTCACCTTTCGGTTCAGGTGCATTCGACTCATGCCAATGGCAGCGGCCAATGGTTCAACGCCAAACGTAGTGTCATCGAGCCGAGCCTCCAGAATACTGTAAATCCGATTCATGAATTCATCTTCCGGATTCTGACTCGCTACGGGCAGATAACCTTCCCGCACTAACTGCGTACGGTGATGTTGGCGGATACGTTGCTGCTGGTCGAGCCGGTTTCGGATGCGACCACGTAGTTCATCGACCTGAAACGGTTTTGCTACGTAGTCGTCGGCACCAGCGGCAATACCTTCCAGCCGACTTTCGACCGAAGCTTTCGCGGTGAGCAGAAGTATGGGGATATGATTTGTAACAGCGTTCTGTTTCAATTGCCGACAAAATTCCAGCCCATCCATTTCGGGCATCAATACGTCGCTGATGATAAAATCCGGGCCGTCGGCAATGGCAGCTTCAAGCCCTGAGCGACCATTTTTTACCCGTCGAATTCGCCATTCAGATACCAGAATCGAGGTGATGTAATCGGCAATGCCATCGTCGTCTTCAACCAGCAGAAGCCGGGGAGCGTTTTCCGAAGTTGATTCATTTTGTGACTTGGTGGCATCAACGAAATTGCTAACAGGTGTTACGTCGGCACTGGCCGCCAACGTTGCCTGCGCTTGCCGACAGGGGAGTTCGACAAGAAACGTAGTACCTGATGTTAGGTGACTATCGACTGTAATACGTCCTTTCACTAACTCAACCAATTCTTTCACTAGCGCCAAACCAATGCCAGAGCCATTCGCTACGTTGTTTGGCGAATCGGCTTGATAGAATCGATTGAAAATATAAGGTAACTTATCGGTGGGGATTCCTGCTCCCGTATTATGGACCGTTAACTGAATCAGATCGGTATTACTGGCATCACCCTGAACAGGATCAACCTGTACCGATACGTCGATCAGCCCCGATTCATCCGTGAATTTGAGCGCATTTGAAAGCAGATTCGTCAGAATTTTCTCGATTTTATCGGGATCGAACCAATAGTAGGGTTGATCGAAATGCTGCGTAATCCGCAACTGAATCCGTTTACGTTGTGCTTCGCCTTCAAAAGCGCCTAGTGTACGTTTAATAAATTCGGGAAGATCGGCAGGGGTGGGGGTAACCGTTAAGCTTCCGGCATCAAGTTTCGCTAGATCAAGTAATTCGTTAATTAAGCGAAGTAATCGATTGGCATTCTGATAAATAAGTCGAAGACGAGCATGATAGGGAGAACCTGAACTGTCGTTTAGAACTTCTTCTAACGGTGTTAGAATTAACGTAAGAGGAGTGCGAAACTCATGCGTGATATTTGAAAAGAAACGAGATTTAACCTCATCCAGATGCTTAAGCTGTACCGATTCCTGTTCCTTTAGTTCCATCTGACTTCTCAGTCGAATCCGATTGAGACGGATGCGAAAAAATAGAATCAAGCCTACCACAATTAGCAATACGTAAGCTGTATACGCCCACCAGGTGGCCCAGAGCGGTGGCTGGATAATGATACGTAGCTGATGCGTATGAGGACTCCAGATTCCCGACGTATTAGAGGCATTTACAAAGAAGATATACGAACCAGGAGGCAGATTGGTATACGTAGCAGTTGACTGATTCTGACTATAAACCCAGTCATCGTCCAGACCTGTTAACTTATATCGATACTGGTTTTTATAACTCTGGTTAAACTCAAGAGCGGCAAAATCAATAGATAAGAAGTTTTGCTGGTCGTTGAGAACAATCTCTTTTGTTTCGTTAATATCCTTCTGAAGAGGTGAATCGGACGTATTGACGCGGACAAGCTGATTGTTGATACGTAGTGCCGTAAGAACTACCTGAGGTTTTACTACGTCTTCGCTGATGCGGGCTGGGTCGAAAGCAGTATAACCGCCAACACCACCGAAAATGAGCCGACCATCAGGTAGTGTTACGTCGTGAAACTGCTTAAATTCTTCACTAGGCAGCCCATCGTCGGTCATGTACGTCCTGACATCATGAGTACGGGTATCGAACCGGCAGAGGCCCCGATTCGTACTAAGCCATAGATGCCCATTCCGGTCGGCACGGATGGCATAAATAACGTTGTTCGACAAGCCCTGACCGATCGTGAACCGCTGAATCTGCCCCGTCATTTTATCGAGCCGACAAAGTCCATCTCCAAACGTACCAACCCAGAGAAAATTATATTGACGCGGGTCCTGAGCCAGACAAAGAAGCGAATTTCCGGGAAGCGATTTAGGGTCCGATGGTACGTTCTGCCAGCGAATCAGCCGTTTGGTAGACAATTCGGCACGTAATAAACCGTTGTTTTGGGTAGCCAGATACACCCGGCCGCCATCAACAACCATAGCGGTTATAATGTATGGATGATTGGGCGGCAAGGGCAATGGAAAAGCCGTAAATGTCTCTTTGTCTGGGTTGTGACGAACAATAGCCTGATTTAATGGGCCAAGCAATCCCCAGATTTCGCCCTGTGAACCAATCGACAATGCCGTCAGTCGGAACTGATTATTTGGAAGCCAGCGATTTTCTATACCCGTCGGCAGAACTGGTGCGAATGCTTTAGTGCTCAGATTATAGCGGAGTGGGGCAGTTTCCAGATTGCTGATCCACAGCATGTTACGTCCGTCGAATTGGTAACGTAACCTGGACGACGGTTGCGCGCTGATGGCTGCCGGAATAGCATTTGCAGGCACTTTCAACTGTTGAGTAAGCCAATCGGTCTGGAAATTGACAACGTATGGTATGGGCTGAAAAGGGCGTTTGTTAAGATCGTATTTTATGATGCCATCGCCGTTCAAACCGAGCCATAATACGTTGGTTTGATCGACCAGAAATGACAAAACCGCAAATCGGGTGAGCTTAGCATCGGTTTCAGGTAGAAGAGGCAATAAACCAGTCTGTTCAGAAAAACGGCTCTGATTTACGTAGTCACTCCCTCGGGAATCGCTCGCAAAGAGAGGTACGCCCGGTACGTTTGGTAGTGCAACAACTTGCTGCACGCGCCCTTCCATTGGGTTGAAGAGAGCAAATTTTCCCGGAAAACCCAGCATGAGTGTACCATTACGTCGCTCGTGTAGCCGATAAATATCGTTTCGAGGTAACCCCTGCGTCATCTGGAACGTAGCAAACTGACCGGATGCCGGTTCATACGAAAACAGGCCATTCTGTGTAGCTAACCAAAGTCGGTTCCGACGGTCAAGAAGCAACGTATTAAGTTGATTACGTGATGCTTTGTCGGGAAATGACTCGTGACGGTGCGAAATTGTACCATCGGGTTTCAAAAGGAAAAAGCCCCCCGTTCGTGTAGCCACCCAAACCGAACCCGAAGGATCAGGGTAGATACTTACCAATTGATGCTGACCAATTGCCTGCTTAAATGCCGACGAACCTGAAATATGAGCCGACTGACCTGTTGTTGGGTCAAATAGATCGATGTTATTGTTTTCGGTACGAATCCAGAGCTTACCTTCTTTATTTTCTTTAATTTCGGCAATGCTACTGAACGAGAGCGAGCTGGCTTGTTGCGGGTCATGGGCATAAATGCGAAACCGGATTCCATCATATCGACAGAGTCCATCGCGGGTGGCCAGCCAGATAAATCCACGCTGATCCTGTATCACCGAACTAATGTACCCCTGTGGCAAACCGCTACGAACGGTTAGGTATTCGGGTTCGGGAAGGGCGGCACGTAACGGATTCGATACGTTGACAAACGTAGTGAAAAGAAAAATCGTTAGCCGATGCCGAACGAAGCAACTAAACAAAACAATTAGGTGATGGAGTTTAGTAGTAATATGTGGAATGCAAAAACCAGAATTAGTTATCTCTGGCGACGTAGCGTAGTTGCACGTAGCAAAAGAAAGCATTTCTATTTTCGTTCTTCGCTCCACCATTCGTTCTCCAATCATGCATATTATTCGCAAAACTCGGGTCGAGAAAGCCTTGCCTCAGGTATGGACTGGCTTCACTCGCACGCTTTTTGAGCAACTTACGCCTTCATTTCCGCCCGTGAACGTTATTCGTTTCGACGGTTGTAAGCAGGGCGACGTAGTACATCTGCAACTGAACTTTATTTTGTTTCGTCAGGACTGGATCAGTCATATAGTTGATCAGCAAACCACCGACGAAGAAATTTATTTTATCGATCAGGGAACGAAGCTGCCCTTTTTTCTGACATACTGGCATCATCGCCATCGTCTACTAAAACTTCAAGATGATACGTCAGAAAATCAGACTCTTATTGTTGATGATATTTATTTTCGAACACCCTCCCGACTGACCGACATGCTTGTGTATCCAGTGTTGTGGTTACAATTTACATGCCGGAAGCCAATTTACCGGCGGGTGTTTAAACGTAACTGAAGTTGCCTTTTGTTCGTTCGAATTGCTCAATTTGGTGCATAATACGTCGCCCAAAGTTAACTTACAACAACCAGCGGTTTATTCTACTCTATAGACATTACTTCTATAGGAATCAAGCTGACTATAAGAAAGATAAATTTGTTATGGTAAAGGTTTTCCTATTTTTCTCTTGGTTCTTTCTGCTTTTGTCCAATAAACGTATGTGAATCGACAAAAAGCCGTAATAGGCACCTGTTCCTGCTTTCGGATGTGGATGGATTCCGTTACATTTGTTCATTACGGTTCATCTTAATTTGACTGCATGAAATTACCCAACCTAACTACACGTATCTTTCTAGGCATGGTGATCGGGATTGCCATTGGTTATTTTTTTCCCGACACTGGCTCCGGATTCTCAGGCTCTGACCTGAATATCCTGTCTAAAATCTTTCTCAGGCTCATAAAAATGATTATCGGACCACTCGTCTTTGCGACGCTGGTGGTTGGTATTGCTAAACTCGGCGACTTTGGTACGGTAGGACGTATCGGTTTGAAGACGCTGGCTTACTTTTATTTTGCAACGATTCTATCGCTGGTGGTAGGCTTGCTGGTTGTCAATATTATGAAACCGGGCGAAGTAATGAATTTACCACTTCCAGCAAAAGGTACCGACACAGGTGTTGAGGTACAAAAATTGACTTTTGAAAACTTCATCACACACATCGTACCAACGAGTTTTATTGAGGCTCTGGCCACTAACGAAATTCTTCAGATTGTTGTATTCAGTATCTTTTTTGGTATTGCCGTAGGGTCAGTTGGCGCACAGGGAAAAATCATGATTAAAGCGCTCGATGCCTTGTCGCATATCATGTTCAAAGTAACAGGTTACGTAATGTCCTTTGCGCCGTTTGGGGTACTGGGTGCAATTGCGGCTGTGGTTGCCAAGCAGGGGCTGGGTATTTTGTCGGGGTATATTTACCTGATTTTCTGTTTCTTCGGCGGCCTGTTGTTCTTCATTTTTGTTGTGCTATTTGCCATTTGTCTGGTAGTCCGGATTCCGTATATAGCCTTGTTGAAAGAAGTGCGTTCAGCTATTATCCTGTCTTTTAGTACGGCGAGTTCCGAAGCCTCATTTCCGCAGACGATTGAAGCACTACGTCGGTTTGGCTGTTCAGAACGAATCATTTCGTTTGTGTTGCCACTTGGTTATTCATTCAACCTCGATGGGTCGATGTTATATATGACCTTTGCAACAGCCTTTATTGCGCAGGCATACCACGTCCCGCTTTCGGTAGAGCAGCAAATTACCATGATGCTTACTCTAATGATTACATCGAAAGGAATTGCGGGTGTGCCACGTGCATCGCTGGTGGTTATTGCGGGCACGATGTCGTTATTTAACCTCCCCATCGAAGGGCTGGCACTTCTGCTCGGAATTGATCAGGTGCTGGACATGGGACGTTCGGCAACGAGTGTAGCGGGTAATGCCGTAGCGACCTGCGTTATCTCGAAATGGGAAGGCGAGTTTCGGACGCAGCCCGTTGAAACTGACAGCGTTACCGTTTAGTAAATCGTTTGTCGTTTGCACAGGTTTGTATGGGGATGTGCGGCTGATTTTGTAGGTTAGAGCAGCAAACTCAATTAATTGTTTCACGCTAAATCCTATAAACCCGTGCAGCCCTCTTATTCGCCCTTAAGTACGTATGTTAAAGCCAGTCCGGTTCAACGTTTCATTGCCGCTTTAATCGATAGTGTCATTGCCTATGTGCCTTGCTGGATATTGCTCATAGTGTCCTATCGGCTAGGCATGGTTGGTTATGCTATAGCAATTGCCTATTTGCTTACAAAAGATGCACTTCCGGCAACGGCTGGTTTTTTAGGTGGTCAGAGTATTGGTAAAAAGTTGATGGGTATTAAAGCCATCAAAGAAGATACAGGGGCCAGTCTGGTTGGCGATTATGGAACAGCAATAACCCGCCAGGTATCTCTCCTCATTCCATTGTTTGGATTTGTCGATGCGCTAATGGTTTTTAGCGATGACCGCAAACGGTTTGGCGATAAATGGGCAAATACCATCGTGATAAAAGCCTGATAAATTAAATTCACTACAAAAAAGCCACATTCTGCGCAGGGTGTGGCTTTTTTGTTTAGTTGACTGAATTCGTTTGTTATTGATGAGCTATAATTTCTCGGAAAATGTGAATTTGCTACGTAAAGTTTGATTCAGTATACAGGACTTTTGCCGCTTGCTCTTAACTTTGGCCGTTGACCGTCATTCACCTCCTAACATACCACCCGCAAATACTCACGTGACAAACATTCTTGAAACCCATCACATTATTAAACAATACGCCGAACACCGAGCTCTCGACGATGTGAGCCTGTCGGTACCACAGGGTAGCATTTTTGGCTTACTGGGTCCGAACGGAGCCGGAAAAACTTCACTCATTCGGATTATTAATCAGATTACGGCTCCTGATGCGGGCGAAGTAATTCTGGGTGGAGAACATCTCAAACCTGATCATATCCGACGTATCGGCTATCTGCCTGAAGAACGCGGTCTGTATAAAAAAATGAAGGTGGGAGAGCAGCTTTTGTATCTGGCTCAACTAAAAGGGCTTTCCGAGAAACAGGCGATGGATAAGCTGAAAACCTGGTTTGTGAAATTCGATATTAAGACCTGGTGGAATAAACATATCGAAGATTTATCGAAGGGTATGCAGCAGAAGGTGCAATTTGTGGCCACCGTGATGCACGAACCTGATTTGATTATTCTCGATGAACCGTTTTCTGGTTTCGACCCTATCAACGCCAATTTGATCAAAGACGAAATTCTGGAACTGCGTGATAAAGGCAAAACGATTATCTTTTCGACGCACCGAATGGAGTCTGTTGAGGAGCTATGCGATTATATTGCTTTGATCAATCGCTCGCATAAGGTACTCGATGGGGCAAAGCGTGCCATTAAAGAGCAGTTTAAAACGCATACGTATCACGTTGAATATCAGGGCGAACTTGCTACGTTGCCCGACGTGTTTACAATTTTGGAGACCCGGCTGTTAGAAGATAATTTTAGCCGGTCTGATATTCGAATTCCGCCCGATGCAGCCGTTAATGATCTGCTACGTTACTTGTTGGATCGGGTTAGTATTCGATCATTTGGCGAAAATATCCCGAGTATGAACGACATTTTTATTCAGACCGTTGGCGAAAACAATGACTGAATGATAGATTGATTGAATTGTTGACTAATAGAATTGTGATCCGCCAGTATGGTTAAATTACGCCAATAATCAAATAGTCAATCATTTAACAATTCAATCATTCCATCATTCCACAATTCAACCATTCAAACTATGCGTACAATCTTTCTCATCATCAAGCGTGAGTATCTGGTTCGGGTACGGAAGAAGTCGTTCATTATCATGACGATTCTGGGCCCGCTCCTTATTTTTGGTTTTTATGCCATCATTGGCTGGGCGGCTGTAAGCTCCATTAACCAGAAAAAAGTGGCTGTTATTGACGAAAGTGGCCGGTTTGTCAATCAATTTAAAAATGGCGACGAAACCGTTTATTCATATTTAAAGCAACCACTGAGCGAAGCAAAAAAGACGTTTGTCAAAGACAAATATGATGCGCTGGTTTTTGTGCCAAAAGACGTAATTGAAAAGCCGAAAACAGTACAGATTTTTGCTGAAAAGGGAGTTAGTCTGGCTCTGCAAAGCAATATCGAACGCGCAATTGCCAAGGAGATTGAAACCATAAAACTCCAGCAGGCGGGTATCACGCAAAAGATAATTGAAGATGCTAAAGTAAATGTTGATGCACAGACCATAAGTCTCGGTGACGAAGGCGAAAAAAGCAGCAATTCTATTGCAATGACTATTATTGGTTATTTCTGCGCCTTTATGATTTACATATCCGTATTTATTTATGGTACGCAGGTGATGCGTGGGGTTATGGAGGAAAAAAACAACCGGATCGTAGAGGTGATTATTTCGTCTGTAAAACCATTCCAACTGATGCTAGGCAAAATCATGGGCGTAGCACTGGTTGGCCTTACACAGTTCATGCTCTGGATTTTACTCACAATCGGGCTGTTTACGGTAGGTGGTAAATTGGTTGGCGATAAAGTGGATAAAGGACGGGAAGCCATGCAAACGTCGAGTAGTATGGCCCGCCCTACACCGGGTGTCGATGCAAGCAAGACCAAAGGGGGCGTAGTGACCAGTGTGATTCAGGCAGTCGATACGTTGAATATTCCGCTGATTGTGGCTTGTTTTCTATTCTATTTTCTGGGAGGTTATCTGCTCTATAGTGCCTTGTTTGGCGCAATCGGCGCTGCTGTCGATAACGAGACAGAAACCCAACAGTTTATGTTTCCGATCACGCTGCCTATTATTGGTGCCATCGCCATTGCACAGTTCGTAATTCGCGAACCCGATGGCGCACTTGGTTTCTGGACATCTATTTTTCCGTTCACATCGCCGGTGGTAATGATGGTACGAGTGCCATTTGGTGTTCCGGCCTGGCAACTGGCTCTGTCGATGGTATTGCTCATTCTCGGGTTTGTTGGCACGGCCTGGGTAGCCGCCCGAATTTACCGCGTTGGTATTCTGATGTATGGCAAAAAAGTATCCTATCGTGAACTATCGAAATGGGTATTTTATAAAGGATAATTTTAGTGATGAGTGATAAACGATGAGTGATGATTGGGCTGACGCGCGTAGTTAATGCTGGCGTCAGCCCAATCATCACTCATCGTTTATCACTCATCACTAAAATTAAAAACCAATGTCAATCACTAGCGGCTGAACGAGCCATTCGCGGGTACTTGGATTATAAATGGTTCGAAAACCTGCTTCAAACGGTGATTGAAGACGTAGTACGTTGAACACAAACGATACGTCGATTCCTGTAGAGTGATAAGTGTGACGTAGCGTTTCGTATCCACGCAACCGCCCATATACATCCCGCACATCGACCACGCTCTGCCCTTGCGCACGGTCATAGAAAGCCCCGGCCTTAATCCGCTGAACGTACAGCAAACGCCCTATTGACCAATGCATATCGGCAACTGGGAATCGATATTCGGCACTCCCGGCACTAATCTTATCGTCACTTACATAAGCTTGTCCACGAGGATAAAACACAATTGGGCTGAACCGATAAGTTCCCTGCGCCTGTTGCTGATACCCACCCCTCAGACGTAGCGAATGATGCTTTCCAACACCCGGAAAAAACAGATTTGCCTGAACACCCCACTGCTCACTGGTGAGTTTGCCCCCAAACGGCGTTGTTCGATAATTTACCGAAATCGTTTGTCCCCAGCGCGGTGCTACGTCACGTTTGCTTTGGCGCAGTAGACGTGAATAACTTGCTCCGTAAGTTAGTGCCTGTAGTGCGCCTGACGCACCAACTTCGGTAATAGGTCTGAAGGGTAAATCATAGCCTGTTACGTTCAGGTAATTGTAATAGGCTGACAGACTGGCGTTTTCTATATATTTAGAATGGGTTAGCTGAAATGGAATCCGAAAACCTGCCGAAAGCTGATTATACTGCCATCGGTCGGTACGTAAACTATCGGCGGGCGAAACTCTGTCGATGTAAAGCGACGTACTACGGGTGCCACGTTGAAAACTCAAATCAAAAATAGGGTAGAGGCCCTGATAGCTGAATAAGGCATACGCGTTTCCCGCTCGCTCGGCCTGATTGTAGGTATAGCCAACTTCCAACTGGGTAGTACTAAGCAGATTCTGTGAGCTTAATCCTACCGATAAGGCCTGACCACTACTGCTGGCTGTTGGTCCCCAGCTATAAATATTTATCGCATTCGCCAGCCGACGATACGGGGTTGGCTGATACCTTGCTGTAGGTTTTAACGAATCCGACAAGATACGTTGCCCCTGTGCAGCCCCTGGCTCTAACGAAGGCAATTTACCAAAATAACGTAGCAAAGAAACTTGATCGTTTTCTCCCGAGTTGGATACACTTTTCCAGATAGAGGGCTCAAGTGGCATATCCATGATACGTGACCCGGCAACGGTAAAATCATCAAACGCCAGCCTGGTTCCAGATGGCGAAATGGAAGCGTGGTAAGCCGCTTGTGGTCGTGATGTTACCTGAAATACCTGTTTTGTACGGATATCAACTGCGTAAATATTATCGATACCCGAACGGGGCGAATTATAGAAAACATAATTTTCAGAGGATTGCGGATTACTTATATTTTCGTTGCGAAGGGGAAGTAAATCGGTATAACTGTTGTTGGTTGTGTTGATTTGCTGAATGGTTTTCTTCCCATCTTTTAAGACAACCGTTACGATGGTTCGGTTATCCGCCTGCCAGCGTGGGTGTTGGTATACTACGTTCGTTGAATTCGGAATCTTGTGAAGGCTTTTGCCCGTTTTGGCATCGAGTACGACGAGGTTATGATGATAACGATCGGTACTTTCTACCACAATCAGTTTGGTATTATCGGGCGAAAGTGCAGCCACCAAATACCGGGTTCGATGCGTCAGACGGGTAAGTTTTCGCGTTTTTACGTCGAGAAGTCGGATGGTTGAAAAAATGCGTTGCTGCCAGCGAGGATCATAGCCGTACTCAATCCAACAAACGGTTGATCCCGTTGCCGACAACATAGCCGGATCGTTCGGAAAACCTTGAATGAATAACGTTTGTTCGGGTTGACTTTTACCCAGAATTACCAGTCGTGGCGTATCGCCCAGACCACTTTTTACGCAAACAACCGTTGAGTCGGTCAGGAATTGTGGATGCTGATAATTGGTAAAAACAGGCTGTCTGGTGGTTGATTTTACTACGTCTGAACCGTGCTCTGGCTTAACTTGAAACGATGTAGCAGGAGTTATCGTTAGCTTTTCCTGTCGTTTTTGCCAGGTTTCGGTTAGGTCGTCCATCGTTTTTCGATACAAATCGTCGGTTCGTAGCCCCGTTTCTGCTTTTATGCTGGCCGAAAACGCAAATGGCCACGGAAAGCGCCGATAATTTCGATTCAATACGCGGCTCCAGACATCAGGCCCATACGTACGTTTCAGATACGTAGTCAGAAAATAACCTAATACGTAGTGGTTCGGAACATTATCACGATAGGAACCACTGACCGCTTTTGCGTAATTGAAGGGGGTACTTGCTAAAAGATTGGTTCGCATACCTAGGTCGAAATTCGGAATCCGGCCACGACCTGCCTGACTCAGAAGCGTTTCAGTACTTACGGCATCGCCTTCGGCAAACCAGCTTGGTACGGTCAGCAACGGGAATGCCAGCCCCGTATTGCCAAACAATGTATATAACCAGCGTCCGTAACCTTGCAACGCCTTGTCGTTCTGAACTACGTGGCGGTACTCGTGAACAGCCAGCAAATCGAGCCAGTCGAACGTACCGAGTAGAGCCGGATCTTGTGGCGGTACGGCAAAAAACTCTGACCGTCGCGGAAACAACGTAACGAAACCGTTGCTGTTGGTAGTCTGATTCTGAATCAGCACCGAAATCGGGCGTGGTTTTTTACCTAGCGATGCACTTGCGGGCTCATACAGACTTTCGAGTCGCTGGGCTGTTCGTTGGGCCGTAGAATCAAGTTGGGCAGGATAAATAACCTTGAAATGTGGTGTTTTAAGCTGATTCCAACGTAGCTGTGGCGGATTCTGTTCAAGAATCGGAAGCGTTTGGGCGTTGCTGCCAAGAGCGGCCAGCAGTAAAAGAGTTGTGAGGAAATTGCTACGTAGCATAGAATATCAATGATACGTAGTTTTTCCCGGAAATTGATTTGTCCAGATTATAAAACAGTAATTGACTCTTTCCTGTTGACTAAACACAAACGACCATTAACTTTATGTGGCAGGAAAAGGATAATCAACTCATCCGCGATTTTAAATTCGCCGATTTCAGTGAAGCGTTCGCCTTCATGACCAGGGTGGCGCTTATGGCCGAGAAAATGGATCATCACCCTTGGTGGTCAAATGTTTACAACGAAATCACGATCAAACTCTCGACGCATGACGCGGGCAACGTAGTGACCGATAAAGACCGAAAGTTGGCGGCCGAGATTGATAAGCTAATCAATGAATAATGGGTACTGTGAAATGAATAATACGTATTAAACGAGATCAATTTTGCATTTTTCGTTATCCCGTATTCATTTCGCAGTATGAAACTATATCTTGTGCCGACGCCCATCGGCAACCTTGATGATATTACGTTGCGGGCTATCAACGTATTGAAAAGTGCTGATGTGATTCTGGCCGAAGATACCCGTACATCGGGCGTGTTGCTACGTCACCTTAGCATCAGTAAACCACTCCATAGTTATCACATTTTCAACGAACACCAGACCGTTCAGCGACTTGTAAATCAGTTAAAAGAAGGCAAAACCTTTGCCCTGGTTTCAGACGCTGGCACGCCCGGTATTTCAGATCCCGGCTTTTTGCTGGTGCGTGAGTGCATCAAGAACAACATTACTGTTGAATGCTTGCCGGGGCCAACTGCTTTTGTGCCTGCTCTTGTCAATTCGGGGCTTCCCAACGACCGCTTTACGTTTGAGGGTTTTCTGCCGCATAAAAAAGGACGTCAGACACGGCTAACGGAGTTGGCAGAAGAAGAACGAACGATGGTTTTCTACGAATCGCCCCACCGATTGCTGAAAACACTCCAGCAGTTTGCCGACATTTTTGGGCCGGATCGTCCAGCCAGCGTTTCACGCGAACTCACCAAACTATTTGAAGAAACCCAGCGCGGCCCCTTATCCGAACTTATTGCGTATTTTGCCCAAAAAACCATAAAAGGCGAAATCGTTGTCTGCGTTCAGGGTAAAGAACCTGTTCGCAAGGCCAAACGAAAATACGATAATGACGATGATACGGAAGAAGATGAATAAACTATGTGGTGTGGGGCAAGGTGCAAGGGGCATGGAAATAATTCAAAAACGGTTAGTTTGCAGACTACTATTTATTTTTCCTTTTTCACTTTTCTTTTTTCATTCATTTTCCTCAGTTAGCCAAAGCCTTTCACCGGCATCGCAGGTCAGTTTAATCACCTATGGCCCTGGCGATGATGATATTTCGTCGGCTTTTGGCCATACCGAAATCCGGATTGTCGATCCTGCGATTGGTCTCGATAAAGATTACAGTTACGGCGGGTTCGATTATCGGGCCGACTACTTCATTATCAAATTTTTACGGGGCACACTGCCCTACTATTTAACAGCTCATAATTTATATCAGGTTGCCTATTATTATCAGCAAACCAACAGAAGTATTCGTGAACAGGTGCTGAACCTGTCGCTCACGCAGCGTCAGCAATTATTCCGGGATTTAGAAACGAATTATTTGCCTGAGAATCGGGAATATCGCTACAAATTTTACTACGATAATTGTTCAACCCGTCCGCGCGATATGATCGTGCAGGTCTGTGGGGATAGCCTCACGATACCGTCCCGTTCGGTAATGACTGGGAAATCGTACCGTAATTTGATGAATGATTATCTGGGAAATATGCCGTGGTATCAATTAGGGATGAATCTGGCCATTGGTAAACCCGCCGATGAACAAACCGACGGCTGGCGGGCGATGTATCTCCCCAATCAATTATTTGACCAATTTGCCAGTGCCAGACTTCGCCAGGCCAACGGGCAGGTTGTACCGCTAGTACGTAGCGAGCAGACTCTGTTTGCTGCTCAGAAAACCTTTCGTAAACAGGTGCCATTTATTTTCGATCCCGACGTAGTGTTTACGATCCTTGGCGTTATCGTGGCGTTGTTTACAATACGTCGGTACATGGTTGCCGGTAAAGTAGATCGGTGGGTTGATTTGCTGTTATTTGGCGTAGCCGGTCTATGGGGATGGTTAGGTTTGTTGATGTGGATCATCAGAGACGACGGCGTAACTGGCTGGAATCCAACATTGCTATATCTGTTGCCTTTTCACCTCCCTCTGATATTCTGGGCAACCCGCTCTACAGCCACCTCCCGTCGTCGGACAACCTATTTTAGCATAGTGTCAGTTCTAATCTTACTCGGAATAGTCTTTTCGAAAATTCCGGGCGGATTCGATGTGTTGTTCCCGTTAACGTTGCTGGTACGTTGCGTTGTCAATATTCAGGTATCCCGAAAAGGGTATCAGACTCCAGCGCTGCTCGATTAATCAATTTCTGATTATAATTCCTGCCGAAGTTGCTTTGCCTACTAGTTGCGTTCGGGTTTCACGTTCTGGCTTCGGCTTTAACGCGTTAACCTAGTGATCTATAGTAAAACCTCCTGCTACATATTCATGAAAAAATTACTTGTTCCCTTTTTATTGCTTCTCTGGTTCAACGTACTGGCACAGCCTTCTGAGCGAGTCGTTAAAGTTTTAATTACCCCCGATCATGCCGACTGGGTTTATAAGGTAGGCGAGCCGGTAAAATTTAACATATCGGTTTATCGCAACAACGTATTGATGAAAGGTGCGAAACTCCGTTACGAAATCGGGCCGGAGAAAATGGAGCCGACAAAAAAAGAAACCGTTACGTTGAAAGATGGTACGTTAGCACTCGATGGCGGAACCATGAAAACGTCCGGGTTTCTACGTTGCATCGCCACAGTGGAATGGGATGGTAAAGAATATCGGGGGCTCACTACGGCTGGTTTCGATCCATTGACGATTAAACCAACCGTAGAAAATCCTGCCGATTTTAAAGCATTCTGGGATAACGCAAAGGCTGATCTGGCTAAACTCCCAATCGATGCAAAAATGACGCTGCTACCCGAACGTTGTACGGCCCTTTCGAACGTGTATCACCTGAGTCTGCAAAATATCAATAGCTCCCGGTTCTATGGAATTCTTTGTGTGCCGAAGAAAGCAGGTAAATATCCGGCAATTCTGCGCGTACCGGGTGCTGGGGTACGTCCATACAACGGCATGATTGCCGAAGCCGATAAAGGATTTATTACGCTCGAAGTTGGAATTCATGGCGTTCCGGTAACGATGGACCCTAGTGTTTATATGGATTTGGCACGTGGACCGTTGGCTGGTTATCAGGCAGCCAATCTCGACGACCGCGACAGATATTATTACAAACGTGTATATCTGGGATGTGTGCGTGCAGTCGATTTTCTGGTGGGTATGCCCGAATACGATGGTCAGAACATAGCCGTTACGGGTGGTAGTCAGGGCGGTGCACTGAGCATTGTTACGGCCGGACTGGATTCCCGTATCAAATGGTTGGGTGCTTATTATCCCGCTTTATCGGACGTAACGGGTTATCTGCACAATCGCGCGGGTGGTTGGCCGCATTTGTTTTTCGGGAATGAGAAAGCATATAACAACAAACCTGACCGGATAAAAACTACAGGTTATTACGACGTAGTGAATTTTGCCCGACAGGTGAACGCACCGGGGCGCTATGCGTGGGGATTCAACGATGAAACCTGCCCGCCAACGTCGATGTACGCATCTTATAACGTAATACCGGGGCCAAAAATGCTGGATATTGATTTCCTCGATACCGGACATTGGACGTATCCTGAACAAACCGAAAAAATGACCAATTGGCTGCTCGAGCAGTTGAAAGGAGGGAAGTAAACAGTTAATGAATAATGTAGAATGAATAATGACTAATTAACGAATTGGCTGAAAGTCCGTTCATTAAGAACAGGTAGACCATTCGTTACGTATTGTTTCTCCCTACATTATTCATTACCCATTCTACATTATTCATTACTTATGCGATTATTTGTCAATACAGCACTCGACGATAGACTTAAAGCTGAACTTCAAAAGCGCCTTCCTGTCGACGTAACGGTGGTTTTTCGGCACGACATTCCGAAAGATGAGCAACAGGCTTCTTTTTTGCTGGCCGATCTGGTCATGGGTAATCCCCCGGCTGTCTGGTTTAAGGATGCGGTTCCAAATTTGAAATTCTGGCAGTTGGATTCAGCCGGATTCGATGGGTATAAGCAGGCTAATCTGCCTCCGGGGTCTGTAGTTGCCAATATGGGCGATTATTTTGCCTGGCCTTGTGCCGAAACCATGCTGGCCGGGATTCTGGCTATGTACCGACGTATTCCGGAACTGGTAACCTTACAAAATCGCTCCGAATGGTTAGGCGTCCCTATCCGCGACCGTACCGGGTTGCTACGTGGGCAGCGTGTAGTGATTCTCGGAACAGGCACCATCGGACAGGCTGTTCGGCAAATGCTGACCGGTTTTAACTGCCCTACAAAAATGCTCGCCCGTACTGACCCAAAAGCCGATTTGCATTCTGTTGATGAATTGAAGCAGGAACTCGCTCAAACCGACATCCTGATCAATTGCCTTCCGGGTACAGCTAATAGTTTTGTGTCAGCAGACGTATTAGCGGCAATGAAGCCGGGAAGTATTTACGCCAATGTGGGCCGGGGTAGCACAACTGATGAGCCTGCGTTAGTTGATGCACTTCAGTCGGGGCATTTGGGGGGCGCTGTTCTCGACGTAACAGCTACTGAGCCGCTTCCCACCGATAACCCACTTTGGGCCTTACCGAACGTACTACTAACTCAGCATACAGGTGGTGGACAACCCAATGAGGATACGGGAAAAGTGATTCACTTTATGGGGAATCTAAAGAAATTTCTGGCTGGTGAAACAATCGAAAATGCGGTTGAACTAAGCCGAGGGTATTAATACGAATTATCTGTTATTGACTACTGAAATGGACATTCTATCAGGTCAGCACGATGCGGTAAATCGCCGGACGTTTATTCAGGCTGCTGGTAGTTTAGCCGCGCTAAGCCTGGGATCGTCCATTTCAGCAATCGCCAATAAACCGGAAGCGAATCGCCCACCCAAAATGATACGTATTAAGCAGGTCGATTCTAATTTTGAACGAGAACCGCTGAACCCGTATCGATTTAAGGGAAGTGCCATCACCGAGAGTTGGCAGGTCGCGTCGATGCTCGAAAGCGAATCAGGTATTCGTCGGATTGGTTTGTGTACGCAAGGCGTTTTGTGGTCTGATGCGAAAGTGTTTTCAACGCATTCCGAGCGGGTGGGCAATGCGCTTATGTATGCCATCAGCGATCGTGCGTTGCAGATGATGAAAGGCAATACGTTTACAAACCCTGTTACGTTGCTCGATGAATTGTTGCCTGACGTATATGCCTATGCGAAAACCATCACGCGAAATCCTGATTTGCGGAAAACCTTTGCGCTAAATGCACTGGTAAGTGTCGATAATGCGGCATGGCTGTTGTATGCGCAGGAAAACGGACTTACCCGTTTCGATGATATTATACCGGAGACGTATCGGCCGGGTTTATCCTATCGCCACAAGAACGTAGCAAGTATTCCGTCATTTAGCGTTGGCACCACCGCCGAACGCATCAAAGCGGCTGCTGATGAAGGCTATTTTATCCTAAAATTAAAAACGGGAGCAGCTGGTACACAGGCCGAAATGCTGGAAAAGGACATTGCCTTTCTGACCGCTGTTCACAAAGCAATTGGTCGTTACGAAACGCCCTATACGAAAGACGGCAAGATTCCGTACTATTTCGACGCCAACGGACGGTACGAGAAAAAAGATACGCTGTTACGTTTTCTGGATCATGCCCGAAAAATTGGTGCATTTGATCAGATAGCGGTTATCGAAGAGCCCTTTGAGGAACGTAACGAAGAGTTTGTTGGTAATCTGGGCGTTCGAATTGCTGCCGATGAAAGTGCGCATACCGTTGAAGACGCTGCCATTCGGATTCAGCAGGGATATTCGGCCATAGCGGTAAAAGCGATAGCCAAAACGCTGAGCATGACCATGAAAATTACCCAGCTTGCCTACGAAAAAGGCGTTCCCTGCTTCTGCGCCGACCTGACGGTAAATCCTATTCTGGTCGACTGGAACAAGAACGTAGCGGCCCGACTTCCGCCGTTTCCGGGCATGAGTGTAGGGCTACAGGAAACGAACGGGCATCAATACTTCAAAAACTGGGATAAACTGATGACGTATCACCCCAAAGCTGGATCAAGCTGGACCCAAACGCAACGGGGTGTCTATCCGACAGATGCTACGTTTTATGCAGAAAGCGGAGGAATATTTCTGCCATCGGGTCATTACGAGCAATTGTTCAGTTAACCAAATCAGAGTAGTCGTTATCCTTTCCTAATAAGCAATAGTTAAAATCATCGTTGATTATACAACAGAAAAAAGTATGAAATTCCTACCCAAAGATCAGTATTTGCCATACTTGCTCTTAGCGGCTAGGGTGCTAATCAGCTTTGTTTCCCTTTGTAAACCTATTCCAGTAGCATACGCTAGGAAAAATACAAACAGCAATTAGTTGATTCTTTTGCAATCAACTAATCGGATCGCGTGCTCTAGGCGAAAATTGGTAGTAGTGCTGGGCTGTTTATCAGAAAGAACTTGCATCCCTGTTATATACTACGTATACACCTATCTATACTCATTAAACCGGCTGATTTCCTTTGTTGTCGAAGGACTTGGAAATAAGGTGCATGTTATAGAATTATTGCCGCAATACGCCCTCTAAAGCCCTTTTTTGGAAATTTTTCCGTATATTTAAGGAGCCGAACGTGATACTTATCGTTCGCTAAACCTGCGACCCATCCACTGGAATTGACCTGAACAAAAATAAATGACGAACAACGAGAATGAACCCCTCATGGACGACGATGATCAACTGCCAACCTCCGATTTATCGACCAATGAATCAGAGCTGGTGAGCGTCCCTGAAGAGCTTGAAACTCCTATTGACACTGTAGAAGAAGTCCTGCATGACCAGACGGTTGTGTCAGGGTTATATGAAAGTTATTTCCTCGATTACGCATCTTACGTTATTCTGGAACGAGCTGTGCCTGCGGTTGAAGATGGACTGAAACCAGTTCAGCGACGGATTCTGCACGCCCTCAAAGAAATGGACGATGGTCGTTTTAATAAGGTGGCCAATGTAATCGGACAAACCATGCAGTTTCACCCACACGGCGATGCGTCGATTGGGGAAGCGTTGGTAAATATCGGCCAGAAAGAACTGCTGTTCGATACGCAGGGAAGCTGGGGTGATGTTAGAACGGGCGATGGCGCTGCCGCTCCCCGGTATATCGAAGTACGGCTTTCGAAATTCGCAATTGATACCGTTTATAACGATAAAACAACCGAGTGGCAATTGAGCTATGACGGTCGTAAGCGGGAGCCCATTACGTTGCCGGTGAAATTTCCGCTGTTGCTGGCACAAGGCGTTGAGGGAATTGCCGTTGGGTTGTCGACCAAGATTCTGCCGCACAACTTTAACGAACTGGTCGAGGCTTCGATTCTGATGTTAAAGGATAAACCCGTTTCGCTTTTTCCTGATTTCCAGACGGGTGGGCACATTGATGTCAGCAATTATAACGACGGACATCGGGGCGGTAAAGTGCGTGTACGCGCTAAAATCGAGGAAGTTGATAAGAAAACGCTGGCTATTCGGGACGTACCATTTGGCGTAACAACGTCGCAACTGATCGATTCGATTGTTAAGGCGGCTGAACTCGGCAAAATCCGGATTAAAGCACCTAGCCGGAACGTAGCGGCTGTGGTTGATAATACGGCTAAAGACGTTGAAATTCTGGTTCACCTGCAACCCGGTGTGTCGCCCGACGTAACGATTGATGCACTCTACGCCTTTACGGATTGCGAAGTAAGTATTTCGCCCAATGCCTGCGTCATTATTGGCGATAAGCCGCATTTTGTGAGTGTAACAGACATACTACGTGTCAATACGCATCAAACGGTGCAGTTGCTGCAACGCGAGCTTGAGATTCGGCGTAGTGAGATTATGGAGCGATTGCTGTATAGTTCGCTCGAAAAAATATTCATTGAAAACCGGATTTACCGGAAAATCGAAGAGTGCGAAACGTTTGAGGCTGTACTGTCGACAATCGATAAAGCACTGAAACCGTTTAAAAAACAGTTTTATCGCGAGATTACGGAAGATGATTTAATTCGGCTCACCGAAATTAAAATCAAGCGTATTTCGAAATATGACGGTTTTAAAGCCGATGAACTGATGCGTCGACTGGAGCAGGAACTGGCCGAAACAGAAGACAATCTGGCGAATATTACGCGGTATGCGATTGCCTATTACAAGGAGTTGCAGAAGAAATACGGCAAAGGTCGCGAACGCAAGACCGAAATACGGGCGTTCAACACCATCGCTGCGAACGTAGTAGCGGCTGCCAATCAGAAACTCTACGTTGATCGGGAGGGAGGTTTTATTGGCTATGGTCTGAAAAAAGATGAATACGTTAGTGACTGTTCCGATATTGATGATATTATTGTTTTCCGTCGGGATGGTAAATGTATGGTCGTAAAAATTCAGGAAAAAGTGTTCGTCGGCAAGGATATTGTTTACGTTTCGGTATTCAAGAAAAACGATGAGCGCAAGATTTATAACCTGATTTATCTGGACGGTAAGTCTGGAATTTCGATGTCGAAGCGTTTTCCAGTAACGGGAGTCACACGCGATCGGGAATACGATCTGACAATGGGAAATCCTAAGTCGAAAATGACGTATTTCAGCGCCAACGATAATGGAGAAGCTGAAGTCGTAATGATAAATCTGACAGCGCAGAGTTCGGCAAAAATTAAACAGTTTGATTTTGATTTTGCCTCGATTGCTATTAAAAACCGGGGTGCGCAGGGAAATATTCTAACCAAATACCCCGTCCGGAAAATTACCCAGAAAACGGCAGGTACGTCAACGCTAGGTGGGGTTGATATATGGTATGACGAACACCTTGGCCGACTCAATCGGGACGAACGCGGTCGGTTATTAGGGAATTTTGAAGCGAAAGACAGTATTCTTGTTGTTTACAAAGATGGTCAGTATGAACTAACAAGCTTTGATTTAACCAACCGATATGAGCCGGCCGACATTGCGGTATTGCAGAAATTTGATCCTGAAACCGTAGTATCGTCCGTATATTACGAAGTGAATCAGAAAGCGTGGTACGTAAAACGATTTAAGGTCGAAACAACCTCGCTGGATAAGAAATTTAGTTTCATTGGCGATACCAAAGGTTCGAAAGCATTAGCAATCACGGTTGATCGTTTTCCACGTATTGAAATCGTGCATCAGGTTAAAGACCGTGGACCAATGGAAAAAATGGTGCTGGAGCCAGAGGGTTTTATTGATGTAAGAGGCTGGAAAGCATTAGGCAATAAGTTGCCTTTTGCTAAAGTTAAAGAGGTTAAATTGCTAGCTCCCAAAGTGGTGAAAGAGACCAATAAGGTGTCTCCAGCGATTGAATCTATTACGTTGGATAAGCCTGAGGTTGAGGAAAAAGATTCGGTACAGTTAGGTTTGTTTTCTTAATTGAACGGGTTTTTAGAGTATTATTAACTTAGTAAATAGCGTTGCAAAATCGGTATTACTATGGCAGAGACAGCTTTTTTAGGCCTACGAACGGTAATTTATGCCGCTCCGAATTTAGCCGAAACCAAAGACTGGTATACCAAAGCATTGGGTTTTGCACCTTACTTCGAAGAGCCATTCTACGTAGGTTTTAACGTAGGCGGGTATGAATTAGGTCTTGATCCTAATGCTCAACCTACTGATGGTAGCACGTTAACGTATTGGGGCGTTGCATATATTGAAACAAGTGTGCAACGCCTGCTTTCACTGGGAGCCACCCCCCATACCGATATTCAGGACGTTGGTGAAGGTATTCGTGTGGCTACGGTTCGAGATCCGTTTGGAAATGTGGTCGGATTGATCGAAAATCCGCATTTTACGCTGACGTAAATGAATACTACCTTGGCAACAAATTACAACAAAGAATCTCCGCCCGAAACGGTTGGTGTTCGTGTTGCCAAGCGTTTCATAAAAACATTGATTGCACTCGGCTTTTTAGTGGCTATTGCTGTGCTTATCAGTAACTGGTGGGTCGTTTACAATACGCGAAATCAGATTTATTTCGATATTGACGAGCTACCTGCCAACGATGTTGGACTGGTATTGGGAACCAGCAAATTTGTCCGGTCAGGGAAGGAAAATCTTTTCTTTCGCTATCGCATGGAAGCGACTGCCCGTCTATGGAAAGAAGGGAAAGTTAAATACTTGATTTTGAGTGGAAATAATGATTCGGAGTATTATAACGAGCCTGTTGATATGCAGCGGGCGCTGGTGAAATTAGGCGTTCCTGCTTCTATAATGACGCTTGATTATGCCGGTTATCGTACATTCGATTCGGTAGTGCGTTGTAAAGATTACTTCAATCAGGAGAAAATAACTATTATTTCGCAAAACTTCCATAATGCCCGTGCGCTTTACATTGGTAATCATGAGGGTATGGAAGCCATTGCTTTTGCTGCTCAGGACGTACCCGATGGATACTCTTTCCGTACATTAATTCGCGAGTATCTGGCTCGCCCATATGCGTTGCTCGACGTATATATATTTCGTCCCCAACCGCAAAAAGGTAATTGGGAGCGAAAACGAAATTAATCCATTCTTCTTTTTTAATTTACCTATTCTATATTTTAGTGAATGATTATTGGATAATATATGTATATTTATTAATAATATGTTACCGTAAAATAATTTTAATAAATAAAAAATCTCGTAGTTTAGTTCTGTCGTATATACACTTCGAGTGATGTGTATTATATCTAACTAACTAAACTATAAAAAATGAAACTCTCGAATTTATTGGGCATGATTTTATCCGTATGGGTATTCATGTCCTGTCAGCCCAAACAAGAAAGTGCATTAACGCCCGCTCCTGTTATGTCTTCAGTGTATAAAGAAGGGGGAAACGATCAATTAGGAGAGCCAATGCCAGAGACTGCTGGTGCCCGGGAATCCGATGCTTCTTTTGCCGTTCAGCAAGAAGTATTGCAGTATATTAATGAAGCTCGTTCTCAAAGTTGTGTATGTGGCACTGATACGTATCCACCTGCTCCACCACTTAGTTTGAACTCCCGACTAAATGGAGCCTCGAATAAACATGCTGTCGATATGGCCGATTACAATTATTTCAGCCATACCGGACGAGATGGTTCGCAACCTTGGGACCGAATGACTCGGGAAGGTTATCAATGGATTGTTGCAGGCGAAAATATTGCTGCTGGCTTTACAACCCCACGGTCAGTAGTTACAGCCTGGCTTAATTCGCCAGGTCACTGCGCTAATATTATGAATCCGGGCTTTCAGAACGTAGGGGTTGGTTATGGCTACAACATTAGTAGTAATTATGACCATTACTGGGTAACAAAATTTGGTACAAGACGCTAACCTTAACCCATTTTTACTACGTCTGTTCTGGTAACAGACGTAGTAAAAATGGATATACTATTGCTCCGGCAAATCCCGTCGACGACTCTGACCTTCTTTACGTATGCCAATAAAGAATCCAGTATTATTCTGATACAGATTGCCCGTATCATTAGCTATGGAAATATTTGCTGTTATTCCCTGAAAAATAGGTAAAGGAGCAGACATCGATAAAATAGACGAAAACTGTTGAACAGCCCTGGGAAACGGAACCTCATACGTACCGAGATTCTGACTATAAGATGCTTTGATCTGAAATTTAAGAAAATCGACGATTTGCCCCGATAAACCAACGTGAAAGACTGATACGCGGTTATTGTTGGTAAATCCATAACGTGGCAATTCTACATTACTATCAGTTGAAGGACTAATAAAAGGCGTTCCCATAGTGAGGCCGTACCGAGACCAGCCATCGCGATACTGGGAATGATTAAAATAGTTGTCGCGTCCCTGCTGTCCGGTTTTATCCAGAAATAATTCTCCTCCCTGACTCTGTGTGAATAAGAATTCCAGTAAAACATCCTGAATCTGGAATCCACCCGGACGGGCAGACCGAAGGTTACGTATACGTAATCCATTTAGTCCATCACTGATATTAATCAGGTAAAACAGCGATCCATCTTCATAAACGTTTTGGCGGTACGCAAACACTGAGAACGAGCGTGTTCGGTATTCGAATCCTAAATCAATGCTTCCTAAATGATTGCCTATGCGATTTTCGCGATCGAAACGGCTTATTCGGGTTGTATCGACATTTGTGCGGTTGCCTAACGTAGTGCCTGTGATAACGTCGATATAGTCACTAAACCGATTAGGAAGTTGATTATTCTTGATAACCGAACCCGGTAGACTCTCAGTATTGCCGCCCCACATCGCCTGGTGGTTGAACCCGCCGTATAATTTAAGCCGCCAGTTTGGTTTGCCGAATCGCCCATAAAGAGCTTTCTGATGAAGGAGCACGTTTTTAACAAAACGATCTTCTTCAAACCAGCCATGTGCATACATACCCTTAAAGCCAAAAAGCGCGTTTCTGGGGAAATAGTCAGGAGTTGCCAGTTGAATTTTCAGCATAGGTAACGCATTGGTCGACCATGCATAAGAGCCGGAGCTCAGTGTTGAGTCGACTAAGCCAATGACTTCCCGACGACGACCTGCCCAAGCTTCCAGATTACGTCCGAATTTAACCTTTACGTATGCCTCTGGAATCACTACGTTATATGACGTACCCGCATTAAGCACTGCTTCGGCACCCCAACCCCAGTCAATACGTCGATTAGCTGCCCGTAGGCTATCAAGTCGATTTTGGGGGAGATCATGATAGTCAACCCGCATGGCATGACGTAGCGTCAGGAAAGTTTTCTCCTGAGGAACGATTCCATATTGATTTGCTCGTAGCCAAAAAGGAGTTGAGCTTGGCACCGAAAAATAGCCACCTGCCTCCGAGCGATAACGGAGTGGTTTAGTTGTTTGAGCAAAACAACTAATTGTTAACAATAGAAAAGGGAGCAGCCTGATAGCATAGGCCATACAATTACGTAAACTTTTTTGTGAGCAGATTCATCATTCTAGTGAGAGTAATTAAAGAAGAAGCATTGGCTAATCATATACATAAAATGTGCCATCCTGAGAGTAGAATGGTTATAAAAACAATCATTAGTAAGACAACAGTAGGTTTCATGGGTTTTTCTCGGAAGACCATAAATAAAGGATTACCTTTGTAAGTCCTTGCAAAACTTTTCTTGTAATAATGTTTGTGTTACAACATATGAACAGTTTTGAGGTATTAGTTTGCGCTATAGTTATGCTTTTGTTTGTACTGCAAACTATGTGTGTTTGAAATTACAACCTGCTACTAACTTTATAGTTGATTATAACTTTTTTTTCTGCGTATGGTCCCTAATGACGAACTGATCCGCATCATTGATTTACTCAACACAACTTATGAAGGTGAAGAAGCCTGGCATGGCCCCTCTGTAGTTGACGTGCTGCGGGGCGTTACGCCGGAGATAGCCGGACGGCGTATTTCGCCCAATACACACAGTATTGCCGAGCTGGTTTTTCATATGACTAGCTGGCGTATTTTCTGTGTTAAAAAAATGCAAGGTGATGAAACGTTTGATATCACAACGCCAGATAAAAACTTTGGTGCATTGCCCGACAAAATCGACGATTTTGAATGGGAAGCACTTGAAATGGAATTAAGTCTGAGTCAGGAAGAGCTGATCAATGAATTGGATAAGCGCGATGATGATGAATTTCTGGAAGATATAGTGCCTGGGCGTGATTATACGTATTACGATATGTTGCATGGTATTATTAACCATGATATGTACCATACGGGCCAGATTATGATACTTCGAAAAGCATTGGCTTTTAAAAATGCAGGTTCGCGTTATGCCGATGAAGATACTGGTACCGATGAATACGGATCTCCGTTCGGAAGCCACGAGCATGACGATTATTATTGATTGTCAATTGATCGAGAACATGCTTCAGTAATTGTATAAAGCAACAGTAAGTCTGTACTGGCATTCTGTTGCTCAGGCATTCAACATTTATTCCTTTGAACTTCTGGCTGGTTAAATCAGAACCCGATACGTATGGATGGCACCACTTTATTGAACAGGGCCGTGCTGTATGGGATGGTGTACGTAATTATCAGGCGCGTAATAATCTGAACGCCATGAAAATCGGCGATCAGGTACTTTTTTACCATAGTGTTACGTCTCCTTGCGTTGTTGGTCTGGCCCATGTAGTAAAAGAGTCATACCCAGACCCAACCATTCCTGACGACACCCGTTGGGTAGTTGTTGAGCTTGAGCCTTTATTTGCTCTGGAAAAACCAGTGTCGCTGGCCACTATAAAAGCTGAGCCATTACTGGCTAATCTGAGCCTTATTCGCCAGTCACGTTTATCCGTGATGCCCGTTCGGGTCGATGAATTTGAATTAATCTTGAAAATGGGACAGAATTGAATTAATAATAGAATGACTGAATGATAGAATTGTTGAATAGGTTCATTGCAGTATTCATTCAACAATTCTATCATTCAGTCATTCAATCTATATGACCAATATTCAACTAGTTATACCAGAATCCTGGTCTGAGTACGAACTCATTGATTCGGGGGCTTTTCAGAAACTGGAGCGCTTTGGCAATTATGTGCTATCGCGGCCAGAACCACAGGCAATCTGGGATAAATCGCTGACCGATAGTGCGTGGGAAAAACGGGCACATGCTATTTTTCGTCGCGACCGTCAATCGCCGGAGCGGGGCGACTGGCAAACGAAACCCGATATGCGTGATCCTTGGTTCATTACGTTCCAGCAGGGAGGGTTAAACCTTAAGTTTAAACTGGCACTAACAACGTTTAAGCACGTAGGGCTTTTTCCTGAACAGGCTGATAACTGGGCTTATATTGCCACCAAAATCAAGGGAATGGCGCCCCACGTAGCGCGCCCAAACGTATTGAATCTGTTTGCCTATACAGGTGGAGCATCACTTGCTGCCCGGCAGGCTGGTGCCGACGTAACACATGTCGATGCAGTGAAACCAGTCATTTCCTGGGCTCGGGAAAATATGGATTACAGCGGCTTGACAAATATTCGCTGGATGGTTGAAGATGCAGTAAAGTTTGTACGTCGTGAAGTACGTCGTGGCAATCGGTATAATGGCATTATTCTTGATCCTCCGGCCTATGGACGTGGACCCGATGGCGAAAAGTGGGTACTTGAAGAGCATCTCAATGACTTGCTCAAATCCTGCGCTGACCTGCTCGATAACGATCATTTTTTCTTTATCATTAACCTCTATTCGCTTGGATTTTCGTCGCTACTGGTCGATAACCTTATGCGGCAGATATTTGGTAGCGTACCAAATCCGGAATGGGGCGAATTAGCTATGATAGACCAATTTCAGAAAAGACTACCTTTGGGGGTGTTTTATCGGTTTGGGGTATGAAAATTTTCAAAGAGCGAATGAACGAACGAGTGAACGTGCGAAAAACCTACCAGATGGCACTTTCGCACGTTCACTCGTTCGTTCATTCGCTCTTTATAACATTTGCTATTTCGTTCCTTTTATTCTCTTGCGATAGTGATGACCGGCAAACGGCTCATATTCCTGATTATCCGAAACCGGGAGATAGTAGTCGTACCGAGGGTGCGCTACGTGCTCTTACACGCGCCATCAATCAATCATCACCAGCTTCAGCCTACGCCAAACGAGCGTCCATTCTGTTAGTGATGGGTCGTGTGAACGAGGCTCTCTCGGATATTGATGAAGCTATTGATCGTAATGATAATATAGGTACGTATTATCTGACCAAAGCACAGGTGCTACGTGCCTTGCAGCAGCCTTCCAAAGCCTTCCAGAACGCTCAGCGTGCCGAAATCTTAGGTGTCGATACGCCCGAGTTATACACACTTCAGGGCGATTTACTTCAGCAACAGAATGAGTTTGATAAAGCCAGACTTTATCTTGCCAAATCCTTGCAAATGGCGCCATACGATGGAGAGACCTATTTTTTTAATGGATTAATGGCAGCTCGCCAAGGTGATACCACCCAGGCTCTCGTGCTATATAAACGCTCGCTTCAGTTAAAACCGCGATATCTGGAAACGTATAATCAGCTATCGTCCATTTATCGGACAATTGGTGATTTGAATTCGGCGCTGGTTTATAATGAGCAGGCATTACGTTATTTTCCAAATAATGCCCGGCTTGCATACGGACGTGGTTTGATCTATCATACCGAAAATAAGCTTGATAGTGCTATGATCTATTACCAGCAGACGGTGAAGGTGCAAGCAAATTATTATCAGGCTTTTTTTCAGATGGGCCTTATCAATCAGGCGTATCGGAACTATTATTCGGCTTTGGCAAATTATCAGCGTGTGCAGCAGCTTCGCCCACAATTTCCACGTATCGATACATATATAGGCTACTGCTATGAACAAATGGGGCAGTATGAGTTGGCTATTGCAGCCTATACCAAAGCTACTCAACAGAATGCTGGTGACCAGCAGGCTGCTGCGGGATTGTGGCGCTCGCAGCGTTCGCAATACTCACAAAATTCATATAACTCATTATTTTTGCCGGATACTGCTAATAAACCTTCGCCCACTACCCGAACTCGCCCTGGACTTGACACAACTCGCGTTCGGGTATCGACAATTCAGCCTAAAGTGCAGGTGGAGAGCAGAACCAGCGATTCGCTTCAACGAACTGTAAGACCAATAAATTGAGTTAGTAATTATGTATGATGTATACTGAATTATAACGTACAGAAGGTAGATACGTTATATGTTATAGTTCATACCTCCTATATCACACATAAAAAATAAGTGGCTTACAGTTGTAGGTAAGCTGCGGGTACCCACAAATAAATACGTGTAAACATGATTGCGCAGGACGAACAAATCCGCGTTACGTTACCAGATGGTAGCGTTCGGCAGTATCCAAAAGGAAGTACAGGGCTGGAAATTGCCGCTCAAATTAGTGAAGGTTTGGCCCGTAACGTATTGGCCGCTAAGGTAAATGGTGTGGTGCAGGATGCAACACGTCCTGTTGATCAGGATGCAACCGTACAGCTTCTGACCTGGAACGATGCCGAAGGGAAGGCTACGTTCTGGCACTCATCGGCCCACTTACTGGCCGAAGCACTCGAAAGTCTGTATCCGGGTGTGAAATTTGGTATTGGACCTGCGGTCGAAACCGGATTTTACTATGATGTTGATTTGGGAGGGCAACCTTTTTCGCAGGAAGACTTCAAAAAAGTTGAGGATAAAATGCTGGAACTGGCTCGCCAGAAGCAGGCGTATATTCGTAAGCCGATGGGCAAGGCAGAGGCCATTGCTTATTTCGAAGAAAAAGGTGACCCCTATAAACTCGACCTGCTCAAAGATCTGGAAGACGGGACCATTACGTTCTATACGCAGGGCGATTTTACTGATCTGTGTCGAGGACCGCATATTCCGAACACCGGATTTATAAAAGCCGCTAAACTGATGAACGTAGCGGGTGCATATTGGCGTGGTAATGAGAAAAATAAGCAGCTAACACGTATCTATGCCGTTACGTACCCGAAGCAAAAGGAACTTGACGATTATCTATATCTGCTCGAAGAAGCCAAAAAGCGGGATCATCGTAAGCTAGGTAAGGAGTTGGAATTATTTGCCTTTTCGGAGAAAGTAGGAGCGGGGCTTCCGCTTTGGCTTCCAAAAGGTACGATGCTACGTGAGCGGCTCGAAAATTTTCTTCGGAAGGCACAAATTCGGGCAGGTTATTCGCCAGTTGTGACTCCACATATTGGCAGTAAGCAATTATACGTAACGTCGGGTCACTGGGATAAGTATGGCGAAGATTCGTTTCAGCCCATTAAAACCCCCGATCCGAACGAGGAATTTTTGCTGAAACCAATGAACTGCCCGCACCACTGCGAGATTTACAAAACCAGACCACGCTCATATCGGGATCTTCCACTACGTTTGGCTGAGTTTGGAACTGTATATCGCTACGAGCAATCGGGCGAGTTGCATGGTCTGACTCGTGTGCGTGGATTCACGCAGGATGACGCGCATATCTTCTGTCGGCCCGATCAGGTTAAAGATGAGTTTATGAAGGTCATTGATCTGGTGCTCTACGTTTTCAGAACACTTGGGTTTACGGACTACAGCGCTCAGATTTCACTACGTGATCCTGAAAATAAAATCAAGTATATTGGTTCCGACGATCTTTGGGAAAAGGCTGAAGCGGCTATTATCGAATCGGCTGCTGAAAAGGGGCTACCAACTGTGACCGAACTTGGTGAGGCTGCTTTCTACGGACCAAAGCTTGATTTTATGGTTCGTGATGCCTTGGGACGGAAGTGGCAACTAGGAACAATTCAGGTCGATTATAATTTGCCTAATCGCTTTGAGCTGGAGTATATTGGTGCTGATAATCAGAAACATCGGCCCGTTATGATTCACCGGGCACCGTTTGGGTCGATGGAGCGGTTTATTGCCATTCTGATCGAAAATACGGGGGGGAATTTTCCACTCTGGCTATCACCTGAGCAGATTGCCATTCTGCCGATTTCTGAGAAATACGAAAATTACGCCAACGACCTGTTTTTTGCCTTACAGGAGAATGATATCCGGGGTATTGTTGATTTGCGCGACGAAAAAATTGGCCGTAAAATCCGCGATGCCGAAGTAAATAAAGTACCCTACATGCTTATTGTCGGTGAAAAAGAATCTGCCGAAGGCAAAGTATCAGTTCGACGAAAAGGGCAGGGTGATCTTGGTAGTATGAGTGTGGAAGAATTTGTAACCATATTCCAGAATGAAGTAAAGGTTTAGTACAGTTTCAGGTTCTATGTTCGGAATTTTAGGTTCAATATGGATGTAGTATCAGCCTAAAACCTGAATCGTTGAACCTGAAACAAACTTATGCTTGCACTGAATCAGTATTTTCAATAGTTTCCCGAACTTTTTAAGAGCTGTTACGTTATCCAAACGGCTTCAAAAGAGCTCACTTTAACAATTTGTTACCTTAAACACAATCTATGGCATTACCCCAGCGCAGACCACCCCGTCGCGTGGTTGAAGAACCCTATAAAGTAAATGAGCGCATTCTGGCCCGTGAAGTACGGGTGGTCGGTGAAAATGTAGAACAGGGAATCTACGATATAAATAAAGCACAGACTTTGGCGAAAGCCCAGGGTTTAGACCTTGTGGAAGTATCGCCCAACGCTGTGCCGCCCGTCTGCCGAATTGTAGACTATTCGAAGTTCAAATACGAGCAGAAGAAAAAGCAGAAAGAGATCAAAGCCAATGCAACTAAAGTTGTTATCAAAGAGATTCGGTTTGGTCCGAACACCGATGATCACGATTTTGAGTTTAAGCTTAAGCATGCGATTAATTTTCTGAAAGAAGGCGCCAAAGTAAAAGCTTATGTACAATTTGTAGGCCGGGCCATTGTTTTTAAAGACCGTGGTTTCAACCTGCTCGACCGTTTTGCTAAAGGGCTTGAAGAGTACGGTAAAATTGAAGCAGAACCGAAGCTCGAAGGAAAACGGATGAGCATGTTCATGTCTCCTAAAGTTGTTGCCAAGAAGTGATTTAATTAGTTATAAAGTTGCAGGGTTACAAGGTTGTAAAGTTTAATAGCGCTATTAAACTTTACAACCTTGTAACCCTGCAACTTTATAACTAATTTTCGTATCTTTGCGGCCTGTTTACAAAGAAGTTTCCACAAAAGCAGTTACAATAATGCCAAAAGTAAAAACCAATTCGGCAGCCAAAAAGCGTTTCAAGCTGACAGGCTCCGGTAAAATCAAACGGAAGCATGCCTTCCACAGTCACATTCTGACGAAAAAAACCACCAAGCAGAAACGCAATCTGGTACATGATGCGTTGGTAGCTGGTCCAGATGAGCGACGTATCAAAATGTTGCTGAATATCTAGTCAGGATTTCAACGTATGTGCTGCAAATGTAGCATATACAAAAGGGACGAAGTAGTTCCTGGTTCACGTTTCACCCGATATCAGGCTATATAAGAGAATGCATAATGATTAATGAAAATGAATAACGGTTTGTGACGCTGGCCGTTGCATATTATTGATTCAACATTATCCATTAATTAGTCTTCCGCCTGTTGTCAAAAAACAACTAATAATAAAATGCCACGTTCCGTCAATCACGTTGCCTCTCGCGCACGTCGGAAAAAAGTAATGAAGCTGGCCAAAGGTTATTTCGGTCGGCGTAAAAATGTTTGGACAGTTGCTAAGAACGCTGTCGAAAAAGGCTTAGGATACGCATATCGCGATCGCCGGGCCAAGAAACGCGATTTTCGCGCTCTTTGGATTCAGCGTATCAATGCAGGTGCTCGTATCAATGGTACCTCCTATTCGGCACTGATGGGAGCCCTTAGTAAATCCGGCATCGAACTGAACCGTAAAGTTCTGGCTGATCTGGCAACGAACCATCCGGAAGCATTTGCTGCTGTTGTGGAACAAGTGAAGTAAACAGAATAAAATATAAAACGCAAAACCCGGCTCTTCGCCGGGTTTTGCGTTTTAAAGAGTTAGTTGCTGAGTCATCTCTGTCAAATGGTCGGTGTAATACTTAGTTTCCCATCTTCAATAAACTGCTTAATTTGATGGTAAGTGAAATCCTGATAGAGATACATATTAAAGTAACTATTGATAGCATTACTCATCTGGGTGAAATTTTTAAAGTCTAATGCTGCTAAAGCCCATCCTTCATACACGGCAGGTGGGTAAAACTCTTTATGTTTTTGGTCTACATAAGCCAATCAACAAATGCATGAGGATTTCTGGCCTGTGTCTGCCTTACAAAGGATAATCGTTCTGCTAATGTTGGAATATTAATATTTCGTATAATAGCAAATGATTGTGTTGTGTCTTGTTGAATGGCAAGGGTCAATGCTTTATAAAGAAGTGGTTTCTCCCAGCGTGGGTAGATTGGATGAGTCTGATCAAACCAGGAGTTTTTTTTATTACGGCAATCTTAGTTGGTGTGGATATAACCTATTATAAATAGGTATTAAAATTAGGAAGCTTTCAAGATAGCTTACTGCCGAAATAAACGGCTGAGTTGCTACGTCTCAATAACTTTTGTTTTGATTCCAGCTCGTTCACCAGTAGCTAATCGACCCAGTAAGTATATATCAATTTCGTTATCGCCAACCCGAAACACCTGACGAACGCTTAGCTCTTGGTCCAACGCTTGCTTTAATGTCTGAAATTGAGCCAAACGGGCTTTTTCCTCATCGCCATACCAATCTTCTTCGGTGAGAACAGGGCTCCAGAAATCAACCTCCGGAATTTCTTCGACATAAATCTTAGGCGGTAGCATTTGCCAGTCTTTAATCTGGCTCACAGTCAACGGCTCTTCCTGTTTCAAATAGCAGGTAGTTGATTCGAGGGGCTCGTCTGATTCGCTTGGATAGAACAAATCAGTGAGCAACGGGTTTATTTTTTCAGAAAATGATATATTTTCTGAAACCAAACCGCTACTTTCTGGCTCTTCAGTCGTCATAGATGTTATAGATTCAGGGCAAATTAACCGTTTCTTATTGGAATTTGCTGTAAGAATCTGTCTAATTTTAACGCGCGGGTGAACCCTATTCCCGCTTAACCAAATAAAATAGTCATGCTAGAAACACTGATGAATCTGGTACAGCAACAAGCTGGTCAGGCGGTAATCAATAACCCAGCAATTCCCAACAGCCAGAATAATAATGTTATGCAGACCGTTGCTAGCAGCATTCTTAGTGGTTTGGGTCAACAGGCACAAGGTGGCGGCCTAGGTAATTTATTGGGCATGGTTGTTAATGGTGGCAACGTTCAGAAAAGCCCTGTTACACAAGGCGTACAGGAACATGTTGAACAGAGCCTGATGGAGAAATTAGGTATTTCGCCACAGGTAGCTATGTCGGTAGCAAGTGCTATTGTACCGATTGTGTTGAGCAAACTGATGTCAAAAGCGTCTGATCCGGATGATTCTAGCGTTGATGGCAATTCAATTCTAGGAGCAGCTACAGGTCAGCAGGGAATTGACTGGATGGGCATGGCTGGTTCAGCAATGGCCGATGGGAAACTCGATATGAACGATCTCCTACGTATTGCTACGCAGCAAGGTGGAAGTGGCGGTGGATTAGGAGGTATGTTAGGCGGTCTTTTTGGTGGTCGTTAAACATAAACTCAGGGTAAATAATAAAGGCCGTTCTCACAAGAACGGCCTTTATTATTTACCCATCGAGTAAATTTACAGGTAAATCATGAAAGGGTAGTAGTATGCCGAAATGGGGTGAAATCAGTAAGATTTAGACGTGAGAGTTGGCGCGCAATCACAAACGCGTGCATCGCTTATATCTTTAGTAAGGGCTAAATATGCGTAACAAACGGCCACTACGGAACCGAGAGTCGTTCATCGACGGGACAGCTATGAGCTCTTTACTTTTCATCAATGTTGGAACGGGACGCCGTAGCGGTTTGGACTTCGTGGGGGACTAGTTGTTTGATGACCGAAAAATCCAAGCCTTAACTTAGTCGTATAATTAAAGCCGCAAGTGCAGGCCCATCCACGTCGGTCAGTCATTGAAAGGAGACGATCTAGTAACGGTGATGAATCACTTAAAAATCGTAGATTTGGCTATTTCGCAACGCATTCAAGTGGATAACGGAAGTTTCTTAAATGTCCACTGCTTCTTATCACTGGAATATGCCCCTGAAAAAAACGAATTCTGGCATCAGAATATAATTCATTCCGACCGCACAGTTCACTGGATGGATTGACGCTGGATGAGGCTAGAAACGCAGTCGAAATAGGGATAAATGAACGTCCGATTCCCAATTCTGGTATTCATGGGGAGGTCAAGATTTATCCTAAAGCTGTAAAAGGGAAATCAGGGAGTTGGGAAATATACAACCTGTATAAAAACAGAAGTGAATTGATCTATAATCATGGGATAGGAGCTAATTTTTGGCGTTTGTCTTGAAACATCACCCTACAGGCCAAAATTGGACAACATGTGTCTGCTGGTCTGCCACAACTTAGCTATAGTAACCTATTAAAAGCGTCATTCTGGCCCGTTCGGATACATTAATCTGCCAATCTGACAGCAATTCGAACATTTTTTCTAGCTGGCATTTGTATTGATAGATAAGAACTGTCTGTCAGTTTATATATACAGCCAACTAAAGAAACTAAATCCAGTTATGGGAAAAATTATTGGTATTGACTTAGGCACCACGAACTCGTGCGTGGCCGTGATGGAAGGCAACGAGCCGGTTGTAATCCCCAACTCTGAAGGCGCCCGGACAACCCCCTCGGTAGTGGCGTTTATGGACAACGGCAACGGCGAACGCAAAGTAGGCGCTCCCGCCAAACGCCAGGCCATCACCAACCCGAAAAATACGATTTCTTCGATTAAGCGTTTCATGGGGAAACGTTATAATGAAGTTACTAACGAAATGAAATCGGTAGCATACGACGTAGAGAACGGACCGAATGGTACGCCCCGCGTTAAAATTGGCGACCGTCAATATACTCCACAGGAACTTTCGGCTCTGATTCTGCAGAAAATGAAGCAGACTGCTGAAGATTATCTTGGCCAAACGGTAACCGAAGCGGTTATTACGGTGCCCGCGTACTTTAACGATGCCGAACGGCAAGCTACTAAAGAGGCAGGTCAGATTGCCGGCCTTGATGTGAAACGGATCATCAATGAGCCTACGGCGGCTGCACTGGCCTATGGGTTGGATAAAACCAATCACGATCAGAAAATCGCAGTTTTTGACTTAGGTGGTGGTACGTTCGATATCTCGATTCTTGAACTCGGTGACGGCGTATTTGAAGTGAAATCGACGGATGGCGATACGCACCTCGGTGGTGATGATTTCGACCAGGTAATTATCGATTGGCTTGCCGATGAGTTCAAAAAAGACGAAAATATCGATCTTCGTCAAGACCCAATGGCGTTGCAACGTCTGAAAGAAGCGGCTGAAAAAGCGAAAATTGAATTGTCAAGCTCCAACTCAACGGAAATTAACCTGCCATACATCATGCCGGTGAATGGTATTCCGAAGCACTTGGTACGGACGTTGAGTCGGGCTAAATTTGAACAACTGGCCGATTCACTAGTCCAGCGCAGTCTGGAACCATGTCGTCGTGCCCTGAAAAATTCAGGTTTATCGGCTGGCCAAATTGATGAAGTAATTCTGGTTGGTGGTTCAACCCGGATTCCGAAAGTGCAGGAAGAAGTTGAAAAACTTTTCGGTAAAAAACCCTCCAAAGCTGTTAATCCTGATGAAGCTGTAGCCATTGGAGCTGCTATTCAGGGCGGTGTATTGACGGGAGAAGTAAAAGACGTACTGTTGCTTGACGTAATTCCATTGTCACTTGGTATTGAAACGATGGGTGGCGTATTTACCAAAATGGTGGATGCTAACACAACAATACCAAGCAAGAAAGTAGAAACGTATTCGACAGCTTCTGATAATCAGCCGAGCGTAGAAATCAACGTATTGCAGGGTGAACGTCCAATGGCAGCTCAAAACCGTCAATTAGGCCGATTCATTCTCTCTGATATTCCACCAGCTCCGCGTGGTGTGCCACAAATTGAAGTAACGTTCGATGTTGATGCCAACGGTATTCTACACGTAACAGCGAAAGATAAGGGTACTGGTAAAGAGCAAAAAATCCGGATTGAAGCATCGAGCGGCCTAACCGAAGCCGAGATCAGCCGGATGCGCGAAGAAGCAAAAGCCAATGAAGCGGCCGATAAATCTGAACGCGAAAAAATTGAGAAAGTCAATCAAGCTGACTCGATGATTTTCCAGACCGAAAAACAACTCAAAGAATACGGCGACAAACTGTCAGAAGGCAACAAAACTGCAATCGAAGGTGCGCTGGCGAATCTGCGTACGGCTCACGGATCGCGCGACGTAGCAGCTATCGATACGGCTCTTGAAGGTTTGAATAATGCGTGGGCTACGGCTTCGCAGGAACTATACAACGCTACGGGTGGTGCCGGCGCTAACCCAGCGGATGGCACTGGTTTTGCTGGTAACACCGACGGAGCCGGACAAGGTCAGCCAACCGGCGACAACGTATCGGACGTACCCTACGAAGAAGTTAAGTAAGACCAGGGTTTATCCGATTTCTGGCTTAAACTGATTTTGTTAAAAAGCCCTCATCAGTAATGGTGAGGGCTTTTGTATTGGTAATAAATAGGGCCAATGTACTAAATTCCGCAGCGGCTTTACTTACATAGAGCTACTGGCTTACCCGATAGATAACGCCATTGGTATCGTCGGTGAAAATTAGTGAACCGTCAGGTAACGTAGCAATACCAACTGTCCGGCCGAACTGAGCCTGATTAGTATTGACAAGGAAACCTGTTGCAAAATCCTCTGCCAGAACAGGTTGGCCGTTTTCAAAATGTACACGTATCACTTTGTAGCCAGAAAGCTGAGAACGATTTCAGAAGCCGCATTAGTGTCTTGTAAGAGTGTAACTGTGCCCGCTGTACGAGATATGTAACGAATACATTACCTAAAGAACCAACGGCAAACGTTCTCGGCTTGCCAAGCTGATCTGCAAATTTTCGGATAGCAGATCCCATCGGCACTTTAGGCAGGCCAATCCTGTCGTCAGTAGCTTCTACTAATGCTGGTTCAAATACATTTCCCTGAACACCTGAAGTTGTTGGGCTGGTATTTATTTCTGGAATAGAAACCTCCAGAAGGTTGTCTTTCTTGCAGGAGCCCAGTAATGACATGGCAACAATCACTCCCAGAAGGGACACTGTGTGTAAATTTTTCATTGAATAAACGTTGAGAATTAAGAAATGAAAATGTGCTTTCATCCATAATCGCTGTTTATAGACTTACTACATATGGATAAGTTGAAAATCATGCCGACAAATGAGTATTTGGACTTTGGTTTCTATTAAAACAGAATAGGATTGGTGTAATATTAAGATGATGTTTAAAATAGAATTATATTATTTGGTATTAGTAAAATTAAATTTGGCGAAAAAATTGCTGTATACTTATATAATTTATATAATTACTTGTCGTTAATTAATTTGGTAAAAATAATATTGTCCAATAATTTCTTTAACTAATGATATGTATAGGTTAGAGTATATACAGAATTATTCGGGCTATTCTGTACTAAGGACAATTCTCCGTCGTGCATCCTATGTGCTATACTTGACGGTTGTAGTTGTTCTATTACTGGAACTCTGTCTGCGAATATATAACCCGTTGAATCCAAGGGTTAAAAACGAAAAGGTTATACTGCCGATCAATAAAACCTACGAACTAACGATGGAAGGCCTGCCTTCTATCGAACGTAATGCCATTCATACGAAAAATTCGCTTGGTTTTCGTGGAGAAGAACCGCCCAAAGACTGGTCGAAACATCTAACAGTTTTAACTGTAGGTGGAAGCACAACAGAGTGTTTTTTTCTGGGAGATGGAACTGACTGGACAGCCCGTATGGCACAACGTAGCCATTCAACAATGCCTTATTTGTGGATCAATAACGCTGGCCTGAATGGGCATTCTACGTTCGGGCATCAGGTTTTGCTTGACGATTATCTGTTGAAACTACACCCAAATGTAATCCTGTTCCTGATCGGTATAAACGATGTAGGTAAGGATAAAATGGACGGTTTCGACAACACCGTTCTGAAGAATACATATCTTGATTTAGGCGATTCTTGGTGGAAGAATCTGGGACGTACTATTGCGCAAAACAGTGAAGTAGTTGGACTGGTTCGGTTAGTAAGCAGAGGAATTGTTACCCAGAAACTTAATTTTCGGGACAACCTCTACAGACCTGTACACCCCGATGATACTCTTAATTTGTCGCAGGCAGTTATTCAGAGTGAGTTGGCAACTGTATCCCACTTTATACCTGCATACCGCGAACGGGTACTAAAATTGATAAAAACCTGTCGGCAGTCGGGAATTGAACCAGTTTTGATAACGCAACCACTACTGGTTGGGGCGGGTTTTGATCCCGTTAGCCACACCGATCTGGCAAAATTTCGGGTAAATGAACGCGAAAATGGGCTGCTTTGCTGGAAACGCCTTGAAGTGTACAACAACGTAACACGGGCGGTGGCTATTGAACAACAGGTTCATTTGATTGATTTGGCACGTAAAATGCCCAAAAGCAGCGAATATTTTTACGATGACATGCACTTTACCGAATCGGGAGCCAGAAAAGTAAGCGATGTACTATCCGATGATTTAACACCATACTTAAAGCTAAAATATAATAAAGCCAGTTTGTGATTGGCAAGCAAGAACATATTTTGCAGAGTGACGACTATTGCGATTGAATTGGCACAAATAAAAAAGCCTGACTATTTTTCCGTCAGGCTTTTTTATTTGTGAATTAGTCCGAAACAGCTTTCTGAAGAGAGAAATCAAACTGACAGTATCTTCCCAAGCAGATAACAAAAAATACCCATTTTGATATATCTCGCCAAACGTATTTTAAGAGTATATTACAGAGTGTGAATTCTGATGGAAAAACAAAATGCTATAACAGCATGAAAAATATAGATTCCAGAACGCACGTACGGGGGGAGTCGGTTTATCTGGATGATATTCCGCTGATACAAGGTACGTTGTTTGGTGTTGCGTTTGGTTCTCCAATCGCACATGGTGTCATTAAAAAGCTTGATACGTCTGCTGCCGAAACTATGCCGGGAGTGATACGTGTGTTAACGTATAAAGATGTAACAGGTGAGAACCAGATTGGTGGCATCATTCCCGACGAACCACTCTTGGCCGAACATCATGTCCATTATTGCGGTATGCCTATTGCATTTGTGGTAGCTGAAACCGAAGATGACGCCAGAGTTGCGCTGAAAAAAATTACGCTTGATGTTGAGCCACTTCCCATAATTACCGATCCTCGCGAAGCACAAGCTTTGGGCGAGTTGATTATTCCGCCAAAGCACTTCAAACTGGGAGATACACAGACAGCCTTGGCGCAGTGCCCGTATATTTTTGAGGGTTGTGCCGATACCAATGGACAGGAACATTTATATATTGAAACGCAGGGTGCATATGCCATTCCACAGGAAAACAATGGCATAAAACTATACTCATCTACACAGGGCCCAACAGCAGTACAACGAGCAGTTAGCCGCTCATCAGGATTACCAATGCACCAGATTGAGGTTGATGTGAATCGGTTGGGAGGGGGCTTTGGCGGTAAAGAAGATCAGGCCAATCTGTGGGCGGCTTTGGTTGCCTTGGCGGCTCATATTCTCCGAAAACCCGTTAAATATTCACTGCATCGGATGGAAGATATGGCGATGACTGGCAAACGCCATCCCTATTCGTCAGACTTCAGGATCGGCTTAGACAATGAGCTGAAAATCATTGCTTACGAAGCTACGTTCTATCAGAATGCCGGTTCTGCTGCTGATCTTTCGCCAGCGGTGCTGGAACGAACTTTATTTCATTGCACAAATAGTTATTACGTCCCGAACGTGACAGCTACTGCCTACAGTTGCCGCACACATTTACCACCTAATACGGCCTTTCGGGGATTTGGCGGGCCGCAGGGAATGTTTGTCATCGAATCTGCCATTGCCAAAGCTGCTGAATCGCTGGGTATTGATGCGTCGGTTATTCAGGAAAAAAATCTGATTAGAACAGGCGACGAATTTCCATATGGCCAACTTGCCGAAAGCGAAGCCGAAGCCTGTTGGCGTAAAGCAAAGCAAGTTTACGAGCTTGATACTATTCGGGAACGTATCGCCATTTTCAACCAAGAGAACCGGCTTTATAAAAAAGGAATAGCTTTAATGCCGATATGTTTCGGAATTTCATTCACAAATACGCGCATGAATCAGGCACGGGCATTGGTGCATTTGTATACCGATGGCAGTGTGAGCGTAAGTACTGGAGCTGTTGAAATGGGGCAGGGCGTTAATACCAAAATGCTTCAAGTAGCGGCCGAGGTGTTATCTATACGTAGCGAGCGGGTGAAATTGCTGACAACCAGTACGTATAGAATTGCCAGTACGTCGCCATCTGCCGCTAGTGCAACAGCTGATTTGAATGGAAAAGCTGTTCAACTTGCTTGTGATGAACTGGTAAAACGACTTAAAGTAGTAGCTGCCGGTGAACTGAATTCCTCTGTTGAGTTGATTACTCTAAAAGAGGAATGGGTTTATCTGGATGGACAAAAAACCGATTGGAGTTGGGAACGACTATTGATGACTGCTTATTCGAAACGGGTTAGCCTTTCTGAACACGCACACTACGCTACTCCAACCATTCATTTTGACCCTATTGCGGCAAAAGGCCATCCGTTTGCGTATCATGTATATGGAACGGCTATCGTAGAAACAACGGTCGATTGCCTGCGTGGTACCTATCAGGTTAATGCGGTAAACGTAGTGCATGATTTTGGTGTCAGTATGAACACCGCTATTGACAGAGGGCAAATTGAGGGTGGTATTGTACAAGGGTTAGGCTGGATGACTATGGAAGAAATCGTATTTGATAAAGCAGGCCGATTAAGGTCGAATGCGCTCTCGACCTATAAAGTGCCAGATGTATATTCAGTACCTGAAAAAATTGCTATTGAGGCTCTAAAAACGGAGCAGGATAATCTGGCTATTTTTCGATCGAAAGCCGTAGGAGAGCCGCCACTGATGTATGGTATAGGAGCCTATTTTGCGCTACGTAATGCCATTTTTGCCTTTAATCCAACGGCTGTTATTGCCTACGATGCGCCCATGACCCCCGAAAAGGTTTTGTTGGCGTTATATAACGATTCAGCTACGTATCAGAATTTGTCTTCTGTCGATGATAAAACAGTTAACCACCTGGCAATTAATCCTTAGTAGCCTGCAACAAAACCTACCGGTAATGATGCTGTACGTTCTGGAAAGCCACGGTAGTAGCCCAGGGCGGCAGGGATTTCTGATGGCCGTGAATACACTAGGGGAGATGGATGGATCGATTGGTGGAGGAATTATGGAATATAAGCTGGTAGAACTGGCCAAAGAAAAACTGCGGAATAATCAGATTTCTGAGGTATCGATTCGAACCCAATACCATGATAAACATGCCGCTCATAACCAAAGCGGTATGATTTGCTCAGGCGACCAGACGATTCTTTTATATCAGGTTCGGCAAAACGACGCTGGCTCGATTCGGTCAATTATTCGTTGCCTGCAGCAGTATAACAGTGGTTTGCTTGAGCTGTCATCTGAGGGCATCCAGTTTTCGAAGGATATATTCCCTGAAACAGATTACCGATTTACAAAACAATCGGACCAGAAGTGGTTATACTGGGAACGTCTGGGATATAAAAATCAGCTCTATATTGTTGGGGGAGGTCATTGTGCGCTGGCACTCTCGCGTCTAATGAGTAAAATGGATTTTTATGTCCGGATTTTCGATGATCGGGATGATTTACATACGATGGGTCAGAATAATGATGTTCATGAAAAGGTAATTGTAAAGCAATATGACGAATTGGCAAGTTTAATTCCTTCTGGTTCGCAGCACTACGTAGTAATCATGACGTTCGGCTATCGAACCGACGATCTGGCAATACGTGCTTTATTAGGAAAACAGGTTAAGTATATCGGATTGTTAGGAAGTAAAGCCAAAATAGGGAAACTGTTTTCTCAGTACCGTAGTGAAGGCATAACACCAGAAGTACTTCAACAGATTCACGCACCAATTGGTATTCCCATCAATAGTCAGACGCCCGACGAAATAGCTGTGAGTATTGCCGCAGAAATAATTCGGGTTAAAAATAGCTAGCATCATTACCTTGGAAACCTATTGACAAAGAAAAAGGCAACCCGTATGAGTTGCCTTTTTCTTTGTAGTATGAATGCTTAAAAGTTATCGAAAATCCAGGAATCGGCACCTGTTAAATCGTTGATTTCTGGCATTTTAGCAATAACATCTTCCCGAGTATTAGAACCCATCGCCGATACTTTAAACAATTGCTTTTGACCGCGTTTGGGTGTAATGACAAAAGCATCGGCAAAGCCAGCCTGACGTAGTTGCGACTTCAGACGGTATGCATTTTGTTTGCTCGAAAACACACCAGCAATTGCCAAAAAGTTTGGATAAACGCGTTGTGCTTTAACGGCAGCAATAGCCACCTTTTTAGTTGCCACAACAGGCTTTGCTTTTACCTCGATAGAAGCGGCTGCTACGTGCTTAACTTCAGGCATCGGTGCAGGTTTGACAGCTACTGGCGCAGTCTTAGCAACTGTAGGGGCCGATTTTACAACCGTAGGATTTGTTTTGGCAACGACAGGAGCCACAGCAGCAGGGGCAGTTTTCACAACCACTGGAGCCGATTTTACCTCGGTTGGAACAGCTTTAGTAGCGACCACCGGAGCCGATTTCACTTCAACAACTACGGGAGCAGCTTTTTCAACCTCAGGTGTAGATTTCGCTACTTCAGTCCAGCCGTCATTGTTAACGGGTTTAACATCAACCGGTGCAATTTTAGTCACTTCTGGCTTTGTTGCAGTAGTAACGACAGGAGCCAGTTCTTTGGTTTCCTCAGGCTTAGCTACAGCCTTTTTCTCAGCAGACTTATCGAAATAGGCCGACGTACTGTGGAACAGATTCGACGGATCTAAGCTGCTCTGAAATGGCTGACCAGGTTTGATAACGGAGAAATAGCTAACAACGCCAACCGTACCGATCAGTAACACCGCAGCAGCAATGCGCCAATACGGAATTGAAGGTTGCAACGGCGTATGTACTACGTCTTCATCGCGAACCAATACTGGCCCTAATGCCGTAGTTACCGGAACTGCATCGATAGCTGGCTCCAGAATTGGTTTTGGATTTACCCGCTGAGTAGCTAACGGGGTCATACCATAGGCTTCACCAAAAAAGTTATGCCGAACGCTTGGATGGAACTGTAACCGGTTTTCGTCGTTGTTGGTGAACGTACCGATATTTTCCAGTTCAAACCGCCCGCCCGTATCAATCTGCTGGTGTAGTTCATTTACGAACGTAGCAATATGGCGTTGCGCCACATCACGTGCCACAGACTCATGGAGCATGATATAATTAGCCAGAATGCCATCATCAAGCCGCAAAGCCTCATTAAAGGCGATACGTTTACGAGGGGGCAGATACAGGCCACTGGCTTCCGTATACGTAGCGGGCTGATAGTGAGTTAAAAAAGCACCTAACTCAGGTACCACCACGCAGTCGTACTGGTAAAGTAATTTCTTTAGGTATTCATTAACGGACGTCATAGATATGGTATATACCGATTAGAACGAATAACTAATTCCGCCAAGAAAGTTAAGTCCTTGATTTTGATAATACAAATATCGCTGATAATTCTGTCCGAAGATATTATTTAACGAGACAAAAGCGGATAGTTGCTTACCAAGGAAATAGTCAATCTTTACATTTGCATCATAAATAGGTTTCAGGGTATACGTAATTCCAGAAACAAAATTTTTGTTCGTTATACCCTCATAAAAATACAAATCAGCTGTAATAAATAATTTTTTGTCCAGAATATACGAATTTGTCCAGGTCGCTGCTATGCGAGGGCGTCCCCAGGCATTATCGAGTCGTTCGAACGAATAATTGAAAAAGTCAGCTTTCAGTGTCGAACGAAATTTGTCTTTCTGTGCATAGGCTAACTGACCAGAAATGGTCAGTACATTCGCCAGGCCACCATCATACAGCACTGCAAACTTAGATGTGTCGGGCAAGCTGTTATTAAAGGTCGAAAAGTTTCGGTAGCGCGCATAAGATGCTTTCGCTTCGTATGAAAATCCACCACCCAATGCGCCTTTAGAACCCCCATAAATATCAAGCGATTTAACCGTGTTCGCCAACATGACCTGAGGTCCAAGCCATTTGTTTTCGCTTAACAACGACCGTAACGTATTCCGGTTAATATCGCCATCAACGCCGGCAAAAATATGCACATTCCCAACCGGCACGAGGTCAATATCGATCACCGGAAAAGCCCGTGTATCGTTAATGTTCTGACGTTGATCGGTCTGGTTTACAGCGTTAATACCTGCCGTCAGTGTAAAGATTGAGGAGGTATATTTAAACGTTGGTTTCACCCGGAACAAATTCCGGTTGTCGATAAGAGAACCATCGGTGCGTTGTGTTACGTAAGCGTCAGCAGTAAGAAGTGCAAAAACGCTGCCAGAAATTCCAATAGACGCATTCAGGTTGGTTCCCCAGTCGAATTCAGATGCGTTGAAACGATCGCTCAGTGACGTAATGCCTGTGCGTAGCGAGTAGTCGACTGCGTTTTCGCTGTTTGTATTTTCGATGCCTACCTTAAAGTTAAAGGTGCTCAGATGTTGTTTTAAGGCATCTGGATTGAAAGCTGATGATGCGGCAAATTCATGGCTATAACCATAAAAATTATAGGCATTTCGGTCATAACCCACATCGGCCTGAAGTTTAAAGGCGTCGGCCAAATATTTTCCGGTAACTCTGAAGCGCGAATCACTTTGCGCCGAATTCTTTCCATCGACTGGGCCAATACCCGATGACAAATGCCGTGCCGAAGCTTCTAACGATACGTTCGAAGACGCATTCAGCCCCACAAAACCTTCGCCCAGAAACGAACTATAGTTACCTGCACCGAGCCGGACATAATTATTGAACGAAGAGGTTTCATCAGGCTGGGTAGTTGCCGGAGACAGAACGCCCGGCGTAATTTTAGGATCGCCTACAGTTAATTTACGGTCTTCGAATTCGTAGGTTAGTTTACGTTGCTCCGCCGACGGTTTAACCGATGGGATTTTGTTGAAAATCCGGGTTGCGGGGGGGAGATCAATTTTGCGGCTTTTCTCAACCGTAATCTCCTGGTTTTCTACCTCACCTTCTTTAACAGGTCGGGTGGGTTTCGTCTCCTGCGCGAAAACTGCCGAAGTGAGCGACGCAAAGCCAAGTATGAATAGGGAACGTACGATCATAATAGAGGTACGACATAAGAATAATGGATAATTGAATAATGAATAATGAATAATGAATAATGATGTGTTAGGCAAAGTTGCGCTACGACCATTATTCATTATCCATTATTCAATTATCCATTATTCATACATCAGTTAGTTTTTAGATTCCAGCGTTGCCAGTTTTTGTTTGGCTTCCGCAACAATGGTTTGATCGGATGAATTTTCGATGATGGAGTTCAGAACGGCTTTAGCCTGAGCAATTTCGTCCTGAGCCGCGTTATTATCGGCCACCAGAATAAACGCTTTCCCTTTCCAGTACTCAAACTCGCCAAATTGCTGATTGAATTTGAGCAACATCGCAATCGACTCCTTGTATTTTTTCTGCCGATACAAAATGTCGCCGAGGTAATATTGTGCTTCAGCACCGTTGACGTCTTTAGCCAATGCAATGGTTTTGTCGAACTCAGTCTGTGCGGTTTTATAATCGCCCTTTCCAATGGCAACTTTACCCAGCATTAGTTGCGCCCGGTTCTGTGCTCCCGGTACTACGTTGCCAGCGGCCAGAACCTCGCGAGCCATCGCAGCCGCTGAATCCGGTTTTGGGTAAATGAAATACGTATCCATCATACCCAACTGAGCCGTTACCTGCTCCGCCTTACCGCTCGACTGGCTGGCCATGATCTGGTAATTGCGGATGGCACGCGGATAATTCTTCTGAGCGATTTCCAGCTCAGCGGCCCGAGTTGCGGCACGTACCAGATACTCTGAGCGTTTATCAGCAATAATCAGGTTATAATAACGGAGCGCATTGGCCGCGTCCTCTGTCTGGCGATATGATTCGGCCAGATAATAACGCGCTTCATTTGTATTCGGGCTGGCCGGATATTCCTGTAAAAAAGCCTGCAATGATTGAATGGCCTGCGCGTATTTCTCGTTGCCATAGATGTTTTTGGCGTTCTCGAATTGCACCCGTTCGATGTCGGTACTGCCTGGATTACTCTTCTTGTATTGGCCCAGCACCTTAGAAAATTCTTCCGGACGACCAGCATCGTTCAGCGTATTTTGAATACCCAGAAGGGCACTTTGTGCTTGCTCTGAATCGCCGTAGTTATCGAGAATTCGTTTGTAATCGGCAACGGCGGGATCATATTGCTGGATATTACCATAGGCAATGGCTCTCTTTAGCAAAGCCGCCGGAACCAACCGACTGTTGGGCCGCTCCTGAATCAGCTTAGTAAAATTACGAATGGCGACCTGATAATTTCCTTTTTCAAAATCGACATTGGCCGTCTGAAACAACGATTCATCAACAAATCGCGAAGTGGGGTATTGCCGTTGTAATTGATCAAACTGCGCTTTGGCTTCTGCATCACGACCAACGTAGCTTAAAATCAACGCTTTCTGATACGCAGCGTAATCCTTGTCGGCAGCATTTCGGGCAATCGCCTGATCGTAATAGCGCATCGCATTTTCATACTGCTTGGTCACAAAGTACGTATCGGCCAACCGGATTGTGGCATCTTTAACCTGTTCTGCTACGTCGTCCTGCTGACTATTGCCTGCTTTCGTTACGAAATCGCGGAAGTTTGGCTGAGCCCGCGCGTAATCCTTTTTATTGTAATACGCATAGGCTAATCCGTACAAGCTTCTTGTGGCGTAGCTCGACCCGCTTTTCGATACGCTGGTATAAAGCGGAATAGCCGTATCGTATTGTTTCCCTGCCGAATAGGCTTCGGCTTTCCAGAATTGAGCCCCTGCCTGTAACTCATTGTCGACAGGGAATTTTAGCGATTTATCCAGATTTGCGACGGCTTGCGGATAACGCTCAGCGTTGAAATCGTTGACGCCCTGATTATACGTCAGTCGCTGATAAGTAGCGTTGATTTTCGGAGTTTTCCGCTTCAAACCCTCGATATAGGCGATGGCCGCCGGATAGTTGTTCGACGCAAAATAGGCCTCACCAACCAATTCATTGGCTTCGTTTTCAAACTTACTATCAGGATATTGCTTGAGAAAAGCCGTCAATTCTTTCACCGCGTCAGCGCCGTTATTCTGGTCGAGTTGCAGTTTGGCGTGGGTGAATTTTGCTTCCTCCTGAATTTCTTTATTGAATGTCAGCCGACCAGCCTGATCGAAAGCATTGAGCGCATAAGTCGGATTTTGTGTCTGTAAATAGCTGACACCAAGCGTATAAGCAGCGTATTGAGCTGTCGTGTCTTTTCCTCCAGCCAGCGTTTTTAATTGTGTGATGGCATCCTGATACGCACCCGTCCGAAACAGCGATTGCCCATACCGGAACCGCACTGCACCGGGCGTTTTTGCTCCGCTCACATTTACGTACTGTTTGTAATACGGGATCGCTTTGGTAAACTGGTTTTGCTGATAAAAAACTTCGGCTGTAAATAGTGCCACTTCATTCAAACCTGCTCCATTATTCCGACGTAGCAACGGTTCGGTATAAGCAAGCAAATCATCGAAACGACGTTGCCGATATAGGGACTGAGCAATCCAGTTTGGTACCTGATTCTGATACGTCGGGTTGTTTTCGATACGTCGAAAATCAGCAACCGCTTCGTTATAATTCCGATTCCGGAAATTAATCACACCAGCGTAGTACGAAGCTGCGGGCGCATCGGGCGAGCTGGTATCTAGTTTCACCGCGTTCAGCAGGGGCAAGGCTCGTGCCAAATCCTGTGTATTATAATAAGCTATGGCAAGCTGGTATTTATAGGCCAGTTGCTGACTGCTACTACCACCCTGATTTACGGCTTTTTCCAGAAAATCGATGGCTTTGGTATAATCCTGACGATTGTAGTAATACGTACCTAAATCACCATACAACTGGCCCGCTTTGGGATGTTGTGCATGGTTTTTTACAAATCGATCAACCAGCAGTTCAGCACCGGGTTCATCGATGTAAAGACTCGACAAGGCAATGTAATATTCGGCTTCTACAGCATTCTGATCGCTGGTGTTGAGCAGCGTCTGGGCGCCATCGCCACGGCGAGGTTCCAGATATTGCCTGAATTCATAACGGGCAGCAGCATAATTGTTACGTTCGAACAATTCAAGGCCATTTCGATAGTGGTAATCTGGTTCGGCATTACTCTGGGTTCGTTGCGCAGTTGCCGATAGCGACAGAAACAACCCAGAAAGCAGACAGAACAACCATCGACGGATTAGGAATGATGATTGCAGTGACTGGTCAGGCTGTGGGTTTGATAGGGGCATAATAACTGGTTTTGGAACTTGGCGTTTTTTGTTTTAAAGTTTTATGTTCCAGCTTTCAGGAGTAAATTGCCTGTTCTGAAATCAGCAACTTGAAACAAAAACAGATTTGCGTCGTAGTTTCGCCGACAAATTGGCAAATTTCCTTGTCAAATCTGGACAAAAAACGAAGGTACTTCGGTTTTCCGTATGAAAAAAAAAGCGTCGCTTCTGTATTTACTTACTCTATGGACCATTTTTGCTTCTCAACAAACATTTGCAGGCCCAACACGTCCCGATGATGATACGCCCCCGGCTCCTTCGCCTAGCGTAACCTATATTCTATCGATGCCTGAGCCGCAGACCCATTATTTTGAGGTTGAAATGCAGGTGAAGAATGCATCGACGGCTACTAATGCAAAGAAAAACGGCTATCTCGATATCAAAATGCCTGTCTGGACTCCCGGTTCGTATCTGATTCGGGAATATGCCAAGAACGTAGAAGCATTTACAGCATTCGTAGGCGACAAAACGGTACGTAGCGAAAAAATCCGTAAAAATGCCTGGCGCGTTTACACCAACGATGATAACCTGACGCTACGTTATCGGGTATACGCTAATGAGTTAACGGTCAGAACCTGCTTCATCGATTCAGACCACGGCTACGTAACGCCAGCCGGAATGTTCATGTTTCACGATGCTCTCAAGAATCAGCCACTACGTCTGGTCATTAAGCCGTATAAAGACTGGAAAAAAGTAGCAACCGGATTAAAGCAGATCACAAGTCAGGTTGGGATTACCACCGATTTTACCTACGAAGCCCCTGATTTCGATATTCTGGTCGATTCGCCGATTGAGATTGGAAATCACCACACCTTCAAATTTACGGCGTCAAATATTCCGCATACCGTAGCCATGTTTGGCGACGTAGCGTATAACGAGCAGCAGTTAGCCGCTGATTACAAGCGTGTTTGCGAAGCAGCAGCAACTGTAGTAGGCGAGCATCCTTGTACCGATTACACATTCATTGTGCATCACATTCCACCGGGTGGTGGAGGTTTGGAACACCTGAACTCCACTACGCTCGAAACGACACGTAACGCCTACGCCACCGAAGCAAACTACAAAGGGTTCCTAACCTTGGTTGCGCACGAATATTTTCACCTCTGGAACGTAAAGCGAATCCGCCCAGTTGCGTTGGGTCCGTTCGACTATGAGAACGAGAACTATACGCACATGCTCTGGTTGTCAGAAGGTTGTACGTCGTTTTACGAAGATTATATTTTGCGTCGGGCAGGTTTTCATACGCCCGAAGCGTATTTAAATATTGTAGGAATCGATATTACGGGTATCGAAAATCAGCCCGGAGTTCGAGTGCAATCGGTTGCCGAATCGAGCTGGGATGCGTGGATTAAAGGCTATCGCCCTAATGAAAACTCGACCAACACAACCATTTCGTATTATAGCAAAGGCAGCGTGCTCGGTACGTTGCTGAATCTGGCTATTCTGGCCGGAAGCAACGGTGAACGTAGCATGGACGACCTGATGCGGTTTCTGTACAATGAATATTATAAGAAACAGAAACGTGGTTTTACTGACGATGAATTTCGGAAAGCGGCTGAGCAGATCGCTGGCAAAAAGCTGGACGATTTCTTTAACATTGCCGTCAATACTGCTAATCCGATCAACTACAACGCTTATTTCGAACCAGTGGGTTTGCAATTGGTGAACGTAGCAGGACGGACTCAGGATGGTTTTCTGGGGGCAGCGGTTTCGGCTGCGGGCGGAAAATCAATAATAACCAGTGTTCGACGTGGATCAGCAGCTTACAATGATGGTTTGAACGTAGGCGATGAAGTGCTGGCTATCGATAGTGTTCGTGTAGGAGATGATTTACTACGTCTGGTTGCCGGACATCGGATTGGTGATAAATTGAATGTGTTGGTAAACCGGGCTGGTCTGGTACGTGAAATTCCCGTTACGTTAACCCAGAATCCACTGGCCAGTTATCGACTGGAAGCGTTGCCAAATCGTACAGATGCGCAAAAAACACTCTATAATAAGTGGCTATATATTAAGTAGTCTTTACCGATAATTAGATAAACAGGCCCGGTTAACTGCCGGGCCTGTTTGTGTTTAAAAGGAATGAGTTTTTCCTAACCAGCAAGAACGATTAGGAGTTGAGGGCGAGCCAAATGCATATCTAAAAATTGGTTAACATAGCAGCTTTAAAAGGGAGGATGCCAGTGGATAATTAAGCATTAAATTCGCTACTAAACTGATTGATTTCAACGCTGGATTTGGTTATTTTTAAGACATGAAACACGTCACTATTCTAATCCCAAATGGCCATATTAGCCTTACCAACGTTGAAGGAACACGTCAAATTTTTCTGGAAGTAAACAACATATTAGCCAGTATGGGGAGGTCTCCACTTTTTTCTGTAGAACTGGCTGGAATCTCCAAAAAAGTAAATCAACAAAATGGCTTATTTTCTGTGACACCTGATTTGCAAATTCAGGATATAAAAAAAACGGATCTAATCGTTATTCCCGCCATTCACGGCGATCATAAAAATAACCTTGAACAAAACAGAAAATTTATCCCCTGGATTATTAATCAATACAATAACGGAGCAGAAGTCGCCAGCTTTTGCATTGGCGCTTTTTTACTTGCTTCTACAGGCTTATTAAAAGGAAAACAGTGCGCAACCCATTGGCGGATGGCAAATGAATTCAGGCAGTATTTTCCTGATGTGAATCTGGTCGATGATCGGATTATGACGGAAGAAGATGGCATTTACACGAGCGGGGGTGCTTATTCATACCTGAATTTGATCCTGTACCTAATCGAAAAATTTGCCGGGCGCGATATGGCGATCATTATTGCGAAAGCCTTTATGATTGATATTGATCGACAGAGCCAGTCGCCGTTCATTATTTTTCAAGGCCAGAAAGAACATGACGATGAACCAGTGAAAAAGGCGCAGGAATTTATTGAGTCAAATTTTCAGGAAAGAATATCCGTCGATCAACTGGCCGATATGCTAGCCCTTGGTCGGCGAAATCTGGAACGGCGTTTTAAAAAAGCAACAGCGAATACAGTTGTTGAATATATTCAGCGGGTGAAAGTAGAAGTCGCTAAAAAAAGCTTCGAAACTAATCGGAAAAATATTAATGAGGTAATGTATGATGTTGGGTATACCGATACAAAAGCGTTTCGCAATACGTTCAAAAAAGTAACAGGATTGTCTCCAATCGAATATCGAAATAAATACAATAAGAAGAGTCTGGTGTTGATGTAGAAATATTTACAACAGAAGAAAATTATTCGTCAGAATAATTAAGGATAAACGAAACTAAAAAATGGCTTTAGATTTTATATCTGAAGCCATTTTTTAGTTTCACTACATTAGAAATTAATAACTGTCATTTTGTTTCAGATAGCCCGGTAAGTTCGACGCACCGTCGATGGCGGTTTGTGGAATCGGAAAAATACGCTTGAATTTATCGGTATTCGTTTTTTCAGTCCACGCGCCTTCATATTTTCCGAAACGTATCATGTCACTACGACGTAGCATTTCCCAGTAGAATTCAAAGCCGCGCTCACGATAGAGTAAATCCAGCGTCATTGACGATAGGGCAGGAGGAGCCGTCGTTACGTTACGTGCCGCTCTGACTATATTAACATCAGCCAGTGCACTAGCCGCATCGTTGCTTTTACGCAATTTTGCTTCGGCCCGCATCATGTATACATCGGCCAAACGCAAAATAATAATATCCGCTTCACCGAAATTTCGACCACTTACTGACTTTTTGCTGAACTCATATTTCTCCACCCGATAGCCAGTATTGTAGTTGCTACCAGCCACGGTAAAGTCAATTTGCTCCGTAAAGTCAACCGCCATCGTTGGCCGGTTACGGGTGTCGTGATACAGTTTTGCCACCTTGAATTTGCCATCAGGACACTTTAAGAAGACCCCATTCCGACGTATCAAACCATATTGCTGACCACGTAGTATACCCCGATTAATATTGAAATCTGCTTCGGCAACGCACGAATCAGCCGGATTTGAATAAATTGACAGATTCTGTTTGTAAAACCGAGGATCAACAGAAGGGTCACGGGGGGCATAGGCGTTTACCCAAGTACGGTAATAATCGGGCGTAATACCCGGACCATCGGTACCGTTGGCATTTGGATAAGCTGGCAGTGGAAACTGATCGCCTGATAGTGAGAAATACGCCATCCGGTTGTGCCCGTTCAGGTCTGCACGCTGATCGACCGCGAAAATCAATTCTTTATTGTCGTGATTATCGGAGTTGAAGATCGAAAAATAGTCTTTCGAAAGCTGATACTGACCCGAGCTGATAATCTTATCGCTGTACTCAATTACCTTGTCCATATCTTCCGGCTTAAAGGTAAATTGAGTAGCATAACGGTCGCGGTAAACGCCAGCGTTCAGATACAGGCGCGCCAATAATCCCCAGATAGCCCCTTTCGTCAGCCGACCGGGGCCAACCGTTGTTTCCAGATTTGGTTCTACCGCCAGAAACTCGTTTTTCAGGTATTCAACAGCTTGTTCTCCGCGCAAAATAGTCGACGTAGCGCCGAGGTCGTCTTTTACGAAAACAATACCGAATAAATCCAGCGTCAGTAAACCGTAATAAGCCCGCATACCCCGTGCTTCGGCCAGATACGTTTTAGTAACTGGATCGTTTAGGGTCGGTAACGTATTGATCGCCGTAATAGCCCGTGATACGCCCTGGAGAATGAAGTTCCAAGTGTTACGTAGGTTGGGGTCGGTGCTGGTATGTGTATGCTGGTGGAGGGCCAGATAAATACCATTGTCGCCCCAGTCGGTGCCACCCCGATACGGCAGAATAGCTTCGTCGGTCGAGATTTCCTGTAGCGCAAAGTAGTTGGTATGCTGAAAAATGTCGGGCAGCCGGGCATAAACCGGAGCAATAATACCATCGGCGGCCTGCCGATCTGAAAGGCCCGATACGGAAGCTTCGTCTAGTACACGTTCGGTCAGGTTTGTACAACCGTTTACGACCAATAGGCTCACCAGCGCCAGCGTGGAAATAAGTTTCTTTTTCATGATCTCTGACGTTAGAAAGTAAGGTTCAGACCGAAAACAAAGGTTTTGGCTTTAGGGTAAGAGAGATAGTCGATACCGTATGATGAGACACCATTGATGGTGCGGTCGGTATTAACTTCTGGATCGTAGCCGTCGTAGGGTGTAATTACAAACAGGTTTTGACCCGTAGCTGACAAGCGAATAGCTGAAATCCAGCGATTTATACCAAGGCTTTTGGTATTGACAGTATAGCCAAGCGACATATTGTTTAGCCGGAAAAACGAACCGCTTTTCAGATAGCGAGACGAAACTGGAGCCGAGTTATTGATCGATTCCTTGCTGTATTGAATAGCTTCGGGAGTAGTATTCAATCCTTTCGATAAACGCAGCTTGTAGAAATTGGCATTGGCCGTATTGTCGTACAATTTGTTGCCCGAAACACCATTGAAATTAATGGCCAGGTCAAACCCTTTGTAAGCAAGATTGCTATTGATATTGAACTGCTTCGTTGGCAGCGCACTTCCGATGGGCACCCGATCTTTATCCGTTACAATACCGTCGCCGTCAATATCGCGGAACGTACTGATTCCTTTGTCATCAAAGCCAGTGAATTCTTTCAGGAAGAACGTACCAATTGGCTGACCGTTGATATAACCGTTGATCGTGGCCGACGTTAGTCCCGAGCCCGAAGCCGAACCAGACGGAATGACCGAATAAGGCGAATTATTTACTACGTTATTAATGAACGTAACGTTACCGCCAATATCGAATCGGAAACCGCTCAGGCTGGCGTATCGATAATTCAGGTCTAATTCAACGCCCTGGTTTGTGATGGTCATGTCTGGTACGTTGGTCCAGAACGTACCGGCTGGTTGAACGGGGTCGGAAGGAATAACTTCGAGGAGGATATTATTCGAGACCTTACGGAAATAATCGACCGATCCCGATAAAGCACCTTTGAACAGCGCAAAGTCAAGTCCAATGTCGGTTTGCGACGATACTTCCCACTGAATATCGGGGTTGGCCAACCGTGCATACGACGTCCCCGCCGGATAAGGGCCTGAAGCCGCTAATGGATAACTTGTTGATGCCGAAACCTGCGAGGTAAATAGCGCCTGTGTAATTTTCGAAGGAATTTCCTGATTACCCGTTAGTCCCCAACCCGCACGAAGTTTTAAATCGGAAAACGGACTTGATTTCAGAAAGGCTTCTTCGCTCAACCGCCATCCCAATGAGAACGATGGGAAAACACCGTATTTATTGTTGGCACCAAATTTAGATGAGCCATCGGCTCGTACCGTAGCCGTTGCCAGATACTTGTCTTTGAACTGGTAGTTAACCCGCGAGAAGAACGATTGCAGCTCATTTTCAGTAGCGAAACCAGTTGGTTTGTTATTCGCCAACGTCAGGTCCTGCCCAAGTCCTGGGTTGTAAATAGGCTGGATTGGAGAAATCGGGAATTTATTGATGCTGTTGGTACGTTCCTGCACGAAAATTTTCTGGTAGGAATGGCCCAGCAATGCCGTCAGATTGTGATCCTGTTTTGCGAGCGTATAGGTGAAATAGTTCTCAATCAACGTATTGCGATTGGTGCGGTAATACGTTTCAAGACGTCCGTCCTGTTGAGGAACGGCACTTGGTAACGATTGCCAATCCCGAACGGAGCTTGAGATGTCTACGCCAAGATTGAGTTTATACACCAGATCTTTTGTAATCTTAAACGACGGCGAGATATTCCCTACAACCCGGTTTATCGTCGTAATATCCTGATTCAGGGCTAACGTAATAAGTGGGTTTGTTCCACTCTGGTAGCGATATGGATCTCCCTTGTCGTCGTAAGCGGGCATGGTTGGGTTAGCTGAGATCGCGCTCCCTAAAATGGTTACGGCACTATTGGTTGGGCTGTCGGTAGGCGGACGATTGTTCAACGTGTAGGAAGCCGTCATGTTGACGTCAACATTCAGCCGATCTTCCAGAAACTTCTGCGATACGTTGATACGTCCCGTATACCGTTTTAAATCACTTCCTTTCAGAATACCTTCCTGATTTTGAACGCCAAACGATCCGTAATATGTCAGCTTGTCTGCACCACCGCTAAACGACAGATTATGGTTCCAGGTGTAGGCTGTCCGCATGATTTCCTTCTGCCAATCGGTCGATGCTTTGAAATCTTCTAATACCCCGCCAACGGCTGGTACCTGACGACGATACTCATCTGCCGAAAAAACAGCTAACGGACGAGCCAGATTCGAAATCCCCAGACTCGATGAAATGTTGAACGTAGAGAAACCGGCTTTGCCTTTTTTGGTGCTAATCAAAACCACACCATTGGCGCCCCGCGAACCGTAAATGGCCGTAGCCGAGGCATCTTTCAATACGTCGATGGATTCAATATCCTGAGGGTTCAGGAAGTTAAGCGGGTTCGTAGCACCGCCTGTACTCGAATTGTCGAGGGCAATTCCGTCGAGTACAAAAAGGGGCGTACTGCCCGTTCGAACGCCACCCGGACCACGTATCGTAATGTTCTGCGTACCACCCGGCTCACCGCTGGCCGACGTAACGTTTACACCTGCCACTTTACCCTGCAAAAGTTGCTCCGGCGAATTGATAATTCCCCGGTTAAAATCGGCGCTTTTGATTGATTTTACAGCACCTGTCATGTCTTTTTTCGACGCGCTTCCGTAGCCGATTACAACGACCTGCGCTAACTCCGAAGCCGAAGCACTCAATGCTACGTTGATGGTAGTACGTCCATTAACCGCAATTTCCTGCGATACAAAACCGATGAAACCGAATACCAGTGTTATGTTGCCTTCTGGAACCACGATTTTGTAATTGCCATTGGCATCGGCAGTCGTGCCGCGTTGCGTACCTTTCACTACAACATTACAACCGGCAAGCGCTTCGTTGGTAGATGCATCGGTAATTCGCCCGCTAACAGTCTGTTCTGTAGGTTTTTCACTACGTAGCGAGTTGATGGTTGTTGCTGGCGAAGGCGCGCTGCCTGCTAAAGATGGTAAAACCAGAAAAAGGCCAAACACCATCGCCCACATCCTGATGAGTGGGGGTGAAAAATGGTAAAAAAACTGCATAAGAGGTTGGTTTAATGAAAAACAGAAACTATTCTAAGGGGTAAAAATACAACTTACTATCGGTATATTTTCTAGGGAAATTGTACTATAATTTTTGTAAGTAGAGGAAATAAGAAACGGAAGAATTACTTAGCTCAAAATCAGTGCAGACGAACGCTTTAGATCAATAAACCAAGTGCTAATAAGGAGGTAAAAGCAACTTATTTTGCTCGCAAATATCGCTTGCTTTGATCTGAAAAAACTACCTATATACGTTAATAGATCTTTAATAATATGTCAGTGTTTTACTAAAACTGCGTACAGAAAGCTTATTTTGCATAATATTAATCACCCGTATGACGCAGTCTAGAAAATAGCGTCATACGGGTGATTTTTTTCGTTCGAACCAACAAGCTGACCCATTTTCAGTTCATTGTACTATGCAAACACCATCCCTAACCTCACCCCGAAATAAGGTTGATTCGTTTGAATCGCCTGATTTCTATTGTCTGGACGATTTGTTGACGGCTGAACATAAGCTGGTTCGGTCGGCTGTGCGCGACTTTGTGAAACGTGAGATTACGCCCATTGCCGAAGAATATGCACAGCGTGCTGAATTTCCTGAACATCTGGTAAAAAAGTTTGGTAAAATTGGCGTATTCGGCTCTACGTTACCTACCGAGTACGGAGGAGGTGGACTCGATCAGATTTCGTATGGGCTAATGACACAGGAAATCGAGCGGGGCGACTCAGGTATGCGTTCGTGTGTATCGGTGCAAAATTCGCTGGTAATGTACCCGATTTTTACGTTTGGCTCAGAAGAACAGAAAAAAAAATACCTTCCCCAACTGGCGCAGGGCGAACTACTCGGATGCTTCGGCCTAACCGAACCAAACCACGGCTCCGACCCCGGTAGTATGGAAGCTAACTTTATCGAACGTAGCGATTATTACCTGTTAAACGGCTCAAAACTCTGGATTACCAACGGCAACATCGCCGACATTGCTATTGTCTGGGCACGTAACGACCAGGGTAAAGTGCGGGGGTTGATTGTGGAACGAGGAATGGAAGGTTTCACAACTAACGAAATCAAAAACAAATGGTCGTTACGTGCCAGTAATACGGGCGAACTGGTTTTTCGGGATGTGCAGGTTCCCAAGACCAACTTACTGCCAAATGCGTTTGGATTAAAAAGCGCATTAAAATGCCTCGAACAGGCCCGTTATGGCATTTGCTGGGGCGCATTGGGCGCAGCAATGGAGTGTTACGAAGTGGCACGACGCTACGCTCTCGAACGTATTCAGTTCAACAAACCCATCGCCAGTTTTCAGCTGATTCAGAAAAAACTGGCCGAAATGCTGACCGATATTACACAGGCACAACTGCTTTGCTGGCGACTCGGCACGTTAAAAAACGAAGATAAAGCGACATCGGCACAGATTTCCATGGCAAAGCGGAACAACGTAGAGATTGCACTACGCACTGCCAGGGAAGCGCGTCAGATTCTGGGTGCAATGGGCATTTCGGGCGAATACCCCATTATGCGCCACCTGATGAACCTCGAATCGGTGAGCACTTACGAAGGTACTCACGATATTCAACTCCTGATTCTCGGTGCCGAGATTACGGGCATTCCAGCGTTTAAATGAGTGAAAGAGCGAAAGAATGAAAGAGCGTTGTTTTCGCGTCAGCCGCTCTTTCATTCTTTCATTCTTTCGCTCTTTCACTCATTGGAAGGAGCATACGTCACCATGTCAATACCAATTCCATTTGGGTCGGTGATGGCGAAGTGGCGGTCGCCCCAAGGTTCGTCGCGTAGTTCGATGGCGATTGGGACGCCGAGTTTTTTAATACGAGCGTATTCGTCGTCGATATTCGGAAATTCGATGGTCAGGTAAACGCCTTTTCCACCAAAAGCTGGTTGAAAGAGTGGTTGCTGACTGGGATGATCAGGAAGCAGGAAACTTAGCTCGGCCTGCTGATTGGGTGTATGTAAAAGCAGATAGAATTCATTTTCGAACGTAATACCAAAGTTGAGAACTTCTGTATAGAACTGCTTGGTTTCCTGAAGTTTGTCGGTAATAATGCCTGCGTTGAGTTTCATAAGATGTGTGTTTTGGGTATAAGAGAATTTTAATAACGCTACGTTCTTTTCTGGTAAATGCTACGTAGTAATTGACAGATTATCGTTCGGCGATTTCCTTAATTTGCGATAAAAGGGCGGTCATGCCACTTTGAGAATGGTTATAGCCATCTTCGGTCGTAAAACCCTGTTGTGTCCAGGTGAACACAGTCTGATTATCACCAGTTTGTTTTAGCGAATACGTAATGGTTGAATAATTTTCGGGCTTGTCTTCCGCCCCTGAAAAACCGCTCCAGTAACTATAACTCAAAAGCTTATAGGGTGTGTTTTCAAGAATAACACCCTTATCGCGGTACTGATGATCGCCGTATTCACCCTGAAAAATAATGTCACTGCCTGGTTTCCAGTCGGTCAGCGTTTGGGTACCATACAGGTATTCGGCGATGAGAGTGGGCGTAGTCAGTACGTTCCAGACTTTTTCAGTGCTGGCGTCGATGTTTATCGATTGGGAGACGATTAAGTCGTTGCGCATAATATTATTCGTTAGCTGAGCCAAAGTTCGGGAAGCGTAGTGACAACCCTATGTCAGTACGGTGTTGGCAACAAGTACAGAATTGTTGTAATGTTCCTGAATTTCGTTGGCTAGTTTTTGCATGGTGCTACGTAGCGTATCGGGCTGCTCAATTGTTACCGCACGCCCAAACATCAGTAACCACTTTGCCAAACCTTCCAGATAAGGAGTCTGAAAATAGATACGTACTGTATCGCCCAGATCTTCCTCGCGCTGATAACCGTACGAATATTTTTCAATGAGCATGTAGCGCGTTACGGATTTGGGCAGAATAATTACCACTTTATGCATCGGCATATCAACGCCCACTCGGTCGAGGTATTCCTGTAATGACAGCCGTTCCCGTCGTGCAAAGCGTTGACCCGTGTCGGTAAGTTGCCGAATTCTGTCAACCCGAAAATCGCGGTAATCCTGACGAACGCGGCAAAATGCAATTAAATGCCAGCCCATATGGTAATGATACAACCCAACTGGTTCAACTTCCCGTTCGGTTTCGGCGTCTTTATACTGTGAATGATATTGAAGTGCAAGCACATGATTTTTGGCAATGGCGTGCTGAATCGGAATTAATAATTCATCGGAATAAGGCTGCCGAATACGCGGTTTTGCTACGTTTATGTGCGAATCGAGATCGTCGAGGTGTTCCTGATCGGCTTTTTTGAGCACAGATTTAATCTTAAACAAGGCCGATTCAAATTCAGTACGTATTGATTCGTCGGCCCAATGTTCAATAAGTTTGCCTCCTAATAAAAGAGCACTGGCTTCGGCGCTCGTAAACATGACCGGGGGTAGGTGGTAATCGGTCAAAAAATAGCCCATACCTGCTTCGGCACCGATCGGTACACCCGCTTCTTCGAGCGACCGAACGTCGCGATAAACGGTACGTAGGCTGATTTTGAAGCGATTCGCTAGTTCCTGGGCACGAACAACCCGTTTAGTCTGAAGATGGATAAGAATTGCAGTCAGGCGATCAAGGCGGTTCATAACAATTGAAATAAAATGCCACACGCAAATTACAACGCTTGCACTGAACGACCGACTACCGAAACCTAGATAATTCGTTTCATTAAAGCGAAATTGATAGACTATCGACAGAAGGTTTTTAACCGACAGAATATTTTTATGCCTTAGCTTCCAGTAAAATTTAAGATGTTTCTGAATGCTTCTGAGCGGAAAGTTTAATGATGAACCTTTCAACAGTTATATCCGTAGTTGAAATAAAAACGCTTCTAATCGAATGGATTCAGCAAATATTCAAAATAACACAAGCCGCCACCGGTTCGAACTGGAAACCGAGGGTAAATTATCAATTGTCGCCTACCAAAAAGTAGATGATGAAACACTGGCACTGACGCATACTGAAGTTGACCCTAGTTTAGAAGGACGTGGCATTGGCTCGAAACTGGTGGAAGGCGTATTACGCTACGTAGAAGCACACGAACTAAAAATTGTTCCTCTCTGTCCGTTTATAGCTGCTTATCTGAAGCGCCATCCCGATTGGAACCGTGTAGTATCTGCTACGTATTCGGTTGACGATTTTTAAGCACTGAGATTAGCGATGCAAATGTTCGTCTGTAATGTGATTGCAGACGAACATTTTTTATTTGTGGGATTGAGGAGCGCGAATTGGTGAAATACGATCTCCTTTTTTTACCCAACGCCAAAGATCCGTTGCCAGAGTTGGATAAATGTTGACGCCAATACTATAATAACTCCCGTTGAAATTCTGATTGATTGCCGTCTGAAAAACCGACAGACGGTAGCCTATTTGCGCACTCAGTCCAAACCAGCGTGTTGCCCGCCATTGCCCGTATGCGCCAATCTGTAAGGGAACAAAAAAATCCTGCCGAGTACGGTCAACTTGCATATCCTGCCGTAAGTTAAGGGGAATGGCGTAAGCAACCCCGCCACCAACTTCAACCGGAATACTTACTTTCCAGCGTTGATTGTTGGTGATGTTGAACCAGTATAACAGGCTCATAAACCACATATCGGTGCGAGTATAGTAATCGAGATTGATACGTCGTGAAGCCGCTCGTCGCCAGTCAATCAATCGCAGATACGTAGCATAACTAATCCAGTAATAGCCAAGCGTAATCTGATGACGTTTATGCCCAAATTCGATCCCGGCGTTTACTCCCCAAACGTTAACATGCTGTTGCTCAAGGAAGGAATCACGAAAGTCGAGATTAAAAGCCGGAGTAATCTTTGGCCGTTTCAGTCGTATAGAATCGGCTTTGGTCAACGTATCACCGTTGGAAACCAACAACGTACTAGCTATTAAAAAAGCGGCAACCATAGTGCCTTACTAACTAGAAAATGGTACGTATGGTTAGAATAGTTTTGGCGATTACAATACGTCCTCGATAACGGGATTTTGCTCAGCGCGCAGTTGCTTTGTTGTTTTTCGTGAACCATCATGACTCCAGCCTGGTGGGCCAAAGATATAACCAATTGCGGCACGAAACGACCCAGCCCGACGAATATCCTGGCCAATAGCCGCCCATTCATGAAAAGCGATACGTACCGGATTGAAGGTATTGATATTCGTAGTCAATCCATACGTAGGTCGTTTTTGCTCAAGCTCGAACGTACCAAACATCCGGTCCCAGATAATCAGAATGCCGCCGTGGTTTTTGTCCAGATAATCCAGATCGGACCCATGATGCACCCGATGGTGCGATGGTGTATTTAAAATAAACTCTATAGGTGCCGGAAATTTATGAATATGTTCGGTATGAATCCAGAATTGATACAGCAGACTTATCGATTGCATAGTCATGATAACCACTGGCGAAAAACCCAACAACGGCAGCCAGATCCAGAAAATAAACGCGCCCGAAATATTCCCCGTCCAGGTCTGACGTAGCGCCGTGCCTAGATTGTATTTCATGGATGAGTGATGCACTACGTGCGAGGCCCAGAAGTACCGACTACTATGGCTAATCCGATGAAACCAGTAATAGCTGAAATCGTCGGCAAAAAACAGGATTAGCCAGGCCCACCATTGCGTCATATCAACCGTGAAAAACCGGAATTGATATACCAGCGAATATGCACCAAAAACAATAGCCTTTCCAACAATACCGATAATTACGTTGCCAATTCCCATCGACAGACTACTGGCCGTGTCTTTGGCTTCGTAATAATCTTTCTGTTGCTTTGCCGTAACAATAACCTCGGCAACCAACAGAATTACAAAGCCTGGAATGGCGTATTGAATCAAATCTCTCATACTTTTTCTAACTTTTATGCAAGTTACAGTTTTTGTAGAAATGATTAAAACGACATTTGCGAGACTGTTTGTTACTGCTTCACAAATTCAACCCGTCGATTCTGCGCTCTTCCTTCGAACGTAGTGTTTTCAGCAATGGGTTTGATTTCGCCGTAGCCTTTTGCTGTTAATCGAGTGCCATCAATGCCCATCGATATGAGTTGAGCTTTTACGGTTGCGGCTCTGGCATCCGATAATTTTAAATTGCTGGCATCGTCTCCATCCGAATCGGTGTGGCCACTTATCTCAACTTTCAGAGCTGGATTAGCGGATAATGCTTTTACAATGGCATTGATTTCGCCCATTGATTCGGGCTTCAACGTAGCTTTATTTACATCAAAAAGAATACCGTGAGAAATGTATTTTCCGTCGGTAAACGCCTTGCCAATCAGGTTAATATCGCCACCAGACGCTAGTTTAAAATTGCGAAACATCATATTCTTCCCATCGCTGGCATCGCCCCCAATAACCAGTGAGGTAGCCTTAAAAATCACTTCTGGAACCACCAGCACCCGGTACTGATCGCAGTAAATTTTTACTTGATTGTCTTTAACTACAATAGCGTAGTGGTGCCATTTACTGAGGTAATTCTCGGCTGCAATTGCTTTAGGATATTCCCCATTTAGTCTTGTATCGGGGCCTTCAAACGTTGAATAATCGCGATTTGACTTAATGTGTACGACCGACTCAGTACCATTCATAAACTTGATATAGACGCCTTCGTTGCTATCATAAGCTACATCCAGATAGCTATCGAACTCAACTGTAAAGTTTTTAGGCAAGTAGTTTGGCGTTTTAACTCGTGGGGCAAGTACTGTGTAATATTTTGTAATGAAAAAGGCTTTCTCATCACCCGCTTTGTTGACCACTGCCTGCCCATCAATAAGTTTCCAGTGCGGATCGAATTCGCCTAGTTGTGAATCGGACAGATCGTCGGCAAAAATGATTTTATCGCCGGCAACGAAATCATAATTCTGATACGCTTTGATGTCCTGAGCGAGGCAGGGGAGTGGAAGCAGAAGAATAACTGCCAGAAATTTTTTCATGAAAAATAGTGATAGTTCTGGTTCGTGATGATAAGATGCAAAACTCTGATGACGTGCTACGTATCAGCTAGTTGGCTCCAGCAAAACAAATCATTCATACCCCTGAAACTGTTAATTCTTGGTTAAAAAAGAAGCCCAGCGACGTCTGTCACTGGGCTTCTTTTTTAACGGTATAGTTTCGACTACCGATTCATCGAAATCAGGAATTCTTCGTTGGTACGAGTGCCTTTCATACGGTCGAGAAGGAAGTCCATCGTTTCCATTGGATTCATGTCGGCCATGTGCTTGCGAAGAATCCAGACACGTTGTAATGTTTCCTTGTCAAGTAACAGATCTTCCCGACGTGTTCCTGACGATAGGACGTCGACGGCTGGATAGATACGTTTGTTGGCGAGCTTCCGGTCGAGCTGGAGTTCCATGTTACCGGTACCCTTAAACTCTTCGAAAATTACTTCGTCCATCTTCGAGCCTGTATCGATGAGGGCCGTGGCGATGATTGTCAGCGAACCGCCATTTTCTACGTTACGAGCCGCTCCGAAGAACCGTTTTGGACGGTGTAACGCATTTGCATCCACACCACCCGACAGGATTTTACCCGACGAAGGAACAACCGTGTTATAAGCACGTGCCAGACGTGTAATGGAATCGAGCAGAATCACTACGTCGTGCCCACATTCAACCATCCGTTTAGCTTTCTCCAGCACCATACTCGATACTTTTACGTGCCGGTCGGCTTGCTCATCGAACGTAGAAGAAATTACTTCAGCATTTACGCTACGTGCCATGTCCGTAACCTCTTCCGGGCGCTCGTCAATAAGCAGCACGATCAGGTAAACTTCGGGGTGGTTATGTGTAATTGCGTTCGCTATTTCTTTGAGAAGCACAGTTTTACCAGTCTTAGGCTGTGCCACAATCATACCCCGCTGACCTTTACCGATGGGGGCAAACAGGTCTAACACACGCGAAGAATAATTCTCTGGACGGTTGCTCAACCGCAGGTGTTCATCGGGGAAAAGCGGAGTCAGGTATTCAAACGGAATCCGGTCGCGGATTTCTTCCGTTGTTTTACCATTTACCGTCGAAACACGTAGCAGAGCGAAATATTTCTCACCTTCCTTCGGAGGGCGAATGGCACCACGTACCGTATCTCCAGTTTTCAGACCAAATAATTTAATCTGCGAGGGCGATACGTAAATATCATCTGGGCTAGCTAGATAGTTATAGTCAGCCGAACGAAGGAAACCGTAGCCACCGTCCTGCATAATCTCCAGAACACCCTCATTATCAATAATGCCATCGAACTCTCTAATATGCTGATTGTACTGACGGCGAATACGATTCTGGTATTCCTGAGCCTCACGCGGAGGATTTGGCAATTGTGGATTCCCAGCTTGAACAGGCTCTGGCTGAGCGGGTTGATTTGGTGCGTTTTCGGGATTTTCTGATGTTTCAACGACTGGCGAATCTACACCGATTGAATCACCCGTTTGTTCCATTGCCGGAGCAGTATCTTCTGTGATAACTGTTGGTGTCAGAAAATCGTCTTCAGTATGACCGCTCAGATTTAATGCCGAATCATCCGAAACAACCCGTTGATTACGTGGTCGTTGGTCACGCCGTTGGTTATTATCACGAGGGCCATTATCCCGATTTGATTCAAAACGCTGACGACCAGCATCACGTTGGCCAGAGCCATTACCACCGTTTCCTTCCGGGCGTGGTGAACGGGATTGGTTAAAATCAGATCTTGGGTTCCGGTCGTTACGTGGTCCGTTATTACGGAAATTGCGGTCAGTCGATCCCGTGTTCGAATCGCCTGTATTCGATTGGTTCAAGTCCCGTCCATTTTCCGGCCGGTTACGTTGTGGCTGATTCGGATTTTTAGAGCGTATATCTTCTACACGATTGCGGGGAGAACGCTCCTGATTCCGCATCTGGTTTTCAATCGGAGGAGTGGTTGTTTCTGGTTCAGTAGGTGCCTGTTCCGACGTGGCAACAATCTCAGATTCCGATGTTTGTATTACTGTATCTACCGGACTAGCATCCGATACCTCAACAGTTTCTGTTGTTTTTGGCGCACTTTCCCGGCGGGCACGTACACGTGTCTTGGGGATTTCGACAGGAATAGATGCCGTCTCAACTGGCGTCTCGACAGGTGTGTCAACAACAGCTTCAGTCGTCTTCGTACGGCGTCCTTTACGGGGAGCTTCGACAACAGGGGCCGTTTCCTCTGGCCCCGGTCGAACGGCTTGCTCGCCCAATATTTTTAAAATAAGTTTTTCTTTCGTGTACTTAGCTGTGTCGCGAATGCCGAATTCGGCGGCAATTGGTTGAAGCTCCGAGAGGAGTTTCATACTTAATTCTTCCTTGTTGTACATAGAGGTCAGGTTAGCGATAAACCTTGAAAGGACCGTTGGAGCGGTAAGGATGGAAATTGGAAAATGTTGAAAAAGATGGTTTTGATCGGGTGGTAGCTCTCAGAGCCATGTGTGGGCTCAACGAGTAGGGTTACTGATTGATTAATCAGATCAACCTTCACAGATTCAGGTAATTACGTGATGAAAATAGAACCAAAATTAAGAACTGGGGTGATTTATCGATTCCGAACCTAATGTACTGGTGAGGCCAGACAGGACGGTGATCAACTTACTTTTAGAAAAAGGCGATTCAGTGTTGCGCTGGTCTGCCGAAAGTATTCCAACTAAATGAGGATTACGGCTTTTCAGAAGAGCATTACCTGCCGTGCTAGCTTGATGGAAACAAATGTAATAGTTTGTTCCTGTATTGTCAAGATAACGTTATTATGAGGTAAATGTTTCCTTAACCAGCTTAAAATTAATAATTCTCTTTATAATCAATGGTATTGTTAAAATCTGTAGTTATTCTGGAGAAATCAGGACCTAATTACGTACCGTGTATCAGGCCACAGGTTTGATTCATTACAAATCCACAGTGCAAAGTCGTTTCTGCCGTTAAAAAAACTTAAATCGCCACATATTTACAAATTTTGTGGCTAAAACAAACGTTGGTTTTTCAGTGATTTATGGAAGAAAAATCGCCTGACATAGGCAAACCACTTAAACTGGTTATTGATTGGGGAAACTCAAGTCTGAAAACAGGTTGGTTTGATGGATCGGATTTGATCGAAACCAGACGATACTCGTCGACAAACGAACTCCTGCTGGATTTACCAAAACGTAGTATAGATCAGGTAATTGTTTCATCAACGAGTCGGCCGGGCGAAGAGTTGCGCAGCCTATTACCGGATATACGGGAGCGAATTTGGATTCTGGATTCGCAAACGGTTTTGCCCATACGGAAGTCGTATGACACACCAGATACGTTAGGTGCCGACCGAGTAGCAGCCGCTGCGGGAGCAATCACATTGTTTCCGGGCGAGTCTTGTTTGGTGCTTGATCTGGGAACCTGTCTAACTGCCGATTTTGTAGATCGTGATGCTACGTTTCAGGGGGGCTTAATTTCGCCGGGATTGCGGATGCGTTTTCGAGCTATGCATGAGCAAACGGCGCGGTTGCCGATGATTAATGTGGGTGATGAAGACGTAGTCGTTAATTGGCCTGTGCTAGAGGCTAAGAACACACGGCAGGCTATGCTGAGTGGCGTATTGAATGGCCTGCTGTTTGAGATGAATGGGATCATCGAAGATTACCGTAAGAAGTGGCCAAACGTAGTTGTTTTAGTGTGTGGGGGAGACGCTTCGCTTTTTGAAAGTCGTTTGAAACCCCCGATATTTGTAGTTCCCGAATTAGTGCTAATGGGGTTGAATCGAATTTTACGTCATAATGTTGATAATTTACAGGCAGGTACGCCGGAGAATCTTAGTTAGTTTGCTGGCCATTGCCGCAGCATCACCGATGGCATGGGCACAGAGCCTGGGCAATTCTCCTTACTCGGCTCTAGGTATCGGGGATATGTATAGTGAGGGAAACGTAACGAATATGGGTATGGGAGGTATTGGTGTGAGCTTTGCCAGTCCGTTCTACCTGAATCTACAAAACCCGGCACTGTTGGCTCGACGTTCGCGATTTACCGTTTTTGAGGTAGGTTTGGTTGGCCAGTCGAAAGGGCTTAGCCAGAATGTTGGAAACACGCGGCAAAGTCAGCGAAACTCAGGAGCTAATTTGGGCTATCTGGCGCTTGCTTTCCCGGCAAACTCCCGATGGAACATGTCATTGAGTTTGCGTCCGTATACCTTTGTTAATTATGCGACAAAGCAAACCGAGCCTGTTCCCGGTACGAACTTCACAGCTGAATACAATTATAAAGGTGAAGGAGGATTGAATAAAGCCACCTTTTCGAATGGAGTTCGGATAACGAAAAATATTTACGCTGGTGTAGATGCTTCATTCCTGTTTGGAAATATTACCCACTCATCTGACTCGCGGGCCTATATTGGCGCAGAAGACATGCGGGTAAACCGATTGAGCCGCACTACGTATAGCGATGTTGTCTGGAGACTGGGGGCTGCATGGCGACCAAAACTGAGCGAAGCCTGGACGTTGAATGTAGGTGCTACGTATGATCCACAGGTACGAATAAATGCCCGCCAAACAGAGATTAATCAGCAAACATCGCTTAATTATCAGGCTTTAGCTGCACCAGATACGATTCGCCTGAATTCGAACGGTCAGCTAACGTTGCCTCAACAAGCTCGGTTTGGTATTAGTCTGGAGCGAAACAATACGCTTGTATTTGGAGTTGATGTAGGTTTTCAGCAATGGAGCCTTTACCGCACGCCTGATAACCGTCCGGGAAACCTCGTCGACGGTATGAATATTGCTGCTGGTATTGAATATACGCCTAAAGCCAGTTCGATGCGTTACCGCGATCTGATTACGTACCGTGCTGGTTTTCAGTATAATCGATTGCCGTATCAGGTAAGAGGAGAGCAAATCAATGATATTAACGGAAGCGTCGGCTTGTCGTTGCCGCTGGGTGCTTATTTAGTGAATCACGTAACACTTTCTGTTGTAGGTGGTCAGCGTGGCGTATTGTCTGGAACACAAATCAGGGAACAGTACGTGCGGTTTGCACTTGGGTTCTCGCTCAACGACTGGTGGTTCCGTAAACAAGTAGTTGATTAGAAGTTAGTGAATAATGAATAATGAACAACCTAAAATGAAAGAGAGTGGGAGGCTAACTGTGTTGTTTCGTGGCTTTACGCATTTTACATTGTTCATTATTCAATGTTTCTTCATACTAACTTCCTGCGAAGAGCCAAAGCAGGCTAAGAATGTAGCCCGTTACACTGGGCCGATTGAAGAAATTAACGACGTAAAGCTTCTCTATAGCGAAGCTGCTATATTGAAAGTTAAACTAACCACTCCCAAACAGTACCGGTACGAGAACGACAACCGTCGTTATCCCAAGTCTGTCAATATTGTATTTTTCGGACCAACTGGCGAAGAAGTAACGACGCTACGTTCAGATTCTGGCCGCTACGACCGGGCCAAAGACTTATACACCGTGATGGGCAACGTAGTGGTAATCAACAAGCAAAAGCAGGAGAAACTACTTACTCCCGAACTCACCTGGAATCCAGTCACAAAAAAAGTTTATACAGATAAGAAAGTGACGGTTCTTAGTCAGCAAACCGGCGAAAAACTATACGGGCTTGGTCTAGATGCAAATCAGGACTTTTCACAGTACTCCATTCGTAAGCCAACCGGTATCTTCAATATGGAAGGCGGTGGAGGAATATGACAAAATGGTCGATATTGCTTGACTATCGACCTTTCTTACATTGTTCCAGCACTGGCGTTACGTCCTTTACGCTAATCAGCTTCTTCTCGTTTCCCCACTCGTTATAAATGTACGTAACTAGCTCGGCCACTTCAAGATCGCTGAGCTGCGGCAATGGTGGCATGGGGTGATTATATGTTTTCCCATTTACGACAATAGGGCCTTTCTGCCCATATCGAATGAGACAAATAACGCTGTTTTTATCGGCCAGATAGTCAGAATTGGCTAATGGGGGATATAATGATGCTAGCCCTTCACCTTTTGGTTGATGACAGTTCGCACAATTATTTTTATAGACCAGAATGCCCTCAGTTATATACCGTTGACGCTTTATTTCCTCTTCACTCTGGCAGGAAAACCCGCTAATAGAGACAAACAGAATCGCCAGAAAACGGACGTATTGACTAATCATGGATTGTATTCAGCCAGAAGCCGATTCATGTCATTCATTAATTTATCGACACCTGCTTCAGTAGTACCGTCGTAAATACCCCGGATGTGCCGGTCTTTATCGACTAGGATGAAAGCCCCGCTGTGAACAGCGCCACCCGGTGCTGAAGCATCTTCTTGGGCGGTAACCATATAACTGGTCTGACCTATATCATAAATTTTCTCCCGGTCGCCGGTTACGAATAACCATTGATGATCCGTAACCCCCAGATCCTGCGCAAATTGCTTCAAAACGGATACCGAATCATGAGCAGGATCAATTGTATGAGAGAGTAGCATCACGTTCTGATTACCCTTAAATTTCTCGTACACCCGTTTTAGCTGTACTTTCATTTTGGGGCAGATCGTAGGGCAGTTTGTGAAGAAAAAATCAGCTACGTAGATTTTATTGGCTAGTGTATTCGCCGATACCGTATCACCATACTGACTAATAAATTTGAAGTCTGGAATAGTATGATAAACCGAATCGGTAACCTCTTTACCATCAACAGTTTTTGTGACAGCTTCACGCTGCCCTAAAATTGGGAGTTTATCCGTTGAGGAACCGCAACTCAAAAGAAATCCCGTAATAAGCGCAAATAACGTGCTGCTATTTCTTTTGTAAAAACTCGGTAGCCTGTTCAATACTGGTTTTAACTTTTGCTTTAACATCGGTAATTTGTTCTTTTTGATCGGCCAGATAACGTAACGCTTCATCGGAAGATAATTTGGCTAACGTATCGCCATTATACCGATCCATCCAGTTCATCATCAGGCTATCGGCAACGGTTAAATTCTGAATCAAACGAGTAGCCTGTGCTTTTTCTTCATCACTACGTAGGGTTGTTGTAGCTGAACCTGATGCCTTCAGGCTATCAATTGTTGCTACGTGCTTATTCAGCATTTTACGTAGTTTCATGATGTCGTCAATTTTAGGCATAACTTCATCATGAATCGCAAATACCTCATTTTCAGATTCTTTAACAGCTTCGCCCGAATCGCAGGAGCTAATTGCGAAAGCTAGTGAAAGCAAACCGGCAAAAGATAAAATACTCTGTCTCATAGTGTATAGGTAATGGAGAATGATGAATCAAAGGTATCGTATGGCAATTAATCCATCATTCGAAAAAATTATTTTGCTACTGATGCGGCCCGTTGTTTAAGCATTTCACGGGCATTTTTCAGGGCGCTGGCCGATGGATTTTTGCCCCCAATCATCTGGGCGATTTCCTGAATACGCTCCTCCAGCGTCAGTTTTTTAATTCGACTGACCGTTTTCTCTGAGGAATTGTCTTTATAAACAAAATAATGTTCAACTCCCTGACCAGCAATCTGATGTAAATGTGTAATGGCAATAATCTGGTGGCTGTGAGCCATGTCTCGCATCATCTTTCCCATTTTTATAGCAATCTCGCCCGATACACCCGTATCAATTTCATCGAAAATAATAGTTGGCAATGATCGCTTACTGGCAAGGATGTATTTAATCGCCATCATTAATCGGGAGAACTCACCGCCTGAGGCCACATTTTTCAATTGTTGTGGTTTTACGCCTTTATTCGCGCTAAACAAAAACGAAATTGTATCGACGCCCGTAGCTTGTGGTTTACCAGTTTCTGCTGCAATTTCCAACGAAGCATTGGGCATGCCGAGGTCATTTAATAACATACCAATTTCGCTTTCAATCGGACGTAGCACTGCCAGTCGGGAGGCCGAAAGTTGTTCAGCACTTGTCTGAAGCTGTGTATAAGCTGCTGTTGCTTCTGCTTTAGCATCGGCCAGTGCATCATCGAGGTTAAGTACTTTACTAACTTTTTGCCCGAGTTCGTTACGTAGCGAAATCAGCCCATGAACATCTTTCTGCTGATGTTTGGTCAAAAGCTGGTAGATCAGATCTAACCGTTCACGAATAGTTTCAGCACGGGTATCATCCACTTCAACCTGATCCTGTTCAGAGCTAATTTCATCGGCCAGATCACGGAGTTCAATTAGGCTGCTCTGCGCCCGCTGCTGCAATTGCTCATATTGATCCGATAACTTAGAAATATAAGCCAGATTGCTAACCGCACCTTTCAAAAAGTCAATGACCGATTGTTCGGTATTGTCCAGATATTCATAAGCTAGTTGCAGCCGTTCTTTTATTTCTTCGGCATTTTCGAGAATGGTTAATTCTTGTTCCAGCGACTCCTGTTCATCGGCCTGAAGCTGTGTCTTAACTAGTTCTTCGTACAGAAAATTATTGTAATCAAACTCCTTACGCATCGCAGCGGCTTCGGATTGAAGCTGATCGTAATGCGATTTTTTAGCACGATACGCTTGATAGTCATTGTGGTAACTACGTAGCAGCGCATCGTTTTGAGCATACGTATCAACGATAGCCAATTGATATTCATTAGAGCCGAGCAAGACATGGTCGTGCTGGGAGTGGATATCCATCATCTGGCTTGTAACACGACGTAACGTTTCGAGATTTACGGGCGTATCGTTGACAAACGCACGCGATTTTCCGCTTACGCTAATTTCTCTACGAACAATACAGACATCGGAGAAATCTAACTCTTCTTCGTCAAAAATCTGCTCAATTATGTAGCCAGCTACCCCAAAGGTACCTTCGATAACACATTTTTTTTCGGGGTTATATAGCACTCGGGTATCGGCCCGGTTGCCCAATAATAGACCGATGGCCCCTAGCATGATCGACTTACCTGCCCCCGTTTCGCCCGTAACGATGTTTAGGCCACGGTTGGGACTGAGTGAAAGCTCATCGATCAGGGCGTAATTCTTGATTAATAAATGGGATAGCATACGTTAAGCAGTTTTCAGCTTCAGGTTCGACTTTGGTAGGTTGTAAGGTGCAATTAACTCACCGAACACTAGTTTCTGAAACTGGTTACTGTCCTGCACTGATTAATTTTCGGTAATTTTCTGTCTTAGACGGGTCTAGATACGATAATAAATCAAAAGCCTGTTTGCGCTCTGTAGAAGTGCCTTCGTAAAAAATATTATACAATTCCTGCGATTTAGCATCGAAGAACGAATTGATTAATACAGAGTTAGGCAATTGCAGGCCAATGGTACGGATGGTACTAAGTAGGGTCAACATCTGCTTACGAACCTGCACTGGATTAGCGGCAAAAACGTCGAGCCCCATCCGGTGATACGTATACATACCATCTCGAAACGGCAAAAGCTGCTGATTTTGCAGGTTTTCAACCAACCAATAGCGATTCCGGCGGTCGCCCCCTGTTTGCCAGGCTCCATTGGGCGAGCCCTGTTGAGCAAGATTAGTGATGGCGAAAGCACGCTGTATGTAAGGATTACCACCTTGCTTGCTAAACGTATCATAATCGACAGCCAGAATAATATTGGCGTAGTAAGCCAACAAAGATGTCAGATCGTCGGTAAACTGGTTATCCCTGAAAAAAACTGGTGTAGTAGGCAGGTAAACAAAATTAAAAGACCGATCGACGTAGCTAAACGTAGTGGTTTCGTAAGACGTACCATAAACTGGACGAGTTACGGTGATCTGGGCAGTCGCTTCAAAAGCTCCCTGTGTCAGCGATTTGATCAGATTTATCGAGAGTGAGCAGTTGATACGTTCCGACACCGCGAATTGGTCATTACTCCAGCGTCGGTTGTTCATAAACTCGGTTATGATTCCCTTCAACTGGTTCACATAAGAAAAGTCGGTTTTCTGCTGTGCGAATAGCTGATCAGAATTAATTGTGACCTGACAGTTGAGTTCCTGAGCCCGAGCCGAAAACAAGTAGCCCATCAGAGAAAATATAAGTACTAACCGTTTCATACAGAGAGTTTTTTCGCTACCAGTTCGACCAAATCCTGTGCCACTTCTTCTTTCGATTTAAGGGCAAATTCGCATGTATGTTCGTCTTTATCTATAACGGTAATTTTGTTGGTATTGTGCCCAAAGCCTGCACCTGCATCGCGGAGTGAATTTAAAACAATCCAATCTAAATTCTTAGTGTGCAGTTTCTTTAACGCATTGGCCTGTTCATTATCTGTTTCGAGCGCAAAGCCCATCATCAACTGATTCGACTGTTTCTGAGCTCCTAACGTAGCAGCAATATCGGTTGTTTTAGTTAGCTCCAGCGAAAAAAAATCTTCCTTCTTTTTTATCTTTTTATCGGCTGGATGAGCAGGTGTATAATCGGCTACGGCAGCACTCAAAACTACTACGTCGGCACTGATGAAATGAGCGGCTGTTGCCTCGTACATTTCTTGCGCCGACCGTACGTCAATACGTTGAATAGCAGGATCGGGGAGGGGTAAACTAGTTGGTCCGCTAACCAGTGTTACGTTTGCTCCCACCTGTGCAAATGATTTAGCGATAGCATAACCCATTTTTCCGGTGGAGTGGTTACTGATGTATCGTACGGGGTCTATGGCTTCCTGCGTAGGGCCAGCCGTGATTAACACCCGTTTTCCAGCTAGCACAGCCGAGCTATTTCTAGTTTCTACTACTTCTTTGTTCCAGTAAGTTTCAAGAGTCTGAACAATATTCTCTGGTTCGGCCAGCCGCCCTTCACCAATCAAGCCACTGGCCAATTCGCCATGTTCAGCGTCAATAATGTGGTTGCCAAACGAGCGTAAGCGACGCAAATTTTCAGTTGTTGTCGGATGCCGGTACATATCGACATCCATAGCAGGAGCAAAAAACACCGGGCAACGCGCTGATAGATAAACTGCCGATAAAAGGTCATCGCAGATACCGGTGGCGCAACGGGCAAGTGTGTGTGCAGAAGCAGGGGCGATAACCATGACGTCAGCCCACAACCCAAGCTCAACGTGGTTATTCCATTGACCTTTGTCGGCCTTGTCTGAATCTACAAATGAAGACAAAACCGGGCGTTTCGACAGTGTTGCGAGTGTTAAGGACGTAATGAACATCTTTGCCGATTCTGTCATAACTACCTGAACTTCTGCACCAGCCTTTACCAAAAGCCGAATAAGTAGAGCCGATTTGTAGGCCGAAATGCTGCCCGAAACACCTAGAAGAATTCGTTTGCCTTTCACAGGAAAGCGTTTCAGATAATGAAGAATTAAGCCGGTCAGTCCAACATGTTGGAATACCGCAATTTATAACAGAAATTGGAAGGCAGACACCTGAATAATCCAGTGGCTAAAACGTCAAAAACCGCACGGCAACGTACCATGCGGTCTTGTAAAAAAGAATACCTGATGATACTATGATTGCTGTTCGTCGTTGTAACGCCAGTAAATTTTACCTTCCAGAAATTCGTCGGTAGCAATTGACGTTGGCTTTGGCATACGCTCGTAGAATTTCGAAATCTCGATTTGCTCACGGTTTTCGAAAACTTCTTCAAGATTATCGACAGCCGAAACGAATTCCGATAATTTATTGCTTAATTCTTCTTTGTTCTTTGTAGCAATCTGACGGGCACGTTTCGAAATCATCGATACTGATTCATAAAGATTGCCCGTGTGAGCCGCAATTTTATCGTTATCGCGGGTAATGATGGATTGATTAGTTGCCATAAATTTAGTTGCTATTCTAGAGTCTTTGGCTGACAGCCGCTAAGCATACGACTGATTCCTTTGGACGTTAATTTTAATTTGCTGCCGTTACTTTGGCTGGGCGATTTAGATTTTTAAGCCGCTCTTTTTCCTGTTCGCGTTCTTTCTCCAGCTTATCGAGCCGATCTAGCTCTTTCTGGCTGGTTTCATACATTTTTTCTGACTGTTTCAGAAACCGACTGTTGGGATATTTATCTACGAACGCCTGATGATAACTCATTGCCTCCTGATAACGTTCCTTTTGTTTCGTTTCCAGGCTATTCTGAGCCAGACTAAATTCTGCGTCTACTTTCTTGAAAGCCAGTTCCTCATTGTACTCAGAATCAGGAAATTCTCGCTGAAAGTTGTTGATAGAAATAACTGCCGATTTGTAAGAGGCAATGTTAAAGCCGCTGGTTTTATAATACAGCATGGCTTTTTCGTATGCTTTCCGCTCCAGCTTTCCGCGTAAATCCAGAATTTGCTTGGTGGCATCAGCTTTGTACTTGCTATCAGGATAAATATTCAGAAAGTCTTGTAAAGCCGCTGTTGCTGTCAACGTATTAGACTGGTCAAGGTTAAATGCAGGCGTATCCTTATAAAGCGAATTTGCGTACATATACATCGCTTCCTCTACGTATTCCGAACGGGCAAATGTTTCGTAAAACTTCTTGAATAGCGTAGCACTCAGCAAGTATTGTTGCTGATGAAACTGCGTATACGCATAGTAAAACTGGGCCGTTTCTGATTCTGTACTACCTTTCAGTACCGGAATTAACTCCTCAAATAACAGACCAGCGCGATACCAGTCTTCTTTCTTATAATAATTAAGAGCGCCCTTGTATTTTTCGTCATCGCTCCCACTTTTCTGCAATTTCGAGAACGGACTGCATGAGCCTAACAAAAAAATGACCCAGACCCCTAGCAGAATCTTACCAATATGACGGTGTTGCATATGTTTGCAAAGATACAAAAAAAATACAGGCTACACCGTTGTAACGACGATGCAGCCCGGTATAGTGCTGAAAAAGAATTCTAACAAAGCCAGTTTATAGAATTTTAACAAGCCGAATAGTTATTGATGGCGGACAAGCAATCGTTTAGTCGCCACTTTTTTGCCATCAACCGTAAGCTGATACAGGTAATAACCAGTATCCAGCGAACGAGTTACAATTTTAACTTTTCGGTCGTTCGGTTCGAGGTTGAGCTCGTAGCCTGGCATTGGGGAACCCAGTACATTGAGCAGTACTAGTTTGGCTTCGCCAATTGAGCCGCTGAACTGATAATCCAGTTCGGCAACGTCATCGGCAGGATTCGGATAAACGTTTGAGACCCACAACTTATCGCTGGTATACATCCGGTTGTTTCCTTCCTGTGCAGGTGCTGCCGAACGTAATTCACTGGCTGGAGCTGTAGCCGTCAGTTCTGCGGAAACAGATGAAGACGATTTAGCACTGGCACTTGGCATCAGTAAAGACCGATAATGCTCATTGATTGCCTTATTTTTGTTAACAGTAATGGGCCGGTCGTAATTCGATAGTGCCGGATTGGGAACCACCGAGAAGCGTTTGTTGGATAAGGTGTTTGCCCCTGCCTTACGGGCATTTCCCGTACGGCCCAGCTCAAGTCGGCTTCCTTTTCGGCCATCAGAGTCCCGCACGGCGACCTGCGCCTGGAGCGGGATTGTTGCCATAAGCAAGCCCGACAAAACACCAATAAGTATAAATTGTTTCATGAAAGTCCTCTGTAAATGCACACGTATTCAACACAAACCTATTCACCAAAAAAGACAAAGTCAACGGTCAATTATCTAAAAAATTGTTAAACGGTCTAATTTGTCCTCTTTTGAACCAGTTTTTGAGCCAATGGTTTAATTTTTGACTTATTTTTTACTGGCTTTTTAATGCCCGGTTGCTCGGCCGGGGGCGTTTCAATCCATAAAACCTGCCCTTTTGTTGGCTTTTCAGCATCCCGCCACCTGAATCCGTCGAGTTGTTCATTCTCGGAATTTATTTCTTTCGGCGGAATTAACTGCGAATCTGGCGTACCATAAAAACGAATCTGACCAACCTTGTTATCGTTAAAATCGATATTCATCCGACTGCATTCTACGTGGTTTAACCCAATCATTTTATTTTTATCGTCGACAGCGTAATAAATGCTTTGTCCGTTGCCTTCAACAATGACCCGGTCAAGAGAAGTCTGTTCCTGCGCCGGAGCGGTTGTTGATGCTGGCACCGCAGCCCTTTTCTCCATTACGCTTTTCTCTACCGATTTCGTTGCAAAAACCGATCCATTTTGTGAATTAATTGCGCTGCCTAATTTTGGCTTATTTGCCTGAGCAACAGTTGATGAGACGGGCAAAGCCGTTGTAGAGATAATTTTTGTTTCGAAATAGGCTGTAACCGTACGCCCTTTAATCTGATTGAAATTTTTCAGAGTATCGAGCGAAATCACAAACGATTTAGTTTTCAAAAACATCGTATGAATTCGATTTTTTTTCATCAAAGCCCGAATTGTATCGGCTTCCATCTGATACTTATTCTGACTCCAGACAATCGGTTTTTTGTAAAAATAAATCGTTGAATCAGCGGTGTCGTAAATAAGTGAATCGCACTTACTTTGAAGATCTGATTTGTAGACAAAAACGTTTTTTTGTCCCAAAAAGCGTCGTGTATTTGTTTGTTTATTGTCGAATGAAAACAACGTATCAGCCCGCATATATAACGTATCATTCGTGGTTTCGCTAGCCAGACTTTTGGCCACGGGACGACCCGTTACCCGCGATATACCAACTTTACCGTTATAGCGCACATGCTCACCTGTAATAACCGCTTTCTTATCTTTGGCTACCATCACTACGTTACCTTTCGCAATACCTAATTCAGACACATTATCATAATAAAGCGAATCGCCAGTGAGCTGATATTTAGGAGTTTCGACAGTGGCCCGGCGTTGAAAATTGGAAATACCCGTTACCGTATTGTAATCACCTGCTACAGCCGTCAACACGCCATCTTTGTTAGTGATACGTGTCGGCCCCATGAACGTAGCAATACGGGTTAACGAATTATACAACAACGAATCGGCTGTAAGCGTACCTTTGGGGTTGACTAAGCGAACATTCTGACGAAACGTAAATAATTTTGTACGTGTATCGTAATAGCCTTCCCGGCTGGTCAGTACGTTTTCTTTATCAACAATACGTCCGGGTTTGGGATAATGGGCTATGCCCGAAAGCATATCGTAATCGAGCTGAGTCGTAGTGAGGGTCATCTTACGGTCGCGCATCACTACGTGTCCACGAGAGTTTGCCTGTCGGGTATTGCCGTAATAAAATAACGTATCGGCCCGCACGCTGATGGTATCACCCTGAATCATACGGACATTCCCATATGCTTCTATTACGTTCGTTGTTACGTTCTGAATGGCCAGATTACAATACATCAACATGCCTTTCTGACGGAACCGAACGTTATTATAGATTTTTCGAACCACCTGGCCCGGCACGTTGATTCCCACCAGACTATCGGCTCCCGGCAGCAATTCTACCTTATCTGTCGTGGCCGGACGTCCCGACGAAGGCGTACCAACTTGAGCTAATGCAGTAGGAAGCACGAACAAAAAGCTGAGCAGAAGGGCAACGAAAAAACGGGCGAACAAACGAATCATATAGACAAAACTACGGCTTAGGGCCGATTCTGGATGTTGGAAACGGATTTTTTAGCATTTATTAACGACCAAAAACTACTTGAACCCGATCATCGCGTATTGCTGGCCGTTAGTGGTGGTCTGGATTCGATGGTGATGGCTCATCTTTTTTATCGAAACGATCTGCCTTTTGCCATTGCGCATGTAAACTTTGGCCTGAGAGGAGCTGAATCAGACGCCGATGCGTCGTTTGTTCGGAACAAGGCTGACGAATACGGAGTTCCGTTTCACCTGACTCAGTTCCATACAGCTGCAATTGCATCTGAACGTAATTTGTCCATCCAGATGGCAGCCCGCCAACTGCGCTACGTCTGGTTTAATGAACTGTTAATAGAACATAGGTACGCAGGAATTGCAACGGCACATCATCAAAACGATGTACTGGAAACCGTGTTGCTCAATCTAACACGTGGAACAGGGCTGGCTGGCCTCCACGGAATAGCAGCAAAACAAGGCAATCTAATACGCCCGATGCTGTTTGCCACGCGCGACCAACTTGCTACGTATGCTGAAGAGCAGAACGTAACATATCGGGAAGATAGCTCCAATCGGGAAGATAAGTATGCCCGCAATCGCATCCGTCACCACGTAGTGCCTGTGCTCACAGGCTTGAATGCTGGCTTTTGGCAGACCTGGCCGCGAACCATAGAGCGCTTGCGGGGGGCAGAGATACTTTTTCAGGAAGAGCTTGATCGCTCATGGCGAGAGATTGCTGTCATAGAACGGGAGCGTATCTGGCTGCCGATGAATAAGTTAATGAACGTAACAGAACTGGCTTTTCGATTGGGGGAGTGGCTCCGACCGTTTGGTTTTACCGCCGACCAGATTCTGCAACTTATTGCTACGTTTGAGAAACCAATTGGTCAGGTATTTCGGTCAGCTACGTACCGAATTTTCCACGAACGTAATGGCCTGTTGCTCGAACCACTGCCCGTCGACGCTGATTTTGAGATCATGTTTGACGATTGGCCAACTGAACCTGTTACGTTGCCAAACGGTCAACTACTATTAGTAGACATAGTGGCCAAACCTGTTGATTTTAAACCAACACCTGAAAACACGATTGCCTGTCTGGATGCCAATAAACTTACTTTACCGATCACTATTCGAAAATGGAAACTGGGAGATCGTTTCCGGCCACTGGGTATGAAGGGCACTAAACTGGTTAGCGATTTATTGAACGACCTTAAAGTGAGCCGTTTAGAACGTGAACAAACTTACGTATTGCTCACGGGCGATCAAATTGCTTGGGTCATCGGTCGGCGCATAGCTCATCCTTTTCGGATTGCCAGCCAAACGAAGTCCATCATTCAAATTAGTTTTAGGTAACTTGGGCATAATTGTGTTTTTTTGAGGTTGGGTAAAAATTTATGTGCCTGAACAGTGAGTTAATACGTACTTTTGTAAAGTTGGCACTTAATTTGTTAGTATTTGAGCGAGCCCAAGTTTTTCTCTAACTCATTTAATATCATGAACCGAATTGTACAGGTTCTGCTCATTGCAGGACTGGCCTTCTGGAGCCTGACTGTTCAGGCACAAAGCGCGAAGTTACGAGCGGCCAATAAGCAGTTTGATAATTTCAGCTATGTCAACGCGGTGCGTTCCTATGAGGACTTTCTGCGTGCTGACAAAAAGAAAGAACCTGCCGAAACACGGGAGGCTATGATTAAGCTTGCTTACAGTTATCGCAAGCTGCAGGACACACGTAACGCCGAACGAGTTTATAGTGAGCTGACAAAAAATTATACAGACTTGGATAGCGAAGTCTATATGTATTTTGCACAGGCACTGGCTCAGAACGGAAAGTATCGGGAATCCCAGAAAATGTATAGCACGTATGGCGAAAAACAATCTCAGGACCTTCGTGGACGCCGTTATACGGTTTCTTACATGGATATGAGCCGGTTTTATCAGGATTCGTCATCGTATAAAACATATAGTTTGCCCATCAATTCACGACAGGCAGATTTCAGTCCGATGTATTATAAAAATGGACTGGTTTTCGTTTCGTCGCGCGATGAAGGTGGCGTTATTAAACGGGTTTTCAACTGGAACCAGACCCCATTTCTGGACTTGTATTACCACCCCGATACAAACCAATTGCATGTTCCGGGAATGGAGTTGAGTCGGTCGCCAGGGTCGGCAGTGCTGGGCGGTGGTGGCGATGGCAAGGTGCCAGCAGAAGAGTTAGGAGCAGATGGTCAGAAGCTGACAAAAGCCGAGATTTTTAGCCGGACTCTAAACACGAAATACCATGAAGGCCCAATGACCTTTACAAAAGATCAGAACACTATTGTCTTCACCCGTAACAATGGTAGTAAAGGGAAAGCAGGAAAAAGCTCCGAGGGGGTAAGAAAATTGAAATTGTACTCTGCCGTGAATAAGAACGGTAAGTGGACTGATGTTAAAGACATTCCATTTAACAGTAGCGAATACTCAGTTGGTCACCCAGCTTTCTCGCCCGACAATACTAAACTTTACTTTGTATCGGATATGCCCGGCGGTTTTGGCGGTACGGATATCTACGTAGTAGAATACAACAATGGCCAGTGGGGAACTCCGGTAAATATGGGTAAAGAAATCAATACTGAGGGTAATGAAATGTTTCCCTACGTATCGGAAGGTGATTTTCTTTACTTCTCATCGGATGGCCATGAAGGACTTGGCGGTTTGGATGTATTTGTGGCCGAGTTGCGTGACGGGGTCGCTTATAAGGGTGTTCAGAACGTAGGAGCCCCAATCAATTCTGAAAAGGATGACTTTGGTATTATCACCGATAAAGGTCGCACTACGGGGTATTTTAGCAGTAACCGTAAGAAGGGGGTAAGCGACGATGATATTTATTCATTCCGCCGGAACTGTAAACAGCTTAATATCTTCGTCTACGATGCCAAAACCGGTACTGCCCTTGAGAATGCTGATGTTCGTATACTACGTAACGGCGTAAATCAGGAATTACGTCTGACGAATGTGGAAGGTCGGGCTGATTTGTGTGTGGATTCAAATACCGAATATGAGTTTAAAGCTGTAAAAGAAGGTTTTGCTTTGAATAGTGTTCGTTTCTCTACGCTTACTCAGTCGCAGAAACCGGTGATGAACGTATCGATTTATCTGGAACGCTCAGAAAACACTCTTGTAAAAGGTGTGGTAAAAACCGAAGTGAACCAGCAACCTGCGCCAGGCGTAAAGGTGACGCTACGTAACGAAAAAGATAAATCGGAGCAGACCGTAACTACAGGTCCAGACGGTGGCTATGAATTCGATATGAAACCGAATTCGCCTTACACCATTACTGCACAGAAAGATCGTTACGCTACGAAAAAAACGAAATATGCCAAAACAAAGAAAAATACGCGCGTTGTGAACGATTCGCTGGGTATTTATGGTGTAGGTGACGTATTTCAGCTAAAGAACATCTATTACGATCTGAATAAGTTCTTTATTCGCCCAGATGCCGCTCGTGAGCTGGATCGGGTGTTGGCAGTGTTAAAAGAATATCCGCAGATGCAGATTGAGCTACGCTCACACACCGATGCTCGGGCAACAGATGCGTATAACATCCGCCTTTCAGAAAATCGGGCTCGTGCTGCTTTAGATTATCTAGTGTCGCGTGGAGTACCTTCTAATCGGTTGATTTCTAGGGGATATGGCGAAAGTGAAATTCTGAATGGTTGCGTTGATGGAGTGAACTGCTCCGAAAATGAACACCAGCAAAATCGACGAACCGAATTTAAAGTACTAGCGGTTCAATAAACGTAGTGTTTAAACGCAAAAAGCGCAGATCAATGATCTGCGCTTTTTGCGTTTAAACACTACGTTTACATCAATCTAGCAGTTACCAGCAATTGACCCACGTGCCGCATGGTGTGTTCTGCCGAGTGGGTTAGTAAGCCTATTACCGTTGATGGCAACTGAGCCCGCCCAACGGTACGTGCCTCCGTAAGCATCTGTTCGTCCGTTTGTTGCAATTGTTTAAGTGCTTGTTCAATCTGTTCGTCAAACCGACGTAGTAGTTCCTCAACAGAGGGTTGTGGAGCCGGGGGATTACCTTCTGCCGACAATGCCATTAATTGCAGAGACGTTAACGCTTCACCACGAGCATACGTAAAAAGACGGTCGAGAACACCCGTTAAATGCTGTAAATGAAACCCGACTGAAGCGACTGACTGATTGGTTTTCGGGTTTACAAGTTGTTCCCATAACAATACTTCTGGAAACGCCTGCAAATTGGCCCTTACTTCTTCACGAGCCTGCATGAGCGCATGTGCTATAGGCTGGAGTAACGGCAGAATATTGGGAAGCGGTCCCCGTAACCAGACTTCTAGGGTTGTATTGGTACTCATAATGAAAAATTACCGTCAATTCTAAAAACAGTTTACTACGTCTACCGGCAACCAAATGTAAGGCTCCCCCAGTAACTATGCCAGTCGGCCTCGGTTATATTCTCGTGTGCAACCATTCGGACGAGGCTAACCATGTTACTGCCTGAGCGAAGCCGAAACGTAACGTGTCCCATCTTATCCGAACGCTGTTTTTGCTCGGTCAATTTGTGGGTAGCATCCCGGTTCCAGTAACGTACTAGCGCACCTTCCAATGGCTTATTTTTGAAAAGTATCTTATAGACAATCTCTTGACCAGCCATTTGGGTATATGGATTTTTAGCCGGAATAATTTCCAGTATCATACCTGTATTCTTGGCGAACGTATCATCGTGTTTATTACCAACCTGAACCAGTGTTTTCACACAACGTTGATAAAGCTCACGGCTGGGTTTATTTGTTTCGCCCAGTTTCTTTCGGGCTTCAATAACATTATCGAGGCCATCTTCCTGTAAATACAAAAGGAAGCTATCAGGTTTCATGGCTAAAAATTTGGGCGTATTCGCGAAGCTAAATAGGTGTGTTCCCGTTTCATTGAGCGATACCAAAACATCGCCATACGTATCGCCAGAAAGGGCGGGTGCTAAATCGGTAACCGTTTGATTACTGTGGTGGCGATACTGGATAATTCGATTCTTTTTTCCCTCCGAACGCTCCCCTTCAAATCCTTCGCCCACCAAAACCTGTAGATTGATTTTGTCGCCTACGTTTGCAAAGAAACGAGTTGGCTGTAGCCAGAACTCATGCCCAAAAACGAACGATAAACTAAGATATATTCCTAACGTAGTGATTACTAATGTTCGGGCTACCACGCCGTAAGGCAGGAAAAAGAGAGAATAGATTCGATAGTTTTTGTTAGCCTCAGAAAACTTTTTCATCGATTTTATTTTTAATGAATCTAAACAGTATTAATTTTGACGTCTCAATCAATTCGTGTGCATGAACGTAGAAGTTGTTGTAGCTGATTGTAACATTGTCGACACTACGTCGAAAAGACCAATGCAGTCGAACCCATTCTTGGGTAATGAATGTGTACTGAAAAAGTGCTGCAAGAAGTATAAAAAAGGAAAGCGGTGCAAGAAATGCCCCGACTGAGAAGTCACAACTCTCATTATTTCGTAGTTGCAACTTTCGGCTGGTGAAGAACCAACCTACCGAAAGCATCGTTGCCTGGTTGGCCAGTTACTCTCTCTGAATTGGAAAAGGGAGTATTAGAAAGATAGTTGACTTTCCTTGGCTTTTCTTTCAATTCATGCATCTATACATTCATATCCCATTCTGCAAGCAAGCTTGCCACTATTGCGATTTCCATTTTAGTACAAACTTGAGCCGGAAAACAACTCTGGTTGAGGCAATTTGTACAGAGATCAGCTTGCAGAAAGACTATTTGCCGAGTCGTGAACTAACTTCAATTTATCTGGGTGGCGGAACGCCTTCATTACTGACTGAAGCAGAATTAGCTCAGATCATGAATACTGTTGATCAGTATTTTGCAGTTTTCTCCGGTGCCGAAATCACTCTCGAAGCGAACCCGGACGATTTACTCCCGGAAAAACTTCGAATGCTACGTCGCTATGTAAATCGGCTCAGTATAGGTATACAAACGTTTGATGAAGCAGCACTTCGCTGGATGAATCGTGCTCATACGGCCACAGAAGCCGAAATCTGCGTTTTGCAGGCACGAGAAGCTGGCTTCGACAACATAAGCACCGATTTAATCTATGGCATTCCTAACCGTTCCCGCGAAAACTGGCCGGGCGATCTGGAAAAAATGCTGTCGTTAAACGTACCACATCTATCGGCTTATGCATTGACTATTGAACCTGATACGGCTTTTGGGCGATGGCAGCAGAAAGGTACGTTGCCACCTGCCGACGAAGCCCTGGCCGCCGAACAATTCGAAGAACTGACTCAGGCGCTTACGGAGGCTGGCTACGAGCATTATGAAATTTCTAACTTTGCCAAACCCGGTCAGTATGCCCGTCATAATACCGCTTATTGGCAACGACGCCCTTATTTAGGTGTTGGGCCAAGTGCCCATTCATACAATGGGCACTCACGGCAATACAACATTGCCAACAATTCACGTTATATCACCGAAATTCAGCAGGCAAGTATTCCGGCTACCGCTGAAATTCTTTCGGTTGCCGATCAGGTGAATGAATATTTACTAACTGGCCTACGAACGCAGTGGGGTTGTTCGCTGGCTGAATTATCGACGTTGGCTGGAGCCGATTTTGCGATGAAACAGGCTCAAGATCTCGCAGAAATGTATGATGCCGGTTGGTTGGTTCGGAACAACGATCAGTTGAAACTAACACCACAGGGAAAGCTTTTTGCCGACCGGGTTGCCGCATCGTTGTTTATCCTGTAAGTACAGATTTAAAGTTCGGGTGTAGCTTTTTTTGCGTTTGTCGCTTAAATTGAGCCAATGGGCGACTATGAGTAGGCTTTCCTATTATTTTCGCAGAATAGATTTTTCTATGAACCCACAACGCCCGGCCAATACGTTTCGTACACCGCCACCATCTCCACCGCGCCCGAAGGCTTCTAGTGCGTCTACTGCGTCGCGAACAAGCCAGTCGGAGCGTCCGTCGGCACGCGTTTTGCCGATGTGGCATCAACTGCGCCAACTCATTCGGGAACAGCCTATTTTAACGAGTCTGTACTGGTTGAGTGTTCGCCTGTTTCTGTGGGTATTTTTCGGTTCACTTGGCTACGTTATCGTATTAAAATACGTACCAGTCTGGGTAACGCCCTTGATTGTTTCGCGTTGGATGGATACCATCGGAACGAATGAGTCGAGTCGGGTTTATAAGAAGTGGCGTTCTTATGACGATATAAATAAAGAAATGGCGTTGGCTGTAGTTTCGTCAGAAGATCAGGATTTTCCGACACACTGGGGTTTTGACTTTGATGAAATACAGGATGCGATCAAAGAAAACCAGCATCGGAAACGCCCACGTGGTGCCAGTACAATCTCGCAACAGGTAGCTAAAAACGTATTTCTCTGGAATGGACGTAGCTATATACGTAAAGGATTGGAAGTATATTTTACGGTATTGATTGAGTTGATTTGGGGAAAAAAACGCATTCTGGAAATGTATCTAAATGTAGCAGAAACGGGGCCAATGACCTTCGGTGTTGAAGCCGCATCACAACGGTATTTTCAACACGCGTCTGCTACGTTGACACGTAATGAAGCGGCACGTATTGCCGCCGTACTTCCTAATCCAATCCAATACTCAATTAGCGATCCGTCGAACTATATTCAACGACGAACCCGTCAGATTACCCGGCAAATGCGTTATCTGGGTGGACAAAAATACATTCGTAATTTATAGAAGATTACTTATTTGAGTTCGTTTGTTTACCGATTTATTGGTGTTTTAGGCTGGAGCCAACGCTGACTTATCCGTAAAATGAGTTGGTTAAACTGATTCAGCGTGGCTGGTTTTGTTATAAAATCGTCGGCACCGAGATTTAGCGCTTTTTGTTTATCGCTAGCCTGATCGGAAGTGGTGAGCATAACTACCGGAATCGCTTTATAGTGATCTATAGCCTTCAGTGTTTGTAGCATCTCAAAACCACCCATAAACGGCATATTCAGATCAAGCAGAATTAACGCAGGTAATTCCGATGATTTATCTAATGTATGAACAAGTTCTTCTCCATCTTCAATACAGTTAAGCTGATAATCAGGGCAATATTGTCGGAATACTTCCTGCAAAAGAAAGCGGTCGTCTTCATCATCATCAACGAGGAGAACGTACGTAGTAGATAAATTCTTCATAAAGGCGGGCTGGTCTGCCAAACGTAGCAGGGCCATCGAATAGGTGATAAGTACTGAAATAAATGAAGTAAAGATTAAAGCAAAGGCAGATTACTTTGTTATCGGGTTTTTTTGTAAATCGTATGGGTTAGCAAAAAACACAATTTAATTTATTGATTATTAGGTAGGTAGAAAACTGTAGAGACAACGTTTTATTCATCATAGGTAGTTAATCAGGACGTACTACGTAGGGCATCGTCACCGCTTTATAAGACAAACTTAAAAAAGTCTGGTATTGATAAACTGCTCCAGCGAAACAGGTTTGTTATGCAGGATGAAAAAATAGACAAGAGCCATCAGAATTAAATAACTGATAGCGAGCCATTTCTTTTTTTGAGCGAACTCGATAGGATGATGATAGTAATCGTAAATCATGGATGCAGATAAACCCATCACCATCAGAAAGAACGAGAACACGCCGAAATCTGTTCGATACACACGGACTGATTCCATGAAACGAGCTCCCGAAACAATATAAAGTAACCAAACGCCAAAACCCGCCCGATACAGATATACACTTAATCGACGGTCGTTTTTAAGATCGAAAATGTCATCGGTGAATTTTTCAGACATAATCTTGTTTACTTTGAATTGTGTGAAACTAAACATTTTACCTGATAAACGCAAAAAATAGAATGCCTAATACACAATTAGTTAATACTGAACAGGAATTTACAACAATGCACATTGAGCTGGCCCGCGTAGACGACGCCTTTCATTTTGAGGCTGTTGGTACGTCTGGAGTTGCTCAACATATCGATGCAGCGCCCGATACAGGCGGCCATAATGCCGGTGCTCGGCCAATGGAGATGCTGCTGATGGGCTTAGCAGGTTGCTCGGCGATTGACGTAATTCTGATTCTGAAAAAACAGAAACAGATTATTGACGATTTCAGACTCAAAGTAGATGGACTACGGGAAAAAGGAGCTATTCCCGCTCCCTTTAAAAAGATTCATATTACGTACTTACTTAAAGGCCAGTTAGATCCCGACAAAGTGAAACGTGCCATCGATTTGTCGATGGATAAATATTGTTCAGCAACAGCTCAGCTACGTCCAACAGCCGAAATTACGTACTCGTTCGAACTATCCTGAAACACGACTACGTAACGTAGTAATTTAATAGGATTCTGATTTACTTTTGTTACGTATTTCTAATTGATTAGATTGATTTTCAGAGTTTTTGAGAAGTTCGTTGCTGCCGATGAAGAAGAAAGTAAGATATTCGATGAACGACAAGTCTGCTACGTTCGGGCGATCGTTATTCGTCAATTCTTACTTTCATCGGTGGGCAACATATTGCTGGTTGTTCCTTATACTGACAAGTAAATGCATTGTTGGTCAGGCTCAAAGCGTTGATAATCAATTTGAACATCTTTCAACAAAAAACGGCCTGTCGCATAATTCTATACTATGCATTTGGCAAGATCGTGATGGCTTTTTGTGGCTTGGTACAAAAGACGGTCTGAACCGATACGATGGCTACAACTTTACGGTTTATAAGCCAAATCCGAGTGATCCAACAAATACATTCGGTCATAACTGGATCAGCAGCATCTGTGAGGATCACAAAGGTCGTATGTGGATAACAACATTGGGCGGGGGGCTGTATCTATTTGATCGTCAGTCGGGTAAAGCAACTGCTTTTCGGATTGAACCCGCCAATATATCGCTCCGCAATGCCATGTACTCGGCAATTGAAGATCGACAGGGAATGCTTTGGATAGCCTCTAGAGAGGGCCTTACCCGTTTTAATCCTGATACGAAACAATTTACCTTATTCGCTTCGCCTGATCCGAACAATCCGACTGTTTATACGGTTCGGGAAGACCATCAGAAGCATTTATGGGTTGGTACTGCCAATGGTTTGTATCAGTTTGATCGCCAATCGACAACGTTCATACGTGTGCCATTGAACCAGAAGCAGCGGGAAGCTGTATCAGGTATCGTTCCCGACCGAACCGGTGCCGTTTGGGTTATTTCTCCGGCGGGGAAATTATATCGGCGAATGGCCAATGGGAGTATCCAGCAAATCTATTCATACACGCCATCCAGCAAGCCATATTACCGGTTTGCACCTTTGGGCAGACTTAAAGAAGATGCTGCTGGCAATTTCTGGGGGGTGCTGCCTGGACTTCCCGGACTTATTTATCTTGATACGGCCACAGGACAGATAAAACGTATTCAGGTTGATCCGGCCCAAACCGCCAGTTTGAGCAGCAATACGATTTACTCGTTGTATTATGATAAAACAGGGACACTGTGGGTTGGGTCTGATAACGGCTTGGACAAACGGGATGCACAGCCCAAAAAATTTCTGACGCATCAGTTGATTGCTAACAACGGAACCAGTCGTCAACCCAAAAATAGTATTCGGGCATTATGGCAGGATGAAACCGGGTTAATCTGGCTCAGCAACGAACTGGGCGAATTATATTCATTTGACAGTTACACAGGGCATTATCAGCGGTTTCCGGCAGACGCAGCCAACCCGAAACGCTTATTCAGCGACGATGTAAATGCAATTTGTGAAGATAAGTCAGGGCTTTTATGGATTGGGGCAGGGAGGTATCTTCATTCCTTTGACCGTAGTACAGGGTTATTCACCCGGTATCCAACCCAAATAACGATACGAAGTATTCGCATCGGTTCAGATAACAAACTCTGGATGGCAGGAGAGGGGCTCGCCTGTTTTGATCCCGCGAATCATCAGTTTACATATTACTTTCACGACCCCAAAAATCCGAACAGCCTTGGTGATGAGTCGCTTATTGTGGCATTGCCCACCCGTGATGGTAGTATCTGGGCCGCTTCAACCCGGCGGGGGCTAAGTCGTCTGAACGTAGCGACTGGTAAGTTTACGCATTACAGGCCCGATTTTGATGATCCCGCCGGGCAACTGACAGATAAAGATATTCGCTGTTTATACGAAGATAATCAGGGAAAGCTCTGGGCCGGGACTAATCAGGGAGGATTGAATTGCTATGATTATCAGACGGATACGTTCACCGCATTCACAACAGACGATGGCCTTCCCAATAACCATATTACTGGTATTTTAGGAGATAATGATGGCAATCTTTGGTTGTCGACCAATCAGGGTATCTGCAAGTTCAATCCCAAAACAAAAGTATGTAATACCTACGAAGAAAGTGATGGTTTACAGGCTGATGAATTCTTCGAAGTGTATGCCAGCGGCCCAAACGGAAAGTTGTTGTTTGGTGGCCCGAACGGATTTAACGTTTTCTATCCCAAGTCTATCCGAAATAATCCGCTGATACCGCCGATACGTATCACGCGTGTGCATACCCGCAACAAAATTATTCAACTTCCGAAAGGAACATTGGAATTTTCACATCAGGAAAACGACCTCTGGTTCGATTTTGTGGCCCTTAATTTTAGTATGCCCGAAAAAAATCAGTACGCTTATCAGTTGGTTGGTGTCGATAAAGAGTGGGTTAATAGCGGATACCGGCGTTTTGTAAGTTATACGAATCTGTCACCAGGCGAGTACTGGTTTCGGGTGAAAGGAACCAATAACGATGGTACCTGGAACGAGAAGGGTATAAAGCTTCACATTCTGATCCGACCGCCATTCTGGCAAACCTGGTGGTTTATTGCGCTAGCTGTGGTTGCTTCGCTGGGGCTAATTTACATCGGGTTACAGTTCTGGATTCGGCAGGTTAAAGAGCGGGAAGCGAATAAAACGGCCTATAATAAGCGATTGGCAGCTATGGAAATGCAGGCATTACGAGCGCAGATGAACCCGCACTTTATTTTCAATAGCCTGAATTCAATTAATCGCTTCATTATGAAGCATGAATCCGAAAAAGCATCCGACTACCTGTCTAAATTTTCGAAATTGATTCGGCTGATTCTCAATCACTCCAGTGTGGCAGTTGTTACGTTGGAAAAAGAGCTGGAAGCCCTTCAATTGTATTTGCGGCTCGAAGCGTTACGTTTCGATGGGCGATTCACGTTTTCTATCAATGTGAGTAACGATATTGAACCTGCCTATACCGAAATTCCACCCATGATTATTCAGCCGTATGTCGAAAATGCAATCTGGCATGGGCTGATGCATAAAGAAGAGGGAGGACATCTGATTCTCGACTGGCAAATTGAAAAAAATACGTTGGTTTGTACCATTGAAGACAACGGCATTGGTCGGCAGAAAGCCGCTGAATTGAAAAGTAAATCGGCTACGCGAACAAAGTCATTAGGTATGCAAATTACTGCCGACCGCCTGAAATTGAGCCAGTTGCTCGACGGGGAACAACCAAACGTAACAATTTATGATCTGGTCGATCCCGATGGTGAACCGGCTGGTACGCGTGTAGTATTACGAATTCCGACTAGCTGAATCGGTTATCTCAACGTTACGATTTCGAACAGCACCGGGCTTTTTGATTATGTTAAAAGCAATTATTATTGATGATGAGGCCCATTGCCGGGAAACCTTGTCAATGCAATTGGCAAAATATTGCCCTCAGTTACAGGTAACGGCCGAATGCCGTTCAGCAGCCGATGGGCTAAAAGCGATTGCCGAATATGAACCGGACGTATTGTTTCTCGACGTAGAGATGCCTGTCATGAATGGCTTCGAAATGCTGGAACAACTTCCCAAGGTAGATTTCGACATTATTTTTACTACCGGTTACGATTCCTATGCCATTAAAGCCATCCGGTTCAGTGCGCTCGATTACTTGCTTAAGCCGATTGACAAAGATGATTTAATACAGGCTGTTGCGAAAGTAAATCGAAATCCAGACCCGGTTGTGAACCAGCAGATTAAGTTGCTTCTGGAGAAACTCGATCATAAAACTCCTCTGCAAAAAGTGGCGTTGCCTAGTACGCAGGGATTCGAGCTAGTAATGATTGATACCATTATCCGTTGCGAGGCCGACGATAATTATACCCATGTATTTTTAAAAGAACGACCTCCACTATTGGTTTCACGAACGCTGAAAGAAATCGAAGAGTTATTGGAGAATAACTCGTTTTTGCGAATTCACCAATCACATCTGATTAACTTAAATGAAATCGTCCGTTACGTCCGGGGCGAAGGTGGTTACGTTGTCATGAGCGACAATTCAACCATTCACGTATCGCGCAGCCGCAAAGATGTATTACTAAAAATATTCCGATAACGTAGCATTTCCTGATTCTTCCCTTACCCTGTCGAATACTCATTCAGATTGGTCCAATACTCATTATGCATGGTATGGTCTTTCTATGAGCTGTAATTTTGAATCATCAATCAGCAAGGCAGGCGTTTTCAAAAGATTAGTAATGTCTTAATTTCTGCCGATTGATCTTCGAAGAGATAAAAAATCTGGAGACCTCGTTACATCAAATTAAGTTAACAGCAGGTCATTATAGATGAATTGCTTAGTCAATTCAGACGATTTTGTAAGAGTTAATTAGAATAGGTGATTTTTAAAGCAGACTTCAGCTTGGAGGTCTGCTTTTTCGTTTTTGAGTTACAAAGTCGTTGACTACCAACGAAATCGCTATCTAAATCGTATGGCTGAAATCAACTAAATATATTTTGAAAATCAGATACATTTTTTTCATAAAACAGGAGAAGTCGCGTTATGGATTTGAAACCTTAACAACTATACTACCATGAAAAAAGTCCTGCTTGGGTTGGCTCTGTTAACCACCCTAACCACTGTTACGTTGGCGGCTGATGTACGGAAAGAGAGGAAGGCGAAAAAAGCGAAATCGGCAACCTGTGGAAAAGGACGACATGCCTGCGGTCTGAAAAAGGCTAGGGTATAATCGCTACTTATTTGCAATCGTATCAACCCCTTCGTCAGCAGAACGAAGGGGTTTTTATTTTTACCAAAAGTTGATTTACGACGTATCGCTTCCGATTTTTGTTTATGCAACAGTACCACGATCTCCTTCGCCACATTCTTCAGAACGGCGCCCGCAAAACTGACCGCACTGGCACCGGTACCATTAGTGTATTTGGGTATCAGATGCGTTTTAATCTGGAAGATGGCTTCCCATTGCTTACTACCAAAAAAGTACATACCCGGTCTATCATTTATGAACTGTTATGGTTCATTAAGGGCGATACTAATATTAAGTACCTGAAAGACAATGGAGTTTCGATCTGGGATGAGTGGGCTGATAGTGAGGGAAATCTGGGGCCGGTTTACGGCAAACAATGGCGTAGCTGGGCGGCACCCGATGGCCGTGTAATTGATCAGTTGAGCGACGTATTGCGGCAACTCAAAAAATCACCCGATTCGCGTCGGATGATGGTGTCGGCCTGGAACCCGTCTGACGTACCAAACATGGCATTACCGCCATGTCATGCCTTGTTTCAGTTCTACGTATCAGATGGAAAACTGTCTTGTCAGCTCTACCAACGTAGCGCCGATGTATTTCTCGGCGTTCCTTTTAACATTGCCAGTTACGCACTTCTGACCATGATGGTTGCGCAGGAATGCGGCTATACAGCACATGAATTTATCTGGACTGGTGGCGATACGCATCTGTATCTTAATCATTTAGAACAGGTAGAAACGCAACTTGCCCGTGAACCGCGCCCTTTGCCAACCATGCGCCTGAATCCAGATGTAACGTCAATTTTTGACTTTACGTATGACGACTTTACACTCGAAAACTACAACCCATATCCGGCTATTAAAGCACCTGTTGCGGTATAGTATCGAATAATATGGAGTATTTCGACCAGATTTTCGATAGCCCGGACGATTTGCCGACACAGTGGATCGGGCAGGAATTCGAACAATGTATATTTAAGAAGCTGGATTTGTCGCGTATAGCATTTTATGATTCCAGTTTTATCAATTGTCGATTCGAAGATTGTGTGTTGGCTAACGTAGAACTTGGAAATACTAAACTGTATGACGTTACGTTTGTCAACAGCAAATTGCCGCATGTTGATTTTGGCGTGTGTAATCCGTTTGGTTTTCACGTCGATTTTCAGTCCTGCCAGCTTGATTATTCCGTTTTCCTGAATCGTAAAATGAAGAAAACGAAGTTTATCAATTGTTCATTGAAAGAAGCGTTCTTCATCAAGTGTGAATTAATAGGCAGCGTTTTCGATAATTGTGATCTGGAATTGACTCGATTTGAGAATAATGATCTGACACAGGTAGATTTTTCCAGTTCCTATAATCTGGAAATGAATCCTGAAGATAACAAAGTAAAGAAAGCAAAGTTTTCACTGCACAACCTGCCCGGCCTGTTAACAAAATACGGGCTAGTAATCAGTAAATAATTGAACAATACTACTAAAATTGGAGTGAGTAATTGGCGGAATGAATCTTAGCGAATTTTCTCACTCCAATTCGTTTTATAGGCATATACCCAATCCATTTTTTTTGCCTCGAACTTTACAAAATAAGGCAGTAATAAATCCCGAAAAAACTGCTGGAATTTATTCGGTACCGTTTTCGTATCCCCAACTTTACGAGCTTCTCGTACAATTTTTTGAACACGTGCCTGACGTAGTGATTGAAATTTGGCGAAAGCTGAAACGGGATCGGGTAGGTCGCGGAGACATTTAGCGAGCACAACAGCATCTTCGAGTGCTAACGACGCACCCTGACCGATGTGAGGGGCCGTTGCATGAGCCGCATCACCGAGCAGACAGACACGCCCTTTATGCCAGTTTTTCAAAAACGGAATGTCGTAGATAGGGTATATTTCTAGTTGATGAGCCAATTTTATTACGTCAGCAATAGGTGCAGGGTCATTTTGGTGAAGTTTTAAAAGCTTATCTTTCAGTTGATTTATTTCCATCGTCGACAATTCATTACGTGCTGGCTCTTGTTCCTGTGCGATATTATTGAACCACCAAACATCTCCCTGACTAGAAACCGAATATGCAAAAAAGGCCCGTTCGCCAAATGTCATACGAATTGAGCCGTACAAACCCGCTACGTTATCCAGCTTTGTAAAACCTCCGGTCGACAACAAACCTGTGTAGGCTAATTTAGGTGCATCAGGAAAAATAACATTGCGAGTGGCCGAATGAATACCATCACAGCCTATGATAAAATCGCCGGTAACATTGGTACCATCAGTGAAAAAAGCTGTAGCATTTTTATCCGTTTGAGAAATGGATGTTAATTTTTTACCAAACTCAATTTTTATGCCCTTTCCCAACGCTTCCTGACGAATAGCTTTGTTCAGCAGTCCACGTTTTACCTGAATAGTTTCTGCGCCATATAATTCCCGCTGAGTGACTGTATCAATCTCGCCAATATTTTTATTTTTCGCATTGAAAAAACTCATTTTTCCCGGCGTAAAATCAGTAAAAATTTTATCCAGCGAAATAATTTCGTTCAATACGTTCAACCCATTTGGTGTAATGCCTAAAAACGCACCTGCATCGTCCTGATAAGCTGGTTTGGCTTCGAAAATAACCGACTCGATGCCAATTCTTTTTAAGAATAAAGCCATTGCTGGCCCCGCAATACCGCAGCCAATGATGAGGGCTTTCTGGGAAGACATACTACGTATTGTTGACTGAAAATGGTGGGATTGAACGTATCGTTATAGGCTATTTATCGGCCCAATAATTTCTGGTATTCTTCTTCAATCATGCTACGTTCACTACCACGTTGGTAAACCGTGAAATAGTGCGAAGCTAGGCCGATACCCCAACCGAGGAGTGGGAAAATTGGCCAGGGGAAAATCGAACCTGAATGTTCTCGTTGAATCGCGAAATTCGTGAATGCCCAGATCAGCCATAAACCAGCATTTACGATTAAATAGCTCCGTAAATGCATTTTAAAACCAACTCGTGCTTTGGCCTGCTTCCACAGAAATGGGTCGCGTTTTTGATTGTCTGATGTCGTTTCCATGATTTGAACAGTGCTTAGTTTAGAGATTTAGACTTTGGCGCGAATGCCTCGAAGAATTTTAGTTTGTAACGATTGACAAGGTAACTACCTAAGAAAGTTGTCAGACCAGTGGCTACTACAACTACGGGCCAGAACTGTTTCATGGGAAAGAGTCGCACCAGCGTTTCGGCCCAGAAGGCAGCATAAAGACCAATTACCGACCAGTTCATGAAATAGTAATGGTAGTAAAACCAGCTTGGAACGTAGCGTCGGAAAATGATGGGCACCATGCCACCAATGATGGTTATGCTGCTGAAAAGGGCGGCAATATGAAACGGCCCAAATTTGCCAAACAGCCGATAAATCATGAATGCCGTGAGGTTGACCAAAATCATAGACACTACGTACCCATAACCGATCTGTCGATGAGCGCGGGTACCTTTGGGCATCAGTACTACGCACGTTCCGAGTATGATAGCGGCCATAGCAGAGGTAAAGTGAATGGTACCCGTAGTTGAGTGAATAATGTCGGTTAACATAAGTGTAGGCAGGTTTGTGAAGTAAAGATAAATTGCGCATTGACGAAGCCATCGGCCTATCCGACCAATTCCCTAACTTGCGGAGTAAATGACCGTTTTTTTATGACCAACGCCGATATTGTCGATATGCTCGAACTGACGGGCCGATTGATGGAGCTTCACGACCGCGATGCTTTTAAGACCCGTACCTTCCAGAGTGCTGCTTTTAACCTCGATAAATCCACTGCCGATTTAGTTAATTTACCCGTTGAGGAATTGGTCAAATTGCAGGGTATTGGTAAGTCGATTGCCCAGAAAATCCGAGAAATCGTCGAAACGGGTCGTTTGACCGATCTGGATGAGTTACTGGCTCAGACCCCGGAGGGTGTACTGGATATGTTTCGTATTAAGGGGTTGGGCGTAAAAAAAGTACGAACGCTCTGGCGCGAACTGGGTATCGATAATCTGCGCGATCTGCAACGGGCAGGCGAAAACGGTGAAATTGCTAAAATAAAAGGTTTTGGGGGGAGTACGCAGGAAAAAATTCTGGCGGCACTTGAGTTTTTGCAGGAACAGCAAGGCAAAGTTCGCATGGATAAAGCGGCCATGATTGCCAAGCTGCTACATGAAGAACTAAGCAAACACTTCGACCGTGTTGACATTAGCGGTCAGGTTCGCCGGAAAGCGCAGGAAGTCGATACGGTTCAATTGCTGGTGCAGACTAACGACCCATTATCGGCCATGCTTACGTTGAATGGACTGCCGAATTTTTCGCAGAACGAAGCCGAATCGTCGCCGTTTAGCTGGCGGGGGAAATTTATGAGTTTCGATGTTCTGGTTGAACTTCTCCTATATCCGGCCGAGCAGATGAATCGGCAGTTGTTTATTCAGACGGCAGCAACTCCACACCTGCAACAGGTTGGTACAGGGGGCGCTACGTTGTTGCAGGTGGCCTATACAAGTGTGGTTTCGGAAGTGGCAGAAGGGGCGACTGAAGAAGTTGAACAGGCCATTTATGCACGGGCCGGATTACCTTACATTGTGCCGGAAATGCGCGAAGATGAATTTGCGTTTCGTTGGGCAAGCCGCCATCAGAACGATGAACTGGTGACCTGGAACGATCTTCGTGGTACGTTGCACAATCATAGCACCTGGTCGGATGGAAAACAGTCGGTTGCTGATATGGCAGCTTATTGTCGTGAGTTGGGCCTTTCTTATTTTGGTATTGCCGACCATTCAAAAACCGCATCCTATGCCAACGGGCTCGACGTTGAACGGGTTCGTCAGCAACATATTGAAATCGATAAACTGAACGAAGGTTTTGGCGGTACGTTTCGTATTCTTAAAGGTATCGAATCGGATATTTTGGGCGATGGCTCGCTGGATTATGACGATGCTACGTTAGCAACGTTCGACTACGTAGTGGCATCGGTACACCAGACCCTTACTATGTCGATTGAAAAAGCAACGACACGGCTGTTACGTGCCATCGAAAATCCGTATACTACTATTCTAGGCCATCCAACGGGTCGATTGTTGTTAGCTCGCGAAGGGTACCCCATCGATCACCGGGCTATCATTGATGCATGTGCCGCTAATAATGTCGTAATTGAAATCAACGCTAGCCCGTATCGGCTCGACCTCGACTGGAAGTGGATTGATTATGCTATGCAACAAGGGGTTAAATTGAGCATCAACCCCGATGCGCACGAATTGGCTGGCTTACTCGATATGCACTACGGTGTTGCGATTGGTCGAAAAGGAGGATTAACAAAAGCCATGACCTTCAATACGTTATCGCTCGATGAAATGACAACGTATTTAGAGCAACGCCGGGAACGAATTCCGTCAAAAAGTTAATCAATTAATTCTTGATTAACGAGGCAGGGGATAGGGTAAATAAAATATAGAATGGTACTTTTAGGGGAGTAGGCGTTTTGTCTAAAGCCGTAACAAATCAGCGAATCAGAAGTAAGATGGCTTTCAGTGAACGCCGTCCTTCTGAGTGTACCCAACCTGATTTTACTACAGGCTTCCTAAACCCGCTTCTATGCGCTTTTTTTGTGTACTGATTCTATCGATTTACCTGTTCAGTGAGGGTAGGGCTCAACCTATAACAAAACCCAAAAGCTCGACCAACACATTTTCGGCAACGGGCTATGTCCGGGATGCCAAAACGGGTAAACCAATTCAGGGCGTTAATATTGTGGTGCTTAACGTATCGAAAGGATACGTAACGGCGAAAGATGGCTTTTACGTTGTTCAACTTCAGCCGGGCACTTACATATTACGATTTACACACGTCGGGTTCCGACCACGTCAGGATACCATTACGTTGCAAAAAACGCTCTTTCGGGAAGTGGTAATGGAAGATGACTCGAAAGATCTTGAAGAAGTGGTAGTTACCAGCGAGTCGCCAGATCGAAACGTGCGAAAAGTTGAAATTGGCGTATCTCAACTGTCGATACGTAGCATTCGACGGATTCCGCCACTGATGGGTGAAATCGACATTGTTCGGAGCCTGTTGTTGCTGCCAGGTGTTACAACAGTTGGTGAAGGAGCGCCGGGATTCAACGTGCGAGGTGGGAGTGCTGACCAGAACCTGATTCTTTTCGATGATGCACCGGTGTTCAATTCGAGCCACTTGATGGGTTTTTTCTCCGTATTCAATCCCGACGTAGTACGCGACGTAACGCTGAATCGGGGCGGAGTGGCTGCAGCCTATGGCGGACGGGCATCGTCGGTGCTGGATGTGAAAATCAAAGAGCCGGATGCGCAAAAATGGGGAGTAAATGGCGGTATTGGTCTTATTTCGACCCGATTAGGTATTGAAGGGCCACTCATTAAAAATAAACTGTCGCTGCTGCTGGGAGGGCGAGTGTCATTCAACGATTTCCTGTTCAAACTGGCTCCTTCAAATCTGACCGATACAAAAGCCAACTTCTACGACCTAACGGCCAAGCTGAAATATCAGCTCAGCGAAAAACACACGATTACATTCACTGGATACCGAAGTACGGATGTGTTCAAACTGGCCTCCGATTCGTTGTCAGGACAGGAAATCAATGCATCATCGACCCAGTTCAATTACCAAACTACCACTGCTTCGCTACGGTGGAATTACTTCATGAGCAAGCAGTTGAATCTGGCAACGGCGGCTATTTTTAGCCAATATCAGGCCGATTTGTCATCGCCCGATTCTGCCAACGCGTTCCGACTCGAATCAGGTGTTTGGCATCGACAACTTAAGTCTGACTTGACCTATACGCCTAACGAAACACACCAATGGCAGGCAGGGGTGAGTTTTATTGATTACTACGTTCAGCCCAATAACCGAATTCCCGGTCCAAAATCGAACGTACTGCCTGTTGATATTGCTTCGGAAAGAGCCTACGAACTGGCTGCTTATGTGCAGGATGAATGGAAGCTGAATGCAAATGTATCGGTTATTGCGGGACTACGTTATTCGGCTCTACTGAATCGAGGGCCTGCCGTGTTACGTAACTATACCGAAAATGCGCCACGGCAGGATGAAACCGTTGTGTCGACACAAACCTACACTGAGGGTAAAATTTATCATTCAGCGGGAGGATTGGAACCCCGGTTGGCGCTACGTTGGTCGGTGGATGAGGGGCAGGCCGTGAAAGCAGGTTATAGTCGGTTACGTCAATATATTCAGCAGGTTACGAATACGACGGCGGCATTGCCCACATCGCGCTGGCACCTGAGCGATACGTATACAAAACCCGTTATTGCCGATCAGTGGTCGTTGGGCTATTTCCGTAATACGTCCGACAATGCCATTGAAGCATCGGGAGAGGTCTATTACAAAAATCTGACGAATGCAATCGATTATCGCGATGGAGCCGAGTTGCAACTGGCACAGGCCGTTGAAACGCAAATTGTACAGGGTAGTGGGCACGCCTATGGTTTTGAAGGATTGTTTCGGAAAAACAAAGGTCGCTGGACGGGCTTTGTGAGTTATACCTATGCCCGAACGTTTCTGACAATGGTAAGCCCGTATGCCGAAGAACGAGTTAACAATGGCAATCCGTATCCAGCCAATTATGACAAACCACACACCCTAAATATTCTGGCTACCCATCGCCCAACCGCCTGGTTCAGTATGTCGCTGAATTTTACTTACAGCACGGGTCGCCCCACTACCCAACCTGCCGCCATTGCACGGGTTGCTGGTATTCGCGTGCCGATTTACCTCGACCGAAATCAACAGCGAGTTCCCGATTATCATCGGCTCGATTTTTCGATGACGTTTGAGCAGAATCCGCTCAAGAAAAAGCGGAATCAGAGCAGTTGGGTTTTTGCAATTTATAATGTTTACGCTCATAAAAATGCGTATTCTATCTTTTACAACCTGAGCCCAGCCGCTTCGGCCGATGCCTATAAACTGTCAATTTTCGGCACGATGTTTCCCTCGCTGACCTATAATTTTAAATTCTGATGAAACGTCGCTCGCTGGCTTACATACAACTTTTTTTATTTGGGCTGCTGGTTGTGGCTTGTGTTACCGAGTTTCAGCCCGGCACGGTAAGTATTCTACCATCGCTGATTGTGGAAGGGCAGATTACGAATCAACCCGGTCCTTATTCAGTCAGGCTGACACAAACGGCCGATTATTCGTTCAAGAGCATAAATCTGCTCGAAACGGGGGCTACGGTAACCATTGAAGATAACCTTGGCAACCGCGAAACATTAACAGAGCAAGCGCCGGGGGGCGTATACCTGACCAAAGTGAACGGCATACGGGGTGTTGCAGGACGTAGTTACAAACTTACAATCCTGACTAAAGCCGGAAAACGTTACGAATCAGTACAGGAAGTGTTGCCTCAGCCTCCACCAATCCTAAAGCTTTATTACGAATATACTAATACGTTAGAAGGTATTATACCGTCACGTCGGCAGGGGTGGAATGTCTACATTGATGCGAAAGATCCTGATACGTTAGGGAATTATTATAAGTGGAGCTGGACTCATTACGAACCGATAGAGGTTTGTTTTCAGCGGGAATTACCGGATGGCCTTATTACTGGTTTGAACTGCTGCACTCCCTGTTGGGATATTCATCGTTGCTACGACTGCATCAACCTGAACTCCGATGCCAATATTAACGGACGGGCCATTAGCCGCCAGCCAATCATGACAGTTCCCTATAAATCGACCCGGTCATATTACTTGGAGGTTGAACAACAGGCACTTAGCAAAGGAGCGTATGCTTTCTGGAAAAGCGTTAGGCAACTGACCAGCAATACGGGCGGTTTATTCGATGCGGCTCCGTCGTCGGTTCAGGGAAATATCCGTTGTGTAAACGACCCATCAACCACAGCCTATGGGTATTTTGGCGCAACGGGCGTAGTTGAGGAACACATGTACGTTGATCGGAGTGCTGGGCAGGGAATTCCTGATCTGGATCGGGAGGTATTTGTGCCGCAGCCATCGCCCTGTGTGGCCTGTGAAAATAGCATTTACCGTACGCAAAATAAACCGCGTTGGTGGATTCAATAAGTTATTTGACAACGACTAATTAATAAATATTTTTGTAGAAAAGATAGATAGATGGAGCGTCCGGTAAAATTTCTGATTTTGCAATTTGCGTCTATTGGTGACGTAGTACTGACATCGCCGGTAGTACGTTGCCTAAAACGGCAGGTTCCAAATGCTGAGATTCACTATTGTACCCGGTCCGAATACGCGTCTATCATCGAGTTTAATCCGCACATTTCTGGTACTCATTACCTGTCGAAAAATGTGTATACGCTGGTACGAGCACTACGTAGCGAACAGTTCGACTACGTAATTGATTTACAAAACTCGTTTATTACAGGCTTTATTAAAGCTACGTTAGGCGCTAGGTTGTATAGTGTGGAGCGGCAGACGTTACGTCAATGGCTTTACGTGCGCTGGAAAATCAACGCTATTCCCAATCAGCATGTGGTAGACCGGTATATGACAACGGTGCAGCCGCTGGGGGTTGAGAATGATGGCCTTGGTCTGGATTATTTTATCCCCTACAAAGACGAGGTTGAAACGGACTGGCTTCCTGAAACGCACCAGAACGGTTTTGTGGCCTATTCCATCGGTGGCCAGCATTTTACCCGCCGGATGCCCACGCTGCGAATGATTGAGCTTTGCTTAAAAATCAACTACCCGATGGTGCTTGTAGGTGATAAGGACGATCGGAAAGTGGGCGAAGAAATTGTGCGTGCCATTGGCGAAAAATATATTTACAACGCTTGTGGACATTATAACTTGAATCAGTCGGCTTCATTGCTGCAACAGGCGCGAGTTGTTTTTACCCACGATACGGGGCTGATGCATGTTGCGGCTGCTTTCGGCAAAAAAGTCTATTCTATTTGGGGAAGCTCTACCCCCCAACTAGGTTTTGCGCCTTACAAAACCCCCCACGTCCGACTTGAAGCCACCGGCTTAGGTTGTCGTCCCTGCTCAGCTACTGGCTTCGGGAACTGTCCCATGAAACACTTCAAATGCATGAACAACCTCCCGTTCGATTTCGAAGTGAAGGAGCTACGTACCAAAAAGAAGAATTTCGAATAACTACGTAACGGGAGAACGTACTACGTAATGTCAATCCTGTTTTAGCATTTTCTGCACACGCTGAGCAACCATTTCTACCGATATATCAATAAGGCAAGCTAAATCTCCTCGCCAGCAGGGCTTGTTTCCAAAAACTGAACACGGGCGGCATGTTAGTATGTCGGTCGGAATTTGCAGAATCGCTTCGTCGCCCTGTCCCCAGGGGCCAAAACCCGCATTCGGATGAGTAGCTCCCCAGATCGACAGTACCGGCACACCACTAAGGGCGGCCAAATGCATGTTTCCTGAATCCATACACACCATGCCGTTTAACTGACGAATCAAGGCCAGTTCGGCGGTGAGCGACAGTTGACCAGCAACCAGAATTACCTGCGGAAAACGTTGGCGAAGCGTGTTTAGTTGGGAAATTTCTGCCGATCCTCCACCAAAAAAAAATATAGTAATTGGTTGATTATCTAGTAGTTGTTCTAGTAAGAGGGCAAATCGTTCGAATGGCCACATCTTTTGCGGATGCTGTGCAAATGGCGCAATACCCAACCACGGTACGTTAAATGGAATCGTTTGCTTCGCTAAAAACTGGCTTAGCTCGGTTTCGGCCGATTGATACGTTGGGAATTGAAACGGGCGGGCAGGTTGCAAGGAAAAACCTGCTTTGTCGAAAACCTGCGCGTATCGCTCAACACTGTGCGGCAATTGCTTTCGAACTTTATTCTCTTTCCGGGTTAATGTTTTTTTCTCAGATCGCCCCTTATCGATGGTTACTGCCGGAATGCCAATTAAACGAAACAGATTCTTCAGTACGGCAGTACGTAGGTTTTGATGCGCATCAATGACCACCGCATACGTAGCAAGCGCACGCAATTCCCGAAACAGACGTAGCAATCCCCCAAATCCTTTGTGACGACCGGAAAAATCAGCACCGACAATTGTTATGTTTGGAAAACCCTCAAAAAAAACGCCGAATCGCGCCCGTGTTACCAAGGTGATACGTAGATCAGGGTAACGTTCCGTGAATGCCTGCACAACAGGTGCCAGCAATGCTACGTCGCCCATAGCCGAAAATCGTAGAAGAAGCAGGTCTTTTTTCAACGACATTACGACTGGCCGTATAGCACAGGGTTGAGCGTGGGGTCGTTATACATTTTCATTTGCCGATATACTTTCACAAAACGATCTCCGTTTTGAATATCTTCCTGAAGCTCGTCGAAGCAACGGGCCAGATCAATTTCCTGTTCGAGCAATACGTTGAGTTTTTGTTGCGCTTTTTGCCGATGTTCATCCGAAACCTCCGAACGATCCACCTGTTCGCGAAAATGATAAATTTTCAGCTGCAGAATCGACATGCGGTCGAGTAGCCAGGCTGGCGTTTCGGAGTTCATCCGGGCCATTTCCTTCGGTGTAATGCCCGCATATAAATCGACAAACCAACTATCAATCAATTCGACCGTATCGGTCCGATCCTGATTCGACTGATCAATCCGGCGTTTAATGGCAACCAGTTCATCGGGGCGGATGGCTGGGCTGCGGATAATGTCTTCAAGGTGCCATTGCACCGTATCAATCCAGCTTTTCTGATATAACAGGAAGGCAATATCGTTGGCGGAATACGGGTTGTTGATGGGCGTGTCGACATGGTCGGTCAGGTGGTAATCCTGAATGCTTTGTCGAAATATATCGTTGGCAAACGTAGCGTTCATAGTCGTGAATCGACCGCAAAGATACAGAATTTCGGTAGGGAAAGCAGTTTTCCCAAACTCCTCAGCGTATTGAATTGATGGCCACAAAATTAGCGATATACTGTACTGAAGATGAACGTGCTTGATAAATCCGAAAATCCGTTGGGTCAAAGCGTTTCCCAGATTGGGAACACATCGCCTGCATTAAACTCGGATTTATCAGCGGGTAATTCCATAAAAGCGTTGGCCGCCAGTAGATTAGCGAAGTCAGCCGAGCCAGATCCCGGAAGCGGATGTGCCAGTATTGCGCCATTCAGATCATAGTCGAGCCGAACAGACAGGAAATACGTAATAGCTGGGCGGAACGTAAATGGCTCTGTCAGTTGGGCATAACGTAGCGGAGCGGGAGCCAACCCCAACGAAGCCCGTAGATAAGGTAATACGTAGCGATACGCGCACAAAATAGTCGAAACCGGGTTTCCGGGAAGTGCAAAAACGGTTTTCTGGGGTGCAGTTCCAAACCAGAGCGGTTTGCCCGGACGCTGTTCTATTTTATGAAACTGTTTCTTAACCCCAAGACTCGCCAGTACGTCGGGTACAAAATCAGCTTTTCCGGCCGAAACACCACCGCTCAAAATCAACATATCGTGTTCGTCGAGTAAGGCTGTCAATCGTTCAGCCAGCACCTGTTCTTCGTCGATTATGTGGTGCAGCGATGCCTGAATACCCAGCGATGCCAGTGCCGCACGTAGCATATACGTATTAGATCGGCGAATTTGATAGGGAAGGGGCGAGTCGCTAATATCGACAAGCTCATCGCCAGTTGAAATAAGCGCAACGCGGGGCAACGACGTAACCGCCAGCGATTGCTGACCAACCGAAGCCGCTACGGCCAGTTCAGAAGGGCCGAGATACGTACCAATGGGTAGCAGTTCATCACCCGAACGTCGATCATTGGCTTGAAAATGAATATGTTGCCCTTTTTCTATGCCGTCGATTAGAAGCGTTGCCTGTCCGTCGTTGATACGTATGTCTTCATAGCGAACAACCGTATCAACGCCAATAGGCAACATAGACCCAGTCATTACTTCCAAACACGTACCAGCATCGATGAGGGTTTGCTGAGGCTGTCCGGCCATCTGCATACCGACAACCCGAAATGTCCTGTTTCTGGCAGAAACATCGGCAAAACGAATGGCAATCCCATCCATTGCCACTCGGTCGAAAGGCGGGAAATCACGGTCGGCAAACACCGGTTCACGTAAGACTCGTCCTTGTGCTTCGAGCAACGAAACCGTAATTATAGGTAAATCGAGCAGATGCTGCTGGGTAATCGAAAAGGCGTCGGCAACGGAGAGCATACTTTTTAATGAAAAATGGATAATGAAGAATGAATACTAGATAATGTAACTGTAAAAATAAAATGCAGTTATTCAACATCTACTTTTGTAGTATTCTTTCCGATGTTCATTTTTCATTATACACTCTTCATTAAAATCTATGTTTTCTCATCTCAACGAAGAAGGCAACCCGGCTATGGTCGATGTGGGCGCAAAAACCGTAACCCGCCGAACAGCTCGTGCCCAGACGGTTGTTGCTCTTGGACCCGAAATAATGCAGCATCTGGTGCCGTCGGTGGGGAGTGGCTCGGATATTGCGACCAAAAAAGGCCCTGTTTTTCAGACGGCTATTATTGCAGGGACTATGGCTGCCAAACGTACTGACGATCTGATTCCATTATGCCATTCACTCGGATTAGACAATTGTAAAATTACGATTACAACAAAAGAGAATGACGCAATTGTCGATTGTCTGGTGTCGACCGAAGGAAAAACCGGGGTCGAAATGGAAGCATTGGTGGGCGCATCGGTAGCCGCGCTGACCATTTATGATATGTGCAAGGCTTTTTCGCACGACATCATAATTAAAGAAACCAAATTGATGGAGAAAACTGGGGGTAAACGAGACTTTCGACGCGATGCCTAAACTCAACGGATTGATACTCACGGGCGGACGTAGCACTCGCATGGGCGAAGATAAATCACAGCTACGTTATCACGATAAACCACAACGCGAACATCTGACCGAATTGCTACGGCCCTATTGCAACGTAGTATTTTGGTCGGTAAACACGGTACAGGCGGCTGAACTGACTAATTCGGAACAGCTACGTATTGTTGATACGTTTGATATCGCTGGCCCACTCAATGGAATCCTGTCGGCGTTTCAGTACGACGCTGAGGCAGCCTGGTTTGTAGTAGCCTGCGATATGCCACTCCTGACAGTTCACTCGCTCGATGCCTTGGTAAAGGGACGTAACAAAACCAAGTTAGCTACTGTGTTTTATGATTCAGACGGTACGTTACCCGAACCATTGCTCGGTATTTATGAGCCTGCATTTGGATCAATTCTGCAACAAGCTGTTGCCAACGGCACTGTTTCACCCCGTCAGATTCTGCAACAGAACGAAATTCAATTGTTGACCGTACCCGATGTTCAGGAGTTAACCAACGTCAATGATGTAACAGCTCGAATAAAACTGGGTTTCTAAACCATTGAACCAAACGTAGCGTTTGTATTGCATTAAAAATGAACGCGTATGAATTCATTACGTCGGTTAGTACTGGCCGCAGGAGCATTCCTCTTAGGTAACTCGGCTCAGGGGCAACGTAGTACACAAGCTACTGAATTACAAAACTTTAGCATACAACGTATTCGTCATCAAAAAACGATTGGCCTCTCTTTGGGAGGTTATGCGTTGGCTAACGTAGCAATCGGCAGTATTGCAGCAGCCCAGACTTCGGGGGAGTCGAAGTATTTTCATAAAATGAATGTCTACTGGAATCTGGTGAATCTGGGAATTGCGGGGGCTGGTCTGCTGGCTACCCGCAAACGTAACGCAGATTCTGAATCGCTTTCAGAAGCCGTTCGGCAACATGAAAACATGAAACAGATTCTGTTGATAAATGCCGGACTCGACGTAGCATATATTGTTGGAGGGGCATATTTGCGGGAAAAGGCGATTAATAAACCAGACCGGGCCGACCAGTTTCGGGGCTATGGTACGTCGATTATGGTGCAGGGTGCTTTTCTGCTCGCTTTCGACGTAGTGAATTACCTCATTTTCAAACGCAGGGGCGACAAACAGGAAAAACGTCTGCTTTCGGTCAGTTCGTCGGGTATAGGCATTACGGTGCCAATTCGATGAGATTTACGGATTGTTTCTGAAAATCAGCCCGTCCCCGAACTAATCAACACAGCATCTGGTTCTGCGATAATTTACTAATCGCAACCGGCTTCCGGGGCAACGAACATGCAAACGCATTTACAACCTTTTCGCTCATTTGTTCAACAAGCTGTCGACCGTATTCAGCAAGACTCCGATGCGGTTGGTCTGGCCGCTGGTGGCTCCTGGATATCAGGAGAAATGGATGCTTATTCCGACCTTGATCTGGTACTGGTAACAAACCGACGTATTGCGCCCGATATACAGCAGATGCGTACTTATGCCGCTACGTTAGGGCCAATGATTGCTTCGTTTCGGGGCGATCATGTTGGTGAACCGCGCTTATTGATAACGCTTTACAATCCGCCACTTTTACACGTCGATCTAAAATTTATTACGCCCGACGAGTTTCAGGAACGGGTCGAAAATCCGATAATTCTTTGGGAGCGCAACCACGTATTGACGGATATAATGCAGCAATCCGTGGCACAGTATCCGCCGTTCGATTTTCAATGGACCGAAGATCGGTTCTGGGTTTGGATGCACTATGCCGCCGTAAAAATTGGTCGAGGTGAGTTATTTGAGGCCGTCGATTTTTTTGGATTTATCCGGGGAGCGGTTCTGGGACCAATGCTTCACTTAAAAAATTCGGGTTTGCCACGTGGTGTTCGACGGGCAGAAACTATTTTTGGTGCACAGGAACTAGAACAGTTAGGCCGAACCGTGGCAACGCCTGATCGAGAAACGTTACTGGCTAGTTTGTGGGAAGTGATTCATTACTACGAATTGTTGCGTGAGTCGCTGGCTCCTGCTACGTTGCAGAGAAACACAGAGGCACAACAAGTCGTTACAGCGTATGTAAGGTCGCTATAACGTAGTGAGATTGTAAAGATTAATCCAACAGCTTCTTATACGTAAAGTGTGCGAAGAAAGGTATAAATCGGAGGGTGAATCGTATTCATAAACACAGCTAAAATCATAGCTTTTTAGAATTAATGACTAATCAGGACGAATATTTTTTGCGGGAAGCGATTCGGCTGGCGCGTGAAGGTATGCTGAGCGGACAAGGTGGACCTTTTGGCTCGGTCGTTGTGCGAAATGGAGAAATCGTAGGAAAAGGCTGTAATCAGGTTACGTCGACCAACGACCCAACCGCCCATGCCGAAGTGGTTGCCATTCGTGATGCCTGCCGCAACCTGGGAACGTTTCAACTGGATGGATGCGTGCTATATGCTTCCTGCGAACCTTGCCCGATGTGCCTTGGCGCAATTTACTGGGCGCGTCCGAGCCGAATTGTGTACGGAGCTTTTCACTCCGATGCTGCGGGGGCTGGCTTCGACGATCAGTTTATTTACGAAGAGCTGGAAAAAGACCGTGAACAACGGCATATTCCCATGTATCAGCTTCTGCGCGACGAGGCCGATGCCGTTTTTCAGGAATGGATTGCTCTGGAAAACCGAACAAATTATTAAATGCCCAATAAGATAACGGCTACTTTTGGCCCGAGTTATTAGCTATTTGTAAAGAATGTCATCGCATCATATTGTTCGTGAAAAGCAGGAGCCAGCGTTACTTATTGCCAATGGCGAAGCCTGTCAGCCCGAACTAATTGGGCAATTGCTCGAATGGAGCCCTACTGTGGTTGTTCTTGACCGGGCAATCTGGCGGGTTTTTGAGCTGGGTATTAAAGTAGACGTATTGCTAGGTGATTTCGACCGCGCGCTCGATTTAGATTCAATTCGGGAACAGCAATTTCCGCTGGATATCATTCACACACCCGACCAGTCGAAAACGGATCTGGAAAAAGGAATTGAATTCCTGATCGAGCAGGGTTATCCGGCGGTTAACATCATCTGGGCAACCGGCCGGCGGGCCGATCATAGCCTGACCAATATGACCAATATTGTGCGCTACAAAGACCAGATTCGGATTGTTATGCTCGACGATTATTCGAAGATTTTCCCATTGGTTGGCCGCTTCGAAAAATGGTACGAAGCGGGGGCTATACTCTCGCTGATTCCGGTTGGCACCGTAACGGGCATTCGAACCCAAGGTCTGAAGTACAATCTCTACGACGAAACACTGACGATTGGCTACAGAACCGGAAGCAGCAACGAAGCCGAACAGGATGGTTTTGTCAGAATCGAAGCCCAAACCGGCGATTTGCTACTTATGGAGTGCTGGGACTGATCAGGCCAACGAACTGAATAGAACGTAGTAAAATGGGCTGAGGCACCAATTGTAGCCACGAACTCAGAACCAGTATCAGCCAGAACACCCTTACTTTTTTCTGAACAAACATCGGCGAATTGCCCAGCCAAAACAGAAAAGCCTGTAACAGACAGAACGTAAACGGAGCCATCAACCGCAGATTTGGCCCATCGAACGGACTTACTGAACGTAGTGTGAAGAGTACCAGTAGATACGTAACGCCTGCCAGAGTAAATAAAAAAATGAGCGGATTACGATCACTACGTTGCCACGTTGCACTACATAGGGATAATGTTCGATAAAACAGACCGAAAAGTACAGCTTGACTAAGCAGACCAATCCAGGCAAGGGTGTTGTTTCTGGATGCTGTAAAATCCCGGATGAGCAAAAATTCGTTGAAAAGCGAACAGGTAAAAAGTTTGGACAGTTCATGCCCTGATTCAGTTGGGAAAAAACGTTCTCCACCAAAGTAAGTGCCGGAAAGTGTCTGATTATGCCAGAAATAAAAGGCCATCGCTACGACGCCCAAAAAGGTATTCAGGAATAACCATTTCGATGCCAGTTTAGCATTGATTCCGCCCATTTTGCTTTGGAGTCGTAACGGAAAAATCCAAAATAAAATAGCAAGCAAGCCTGTCAAACCAAACACAAATCCGCCAACGTAGCGAACCAGAAACATAGCACAGCCGATACCAAAAAGTAGTACAGTACTACGTAGTGATGTGTGATGCAAAAGCTGAAGAATGGCCCAGATCCACTCGGCCAGCAAAACCAGAAATACGGTTTCAGACCACGTATAAGCCGCAATTTTTAGAAAACTGCCCAGCAGCCAAACTGAAAGAAGCCAACTGGCTCGGTAAACATCCAACCGATTCGACCACCGCCAGACCGAGAAACCTATCGCAATAAGGTTCATCAGTTTTGACCCTACCAGAACGGGAACGCCAAGCAAACCCGACAACGTAGCGATCAGTAGTGAATAGCCTATGGGAAATGTGCTATTCCAGACAAATCGCCCATTTTCCTGAACGGAATAACCTAGGCCTGCCAGTATATTCTCTGCCGATTGCAGGTAATAGCCAGAATCAATGCTTCTACAATGAGTTGGGTGGAACCACGATATGCCTGTTACCAGTAAACAAATTCCTGCAAAAATTGACCATACCAACGTTTTCCCTTTCATCGAGTCAGCAGAATTCTACCGGTCAGCGATACGGAACTGGCTATGGGTATGTCAGAGCCCGTGAACGTATAGAGATACACGCCCGCAGGTAAAAGTATGCCCGAGTCAGACGTGCCATCCCAATACCATTCGTTGAGGCCAATTCGCGTAACTTCCTGAAATGTTCGCACGAGTTTTCCAGATAAATCGGTGATACGTAGTGTTACTGGCTTTGATGAAGCATCCCCCGATATGGTGGTAAAAAAACGAGTCCACTGACTAAATGGATTGGGATAAACGCCAACAGTCATTAGTTCTAAAGCGTTTCTAACCCGAAAACGAATCTGATACATTGCCGCCCGATTGCCACTCAAATCGCTACCTGCAACAGCCAACGTATACTGCCCGTCGGGTAATGGAGAACGAGGTTGATAGCTAAATCGAAATGAATTAACGGATTCAGTTACAGTTCGTTGGATATTACTTTCACGTAAATTAAGCCGTTCATAGGGACAGGGTAACGTAACACAGGGCGGTTGTACGTAAAGTTCTAGTCCAACAGTGTCGGTGCGTACCAGACGCTTATTTTCATCCTGAAGTAATATGTCAATAATGGGTTGAGCCGAAACGAGTTCGCCATTGCTAATGCGTTTCCCATCGAATGCTACGTCAAGAATTGGGGCAATCACATCGGGCACAAAAGGAGGTTTCTGAACCGAATTTGCCGAACTCAATACGGCTGAATTATTCATTTCGTTCGTTTCAGGAATTTGATTATCGGGGTCGAGAACCAACTCAAAATACGTAGTATCGGTGTTGTTACGTAACGCCGGGAATGCCCAGTTCAACGTATCGGCATAGAATGGAGTTTTATGGGTAAATGCTTGTTCGTGAATGAGTTGGCCGTTGCTTTTGTAATGCCGGATACGTAGCGTGAGGGGCCGATACGTAGCACGACCATAGTTCACAACCACGCCCGATAAACGTACTGAATCGGCCTGATTTTCTACTCGTTGCAAACTACCCAATTCAAACGCTACGTCTGGCATTGAAAAAGGAAACACACGAATGGCTGGATCGCCCTGCAAGGTCATTTGCTGCGCCGTTGTGACGTCGTAAACAGAGGTGTTTGCTTTAAGAAAACGACGGATGGTTTCCTGCTGAATAACGCCGATTGGTTTTGATACGTACTGACTATCGGCCAGCAGAGCGTAAAGCTGGTCGGAGTAGCGTTTTAAAGGCTCCACAAAACCGTTATAGGTATGCGCCAGAAAAAGCACCGCACCCCGATCTGGCGTCAAAATCCAGTCGTTTCCGAATGTTGGCCGACCAAAATAGACATTCCCGGATGCGCAACCATTGACTAGTAAAAACGGGTATCGTCCTTTATTCCGGTAATTGCGTAAATCATTGCTCACAAATCCAATATCAACATCGGCAACATCTAACCCCGAATGTCCGAAAAGGCTAATCATACCAACTCCCTGATTCACAAGATCTGTAATAGGTAGCACTTCAACAGGATTGTCGGTTTGTTTAGAGAGCGTTGTTACACGAGCGCCAACGTAGCTCGTTTGCATTGTTTGGGTAAAATCGTCGATGAACTGGCGAAACTGTTTAAGCTCAGAAACGCTACGTCCACCACTCAGATGTAGGCTATTTTTGCGCCAGAGTGCTGGTTCGGATGTGTTTTCGTGCGATTTTACTTTAGTCAAATAATCCAGTACCTGTTGCGACTGACTGGCGTTGAGTCGGCCAATAGCTAGAGCGGGTACGTGGGCAGGTTCATCTTGCAACCCTTCTACAAGCGCTATATCTGAACCGGGCCATCCTGCATTAGGAACCATATCGAGTAACTCACCATTGGCCAGTTTGCGAATGCTTTGTGGATCGAGTGATTGACCGACTAGAAACAAGAATTTTGGCCGACTGTTGCCACTTCGTAGCATATAATCCGCAAACCGTCTGATTGCCAGCGGATGCCGTTCGCCATAACTAAATTGGTCAACTAATTGGCTTATGTTCACCGTCAACGTATCGAATCGGCCACCCGCTTCTGAGGCACGATAAGCGGCATACGCCTGAATTGGATTTGCTTCGTTTCCAGCGGGTTGCTGTAAGAGTGGATGGGTAATTATGAGGAAGTTTGCGTTCGATGTAGCGAATTTTCGGAACGTAACGGGTCGAATGGCCGGTACCTTCATGGGTTGATTGGTAGCTAACAATGTTCGTTCAGACTGACTGTTCCGTATTACACCTTTCCATTGTTGAGCTACTGGAGAGATTTGAATTCGAATCGGATTACCTGAGTCGCTAATATCGAACAGACGGGTGTTGGCCGGCGTATTCGCAATATTTAACCACGAACGACCATTGACATTGCTACGTAGGTGGAACAACTTCTGCGATTTCCCTGTCAGATCAGTACGTTGCGGATAACGTAGTTTCAGATACGAAACCGAAATTTCTTCACCGATTTCGTTCGGTTGTGCCGATAATACCAGCGAACCTGATGAAGAAATGGCGTTTCCATCAATTTCTGTGTCGATACGTAGCGAACGATAATCTGAAAAATGCGCGGTATCGAGCGGCTGAAGTGAGGTGATAGATGAACCCGCGAGGCAGGCGATCCGGTGCAATCTGGCACTACGTCCGACGAGTAGATAACTAGCTTTAGGGCGAATCTGCGAGCCACTAGAATCGGTTGCATGACTGAAATTTGTTAGCGAAAACATCTGGTCAAATCGGTTTCCAGCGGTTACTACTGGCCCAGTCCATCCCTCACCTGTATCATAGTTGCTTAAAATGGACCCATTGCCATAACCAGCTCCCAGCGGATAAATCGTACCGGCTGGATACGTATCGGTAAAAACGCGAAGCTCTTCTTCCCAATGATATGGTTCTGGCTGAAGCCCGGCATACGTTGTGTCGGTATAAGCCTGCATTCGTTTGCCGGGTTTGTTATCAAGTCGCCATGTCAGAAAATAAGCCGTTGTGTCGCTGAATAAGCTATAGTACGTATGTGGTTGAGCAGTAGTAGGTTCATAGAGAAGTGAATCCTGTATACCATCGTTACCTCGTCCGTAAAACTCCAGAAAATCGGTTGCGTCGAATCGTTGATCATTTTCACCTTCCACATAAATAGCCTGCTCGACACCCCGATGAACTAATTGAATCGTAACCGGATTTATCTGTTGAATCGGAATCCCCGCTCGCTGAAGTTCAGAAGTAGTGATGCGATAAAGGCCAGCCTTTGCAATTGGAATTTTGTAATAGTTCTGCGAATAACTAATCCAGCGCGTCGGGTCAGGGTCGTTCGATAGGGATTGTGCCGAGGCACTAATAAAGGAGAAAAGAGTAATAAGGACGCCAAGAATGGCGTATGCATAGACAAACGTAGTAGTGCTACGTTGTGTGGCAGGAGTATTTTTGAGACCAAGGAAAAGGCTTGTCACGTCTTAGTTTAGTTAACGTATACATACTAAGACGTGACAAAGGGTATATTTGTATCGGACTGATACGTATCAGTTTGTTAATTGTCTTTTGAAAAATGCCCATGCTTCGAGATACACATCAATATCGCCGGGGTTATTGTGCTGGCCATTAAGCACCTTAAGCAAGGTAATTTCGGGCTTACCTTTTTCTTTGAAGGTATATTTTTCAATCGTTTTGCCATCAGACGGGTCGGTATCAGGCAGCAGCGTTTTCTTCGGACTTCCTTTATATCCTGCCAGTTCAGACCAGTATTGAAAGGTTCGGTCGGTCGAGCGAACCAGACCAAGACTGATGTTGCCCGTTCGGACTTCGCCACCACCGTATGGATTTGTTTGATCGGCAGTGCCGTTGACAATCATTACAGGAAGCGCAATCCGTTTTTCAATACAGTCGAAATTATTGGTATCCGGAAGATTGGCAATAAGCGCCGTTATAGCCCGAAAACGGTCTGGCATGGTTAAGCCTAGTTTATAGGCCATGTGCCCACCCCCCGACGTACCAACCGCGAAAATCTTCTTAGAGTCGATCTGGTATCGTTTTTCGAAATAACGTATCATCTCCTCAAAGAATGCGTTCTCGTTGATATTCTCCAGATTAGCCGCCGATTGGGCCGTTTTCCGGCATTCGTTCCAATAGCGTTTATAGCCATCCGGATAAACCAGCAGAATATTTTCGGTTGGGGCGATAGCTTCAAATTTTCCGGCTCCTTTTCGAATGCCTTCGCCGTTGCCCCCCGAACCATGCATCACAAACACCAGACTCGCATTTGTCTGGGCCGGTTTTGCGTAATGAAAGCTACGATAATGGCCTTCAATCAGGAGTGAATCGGAGAGTAACTGGCTATATGTTGTTGTGGCCAATAAGGTAAAAACGATAAAGAGAACGTAGCGTTGAAAGGTCATTAGTAAAATTAACTTATTCGTGAACTGATTGCTAATAAGACCCAAACAGGCTTTGGCTGTTTGGGTCTTATTACTTAACGTAGCGATAACTAGGTTAAGTCGCTTACTTTTGAATTCCTGCCCAGGTGTACTTTGCTTTTTTGTGTTCTCGTTTTACCGTTTTCCAGGCCGTCTTTTTTAGCTGCTTTGCAAAATCTTCAGAAACCTCTTCTGGCTTGAAACGGAGCTTAACCGGCGACTCATTAAACAGAAAGCCATACCAGACGAGCCCACCCAAATAACAACCTGCGGCATTAGCGTGATGCGAGTCAAATGCTAGTTTCCCCTTGTCGTCCCAACGATAGCCTACGTGCAGCGAATTTGTCTGATCCGGCAGATTGGGTGCTTTGGCATTTCGTGGATCAAAGCTGGTGTCTTTGTGATAAGCCCATTTGGGTTTTGCTGTCATCTGCCAAAATGCATCGCCATTCGGAATAACAGGCATCGCTAATTCATTGGCTACGGTTTGGTACGCTGTTCTCAACTTTTCCCACATCTGCTCAGCGTTTTTAGCAGAATCGCCCGGTGCAATCCGACTGAAATCTTTTGAGTCGGAACGATAGGCCCAGGTTTCATGAAAAACGACGGTTGCCGTTGGCTGTAATGCATGAACGTACTCATACAACTTCTGAGCGTAAGGCCGATACGTATCGACATCGCCGGAGTTGATTGAGCTTTGCTGAATGGTCACTACGTCCCACACGCCTGTTGACAGTAATTCTTTTAACGATTTTCCGCCGTATGGTTTGCCGTTGGGATCGTCTGGATTTTTTTCGAATGCTTCAGCATGGCCCCAGTGCCGCTGCAACGAGCTCCCGCCGATTTCTGCCCGACCAATTATAAGCTCATGACCTCCTTCCTTGCTCAACTGCGGGAGATAGCGAGACGCATTCTGAGAAAAACTGTTGCCAATCATAAACAGACGTAACGTCGATTTAGACTGAGCGAACGTAGTGATTGTGTAGAAAAAGAAGAAGAAAAGAAAAACAGGTTGCCCCAATCGGCGGTACTGGTTCATAACAGGTAGGTTAAAGTAAGTCAGGTTGTGAATGCTCCTTTTAGTGATTACTGAATTAATACGTTAAAGACGCCTTGTTCGGGTCTTTAATGCTCCGAGGCTGATTATCCCTGACCTAACTATGAAACGAAACGGGATTAATCTGCGAAAATAGAACGTAGTGGCCAAAATCGACGTCATTTTTAACCATTTCTAATGGGTACCATTCTTTAACAAATCAGGCAACCATGCGCATCCTGCTGTTGCAATTGTTGGTCATTCTATTTGCAATCGCTGGGTTTAGTCAAAGTAAAGCCCAGCAATCGGTGTTATTTCCATTGCGGCTTAGCGAAAATAAACGCTATCTCGTTGACCGAAACAACCAGCCGTTTCTGATTAAAGAGTATTCGGCCTGGGGAGCTATACAGGCGTTAACCGAAAGGGACGAAAGTGCTTTTTTAGATAGCCTAAGCCTGAAAGGATTCAATACCGTACTGGTGTCTGTGCTGAGTAATGCGCCTTCGCAAATGGGTGGTAATCCGCCTTATTGGCAGGGCATTTCGCCGTTAACCCTAAAGTGGGATTTCTCAACGCCAAATGAAGTTTACTTTCAGCATGTAGACCGCTTTTTCAAAATGGCCGAAGAAAAAGGCTTTTTCGTGATGGCATTGCCCGTTTATCTCGGCTACCGAACCGATCCGTCGCAAGGTTGGTGGGATGAAATAAAAGGTACAAAAAACGATACGTTGAAAATGAAAAAATACGGTGAGTTTTTGGGCAAACGTTACCAAAACACGCCTAACATAATGTGGGTTGCTGGTGGTGATAACAATGCCGAAGGCGATTTACAACCCTACGTAACAAACCTGATTCAGGGTGTAAAATCAGTGGATACTAATCATTTGTGGTCAGGCCATTTCGATATGAATTTGGGTATGAGCTGGTCTACAGATCACCCTGTTTTCGGCGGGATTATGGATATCAACGGAGAATACGTCTGGACTGAGTCTATCCTTATGGAAAAAGGACCGCAGTATAAAGCAGAACTGGCGCAGTATGCGAAAGGAAAAATGATAATGCAGCTAGACTTGAGTTACGAACATGATAGCCCGCATTACGCTGACAATGAGAATCATCAGTGGATTCGACGGAAGATGTATGAAGGCTTTCTGACCGGTTGCAAAGGCACTTCGTTCAGTGCTGGCGAAATCGGGAATGCTAGCTACTGGTTCAAAAACTGGAAACCTCTGATGAGTACAACGGGTATGAAACAGGTGGCGGCTTGTTTTCGCCTTTACGAGTCGCGGGCTTGGGAAAAGTTAGTGCCCGATCAAAGCAATGAAATCATTTTGTCGGGTCGAGGCAATTTCGGTGAGTTGGATTATATCTGTGCCGCCAAAGCATCAGATAATAGTAGTTACATTATATATATTCCAAAAGGTAACCGAACCATCTATCTGAATCTTCAGAAAATGATTGGTAAACCGGTGAATATGCACTGGTTCAATCCACGTACGGGTGAGGCACTACGTATAGGTGTAGCCGAAGCTCGCGAAAAATTTGGAATAACTCCGCCTTCTGAAGATGATTGGGTTGTCGTTTGTGATGACAACGGGTTAAAACTACCAGTACCGGGACGTAGCAAACGCTGACGTGTAAGAAGGAGCGAAGAAGCGATACGTATTATTGCCTTAATTGTTGGGCAATAACCGGGCTGAGTTGCATAAGAATTGGTTCATTTTCTGATTGTATCAAACAAATTACCCCAGCTTGTTCCAGATTCCAGATGGCTTTCGTCATGGAGAACGAATCATGAGCAGACCTATCAAGGATCGACAGATGAGACGCCCGGTGGTTGGGTTGGCACCACAACAATCGGATAACCTGTTGTTCAAGAGGAGAGCATTGTTCAAGCATCATCATGAGACAGCGTATTAGTCGTTCGCGTTAGTAACGTATTGTTTAGGTGCAATTGTTGTGAATTATCCATATTATTTCGGGAAAATGTGCTGAAATCAACCGCCCGTTACTCAATCGTTTGCCCGACGATGTTGCTTAAAGAACGTATACATTGTGGCGCAGATTGTCTGATTAGTGTATTGATTTGTAGCTGATAACCACTCATCCCCAGTTTTTTGCCATCCATACGGAAAATGATGTAAAACAAACAGGGTACCTTGCATCGCATAGTACCTTATGCTACCTTTGATGTATTAATTAGCGAACGAGTGAAGAATCTGGCCGCTAGTGTAGTAACTGAGTACGTAACATTACTTGGTTCGATTTCACCACATTACAGACACAACTCATTCGCAAGGTCACTCTTTCATCTAACGAAAACATGAATATCGAAAACGCTCAAGTGCAAATGCGGAAGGGCATTCTGGAGTTCTGCATTCTGCACATCATATCGCGGGGCGAAGTATATGCCTCCGATATGCTCGACGAGCTGACCTCCGCCCGAATCATGGTTGTGGAGGGTACGTTGTACCCGCTGCTAACCCGATTGAAAAATGCCGGTCTGCTCGATTATAAATGGGTAGAATCGACGTCTGGGCCGCCAAGAAAGTACTATCTGTTGACCGAGCTGGGTCGCAACTCACTCGAAGCATTGAACGAAACCTGGCTTGAACTCTCTGATTCGGTTAATGCAATTGTTGGAAGAGCCGAGCAGCATAAAAAACCAGCTAATGGCTCAACACCCGTTACGCCTTTATCTGACCCAACTGCGCCATCGGCCAACTCTTAACCTACACCTTCTCAATAGCCATGAAAAAGACCATAAGCATAAATATTAGTGGCGTCATCTTCCATATTGAAGAGGATGGCTACGACAAACTGAAGAGTTACCTGACTACAGTTCAGCAATATTTTTCAACCTACGAAGATAGTCAGGAGATTGTTACCGACATCGAGAATCGGATTGCGGAGAAATTACTGGCTAAATTAAAAGCGGCTGATAAACAAGCTGTTTCGCTTGAAGATGTTAACGAGCTAACAGCCGCTATGGGTACTGTAGCTGACTTTGAAGCAGTTGAAGAAGAAGAAGTTCTGGTAACCAGCGGTGGCCGCAACTCGGCAACGGGCACAGGGCAGGGGCCTCGGGGCTCGGAGTTTCAGGGATCATCGAGCAACCCCATGCCACATGCCCAAAGCACTAACTTTGAACCACGCCGGTTGGTACGCGATATACGTCGGAAAACATTGGGTGGAGTTTGCGCAGGCTTGGCACACTACTTCAACATGGACGTAGTATGGGTACGGTTGATTTTCCTGACGCTTTTTCTAGCCTTGCCACCGATTGGTCAAGAGTTCGGAGCCGGAATTTCGGGCTTCACGTTCATCGTTTACATAGCCATGTGGATCGCATTGCCCGGCGTAATGACCATTGAAGAGGACAAAACGGTAAAAAAATTCTTTCGCAACCCTGAAGATAAAGTATTAGGTGGCGTTGCTTCGGGTATTGCCGCTTATTTCGGGGTCGATACGGGCGTAATTCGGTTGTTGTTTGTACTGGGCATTGTGCTCTTTGGCGTTGGTTTTCTGCTATACATCGTTCTTTGGATGATTGCTCCTCAGGCAAATACGCTGACCGAAAAGATGGAGATGCAGGGACAACCTATTACGTTGACCAACATCGAAAACAGCATCAAACAGAATCTGAACATCAATGAGTCGCCTAATAACGAAAGCACATTGACCCGTATCCTGTTGTTCCCGTTCCGGGCCATTGCAACAATTATTGGTGGTTTAGGTCGGGCATTAGGCCCATTCATGACGGGTGTACTGGCGGTGATTCGGGTTTTTGCGGGCGTATTGATGCTGCTGATTGCTTTCTCCATGATGGTTGCCTGTTTAGCTGTAGCGGGTGCATTTATCGGCTTTGAATCTGGCGCGCATCTGGGCAATCTCCCCATCGGAATGATTCGGGATGACGTATCTGCACCGATGATTCTAGCCGGATTATTAGTTTGCCTGATTCCTGCCTTTGGGCTGGCCATTCTGGGAATTATGCTAATTACGATGCGAAGCGTAATTAGCAGCGGTACGGCGCTAACGGTAGGAGGTGTTTGGCTGGTAAGTCTAATTGTATTTGGAGGCACTGTTACCCCGTTCATCAGCAGTTTCCAGCGCCGGGGCACAGTCGAAGAAACGAAAGTACTGAACGTAGCGGCTCCGGTTCCAACCTTCGCTATGAACGATGTTGAAAACGACGACAACTGGCGGCCAACCATCGATATGAAAGGATACAGTGGCACAAGCCTGAATCTGGTTCAGTATTTCCGGGCGCAGGGGAGCACTCGCACCGAAGCACAGAAAAACGCCCGTAAGATCAAGTATGTGTACACTATCAAAGATTCTACCGTAAGATTTGATGAAACCATGGAATTAGTTTCAGGGGCACGCTTCAGGGCGCAGGATCTGGATATGGACCTGATGATTCCTTACGAAAAACCATTCCGTATGACCCAGGAATTTGCTCGCTTTGTACGTAATGAAACATTCGGGGAGAAAGAGATGGATCGGATGGAACGTAGCATCTGGAAATTCACAAAAGAAGATAAACTGATCTGTATCAACTATCCACGCGAAAAAGATCGGGATTATAATGACGAAGATGACGACGTAACGGATTTGACTGACGACGTTCAGGATGCGTTGGCGCACGAACTTGGCGATGATTTCGACCGGATTGGTTCGCATACCCGTCAGTTCAACGTTAGCGAATTCTCGAAAGTAGACGTGAGTGGTGCGTTTGTGGTACGTTTCCGCAAGGGCGATACGTATAAAGTGGTTGCCGACGGTCGTGAAGATGATATGAGCGATATGGATGTTCGGGTAAACGGTAGTAAGCTCGAAGTGAAATTTGACCGTCGTGGCGGAATTTTCGACTGGAACAATCGCAAGCGCATTGGTCTAACCATCACAGTTCCTAAAGCCATAGAAGAACTTGACATGTCAGGTGCTTCGAAAGCGAGCCTGACGGGTTTCGAACGCTACAATAAGCTGAGTGTTAGTATGAGTGGCGCCTGCCGGACAGTGTTCGATGGCGATGTAGACAAACTGAATCTCGACCTGTCTGGGGCTTCGAACGTCGTGCTACGTGGTCGTGCCAATCAACTGGATGCTGAATTAAGCGGGGCATGTAAGCTGGAAGCTACTTCGATGAGTATAGATAAAGCTTCTGTCGATGCCAAAGGCGCCAGTCATGCCGATTTAGGACATGTCGGCACGCTGGATTCAGAAACCTCAGGCGCGAGCAAAGTAACCCGGCAGTAGGTTAAAGAGCGAAAGAATTAAAGAGTGAAAGAGCGAAAGTTTGGCGTTGTTGCCACTTTCGCTCTTTCACTCTTTAATTCTTTCGCTCTTTTTTTGTTTGTACGGCTTCCTGTTCAACTTCTTGGTCTGCTAAAGCCGCTTCCTTCTCAAGTTGTTTATTTTCCTGCTCGAAAACCTGAATCAGAACAATGAAATAGGAGAGAAGCAACGGCCCAACAACCAAGCCTAAAATACCAAAAATAGGTACTCCCAACACAATACCTGTCAACGTGATAAGCGGGTGAATATCGCCCATACGTCTCGCAAGTACGATACGTAGCAGATTATCAATATTGATGATAACAATTGCCCCTACGAGCAAAATACCGACGCCCTGCCCTGTGTTGCCCTGCGATAATTGAATCAGGCCGGCAGGAGCCCAAACAATCGGCGTACCCAAAATCGGAATGAAGGCCATGAAAAACGCAACTGTTCCCCAGAAGCCTGAATCAGGTACACCAAAAGCCCAGAGCGTAATTCCCGTTAGCACTCCTTGAACCAGACTAACCAATGCCTGACCCAATACGTTAGCGTTAACATTATTTTTCAGTGATTCAGCCAGCTCTTTTTGCGTCTCCCGTTTAAAAGGAAGGTATTTCTGTAGGCCTTTCGTAAACGACTCCTGCTGCACAAACATGAAATACATTGCAAAGAACATCAGGCCGATAATGACAATGAAATCAAGCGCACCACCGGCAATAGATGGCAACAAACGACTGGCATACGAGCCAGCCTGCTGGGCTATCGTTTTAATATTTTGCGGGCTGGTTATTTGATAGCCAATCAAATCTTCGGCATGTTTTACCAGCTTCATGATATCGTCGGTATGCTGGCTATAGTATTGAATCCGGCCGATCAGCATCAGACTCAGCGTTAAAAACGGCATGATGATCACCACGAACGCAAATACAATCAGCAGCGATGTAACCAGCGAACGATTCCATTTGCGCTTGATGGCCAGTGCGGTAAACCACGGTCGAAAAACCACATAGAGAATTCCCGCTCCCAGAAAGGCAGAAAAGTAACCGCTTAATCCAAAAATGATGAACCCGGCAATGATAAGCAGACTCGTAATGAGCAGAACACGTTGTTGCTGGGGTGTATAAATATTGGTCATGTATGATTTAATTGGAAATATGCATTAAAACCTGATAAGGCCCCCGAATTGTTTAAGCCGATTGATAAAGTGTCTTGCCTTTCCGTAAGTTAGTTAGGCATGATTATCGTTTTTATATGAACTATATGTTGCACTTTATGAAACCATCGGAGCTTATGCGTAAAATTTTACTTTTTGTGATATTTGCTACCGGAGGACTCGTTATGTTTATCTGGTACTGGACTATTCTGATTCATTGGGTAGAGCACATCAAAGGAGGTTTTTACCCGCAAAACAGCCTTCAAACCATTGTGGAAACAATGCTGGTTGTACCGTATACATACCTAGGTATACGCTTCTTTAAGCGATTAATTCCGTTCTGACCAACAACATTTGGTGTGAATTTTGCGGGCATTAGTAAACGGGAATGCCTTGGCCGTACACAAGAAAAAAAACGACTGATGTTGGCCATTCAGTCGTTTTTTTTTAACATTCGGTGGCACTTAAAGCTAAACCGGCTTCTGATGTTTCCTTGTACTTCGTAGACATATCGCGTCCGGTGGCTTTCATAACTTTCACCACTGCATCGAGCGAAATTTTCTGGAACGATGCGGCTCCTGAGGTTGCCAGCAAAAAAGCGTTGTAGGCTTTTACTGCTCCCATAGCGTTACGTTCAATACAGGGAATCTGGACATAGCCGCCGATAGGGTCGCAGGTCATGCCCAGATGATGTTCAATACCGATTTCTGCCGCTGCTTCAATAGGACTAATATTGGGTATGTCTTGAGCGCAGCGAGTCAGAAAAGCCGCTCCCATTGCTGAAGCCGTGCCAATTTCGCCCATGCATCCCATTTCAGCTCCTGAAATGCTGGCATTATGCTTTACCAGAAAACCAATGGCCGCTGCCGCTAGCATACCTGCCCGCAACGTAGCGCGATCGTAGTGAAAGTGATGTTTGGCCAGGTATGTCAGCCCCGGAATCACGCCCGATGCGCCCGATGTAGGAGCCGTAACCACAATGCCTCCAGCCGCATTCTCTTCAGAAGCAGCCAGACAGTAAGCGTTCAGGAAAATCAAAAAACTATCAGACGACTGACTCATTCCTTTGGCTTGCTGGAACAGGATCGGTGCTTTACGACTGAGCTTTATAGAGCCGGGCAATGTACCTTTATGACGTAAACCGCGCCGAACGGCCTTGTGCATAAATTCCAGAATCTGATCGATACGTTGGTTAACATCGGCTTTGCTACGTCCGGTTAAGGCCATCTCGTTGGCCATCAGCAGGTCGTCGAGTGTCAGATTATTTATTGTAAGCTGGTCCTTCAGTTCGGCCATACTACTGTACGGAAACGGAACGCTACGTGTACTAGCATCAGCATCGGGTTCGCCTTTACGGATGATAAAACCACCGCCAATCGAATAATATTCTTCTTCGGCCAGCACCTGATTCTCCGCCACAAGTTGAAGTACCATCGTGTTGGCATAAGGCGAATCGTACCGTTTTTTCTCGAAATGAATTTGCGGCACGCCAACTTCCAGCATTCGGTCGCCAACCGGAACGGGATACGTAACAGCAGGGTCACGTAGTAACTTGTTCATAGCATCAGGGTCGGTAGTTTCGGGTTGCCAGCCAAGGAGGCCAGCCACAACAGCCCGATCGGTTCCATGTCCTTTGCCTGTCGCACTTAAAGAGCCAAAAAGTCGAACATGCAGACTGTCAGCTTTTTGCTGAATACTCGAAGGGAGTTGGTTGAGCCGTTGACGAAAATCAAAAGCGGCTTTCATTGGGCCAATAGTATGCGAACTGGATGGCCCCGGCCCGACTTTAAATAAGTCGAAGACGGAAGTTGTGATGGGTGTAGTGTTCATGTTGATGAAAGAATAGGTAAGATTAACGTATCCGTGTGGATGGTCTACACGTGACGAATCTGAACCGTTAAATTAGAAACCAAAAACAAATTATTGGTCTAAGCTACGAATCTGTTGTAAGTATTCAGAAGGAAGCAGAACACGTTGGACAAGTGATCGTAAGCCAAGGGCATTGAGCAACGTATAAAGATTTATTGAATATGTGAGTAAGGGCTTTTTCGGAAGATCGAGCAGCGTACTTACCTGCTGGGGTACAAGAATGGCCTGTACCTGACGTAGCAAATCAAACCGCCAGTTGCCTAGCTGCTCACGATACCGCTGGAATAATTTATCGGTATATTCACCATGAGCCAGATCGCGGTTGAGGTGAGCCTCACGATCAATACACCAGTCGTCATACGTAGCGGGTAAATCTGGCACCTTCATCCCCGCGCCAACTTCCCGAAACGTAGCAAATAACTCCGCCTTTTCGGTTTGAGTTAGTGGACGGTGTAAAGTTTGGTAGGCCCGTTCAGAGTAATCGATCAGCATATACAATACATCCCGGTAAGCCCAGTCCGGAATAGCGTATCCTCGTTTATTCTCAACGCCAGTGTGAATGGAAGCCATTCGGGCAATGGCTTGCCGGGCTTTTTCTTCGGGCAGAAAAACAATCTCCTGTGCGTAACGTACTGTCGAAAATAAACGCCCTATTGGGTCGGCGGGTAGTTTACCCGTGAAAAAAAGCCAGTCTACCGCCCGGTTCAGGGCAAACTCAGCCGCAGAACCAGCAAAGACCAATAAGATCACATCGGCATCGCCCCAGATTCGGCGAACTATAGAATTCTGATGAACAAAAAAAGACATTGGCAAAAGTCGTCAGCCATTAGTCGTGAGTCAATAGCTGCCGGAAAGAATTTTCTAAACCCGTAATTAGACGCTGAAAGCTTATTGATTTACAAGGCTAATACAACGAATTCAACGCGCCTGTTCTTTCGTTTATTTTCTTCGGAGTCGTTGGGTGCCGCCGGATTAGCGTCACCATAGCCCGAAGCCTTGAGCCGATCCTCAATAATACCACTCCGAACAAGATAATTGCGAATTACTTTCGCCCGATTCTCGGACAGGAGCTGATTTAGTCGCCGGTCGCCCACATTGTCGGTATGTCCTGCAATTTCAATAACTAATTTGGGCGTAGTGACCAGCGTTTTCACCAGTTTGTTTAACTGCGGATACGACTCCGGACGTAACACGTAGCTACTCTGGTCGAAATACACATTATCGAGCCGAAATGATTGGTTAACCTGCAAATTTCGGAATATTGTATCAACGGGTTGAGGTTTCTGAATTTCTTCTTTTTCGAGTCGCACAACGTAGCCGTAATCAGGGCACGTATCACACGATACGGCCATGATTTCTTCAACTTCGTAATAACCGGGCGAACTCGTTACAACGCTCAACGTATCAGTTTGGGTGAGTATGAACGAAAAAACTTTTCCGCCCAGCGCGCTGGCTCCTGTAAATTTTTTCTTCGCTTTTTTTGCTTCAATTGTAAACTGAGCCGGTAATTCAAGCGACGTTTTATCATCGACCGCCGAAATAGTGAACAGCGTTTGCTGGGTTTTCTTAGCGGTTTGCTGACTAAAACTACGGTATGAGGCCAGTAAACAAAGCAGAAGGAAGAAGGTTACGACACGCATATTGGTCTTCGGTTTTTCACGGAGAACCTCACCACAAAAGAAGTGCCGAATTTTTGAAAGGGCTGAAATTGCTACGTATCTACAGCCGTTTTTCATACGCCAAAAAGCGCAGACCCGGTCGAAAACTTAGGGTAATTTCACCCGCATAGCGGTAGCCCATTTTAGGGAAAAGCTTTTGCGTGACCTGATTCTCGGAATTCGTGTCGATCCGTAGAAATGCGATACCCCGTTCGAGCGCAAGTTGTTCGGCTTGTTCGAGTAAAGCCGCTGCTACACCCTGTCCTCGAAAGTGCGGATCAACGGCCAGTCGGTGCGTGACAATGGCACGTTGGGCTAGATTGAAACCGACTTGGGCATATTCGGGCTCCTGATCTTCGGTAAGGGCGGCAAAGCCAGCTAATTGATCATTGATTTCGGTAACCCATAACTGGTTCTTCTGGATATCCTGCTGAAAAACAGTTTCGTTCGGATACGTATTATCCCACTGAAAATTGCCCGACTCATGCATGAGCGGTACTACATTTCGGAGAATGGTTAACAAGGCGGGAATGTCGGTACTCGTGGCAGGGCGAATGATCATGCTAAGTAATAGAGAAAACTGAAGATTTTAAGACAATGTAATTTGGTCGCCGTGAACGCGGTCGCCGTGAATTCGGTCGCCGTGAATTCGGTCGCCGTGGCTTTTAGGGGTGGAGGTAACGGTGAAAATAAGCTCATCCTGCGAATCATTACGCATCTGGTGAGCTATTAAGGGTGGAATCTCTATTCCTTCAAATGGGCTTAACCGGAGTGTTTTATCTCCAACTTCCATAGTGGCAGTTCCGGCCAGAATAAAGAAAAACTGACGCGCTTTTTTGTGATAGTGTTTTACCTCCGAGGTGCCAGATGGCATTCGTTCCTGAATAATACTTAGCGCGTCTGACTTGACCAGATGCCAGCCATCACAGCCGTTTCCCCAAGTGTAATGCTCGGCTGTATTTGTGCTGACGGGACGGATCGCTTCTTCATTCATCTGATACGATTGTCTGGGACAAATACATTAAGTCAAAAATATGAGTAGTTTATTTACCCTCCTTCAGCATTTCTACCACCAGGGCCAACTCATCGACCGTTGTTTCTGGGTCGCCCGAATAACCAATGGTACGATAACGTACTCGCCCGTTGGGGCCAATAACCACCTTAGTCGGAATTCCTTTCACTTTGTAGGCATTGGCAACTTTTTGCTGCGTATCGAGCGGCACCACAAATTCATACGGGTGTTTATTCATGAAATTGTGTACTCGTTGTAAAGGGCCGCCCTCGCGAGTATTGACAAATAGGAATCGCACGTTTGGGTCGCTAAGGAATTTATTCTGTGCTTGCTGCATTGCCGGAAACGAAGCAATACAAGGGCCGCACCAGGTAGCCCAGAAATCGAGCACGATTACTTTTCCTTTAAAGGCTGATGAGGAAATGCTACGTCCTTTTAAATCGGTAAGAGCAAAGGCTGGAGCCGGTTCATTAATAAGCAGTTGTGCTAATTCATCCCGTTTATCGGCACGAATGTCGGCTTCTAAATCGGCTAGATAGGTGTCAGCTTTAGCAATCGTATTTCCCGGCTGTTTGGCATACCAGTCGCGAAGGGAAGTTTTAAGTCCGATGTTTGCTTTTCCGATCTGCACCGCTGATTCGATATAGGGCAGTGCTTCATTCATCTGATTGGCACGTATTGCACAAAGAAGATAACGTTCGTTAACGCGGACTTCGCTGTTATCGACATCGTCGGGAATAATCACATCCTTGTAGGCTGTATAGGCATCTGCAAATTTCCCCTGCTGTTCCTGCGTTCGGGCATACGTATTCATGAGCTGCCGGAGACGGGCTTTTTGTTCGGCTTCCCACGTACTGTTAATCCGTTGAGGCTTTGGCTGGGCTTTGAAAACCGAAAGGGCTCGCTTGATCAAAAATTCGGATTCGGGCAAGGAACGACGTTCGTCGGCGAGTTGAAATGCAATCGTATTGAGCACCAATACGTCAGTTTGCGCGGCTGGCAAAGGTTCAACAAACTTCACTAGTCCGGCGATATCGTTTTGCTTGAAGTAACTATCAGTCATGGCCACCGCTAAAGCCGGTAAGTGGGGCGATGTCGGGAAATCCTGCACGAATGATTGATAAGCCGCCTTTTTTTTCGCCCAGTCAATTTCACTACGTACAGCATTCGCACGATCTTTCTGCACTAGCGAACCGGCTGGATCTAGTGTTTTCATTCGTTCGCGCAGGGTATTAGCTCGTGGAAAATCGCCCATGCTTTCATACAACTGTGCAGCCGCCGTTAATTCTGCCGCCGTTGGAGCAGTGCGCGACGCCAAATATGATTCAATTCCTGCTTTTACGGATGGTCCATAACCCGGTTTTCGCTGTTTGATCTGGGTTGCCAACAGGTCTGACCAGTAAAAAGACTGCAAATCAGGGTTCATCGCCAGTTCGTGCTGAAACAACGTAACAACCCAGTTGGGGTCGAAACGGGTGCCGGTTTCGTTCAAGAAATGACTGCGGGTAAATACCGAAGCCTGGCCGCCCACCGCGTGTGGCAGAATTTTGCCAGCGGCATCATGCACCGGAATGACATACAACTGCCCTTTATTCAAGTCAGTACGTTTGGGTTGGGAGCTGTTTCTAAAAAACAGCATCGTTCCCATTACGTCCTTTTTCGGAATATAAATTTCGCCCACAAAGTCGCGCCCCTGACGTACTAACGTAAGCGTAGTTGGCCGACTAATGTGCATCATGTTCGGCGCACCGTAGCGAACGTAACGGCCTTCCAGCGTACTGTCGTTTGCCAATGGCGTTGTTTGGGGAGTATAGGTAAACGAAACCATTTGTCCAATCTGCGGGCGTTCCGGCAAAAAGCAGAACTGGGCAAACGTACTATGTGAAATAATACAGATTAAGGCGAAAAGGTAGGTAAGAAATCTCATAACGTACTGATTCATTGATCGAAAAAGAAATTGAGTAGGGATTCTGCCGCTTGCTGATACCAAAGCGACAGACTCACATTTAAGCACAAAAATGTGGTTAAACTGAAACGGATTGTTCCTGTTTTTTAGGTTTCGAGACGATCAACAAGCCTACAAACGTAATTAATCCGTTTAGCAGGAGCCGTTCAAAGCCAAACTGATACCCACCGAACCAAGCCGCCGAATTCTGATTGATGATATATGTCAGAACGGGCGAAGCTACACAGATAAACGGTACAGCACCATCCATAACCGGACGTTTACTGAAAATACCGAACGCGTATAAACCCAGCAATGGGCCATATGTATACCCAGCAATGTCGAAAACAGCCGTGATCACTTCTTTGCTGTTCAATTGACGGAAAACAATGATAACCACGTAGAACAGCAACGAAAAACCAATGTGAACGATGTGTTTGATACGTGCCCGACTCGCTTCAGGTCGTTTCTCTACATTCATGAAATCGATACAGAATGAGGTAGTTAAAGCCGTAAGAGCCGAATCGGCACTGGCATACGTAGCGGCTGTGATACCCAGCAGAAATGTAATTCCAACTACCAGACCAAGGTGATTCAGTGCCAACATTGGGTAAAGGTCGTCGGTGCGTTCGGGAATGGCAATGCCTTCGCGTTGAGCATAGGCGTAGAGTAGCACGCCTAACGACAGAAACATAAAATTGACGAAGACCAACGTAACGGTAAACCAGAACATATTTTTCTGTGCTTCACCGATATTCTTGCAGGTCAGGTTTTTCTGCATCAGATCCTGATCGAGACCGGTCATTACAATGGCAATGAACGCACCCGAAACAAACTGCTTGAAAAAGTTTTTTGGGTCGTTGGCATCCCAATAAAAAATCTGCGACATAGGGCTGTCGGATACGGTACTGACTATGCCGCTAAAGGATAAATTTAATTCCCTGGCAATCAGGAAAATGGTTAGAATGACGGCTGTTATTAAGAACACGGTCTGAAGCGTATCGGTAACGATGATGGTTTTCACCCCTCCTTTAAACGTGTAAATCCAGATAAGCCCGATCGTAATCAGCACTGAAACCTCAAATGGAATTCCGAGCGGACTAAACAGAGCCAGTTGTAACACACCTGCGGCCACATAAAGCCGTACTGCCGAACCAACCGTGCGCGATAAAAGAAAGAATCCAGCACCCGTTTTGTAGGACCAGAATCCAAAGCGTTTTTCGAGATAACCGTAGATCGAAATGAGATTTAGCCTGTAGTAGAGTGGCATCAACACCGAACCGATCACGATATAACCGATAATGTAGCCTAATACAACCTGAAAATAGGAAAACCCGATTTTGCCAACGGCTCCCGGCACCGAAATAAACGTAACACCCGACAGCGACGTACCGATCATGCCGAACGCCACTAGCCACCAGGGCGATTGGCGGTTGGCCGTAAAGAACGTAGTGGTATCGGCCCCGCGTGCCGTATAAAACGAAACGGCAATCAACATGCCGAAATAGGCAATCAAAATGACAAGTGCAAGTGTTGTATTCATGGAGAAATTGACAAGCGACGGTCTCGAATGACAACGTGAAAATCTGGTAGTTTATCAGTGTTGGAAAGCCACCACACTACCTGCAAAATCATTGGTTGTGATTCGCTTATATGGTCGATTTTTTGTAAATTTGCTAAGTAAACACGCTTTTTGCTCCCATGCAACCTTTTGAAGAAAACGACTGGTCGACTGAGGTGGACGTATTGGATGATGTTGTCGAAACCGACGTACATAACCTCGTGGTTTTCAACGACGATGTGAATACATTTGACCACGTTATCGAAACACTTATTGATGTGTGCGGCCACACGCCCGAACAGGCCGAACAATGTACGCTGTTGATTCACTACAAAGGCAAATGCGCCGTGAAGCATGGGTCTTGGGATGAACTAGTGCCGATGCGTAACGAAATCTGCCGTCGGGGCATCTCGGCGGAAGTGTTAAATTAGTGATGAGTGATGAACGATAAGTGATAAGTAAGCCGAAGCGCTCTATTCATCGTTCATCACTCATCGTTCATCTCTTATCACTAATTCTCTTGGAATACCCCTCCAAACTTATAGAAGAAGCAGTCAACGAAGTGTCGAAACTGCCCGGAATTGGCAAAAAAACGGCGCTCCGGCTGGTTTTACATTTGTTGAAACGTGACGAAGATCAAACCGAATTGCTGGCGCAAAGCCTGACGGCAATGCGGACAAAGGTGAAATACTGCCGCAAATGCCATAATCTGTCCGATCATGACGTTTGTACTATTTGCGCCAGTCACAAACGCGACCAATCGCTGATTTGCGTGGTCGAAGACACGCGCGACGTACTGGCGATTGAGAATACAGCCCAGTATAAAGGCTTATATCACGTATTGGGTGGTATCATTTCGCCGGTAGAAGGAATTGGCCCCAGCGACCTTCAGATTGACTCACTCATCGAACGGCTAAAAGGTGCTGAAGGAGAGTCTGTTCGAGAAATTATTTTGGCGATCAGCCCGACAATGGAAGGCGATACGACTGCCTTTTATCTTCAGAAAAAGTTAAAACCGTTTAACCTCAAGATTTCGACTATTGCACGTGGTATTCCTATCGGTGGCGATCTTGAATATGCCGATGAAGTTACCCTTGGCCGAAGCATTTTGAGCCGGATTGCCTACGAATAAGCCCCATTTGCGTTAAATCAATTGATTGTTGATGCGCTTGGGTACGAAAAACTCGTTTATTTGCGTCTGTGTCCTTCTTTCTGTTGAACATTTACCCAATTGGAGGGTTGTTTGTTCGATGGCCCAAATGGCTGTAAACAGAATGGCACAGACGCTTTTTTGTTCTTCCCCAAAATCAACATTCGCATGAATCGCTCCGAGTTTTTGAAACTGGCCTTCGGTGCTTCGGCTGGTTTAGTTGCCTTCCGCTCATTTGGATATACACCTGCTCAGGCTGAAGGGCCGTTTAAACTGGCCCCACTACCTTTCGACGCGGGTGCGCTCGAACCGCACATTGATAAAATGACCATGGAAATTCACCACGGTAAACACCATAAAGCGTATGTCGATAACCTGAACAAAGCCGTTGCCGGAACCGATATGGCTAAAATGGACATTGAAGCGTTGGTAAAAAGTGTGAATGCCAGCACGCCAGCCGCCGTACGTAATAATGCCGGTGGTCATTGGAATCATACGTTCTTCTGGAATATTCTAGGCCCCGGTGGTGGGGTGCCAAAAGGTGCTTTGGCTGATGCTATCAACAAGAAATTTGGCTCGTTCGATAACTTTAAAACCGAATTCGGCAAAGCGGCAGCCGGTCGTTTCGGATCGGGCTGGGCATGGCTTATCAAAACAGGAAATGATATTGAAATCATCTCGACGCCTAATCAGGACAACCCACTCATGGCCCTCGCCGAGAAAAAAGGAACCCCAATTCTGGGCCTCGATGTGTGGGAGCATGCATATTATCTTAAATATCAGAACCGTCGGCCAGAATACGTAACAGCATTCTGGAACGTAGTAGACTGGAATAAAGTCGGAAAGAATTTCTCGTAATACGTATTGAGTTATAAACCGGGCCGCCGGAGTGGTTGTAGGGTTATAGAGTTGTAGAGTGGCTGACGCAAATCATACGCGCTGAGCAGCTTTACAACCTTATAACCCTACAACTTTATAACTTAACATTCACTATTTTTGTCAAAATAGCTTTCGTCTATGATAAACGAAGAATTATACAACGAAATCCCATCGTTAGATCTGGCTGATTTTACCTCCGGCGACGCGGAACGGAAAGCACGTTTTGTACAGGATTTAGGACGTGCGTTTAATCAAATTGGCTTTGTTGCCATTCGTAATCACGGTCTGACCGACGAGCTAACCAAAGAACTTTACGATTCGGCCAAGGCATTTTTCTCGGCTCCAGATAGTGTAAAGCAGAAATACGAACATCCTGAGCTGAACGGTCAGCGCGGTTATATCGGTAAAGGAAAAGAAACGGCTAAAGGATTTAAAGTCGCTGATCTCAAAGAGTTTTATCACGTTGGCCAGCCTGAACCCGAGGGTGATATGCCCGCCAACGTATTTCCAGAAGAATATCCGGAATTTCAGAACGTAACGCTGGAAACGTATCGGACGCTGGAAAACACTGGAAAACAGTTGCTACGTGCCATTGCACTCTACCTGGAACTGCCCGAAGATTACTTTGACGCTAAAGTTCGGAATGGCGATAGTATTCTACGGGCTCTTCATTATTTCCCGCTTAATCCCGAAACCACACCCGATGGTGCAGTACGTGCTGCCGCACACGGCGACATTAACCTCATTACATTGCTGATGGGCGCTTCCGCCGATGGTCTTGAAGTGCTACGTCGCGATGGTAAATGGATCGGCATTACCGCATTACCCGATCAGGTTATTGTAAATGTAGGGGATATGCTCGATAGGCTTACTAACCATAAACTGAAGTCGACCATTCATCAAGTTGTGAATCCGCCACGCGAAAAAATGAATCAGTCACGCTACTCGATTCCATTTTTCATGCATCCCCGTGGCGACATGGATTTGAGCAGTCTGGAAAGCTGTATCGATGCGCAACACCCGAAACTATATGTAAATATGACAGCGGGTGAATTTCTGGACGAGCGCTTAATGGAACTGGGACTGAAGAAGAAATAGGTAATGTCTAGACAAGGGTTGTTACGATTAGTCAGGACTAGTCGGAGATATACAGCGAAAGGTGGCTTCTCGCGACGATGGCCAGTTATATCCTGATCCGTCTCTGATCCGACCGAAATAATCCTAATAACCCTTTGGCATATCTAACCCTTTCTGAACGCGTTGAGCATGTTGCCTTACATTACCGCTGTTAAACCCGTACGTAGGATTCGGTATATCATCTTCTTAAAAGATGTACTAATTCTGGCACTGACAACGTTTGGCGGGCCACAGGTTCATCTGGCTATGCTTCACGACCGTTTTGTTCGGAAACGACGCTACGTTACGGACGAAGAATTACTAGAATTAAACGCACTCGGACAGGTACTTCCCGGCCCAACCTCAACGCAGACGATTACCGCCATTGGCTTTAAAATTGGTGGCCCAAATCTGGCATACTTAACCCTTATTGTCTGGATACTTCCTGCCGTAAGCATTATGACGGCGGCTGGAATTGGAATCTATTACATGGAGCGGCACAGTATGTCGCTACAATTTACCCGGTTTATTCAGCCAATGGCCGTGGGTTTCATGGTTGTAGCCGGGTATCGGATCGGGCGAATTGTAATTAAGGACAAAGTAAGTTTGGCACTGGCGTTAACGGCTGCTATGGTGGGTTACGTATTTCGGTCGCCCGTTATGACACCTATCGTGATTGCGTTGGGTGGGCTTACAACGGCCTTAACTTACGAGAAACAGCAACGAATGGAGAAAGAGCCCCTGCGTATACAGTGGGCTAATTTTTTTCTGTGGCTAGGCGTTTTTGTGGCCGCTGCTACGTTGGGAGCGGCTACTCGTTCGTTACCCGTTCGTTTGTTCGAAAATTTTTACCGTAACGGAAGCTTTGTTTTTGGCGGAGGACAGATTCTGACGCCGATGCTTTATAATGAGTTTGTTGAATTTAAGCGCTACCTCTCTCGTGAGGAGTTTCTATCCGGTTTAGGATTGGCGCAGGCCATACCGGGGCCGGTCTTTGCCATAGCTTCCTACATCGGTACGTTATCGATGCGCGACGCGGGTGTTTCGGGGCAACTGTGGGGGAGCTGTGTGGCTACCGCCGGTATATTTCTGCCCGGTACGTTTCTTATCTTCTTTGTCTACCGTTTCTGGGAGCAGCTCAAACGATATCGGGTAGTGCGAGCCTCATTGGGCGGCATAAATGCTGCCAGCACCGGCCTTACGGCAGCAGCGGCCATTGCCCTGTTTGAGCCAATGGCACCGTACTGGCCTTCTGTGTCAGTTGTCATTCTGACCATCGTGTTGCTGATTTATACCAAAATTCCGCCTTATGTATTAATACTCGGGGGCTTATTGGTTGGTTTTATTATTAGGTAAATTTGGTATATTGCACAATACGTAATGATTTTAGAGGAGTACTTAATGTACTTTCCTTCAGGTATATAGCCCGTACTAGTTAAGCTTTAGCTCTATTCAAAAATACCAGATACGCTGACTTCGCCTATTGAATATGGAAAACTTTGGTTTTAGACTAGTATGGGATTTCCCTTTCAGTTCTACCTCCGTTTATCTCCGCCGATAGTCTGGTATGATACGTATCAATGATTTCTGGCTACGTTGGCTAGGTCCACTTGGGCTTTTTCTGTTTGGGAATCTGTTTTTTCGGCTTTCATTCTGGATGGATGCTGATCTGCAAACGCTTTTCGATTCGATATTAGTGGGGCTGGTTGCCGGGTATCTGTTTTGGGAGGTAAATCGATTGGTTATTTCCGAGTTGCAAGAGCAATTTCCCGGCCTGGAACGTAGCCAGAAAAGGCTTTTGCTAATATTACTGCTGAGCCCGCTGCTAGTCAATGCGGCCGTTTTCTTTCGTTACGTCCTGCATATTCTGCTTGGGTCAAGGCACGTATTGTGGATAGATTTAGTCGATTACGTTACGTCGCTGGGTATTCAGTTGTTTTACTTCGCGGTTTATTTCAGTATTTACGAAGGGTGGTACGTCATGCAACAATGGCGACAGACGTATCAGGAAAAAGAAGCATTGGTAAAAGCACAATGGCAAACCCGTTTCGATTCGCTTAAGAGTCAGGTCAACCCGCATTTTCTGTTTAACTCACTAAATTCGTTGTCGGCGTTGATTGATGAATCGCCGATGCAGGCCAGCCAGTTTGTTGATGAATTATCGACTATGTATCGGTATTTACTACGTGCCAATGATCGGGAATTAATTTTGCTAAGCACAGAGCTGACATTTATTGAGTCCTATGCCCATTTGTTGAAAACTCGGCACGGCGCCGGGCTGACTATTCAAATACACGTAGCACCAGATTATCTGGGTCATTCGATACCACCCCTAACTCTTCAGTTACTGGTCGAAAATGCGGTAAAACATAATATTGTTATGGCTGAGCAACCGTTGAAAATTGAAATTGCAACGACCAGCGACGGCCAGTTGTTGGTGCGTAACAACTTACAACGGAAGAATGTGCATAACGCCAGCAACGGCATTGGACTGGCAAACGTTGCCGCCAAATACCAGATGCTGGCGCAGTCTACGATTGTTATTGAGGACGAAGACGAGCATTTTACGGTCTTACTGCCTCTGCTGAATTAAATCTCTATAATTCGTCAGACAGAAATTTACGGATGTTCTGGTAAGGTCGAAGCGCATTGGGCTTGCCATTAGCGCCATTGGTGGGCGTTGTTGTGGCTGGTGGGCGAGGCTCTTCAGTCCGTTTGCGATTACTATTCTGAAGCGTCAGCATTTCTTTACGTAGCTGCTGTTGTTCTTCGTCGCTCAAAACATTTCGAGTTGCTTCGCCCTGACCATAACCGTCGTTGAATGTGCTGATTCTACTGTCGGTCTGCGAAAGTTTCAGTTCGGCCAGTAGTGCGTCAATGTCGTTGATAAGTGCCTGACGGCGTCCGCGCAACTCATTGAGTGATGGAAGCAGGTCGAGGTTATGTTGAAGTACCTGTTGACGAGTGCGTTGCTCAGCCAATTGTGCTTCGAGCGGAGCTATTTCCTTATCAATACGTTTCAGCCGTCGGCGTAGTCTGCCCAGTTTAATGTCGGCCTGTAGCCATCGAAACCAGAAGGCCGACAGCACAGGCAAAGCAATCCCTAAGCAAACTGCTCCGGCCAGGGCAAACAGAATACCACTCAACACAAATGACATCAGCGCCCACGGACTGTTGACCAGCGCCAGATTCAATTCGCTCGACTCGCTCAGTTGTTTCTCGATTTTACTCATCATAGAGGGGCTGAGAACCTGCGTAGCTGCCGATGGATCGGTGTTGAGCTGAAGCTGGCGAACCGATTTGTTAATGGCTGCTTTCAACTGATCAGTACGGTAGGCTTCATACCGAAACCAGCCCAATACGGCCAGAGTTATGACCGAAAACACCGCTAGCATGATCTTGAACCGACTGTATTTTGTCTGATTCTGTTCTGGATTTTCCTGATATGGTTTTTCAATTAGTCGGTCATAGGCAGGTTTTAGTAGTATTGATACCATGGCCAGGCCAAATGCAAATGCCCAGGCCTCATCGGAGTTACGTATGTTGAGCGCATACGCTACGATTTCGTGGGAGATAATCAAATCACCCGCCAGAAAAGCAATACCAGCTATCAGAAACAGTAGACCCGCCAGTAATGAATAATCAGGAGAGGCTTTGGCGCGTCGTTCCTGCAGGGCGCTACGTTCGGCTTCAACGGCCTGTCGGTTGGTTTCGATCTGTTTTACCTGTTTCGACAGCCGTTCTACCTGAAGTGTATGGTTCTGCAAGTCGGAGTAGGCAGCCCGATTAGCTTCAGTGGTTTCAGCCAACTGTCGTTCGACATTATCCAGATTCGTGCGCTTTTCCTGAATGCGTTCAGTCAACCAGTCCGTATTAATCTGGCTGGATAAATAGCCTTCGTATGTTTCCCGACTAACACCTTCGACACCGCTGTTATAACCGTGCTGAAAATCGGGACTGTTCGTTGGTTCCATATTCAAGGTTGTAAAGTTGTTGGGTTATAAGTGTCCAGTTGTAAGGTTATAAAGTTGTCCAGTTGTAAGATTAGAATTTTCAAAAACTCTAAAACGTTACAACCCTATAACTCTACAACCATACAACTCTATAACTTTCTTACTCCAATTTCCTATTTAAACATTGCTTCTCGTTGAGACTCAGTGAGTCGGTCGCGGAGGCTACGGGCGAGTTCGAACTCGCTGATAAACAAATTAACAAGCCGATCGCGCTGAGTGTTCAATTGCACTCGCTGTGCTTCGGCCTGATTGAGGGTAGAAATCAACGGCCATTTCTGTGTTCGATACTGATCAATTTCCCGAATCAGGAACGTTAATTCGGATTCAAAACGGGGGATATCTTCCTGTTTGCGGCCCTGTAGACTCTGGTTTGCGGCCAATACGTTGATGTCATTTTGGAGGGCAGTTAACGTACTGAGGGCTAATTTGCCGCCTAACAGAAACAGAAAAAAAACGAATAAAAATAGTCCAATTGCCTGAGTAGGTGTTTTGTATTCCAGCGCCTGTACGAGAATAAATACCGCCGTTGCGAGTGGTAAACCCAATTCTTCAATGAGCCGACGACTGGTTAAGCGTGTGCCAGTTTCATAAAAGAACGATGTGCGGCCAAACAAATTGAACATACCCGCCAGAAAAACCCCAACCGAAATCCAACGATTCGGAAAAGCGGGACGTAGTGTTTCGTCGATAAGGTAAAACGTACCAATACACATTACCGCCGATAATAACAGACTGCCTACAGTTCGAATCAGGTTTGTGGGAGCTGGTTGCTGGTTGCGCAGGTCTGCAATTTGCGCACGAAGGGTTGATGCGCGGTTTTCGCGTTCGCTGATGAATTGATTGATTTCGCCAATTTTTTCGGAATACTGCCCAACTAATTCATCAGTAAGAGCTGATTGTTGGGCGAACCAGGCGCGAATCTGCCCAGTTTTTCCATCGGGACGCGCATCCGATAAACCAAACAAGACACCTTCATCACGTAACGATTCTTCATCGGCCAGCCAGTTGGGAAGTGGTTCGGTAGGTAATAACGTAGTAAAAAGCGGGGGCGCAAACGTAGCATTCTCTTCCTGCAAGGCAGGTACTACGTTCATAGTCACGGGTATAGCTGCCGGAGTATCCGACGTAGTACTGACTACTGGTATTGGTTTTGAAAAAAAAGTACGAAGTCGTTGGGTAAGCGTCATTATCGTTGCCAGACAACGGATTTGCTGTCGGAGTGGGTTGTCGAACAAAAAACGGCTGTAAATACGTAAATAGTGCTTTATCAAAGCAAATAGTATGTGATGAAAGGGGAAACTATTTTCGATAATAAGCCGGAAAACCGTTGTCTGCTATAAGCTGGATTGTGAATAGATAGGTAAACACAACCAGTTATTTGCTGGGGTATACTCAGTATTGACTTCCGATTGGTAGATCAAGGTTGGCCGCGCAATTTTGTGATCAATCAGTTCTTATCGATACATCAGCGAATCATGAAATTTCCGGCGGGGGATTTATTTATACTTCTTTTCTTCCTGATTGGTGCTACGTTGGTTAGCGTAGCGTACTACGTCTACTGGAGCCATCAGCAACTCGTGAAAAATGGCATTTCCACCAAAGGCACTGTCATTGGTATGCATCGCATGAAACCGCGCGAGTATCCTGTAGCCCCATCGATACGTTACCAGACGCAGGACGGGTGCGAGCGTATTTTTCATAGCTCAGAAGGACGAAACCCTCCTGCTTATCAGATTGGCGAAGAAGTAACACTTTATTATGATCCAAACCAGCCCGATAAAGTAGTGTTAGATGGAGATTTTCTACTGGTCTATGTTTTTGGGGGAATGGGCCTGGTTTTTATCTTCCTGTCGGTCTGGGGCATTGGCGAATCAGTGACCAATGTCTGGCAATGGATGATATATCGGTAAAGCCGTTTTCACTACCTAACAATGATAAAATACATCACGATCATTAACTGGATTGCCATCATCGTGCTGGGTGTGGTTGTGGTAGTTTCGCTGGTGTTTCCAACAAAAGGGGGCGATGCGGCCAGTAAAGGTATGGGCGAAGCTATTGTTTTGTTCGCTTGTATTGCGCTGGCTACGTTGCTGTTACTTACTATTTTACCATTTAACTGGTCGAAATATGTAGCATTTTCGATCATCATGCTTCCGGTGGCGTTTATACTGCTGAATAATGCCGGAAAAATGATAAAGGATTTGACGCGAGCCATTACGTATTCACAGACCGATTTTGATGGCTCCAGTTATTTTTCAAATCCGAAACAGAAGGCCCTCATGGCGGCTGTTTTTCATGAGGACGTATCAAAAGTAGAGCAGTTGCTACGTGAACCTGCTCCTTATATTAATGATCTGGATACCGAAAACGAACAGACAGTAATTGATTATACCGCAACGCACTTTAGTGAGTATAGCAGAAATTGGGCCTCAACGAAGCGTATTCTGGAATTGATGCTTGCTGCTGGAGCAACGCTAAACAGTACTGATTCAAGGCGAGAGTCGACGCACGTAGCGGCCATTCGAAATGCAACACCAGATATGCTGGCTTTTTTTCTGGAACATGGAGCCAACCCCAACGCAGTTGACGAGAATGAAACTCCCATGTTGTATCGGGCGATTCTAACAGGCGAAGAGGATGCTCTGAAAAAAGTGAAGCTATTGATCGACTATGGGGCCGATTGTAATGTGATTGCGACGTATGACCGAAACAGCCCGAATTTCTCACCCGTACTTTTTGCCGCTGCCTATGGCTACTGGGATGTTTGCTGGTTGCTCATTCAACGCGGTGGCGAGGGTCACTACGTTACGCCGAACGGCACGTCGTTAAAAACTTACATTGATCACTTCGACAAAGAATTTAAAGAACGTAGCGAAACGCCACCAAACTCATTCGAACAAGTGAAGAAGTTGATGAAGAATGAAAAATAGGGAGTTTTGTAAAGCATGATCCATTTCTATCGTAAGAAAATGCGTTTCAAGGATCTCCAGATTCGTTTTATGAGATTTTTCGCTTCGAAATTAGAGGGAATATTAGCGATTTTGCCTTAGAGATACACTAAGGAGCCACAGAGACGCACGGAGTTCTCTGTGGCTTTGGGGATTTATGGTGGGTTGCTACGTCGCTAAGGCTTCCAGTTGCTCGTTCACTAGTACCTTCCATCGATTAATTGGCTGATGGTTTAGAACTCTTTTATAAACCCAGCAATGTGATAAATATTAGTTAAAAAATATGGTGTGTTTGTGAGCTAAAAGTAAGCGTTATTGGTGTGAAGTTAAACGCATGGTCATTTACAAGGTAGATTGTCTTTAACACTGAATAGCTAGTGGTTCTTTACAAAGCGCACAGTAAAGCGATTGAGGGAATTATTGCTATCGCCATAGAACGATAAATTATGTGTTGAGCCTGCCACTTCCTGAATACTAACAGTTTTGCCATCTGCTAGCCAGAATTCCGCTAAGTCGCCATCCTGAGGGGGAGCATCCCGAAAACAGTAGCCCGTTGGATAGGCGTTGAAGCCCGATGCATTGCTACCGGCTTTGGTTCGCCAGCTCGTTGTGGAAAGTAGTTTCTGAATGGCATCCTGACGAGTTGCTCGGTTATTTTCAAGTACAATACCCTGATTTTGAGCTAGAACAATATAATCCTGCATGGTTGGAATTCGCCAGCCAGTAGGCAGTTTGATGGCTTTAACCTCCTCGAAGGTGTAATAGCGGCCATACTCAGGCTTTTCGCTTTTGGTGCCGTATGCCACTCCACCTTGTCCACTGTAATTGACGGTAGTCCATATCTGATTACCTATGGATTGTATTGAATACGCCCGATTACTAATCTGAACTGAATCGGCCTGTGGAGTCAGTGGGTTGTCTGAACCGGATTTACAAGATGCAATTATTAGCCAGCTTAAAAGCAGGATGCCCCAGGTACGAATAGCCGTAGATGGGATTAATTCGAGTTGCATTTCCATTATAATTTGCTGTTTGATAAGCCATTTAGAGCGAACAGAGGATTGCCCTACTATTCGTTCTGATAATGGGACAAACCTAGGTAACCTAAGCGATCAGGAGAAGATAAACCGTACTGAGTTGAGAGAAGATGGATTTAAAGCGGAAAAATCATGCGTGAATTGTATTTATAGCAAACTGGTATGATCAGATACAAATTCACTCTAATCTGGTTGAGCTAATCCGCTAACATCACTTGTTGAGTGCCTTTTCTAAAGTCTTATCGCCACTTGCCAGATGTTGAGTGTATAAGGCTTTTTGCTGTTCTCTCAACTATTCTGTTTTACAGTAGAGTGAGTAACGTTGGCATTACTTATTGCTACCAAAATATTTTTGACCAATTGTTGTTTACTCAACTTCGCCCATTTCTGCTCGTATCGCGCTGTTGACGAAGCGGATTTCGCTATACGTAACGCCGTTGCCAATATTTTGTACGAGTTCGGTGAAGGTGGCCGATGGAGTCGTTTCGAGGTGGGAGCGGATGAGCTGGATGCGGTCGGTTTGTAGAACGGCTTCAACGGATAACTCACCCCGGCCAATACATTGCGCCAGATGGCCCTCGATGGTCGAAACGGCAAAGCCACGCTCGGTAGCAATTTCGACGATGCTCTTGCCCGATTGAAACAAGGCCAATGTCTGCGTAGTAGAGGGAATTTTAGCTTCCTTTGGCTCTTTGACCTTTTTTTCTTTGACCTCTTTCGCTGGTTTCGGGCGTTCAAGGAAGTCTTTAATAATGGCCAGCACTTCCTGACCAAACTGCTTTGCTTTGGTTTTTCCGAAGCCTTTAATTGTTAGCAGTTCTTCAACGGTAGTAGGTCGAAGCTTGGCCAGCTCGGCGATGGTTTTCTGTGGTAAAACCATATAGCCCGACGTATCGTGTTCGCCCGCAAGATCGTTACGCCATTTCATCAACGCGCCGTATAACCCTCCGCGTCCAGTGCTGTCAGTGGTTGTAGCTGTTTCTTTTTCAAGGCGTTTACGTTCTGGCTGAAAGTCAAGCTCGGCATGATTGCGGGTCTGTAAATAAATCAATGCGTCAAACCCATTCTGGCAGCTTTCAAACGAGCGTAGTTTTACAAATAGCTCTTTTTCCAGTTCATCCAGCACTTCCAGTAGCGATTCACGTACCTGCTTGTTGTCGGAGTCGGTGGGGCAGCGGTGAAGGAGAGGCAGGAGTTCGCTGTTGAGCACCGTCTGGAAATAGGAAGCCGCTTTACGAATGCGCTCCTGTAACGTAGCGTTTTCTTCGGGTAAGGTTTCTTCGGCGAAGTAAACAGGGAGTTGCTGCTGAAATCGATTCGTTACGTTGCGGGCTTTGTTTTCCAGTAATTCTCTTAATTCAGTAAGAATAGGGGAACATTCCGCATCTAAACTACTCATGTGTTCGTTCACGACCCGGCGGCAGCGATACGTTAGCGAATTTGCCCGTTCGAACGAAAATAACTCCTGAAGGAGCACTTGCTGATTGGTACGTCGGGAATCGCGCAGGTGCTGCTCAGTGGGTGTTTGCTGCTGCACTTCGTCGTGAAAATCCTCAAGTGTCTGCTCGGTTTTGATACTATGCGACGGAATTGGCGAACGTAGCACCAGCCCATCCAGGGTTTTACAACGACTCAACGCTACGTATACCTGTCCGTGGGCGAAAGCCGACGACGCATCGATAATGGCTTTCTCGAAGGTTAGTCCCTGACTCTTATGAATTGTAATGGCCCAGGCAAGCTTAAGCGGAAACTGACGGAACGTACCAATTGCTTCAGCCTTAATTTCTTTGGTGGTCGGGTCGAGTGTGTACTTCAGGTTTGTCCAGTCGACAGGGAGTACATCAATCACATCGTCATTGTCTCCACATTTGACATAGATAATGTCATCGTCGATGTCGACAATCTGCCCGATTTTGCCGTTGTAATACCTTTTTTCGCGGGTGATGTCATTTTTTATGAACATTACCTGCGCGCCAACTTTCAGTTCCAGACTGGCTTCAGTCGGGTAGATGTTGGCCGGGAAATCGCCTTCAACCGTAGCTTCGAACGTATGTAAAGCCGTTGGAAGCCCCGTAAGCTTATTGCTGTTAATTTGTTGCGCAGTTGTATTATGCGTCGAAAGTGTAATGTAGCCTTCTTTGTCGTGGGGCGTAAAATTAGGGATATGCCGTTGGTTGAGATCGGCTAATTGCTCGCGGGTGATCCTTTTTTCACGGATACTGTTGAGCAGACTAATGAATCGCGCATCGGCTTGGCGATAAATATGGGTTAGTTCAATTGATACGTAGGGAATCTGACGTAGTGCTTTACTCCCGAAGAAGTAGCCCGTTTCGTAGTGTGGTTGCAAGAGTGTCCATTCTTCATCTCGAATAACGGGCGGTAATTGCTGCATATCGCCGATCAGCAACAGTTGTACACCGCCAAAAGGATGCCCATTGTTTCGATATCGACGAAGTACTTCATCAATTCCATCGAGCACATCGGCCCGAACCATACTGATTTCGTCTATTATTAAAAGGTCAAGCGTTCGGAGGAGCCGGATTTTGTCTTTGTTAAACTTGCGACTTTCACGTAGTGTCGATCCGGGTACCAGTGGCCCAAAAGGAAGTTGAAACAAGGAGTGAATCGTAACGCCACCAGCATTGATGGCTGCTACGCCCGTGGGCGCAACCACCGCCAGCCGTTTGGCACTTATCTGTTTAACCTGATGCAGAAACGTAGTTTTGCCTGTGCCGGCTTTCCCGGTCAGGAAAATATTTCGGTTGGTATGCAGTACAAACTGATGAGCAAGTTCAAGTTTTTCGTTGATGGGAGAATTCATAAAAAGCAGGCAACTAAACCATCAAAAGTACGCATTTTTGAGCGACTAATTTACATTCGTAGCACATAGATAAAGCCCGTAATCTGGCTGGATTGCGTAAACAGATCTCTTTGGGCAGCTCCAATTACGACCGCAGTTATTTTTTGAAGATTAACGCTGGTATATAGCCATTTTAACCACGTATTGCTTGTATTTTTGATCAGAACGTACAACCTGTCGATTACTTCCTGAATTCATGGCAGAAAAATCTCCCGTACTCAAAAGAGCATTAGGGCCTGTGCATCTATGGGCTATTGGCGTAGGTCTAGTGATATCGGGCGAATATTTCGGCTGGAATTATGGCTGGGGTGTTGCCGGAACGGTGGGTCTGCTGATCGCTACGTTATTCATAACGTTACTCTACATTACGTTCATTTTTAGTTTTACCGAACTGACAACGGCCATCCCGAATGCGGGTGGCCCGTTTGCCTATGCGTTGCAGGCGTTTGGCCCGTTGGGTGCGCTGATTGCTGGTTATGCTACGTTAATTGAGTTTCTTTTTGCTACGCCTGCCATTGCGCTGGCGCTGGGGAGCTACATTCATTTTCTGTATCCGTCAGTTCCGGTAGTCTGGTGTTCGGTGGGGGCATTTGTGGTTTTTACTGGTATCAACTTGTTGGGAATCAAAGAAGCCGCCTGGTTCTCACTGATAATGACCGTTATTGCCATTGCCGAACTACTATTGTTTATCGGTGTGGTTTATCCATATACCAGCCTCGATACGTTCCTGCATAATCCCATGCCATTCGGATGGGGGGGCGTTTTTGCCGCATTACCTTTTGCTATCTGGCTATTCGTTTGCCTCGAAGGAATCGCTATGGTTGCCGAAGAAGTCTCTGACACAAAACACGCCATCGCCAAAGGATATATTTCGGCAGTAATCACATTGGCTTTTTTGGCCATCACGGTTATGATTAGCGTGGGCGGTATCACAAACTGGGAAAATCTCGACCACCTCGATTACCCGATGCCCGAAGCGGTTGCTATTGTGCTCGGTCGTCAGAATCCACTAACCAAGTTTTTTACCAGTGTAGGTTTATTTGGGCTGATCGCATCGTTTCACGGGATTATCATCAGCTATTCCCGACAGATTTTTGCGCTGGCCCGTGCTGGTTATTTGCCAACTGGATTATCGGCAGTGAGCGGTGGACGACAGGTACCGGTTTGGGCGTTGCTAGTCGGTGCTACTTTTGGTATTATTGCACTGATGGTTCTGGATACCAGTAAGTTGGTAATTGCGTCGACTATTGGGGCAGTGGTGGTATACATTATCAGTATGCTTTCGTTGTTTCGACTTCGGCAAACGCAGCCTACGCTACCCCGTTCCTTCAGAGCACCGTTTTATCCTGTTTTTCCGGCAGTAGCCCTATTTCTGGCGGTTGTTGCTCTGGGCGCGATGGTGTATTTTTATAGTGAACTGAGTTTACTGTTTTTTGCCGGCCTGATCGTCGTGATGGGTTTGTTCCTGCTGGCACGTCGAATTAAAAATGGTCAGTTAAATTAAACGAGTAATGCCTTACACATATACCATTCGCGGCTTTACATATCGCTTCAACAACCTCAACGAATTGCTGGCGAAAGCGAGTCCGTTACGTTCGGGCGATACGTTGGCGGGTTTGGGGGCACAGAGCTATGAAGAGCGTGTAGCTGCTCAAATGGCGCTGGCCGAAGTACCACTCACTACGTTTCTGAATGAGGTAGTAGTCCCATACGAAACCGATGAAATTACCCGGCTCATCATCGATACACACGATAAAACGGCGTTTGGTTTACTACGTTCCTTTACGGTTGGCGAACTACGTGACTGGCTTTTGAGCGACGACGCTACGTCGGAACGATTGCGGGATGTATCGCCGGGGCTCACACCCGAAATGGTTGCGGCTGTTTCGAAACTGATGCGGAATCAGGACTTGATTCTGGTTGCCAAAAAATGTGAAGTTGTTACACAGTTTCGGAATACGCAGGGACTGCGCGGGCATTTGTCGGTACGTCTGCAACCCAATCATCCAACCGACGATGCTAAAGGAATTGCGGCCAGCGTGATTGATGGGTTGTTGTACGGCAGTGGTGATGCAATGATCGGAATTAATCCGGCAACTGATAGCCCGGCCGCTACGTCGCGTCTGCTTTGTATGCTCGACGAGTTGCGGGAGCGATTTGCCATACCTACCCAAAATTGTGTACTCAGCCACGTAACCACTACGTTGCAGCTCATCGAACGTAAATTGCCCGTTGATCTTGTTTTTCAATCGATTGCGGGTACGGAAAAAGCGAATGCCAGTTTTGGTATTACGTGTGCTCTCTTGCAGGAAGCCTATGAAGCGGGCCTTTCACTGAAACGGGGCACGTTGGGGCAAAACCTGATGTATTTCGAAACGGGGCAGGGAAGCGCGTTATCAGCAAATGCGCACCACGGTGTTGATCAGCAAACCTGCGAGGTTCGGGCCTATGCACTAGCTCGAAAATTCAATCCGTTTCTGGTGAATTCGGTGGTCGGTTTTATTGGTCCCGAGTATCTGTTCGATGGAAAACAAATTATTCGGGCCGGACTGGAAGACCATTTTTGTGGTAAACTGATGGGTTTGCCCATGGGCATGGACATTTGCTACACCAACCACGCGCAGGCCGATCAGGACGATATGGATACGTTGCTAACACTGTTAGGTGTAGCGGGCGTCAACTTCATTATGGGCATTCCCGGTGCCGATGATATTATGCTGAATTACCAATCGACCTCGTTTCATGATGCACTTTACGCTCGTCGTGTTTTGGGTCTTAAACCTGCTCCAGAATTTGACGACTGGCTGGTTCGGCAGGGAATTATTGATAATCAAGGGAATCGACTGTCGGAGGGCGTGCTCAAAAAACTGTCTACAGCCTTACTCCCCGCATGAACGAACCGAAACAAAACGTAGTGGAATCTGACGAATGGGAAAGCCTTCGTGCATATACCAAAGCCCGGATTGCGCTTGGCAAAACGGGTGTTTCAATACCGCTACGTGAATCGCTGCAGTTTAAGCTGGCGCACGCTCACGCGAAAGATGCCGTTTACTCGCAGATGCAGTTAGCCGATCTGGAACAGGATTTACGACAAACCAATCTACCCGTCGAATTCCTTCATAGTCAGGCAACGTCACGTGATACGTATCTGCAACGGCCCGATTTTGGTCGTTTACTGGCTAACGATTCAGCCATACAACTTCGGGCAAAGCAACATCCAGCTAGCGACGTCTGTATCATAATTGCCGATGGCTTGTCGGCAACAGCCGTGATGCGCTACGCCGGTTGGGTGGTACGTTTACTGGTCGATAAACTACGAGCGGTTAATTACACAATTGCGCCGATTCTGGTGGTTGAGCAGGGGAGGGTTGCCATTACAGATGCTATCGGCGGATTGCTACGTCCCCGGCTGGCGGTAATGCTGATCGGCGAACGGCCCGGCCTTAGTTCGCCCGATAGTCTGGGCGCTTACCTGACGTATGCACCAGAGCCGGGACTTACCGACGAACGCCGGAACTGTATTTCGAACATTCGGCAGGAGGGGCTTGCTCCCGAAAAAGCCGCTGATAAACTTGTGCAGCTTATACAGGCGGCTTTTCGGCTGCAAGTATCTGGTGTGGCGTTGAAGGAAGATGATGGACTCGATGGCCCTGATACGTATCAGGAATTGGGATTCAGTCTGGAGTGAATACCTGGTAATTAGCCATATACTTCGGTTTGCTTTGGCAGGGAAGAGGATTGACTACGTAGCAATCGCACACCAAATTGCCTCCCCCGTTCTTCGATGAAATGATAGGTGAAGGTCGAGATGAGTGTTGTTATAAAAACCACTACGATAAATTTCAAATTGAAGTTAATCACATTGGTAAGCGTGTTTTGAACTGGTATAAACTGTTCGGGCAAAATCTTATCCATCCAGAACAACACCCCAAAGTGCGTTAAATAAGCGCTGTAACTAACCTTTCCAATATATCTTGTAATCGGATTTACCAGCAACCAGATCGGCGATTTTGCTAAGCCGATGATGAGAAAGATAAACGCAATGCTGCCCCAGAAATGAATGGTACGCGGTAAATTGGGGATAAAGTGTTTACCTACTGTTTTGCTCAAAATTAGCAGCGAAAGAACCGTTAGTGTCAGGTATAACGTCCTTTTGGACAGGTGTTTATCTTTTCGAATCACTACGTAGTAAGCAATAATGCCGCAGCCGAATACGGGTAACTGATATGGTAAATAAAAAAACAGATAATGCGTCAGTAAATCGTCTGACTGAATAGTTGGAATCTGATGTAGCAATGCTGTTAACATATAGCCCGCCAGTAATGAACAGGCTGTGAAATTTACAGCCTTGTCGAACGTAGTGATCGTTCGGTACAAGTACGGAAGAAGTGCATAAAATAGGACTTCGATACCTACCGACCATCCGCCGGGAATAATGCTGTTGATCCACTCCGGGGATAAACCATGTACCATGAACGTATTGGCAATAATGCCAGAAGCATTTTCGGTTATAGTCAACGACAGCGATTGATTATGGTTGTACGACAGTTCCAGTAAATAATAACTCATCGCTACGTAATAAAGCGGAGCAATTCGGAAAAGGCGTCGAAGGTAGAAGTTTGGGATAGAATAGCTGGTTTTTTGGGTTTGGCCCATAGATAGAAATAGCGTAAAGGCACTTAACGCATAAAACAATTGTACGCCCATACCCGCAGGCGATCCCAGCGTGTCCATGAGTGAGTAAAACTCTGTCTGGCTGTAGTGATGGAGGTGACAATGGAACCAGATAACACCTAAAATGGCAATGCCGCGTAATGCATCGATAAATGGTAAATTCATTTTTTTATAAAACCGTCAGGAAAGATGTGGCTGGACAGTCGACCTTGTATAAGGGTAGGCGGAAAAAGGTGAGTAGAATTTGTTGTTTTTTTCGACGTTTGGGCCGGAAACTGAATTGTCTAAACCGCCGTTACGAATATAAAAACCTGCAAAACCTTCCTTTTTGAATGGTTGTTAGTTCTTTAAGAAAGGCAGATAAAATTTAGTACAACAACCGAAACCAGATGAATATTGGGGATAAAGTCCGGCTTTTACGGGCAAAAGAACAAGGAGTTGTGTCGCGCTTTTTACCGGGCGATATGATTGAAATTGAGATTGAAGATGGTTTTCGGATTCCGGTGCTACGTTCGGAACTGGTTCCGGTTTCGCCTGTTGAAGCCGAACGATTACTGAAGAATAACCCGTTCGACGCTCAGAAAACGGTTGCTCCAACAGCGTCGAAAATTCTGGCCAATCAGGGTATTTATCTGGCGTTTGTTCCGGTCAATGATCGGGAATATACCTTACATCTCATTAACAACACCGATTGGGAATTTCCCTATGTTTTGGGTGAAGAATCGGCTGCTGATGGGGGAGGAGTTCAGTTTAGGGGGCTTCAAGGTGGTGTTTTGAAAGCAAAATCGCAGCAGAAATTCAACGACCATTACCTGCATGCCGACTTTGAAAAATGGCCAACTTTTGTGCTTCAGGGGTTGTGGTTTCGAGCGGGTAAGATGACGTTACGTCAGCCATTGATCAAGCGCTTTAAAGCACGTGCCACTACGTTCTTCAAAGCCAAAACGACCATTCCGGTTTTGAATCAGCCGGGTTTTCTGACGCAACTGGATGCTGATAACTCGGAGTCTCAACTATCATCAGCCAGCACCAACCGTCCTGCAACGTCCAAACCGGTAACGCTACGTCCAGATGAATTGAAAGCCGAAATGCTTAAGCCCAAAAACGAACCGGAACAGGTTTCGATTGCTCGACCAAGTTCCGTTGTCGATTTACACGTAGAAGCCTTATTGCCCAATGGAGCCGGTAATCGCACACCCGCCGATTTACTGAAATTGCAGCTTCATACCTTCGAACGTACGATTGAAAATGCGATCGCCAGTGGTATGAGCGATATTACGTTTATTCACGGCGTGGGTAGTGGCGCCCTCCGAACCGAATTGCATAAACGGCTTGGCCAACATCCGAACGTTAAATTCTTTGAAGACGCTCAGAAACAGAAGTTTGGCTATGGTGCCACCAGGGTTACGATTAAATAAAACAGAATTTTTAGTGAACATTCACGACTGTTTAGTACAATCGCGATACGTAGTGAAGAACGCTACGTTGCCAAAATTTTCTTGTCTATCAATAGGGCTTTTTTGTGTATTCCTATGCCTTGCTTTATCTTGTCAGCCGCCCGGTAATCGACTGAACCCGAAGGCACCAAAGGAAGCTTATAACATCACTGAAATGGAAGTCCGAAATGAACGATTTTTATCTACGGTCCACGTACCGGTTTCCATTGCGTTAAGCGACGTAGAGCGGCAAATCAATACGCAGGTTACCGGACTGATTTATGAAGATAACAGTCTGGAAGACAATCACCGCGATCAGTTTATGGTGAAAGTCTGGAAACGGGGCACCATTCTGCTTAGTGCTGAAGACAGCCTGTTTCATATTACGGTACCGCTGAAAATCTGGGCTAAAGCTGGTGTTACGGTGCTGGGTTTCACGCAGTATAAAGAAACGGAGTTTGAGATCGACCTGCGGTTTAAAACTAAATTCGACCTCGACCCTGACTGGTCTGTTCATACCCATACGGAGGCCAATGGTTATGGATGGGTTCGCAAACCTACGGTAAGTATTGTTGGAATGAACGTGCCTGTTACCGGTATTATCGGTCGATTGATTGATAACAATCTGGGCAGTATAACCAAATCGCTGGATACACAGATACGTCGGAATGTTGATCTGAAAACACCCGTATTGAAAGCCTGGAATACGTTGCGGGAGCCGTATTTGATTTCGGAGAAATATCGGACGTATTTACAAGTTGTGCCGAAACGGATACTTATTACACCGTTACGTTTCGAGGGGCGGGTTATTCGCTCAACGATCGGGATTGAAGGGTATACACTCACTGCAACTGGAGCCAAACCTGAGGTGCATCCGGCTGTTTCGTTGCCCAATCTGGTAGTGGTGCCGAAAGTAAAAGACGATTTTCAGATTGGATTGCTGAGCGAAGCTACGTATCCGGAAGTGGCGCGCATTGCTGCCGAGGAGTTTGTCGGTAAATCATTTTCCTTTGCTGAGGATCGCTATCAGATTACGATTACCGGCATGGATTTGTACGGGCAGAACGAAAATCTGATCATCAAGGCTGGTTTGAAAGGTACCCTAAATGGCGATGTTTATCTGCGCGGGCGACCGTATTACGATGCCAAGAGCCAAACTATTTCGCTGAAAGACCTTCAGTATGACCTTGATACAAAAAATGTACTGGCCAAATCAGCAAGCTGGCTATTGAAAGGTACTTTTGCCCGAACGCTCGAAAAGCAGCTAACGATTCCGGTTGGTTCCCAGATTGCCGAAATGCAGAAGCTTCTGCAACAGCGACTTAAAAATAACCAGCTCACAAAAGGGGTGGTGATCAATGGGCAAATTGATGAGATAAAACCCGATCAGGTCTATCTCACTCCAACAGCCATGCTAGCTGTTGTGAATGCGCGTGGACGTATTGATGTGAAAGTAGACGGACTGTAGCTTATTGTAGTTTAGTTTTAATATAGCCTATAGCCTCTCGGTACAGAGTCAGATTTCGAAATCTGACTCTGTACCGAGAGGCTTTTGTTTACACCTCTAAAAGGAAGCTGGCCTAAATATGTATAAAAGACGAATAGAATAATAATAGTTAAATTTTGAAATTGTAATCGTAAAATATCGAGTAATGACATTTGTATAATAATTAGTGTTGCAATATCTTAAAAATTCAATTTAATATTTGGTTAGTTATATGATTTTTCAATTTTATAAGTAAAAATACTTATTTTTAATACAAATGTATTTATTTTAAAATTGTACTTTTTTATTATTGTAAGTTAATTCTAATACTTAATTAATAGAATATATACTTATTTGATATGGATTAATTTGATATAAAATTTTAATAAAAAGTATATATTAGGTATTTACTTCTATAATATACAAAAAGATCAAAATTATATTTTAACATCTTATAGGTGTATTTAAGGATGAATTATGTAATTTTTTTAATAAATTCTTTTGAGTTAAATTTTGCGAAATATACTTTTGATAAAACACGTCTTTCTTAACTTAATCTATTGTATTTAATCTATGAGACAAAAGTTACTATGGAGCTTCCTGCTGGTATGCTCGATTTGTACCATAAGCTGGGCTCAGGAGCGAAAAATTTCAGGCAAGGTGACCATGTCTGAAGATGGTAGCCCAATTCCTGGGGTATCTGTCTTGTTAAAAGGCACTAACGTTGGGTCGGTTACAGATAGCGAAGGGATGTATTCGTTATCGGCACCGGGAAAAGGCACGCTGATTTTCTCGTTCATCGGGATGCAGACCAAAGAAGTTGTGCTAGGGCCTGCAACAACCATTAATGTTCAGTTGGTAAGTGATACCAAACAACTGGCGGAGATTGTTGTAACAGGAACAGGGGTTGCTACTGACAAACGAAAACTGGCTATTTCGGTAGAGTCTGTTTCAGCTAAAGATCTTCCACAGGCTCCTTCAGCGTCTATTGATCAGGCACTTATCGGGAAAATTCCGGGCGCACAGATTACCAGCCGAAGCGGTACGCCCGGTGCCGACGTAAATATTCTGCTACGTGGTATTAACACCATTAACCGGGGAACGTCGCCTATGATTCTGATTGATGGTATTCAGATGGGGTCGACCAGCCTGCAAACCATCGATCTGAACTCGATTGAGCGTGTTGAGGTAGTTCAGGGTGCTGCGGCTGCTACAATCTACGGTGCTCAGGGTGCGAATGGAGTTATTCAACTGTTTACCAAAAAAGGAAAAAATGGCCAGTTGAATATTGACATTTCGTCGGGTTTTGCGCAAAATACGTATCTGAACGTGGGTGGTGTGAGTAAAGCTCAATATCATGCGTTTGCAACGGACGCCAGCAACAACATCATCGGATCGTCGGGCAAGCCCATTACGTTCGATGCGACGAATGGTATCTACACGGAGAACGTGCAGTATAACTCCATCGATCCAACGGCAACAAACAGCAAGCCGTATAATGCAAATCTACAATATCACGACCATTTCGCGTATTTCTTCAAGCCTGCCAATACGTTCAACAACAGTGTCGCCATTTCGGGCGGTAGTCAGAAGTCTGATTTTAGCCTGTCGGTGTCGAATAGTCATCAGGAAAGTAACATCATCAACAACGGGTTTTTCGATCGGAGCAACCTGAGCGCTAATATTGGTACGCAACTGGCTAAAGGCCTGACGATACGTTCGATTACGCAATTAGCTTATACGAAAAATACGCTGAAGTCGGTTGACCGTACGATCATGTACAATATGCTGAACGCATATCCGCTGGCCGATTTCTCACTTACCACCACCGACGGTTCTATTCCGCTGAACATGAATCAGACGATTGGTATCAACGCATCGAACCCTTCATATCGGCAGGCGTATAGCCGGAACAATGACAACACGGTTGACATAATTCAGAATTTTAACCTGAATTACAAGTTTCCGAAATACGTTGAGCTGGACGCTAAATATGGCCTGAATTACCAGACCCAAAACCGCGATCTGGAATTCTTCAACCAGTCGAACAATCCCAACATTAAGTACTGGCTGACTCAGGGAACAGCAAGCTACCTGTCGAACTACAACAGTAACAACACAGGTGATCTGACGAAGTATGTGAACAGCAAAATGTTCCAGAACTTTTTGGCTACCGCTACGTTTGTCTTCGACTTTAAGGAAGATTTCGCGTCAAGACTGCCAATTAAATCGGTTACACAAGCTTTGTTCGATTATCGGAACAGCAGTCTGAAAGAATACACTAGTGCCGCCCTGGGGCTACCTGCGGCTTACGCACCCTATAACGCGGCAAACACTACGTCATGGCGCGTGTATCGGGATTATCAGGAGCCGTTTATTACGTATGGCTACCTGATCAATCAGCGGTTTGAATATGGGGATTTCGCCGGAATTTCAGGCGGTTTCCGAAGCGATTACTCATCTGCGTTCGGTCAAGGTTCGAAACCGTTTACGTTCCCACGTGGTGATGCCTTTATTCGTTTATCGGCTATGCCATTCTGGCAAAATGGCAACGTAAATGGTTTTCTGCCCGAATTTAAACTACGGGCTGCTTATGGACAGGCTGGTATTCAGCCGAAACCGTTCGACCGCTACGTTACCATCACACCAACTACACTTGGAGCAAACACGGCGTTTTACTATGCAAACGGTCAGAGTAACCCGGCGCTGGGCGTAGAAGTTTCGGAAGAGATCGAAGTAGGAACCGACATGGTATTCAGCCTGCTGAAAGGATCGAATTGGCTGAACGGAATTGCGCTGGCTGCTACGTACTGGAATCGGAAAACCAAAGACGCTATCTATTCGGTCGACGTAGCACCATCAGTTGGTTTGGGTACGCTGATTGATAACGCCTTTACGTTAGGCTCGAATGGTATTCAGTTGTCGTTGAACTCGACCGTTTATAACGGTTCGGATCTGAAATGGAATACAACGGTCAACTTCGGTAAGCAAAGCTCAAAAATCATTTCGATTCGTGGCGGTGCGCCCGTTGTTGTGACGTCGAACGCTGGTAGCACCAACTACGTACTGAAAGCTGGGGAGAAAATTGGTCAGCTTTATGGTTTTAAATCAATCGGTAGCGTTGATGCCCGAGACCCAAGTGGCAATTACTTCATTCCACAGGCTCAGCAGGAGCAATATACGCTTGCCAGCAACGGATTTGTGGTGAATAAGGCGACGAAGCAACCTTTCTTCACGGCTGATAAGTACAGTTTCGGTGATCCAAATCCGAAATTCAACATGTCGTTTATCAACGACTTTTCGTACAAAAACTTCCTGACTTTCGGCTTCCAGTTCGACTGGGTTGCGGGTAATCACCTCTACAATCAGACGAAAGAATGGATGTATCGCGATGGTATTCACAGTGATTATGCAAACCCATTCACCATTGACGGTCAGACGGGTGCCTGGACGGCTTTCTATCGGGGTGTTTATGCGCAACGTACTGCTAACGGCACCAAAGATTATTTCTACGAAGATGCGTCATTCCTGCGGCTGAGAAACATTCAGATCGGACTTGATTTTGCCCGGCTGTTCAGAATTCCAGCAACGAAACGACTACAATTGGTACTTGCTGGCCGGAACCTCTGGACACTGACCAAATACACCGGTTTTGATCCTGAAATCAGCTCAGGTACGTCGAACTCGGCTTGGGACAGAGGAACGGATCATAGTACGATGCCAAACTTCAAATCGTATCAGGCCACCTTGAACATTGGTTTCTAAGAACACCATCGTAAAAAATTGACCTTATGAATAAGTTGAAATTATATGCCCTGACGCTGGCTTTTTCCGGCTTAATGGCCTCTTGTAAAGAACAATTACAGGTAGAAAACCCCAACCAGCCGTCGTCTCCGGCCTTAAAAACGGAAACGGGCCTAGTGTCTTTTGGTGAAGGATTTTATTTGACAGGTTTCCGCGATGTTAAATATTATGATGGCGTTCCGGGTTATTTCTGGTCGGGTACCATCGGCAATCTCGAACTTATGGGCGACGTAATCGGGACAGACATTGCTAACGTATTTATCAATCAGATCGGCTGCCCGGATCAGGTTAAACTGGACGATGGCACAATTCTGAGCAACCCTAACTCACCAAGCAAGCAGATCGATTTTCTACGTATCACAGCTAACGTCAATTCAACGGGATACCAGAACTCGACGTATTATGAGTGGGCGTATATGTACAACATGAACAATGCGGCTAATACACTGTTGGCCAACATTGATGGTGTTACGTTCACCGGGGAAGCTGAAACGAAAAAAGGCGTTCTGAAGGCGTGGGCTTACTGGTGGAAAGGATACGCCTATTCACGGATTGGCTCGATGTATTATGCCGGTATCATCAATGAGAAAGCCAACGGCGAAGTGCTAAGTGGTACTAACGGTAACTACGTAACGAAAGAAGCGATCATTGCCGAAGCGAGTAAAAACTTCGATCAGGCGGTGACACTCCTCAATGGACTGACCGTAAATGCTGATTATACAGCCACTATGCAGGGGCTTATTCCGAGTTTCAACCGGGTGGGTAAAGGTGGTGTGCTTACCCCCGCCATGTGGATACGTAACATCAATACCATGAAAGCTCGTAATATTCTGGTTAACACGCGGGTAGCTACAATGACAGCAGCTCAATGGGCCGAAATTCTGACGCTGACGAACGCCGGTATTCAGGCAGCTGATTTTGTATTTACAGGTCGTTCGAACGCTACCAGCGATTTCCTGTCGCCAACTACAGGTACTGTTTCTGGAAAAACCACGGGCGCAAACAATACGTACAAGATCTCGGAACGCTTAATTCAGGATTTTAAAACCGGCGATGCGCGTCTGACGAATAACTTTCAGCAAAGAACTTCGGCTTATATTGGCGAGACATCGCGTGGAAATTCATTCTTCACCCGCTGGAATTTAATTAACCGGGGGGCGGCTGGTTCAGAAGGCAATGCATCGGTTATTACGTATTCAAACCTGAATGCCGGTGGTTACGAACTTTATCTGGCGAGCTCCTACGAAGAAAACCAGCTCATGAAGGCGGAAGCGTCGATTTACACCGGAAAAATTGAGGATGGTCTAACACTTATCGACGAAGTTCGTAAAGCTCAAGGTGCTGGCTTAACGGCCGTTGCCAATACGAATCTGACACTGGATGCTGCTAAAGAAGAGCTTCGTCGGGAGCGTCGAATCGGTTTACTATTCCGGGCGCTGGCGTTCTATGATGCGCGTCGTTGGGGATTACTAGAAACTGGCCGTACAGGGGCCATAGCACTTAGCCGGACGGGCGTTGTTAGCCGAAATGCAACGATCACCTACGGCTATCTGGATTACTGGGATGTACCAGATAACGAAATCGCTTACAATCCGCCAGCAGCGGGTAGTGCACCAATCAAAAATCCGAAACAATAACGGTCAGAACATATTCTGAAACATGAGTCATCCTGAATTTTGTCTCCGTAATCGGATGGAGGCTGTTCGGGATGACTCATATTTGTTTCCGCCTTTATTTAATAACAAATGACTATTTGCATATGAGCAGAGCAGAGCTTTTACCAACATACGACGTTGCGTATACGTTTGTAAACGTGTATCGCGAACTCACCTATAGCCCCGAAAAAGAAACTTTGATTTGAGAGATGTCAATCTAAGGTAGTAGATCAAACCAAGAACTAATGCGTAGCATGTACAGCAGTTATATGAAGAAACGGGCGTTTACTTAAACAGTAGTTAGCCTCCCATTTCGTACTTTGGTTAGCACATATGTTAATTGAAAGACATTTGAAATAACCGTCTATATCGCATTAGTAGGAAACCTAAATTGTTCTAGTCAGGTATGCTAACCTTTACACGTTACATAGTAACAACTGTTGCCTTATTTCTGATTAGTTTAATTGGATGGGCTCAATCGGAAAAGCCGAAAATTTACATTGATCCACAAGGTATTCGCTATACCCCAGAACAATTTGATAGCATTCAAACAGCTAATAGGGGTAAGCCTATTGCTCAAATGGATGTCATCCAGAAAGAGAATGAAACCCAGATTACCTTTGAAATTTTGGCGGTAAATCCCAATGATCTATTTAAACAAAAATGGATTGGCAAACAACTACCTCTCTTTTCGTTGAAGGATATTCAGGGTAACGTTTATAGTAACACCTCGTTGGAAGGCAAACTAATCGTTATTAATTTTTGGTCAACAACCTGTGTGCCCTGTTTGAAGGAGATGCCCCTTTTAAGTGATTTAATGGCTAAATACACAGGCAAAAATATTGTTTTTATCGCTCCTGCTCCTGAGTCAACTGGCCAAATTAAGAAGCTTCTGTCTAGACATCGGTTCACGTATACCGTTTTACCTCAAGCCCAAGCTCTTTTTTCCGCCTTAGCCATCGAGGGTTACCCCTATCATTTCATTATTTCTCCAAGGGGTATTATCGAGGCTATCTACACAGGTTCATCGTTTAACCCTCAAACGAATGAAGCCATACTCGATAATCGACTTATAACCGCCATTGATAAAGCTTTAAAACAGCACTAAAACTGTTACACAAGTGAAATCTCATTAATTGCTGGTTTTTGTAACTACCCAGTGGTCCACCATTGCGGCTCCATCCGTAGCATAGGAGCGAAGAAAAGTGATAAACTGACTGGACTAGTCCCTATTTATCAGCTAGTAAACGACAACTTTTTCTTTAATCAGATCGTTTTTGTTTCTCAACCAACACTGATCCCATGATACGAGGAATACTACTGGCTTTACTTAGCCTACAGTTCGGTTCGGTAATCGCCCAAACAGTGCCTGGGAATACTTTCTTCGCAGAAGCAGGAGGGAATGGCTTGTTTGCCTCCTTAAATTATGAGCGTCAACTGACGGCTCTGCCACGACTCTCGTTACGAGTAGGCGCGGGATTATACGGCGAGAAAGCAGCCTATCTCTCCCTGCCAGTGGGACTTAATTATCTCATTAAGCTGGCAAGGCCTAACTCGTTTATCGATGCCGGTTTGGGTGCCACCTGGGCGCAAGCCAACGGTCGTCTTTTCAGGTCAGAAACGAATTCGTCAAGTAACAATTTTTTTAGCTATCAATATGGGTTTGTTCCATGGGCGGGTATATCCCTAGGAAAAGGATTTTAGAAACGGTGCGTCTGGGAATAATACAAGGGGTATCATTTTCAGACGCTTTGGCCTCTGATAGAAGTTGACAACTACTAAACTATCAAAGCTACATTTTCTTAAATCGCTCCTATTTAGTTCAATCAGTATGCCCAGTTTATATAGCAATTGGCTCGAAGGTACATTAGTTTAGCAACTGCTTGAACAGCAGACCACACTATGAATAAGTTAAAAGCCTTCTTATCTGCTAGCAGGGTGGACCTACTACATTTGACTGGAGGGGTTTTTTAGGCAGATTTGAGCCTATTCTTAAATTTGCTTATTATGAAAAGACCGCAACGGCGGACCGTGCGTTTTTGATGAAACCTTTAGACAGATGGCCCGCCCCGGCGTACCGGTCGATTTGTCTTACGCAAAAGGCTCGATTCGCCAAGCGGCCGAAGAGCTAGGAATTGATTCGGGCAGAATCAGTAAATGGCGACAACGAGATAACAAAGCGGCCCCGTCAGCTAAATCAAATACGGATCTGACCGACGAGCAAAAGCAAATCCGTCAGCTTCAAAAACAACTCAAAGAAACTCAGCTAGAAAGCGATATTTTAAAAAGGCGGTCAGCATCTTTTTCAGGGGCGACTGCGCGGCTGACCGTGGGCGATGTTCCGATTTTATAAAGGAACACGCCAATCAGTTTTCCACCGTCCGCCGTTGCGGTTGAGAGGATGTGTAAAGTGCTCAGGGGGAGTATAAGTGGCTATTACTATTGGCTCAAACACGCAATCGGAACCCGACAGCTTAAGACACAGCAGTTATTGATTCAAATTCAACAGGTTTATGATCGCAGTCAATCGCGTTATGGTAGTCCGCGTATTGCCGATGACCTTAACGAATCAGGTGTGTAAGTATACCCTAATCGAGTAGCCAGAATGATGAATAAAGCGAACGTCAAAAGCATCATGTATAAAAAGTGCTGCGTGTAAACCACGGATTCAAAGCATGATTATCCAATCGCTAACAACCTGTTGAACAGAGAATTTTCGGCAGAGAAGCCAGGCCAAAAGTGGGGGTCTGATATTACGGCACGGCTGCCCCGTTATACCCGGACGGGCGAAGGCTGGTTACACTGAAACGCTTTTCCGGAGCGGCCTATTTTGCAGAGCCATTTGAAAAGCCGCAATGCTGGTATCAACGGATTTCAACGTATCACTCAAAGCCCTGTCCGCTAAATCTAAAATCGCCTGCTCCGGAAAAGCGTTTCAGTGTAAAGTAGGGAAAATCGGGCAATTGTAGTATCTTAAACAAGCAGACAATTGTCATGAAGAAAACCAAATTCACTGAAGCGCAAATCGTCTTTGCTCCCAAGCAATCTGAAACCGGCGTGTCCGTAGCCGAAGTGTGTCGCAAAATGGGCATTAGAGAGGCTACATATTATAATTGGAACCGCGACGGCGGCCCGTAAAAAGTATGGCATACTAGGTGTTGCCGAACTCCGACGATTACGCCAATTGGAAGAAGAAAACCGTCAGTTAAAACAGCTAGTGGCCGACCTGAGTCTAGACAAACAAATGCTTCAGGATTTGCTCAAAAAAAGCATTAAGGCCAGCCCAGTAGAGAAAGCTGGCCTCAAGTTTAATGGAAAGCTATCGGGTTTCGGCTCGCCGTGCCTGCGCTGTAATTCAGTTCCGTTGATGCTTTTTGCAGTTTAAGTCCTGTCGTCGAGATGACCGCTCCGGCGGCCCGGTCCGTGATCCGGAAACGGATCAAAGAAATTGCTCAAGCGCGTGTTCGGTACGGTTATCAGCGGATTTATGTGCTGTTGCGCCGGAAGGGTTGGCGTGACAACTGACGTCCTCCCAGTAAACTGGACCGCTCTAAAGTAGAGAGTTCGGGCGATTTTTGATACCTTAAACAATCAAATGATCGCTTATGAAAAAGACTAAATTCACCGAAGCGCAAATCGTTTTTGCGCTTCGCCAAGCCGACACAGGTACGGTCGTCGCTGAGGTGTGCCGCAAGATGGGCATCAGTGAGGCCACGTTTTATAATTGGAAAAAGAAGTATGGTGGTCTAGGCGTTCCCGAACTTCGACGGCTTCGTCAGTTGGAGGAAGAGAACCAGCAACTAAAACAGTTGGTTGCCGATCTAAGCCTGGACAAACAGATGCTTCAGGAGGTCATCAAAAAAAAGCTTTAAGGCCGATCCAAAAGCGAGGGTTGGCCCAAAGTCTGATGAATGACTATCGGATCTCGCAGCGTCGAGCCTGTGCAGTACTTCTGCTTCGACGCTCGACTTGGTTCTATAAAGCGCATCGTAGAGACGATTCCGTGTTGAGAAAACGTATCCGAGAGATCGCTGAAACGCGTGTTCGCTATGGTTGTCAGCGGATTTTTACCTTGCTACGACGTGAGGGATGGCGCGATAATCATAAGCGTGTGCATCGCTTATATCGTCTGGAAGGCCTAAATCTGCGTAGTAAGCGACCAAGACGTAAACGATCTGCGGCTCACCGGCTAGATCGCCCCGAGCTCTCCAGTATTCATCAGTGCTGGAACGGTCCGCCGTAGCGGTATGGATTTTGTGGCAGATCAACTGTTTGACGGTCGAAAAATCCGGGCCTTAACTGTAGTGGATAATTATAGTCGCCAGTGCTTGGCCATTCACGTTGGCCAGTCGTTAAAAGGGGACGATGTGGTAACGGTGATGAATCACTTAAAAATCGTAGATTTGGCTATTCCGCAACGCATTCAAGTGGACAACGGGAGCGAATTTATTTCGAAGGCATTGGACTTATGGGCGTATAACAACGGCGTAACGTTGGACTTTTCCCGACCCGGCAAACCGACTGACAATCCGTTTATTGAATCGTTTAACGGGAGTTTCCGCGATGAGTGCCTGAACGCACACTGGTTTTTGTCGCTGGAAGATGCTAGGGATAAAATCGAGCGATGGCGGCAAGAATACAACTCATTTCGGCCCCATAGTTCGCTCGGCGGACTGACGCCAAATGAGGCCGAAATGAGCGTCAAAAGAAGAACAAATGAACGTCCGATTCTCAATCGTTGAGCGGCACGCTTTTCGGGAGAACCTCACTCTACTCAACAGCTTTCTCTCTAAGTATATTTTTCAATGTCGATTTGGTGAATTTACCTATTCTTTGTTTGAATAACCATATTACTAGTTTTCTGTCTACCTTTGACAATACCGTCAACTATTACTTCGCTTTATGTCGTTTCTGCCTTCAACGGCATATCATCAGTTTGCTGATACTCAACTTATTTCTGCTCTGGAGGGTGGTGATCGGGACGCCTTTGCGGAGATTTATAGCCGCTATTGGAGTTTGCTTTATCGGCTGGCCTATCAGAAACTGCGCTCCCGCGAAACGGCCGAAGAACTGGTTCAGGATTTGTTCGTCAGTATCTGGACCAAGCGTAATCAGACAACCATTCGTGAACTACGCCCTTACCTGCTGACTGCGCTCCGGTTCTCCATCATTAATCACATCGAATCGCTGCGGGTCCACGAACGCTTCGTCACCTATTACGAATCTTTTCTGAGTCAGACCGATACCGAGCCTGCCGACGAGCTCGCTTTGCAGGATTTGACCGATGCCGTTGAACGGAGTCTGCAAACGCTGCCCGAAAAGTCGCAGCAGGTGTTTCGCATGAGCCGATTTGAGTATCTAACCATCCCCGAAATAGCGCAACACTTAGGCCTTTCTGAAAAAGCCGTCGAATATCATTTGACCCGCGCTCTGAGAGTGGTTCGCGAAAACCTGCGTGATACAGGCGCGTTGATCTTGTTTTTCTTTATCCAGTAACGAATAGGATAATACAAAGAAATTACAGGCTCAATGAATTTAAAAATATAAACTTTCATAGATTTTACAGTTTCTTTTAGGGTTCTAGGTCAAGCTTCCTGACTTACACTATGAACGGTTATCTGAACCGTTCACCAATTTTATGACTCCATTTGACTTTCGCCAGCTACTACGTCGATACCGATCCGGGCAAGCAACCGCCAAAGAGACCCGGCGCGTAGAAGCGTGGTATGACTCGATGGGGACTAAGTTGGAGCAGCCCATTGAGGACGTGGAGGATGAAGCCGTACAGCAACGAATGTGGGCGCACATTCAGGCAGAAACGGATTCTCAAACCACAGTTCGGCCCTTACCCGTTTATCGGCAGAACTGGTTTCGGGTGGCAGCCTCGGTGCTATTGCTAATAGGGCTTTTCGGCTACGGACTTTGGCAGTGGTCTGCTGGTCGGAACGAGCCGGTCGAATTGCTGAGTGTGCAGATGAACAACACCCAACAACCCATACACATCCGGCTCGACGACGGTAGCGACGTAACGCTGGAACCCGGTAGTTTTCTCCGCTATCCTAACCATTTTTCGGCCACCAAACGCGAAGTGTTCTTAACGGGCGAGGCTTTCTTCAGCGTAACCCGCCAGCCGCAGCGTCCGTTTCTGGTTGTAACCGACCGTGTCGTGACAAGGGTGCTGGGGACGAGTTTTCGGGTGAAAGCCTTTGGTGGAAAAGCGAACGTATCCGTGACGGTCCGGACGGGAAAAGTGTCGGTCTTCAGCCGCCCGACGGCCAATACGTCGGCGAAGGAACTGGACAACGCGGTGGTGCTGGTGCCGAATCAGCGGGCTGTGTTTTACCCGGCCGATGCGCGACTGGTCAAGACGCTGGCCGAAAATCCGGTGCTACTGACGCCTGAAAATAAGCAACCTGACTTCAATTTTGTGGATACCCCGCTGCCCGAAGTTTTCGACCGACTGGAAAAAGCCTACGGCGTCGATTTTGTGTACGATGCCGATGTGCTGGCCCGCTGTACGTTGACGGCCCAACTGGGTAAAGAATCGCTCTACGAAAAATTAGACCTTATCAGTGAAGTAACCCACGCCCGGCACGAAGTGATCGATGGGCAGGTGGTTATAGACAGCCGTGGGTGTACGCCTGCCCATAAGTTTGCAACGCCTTAAACCAACCGACCAGCGCTTATGAATCACCGAAGCCCCTTTAGTTTTACCGAGTAACCTTTCAGCAATAAAAAAGCCGGTAATGCACCACCATTACCGGCTTGAAATTCCCTGATTTCTCTGTGTCGCGAAACATGAGTTACAAAACGCCCGATTTCCGGGCGCAGGGATTGTTTTTGTCCAGATTTCCTAAAACCCGTTTAAAACACCTTAAAAGTATGCATCGCCAGTCAACTTTACCAGCATTGTTGTGGGCAATTATGAAAATTACTGTCTGCCAACTCTTATTCGCCATTCTGTTTGTCAGCATGTCAGTCGCCCACGAGGGCCGGGCGCAGGAAGTGCTCAGCCGCCGGGTTACGCTAACGGCCATCGACCAGCCCGCTCGAACCATCCTGAACCGCCTGGAACAACTGACCGATACGCGGTTTATGTATAGTGCCGAGGTCATCAAAGCCGACCGACTGGTTTCGGTCTCGGTGCAGGAACAGCGGCTCGACAACGTATTGAATCAACTGCTGGAGCCACTTCATATTACGTATCGGGTAGTGGGCCAGCAGATTGTGCTCAATGTAGAAGCTGAAGAACCACAACCCACACCGGTGGCGCCCACCGTAACGGGTACAGTAACGGCAAAAAATGGCGAAGTACTACCCGGCGTCAACGTAACCGTGAAGGGAACTACACGGGGTGCATCGACCGATGCGCAGGGACAGTACAAACTGGAAGCTGAATCGGGTCAGACGCTGATGTTCTCGTTCATCGGGTATAAAAATCAGGACGTGGCGCTGACGGGACAAACGACCGTAGACGTAACGCTGGAAGAAAGTTCGGCTACGTTGCAGGAAGTGGCCGTTGTGGGATCGCGGTCGAGCGTTGCCCGGACGGACGTAGAGCGAGCTGTTCCTGTCGACGTACTGACTCCCAAAGAATTGCAATCGACGGGGCAGGTCGAGCTGAGTCAGCAGGTACAGTTTACATCGCCTTCGTTCAACTCGGCCAAGAACGGGATCAATGGCGTAGCCAGTTATGCTGACCCGGCCTCGCTCAAGGGTCTGTCGCCCGATCAGATGCTGGTATTGGTGGACGGGAAACGGCGGCATCAGTTTGCCGCGGTGAACCTGAACGTAACGGTCGGCAAAGGTACCGTTGTGACCGATATGAACGCCGTGCCGACGCTGGCCGTTGAGCGACTGGAAATTCTGCGCGACGGGGCTGCGGCTCAGTACGGTTCCGACGCGATTGCGGGTATCGTCAACCTGAACCTGAAGAAATCGGTTGGAACGGGCAGTGCAATGCTCCAATACGGGGTGACAAGTCGGGGCGACGGGGGCGGCTATACGGCGGGCGTGAACTACGGCTTCCGGCTGGGTAAAACCGGGTATTTGAACGTAACGGGAAGCTATCAGGACGTAGCGGGCACCGACCGCTCGGACCCCTACAATCCGCAGCCCGTGGCCGGAGGAGCGTACACTGGTATCTATACGAACAACAAAACCACCGACGAATCGGCCCGCGAATCCCGTGGGGTCTACGGTCAGTACGGTACATTTCGGGTAACGGAGTACGGCAGCAACGCCATGAAATCGGGGCAACTGTTTTACAACGCGGGCTTACCCCTGAGCAAAAACTGGACGCTCTATTCGTTCGGTGGCTTTTCCCGGAAACGCGTCAACGCGCTGGGCTTTTTCCGTACCGCCAACCCGATCACCGGTACGACCAACCCCGCCATTTACCCCGATGGTTTTACGCCACAGTTACCCGGTACGGTGCAAGATTACTCCGTGGTGCTGGGCGTTCGCAAAAAGGTTCTCGAAGGCTGGAACATGGATTTCAGTACGGGCTACGGATCTAACTACCTCGATCAGAACGTAACCAATTCCACCAACGCATCGCTGGGTGCCAATTCGCCCAAAGATTTTTACGTGGGTCGAATTGCCTTCGGTCAGAGCGTGAGCGAAATCAACCTCAACAAAACCATGTTCGGGGTGATGGGCACCAAAACGCTGAGTCTGGCCGTGGGCGCTCAGTACCGCATCGACCAGTTCCAGCTGACGGCCGGCGATCCGGCCAGCTATCAGGTCGGCCCCCTGGCGGCTACTAACAACAAGATTCCCGGTTCGCAGGGGCGCGTCGGCATCGGCCTGGACGACGAAACCAACCGCACCCGCTCGAACGTCGGTATGTACGTCGACGTGGAAAGCGACCTGACCGAGCGACTCCTGCTGACTGGCGCGTTACGCTACGAAAACTACAGCGATTTTGGCGGCAATCTGTCCGGGAAACTGGCCTCGCGCTACAAGCTGAATGACAACTTCTCTATCCGGGGGTCCATCAACCGGGGCTTCCGGGCTCCGTTGCTGCAACAGGTCGCCAATGCCGTAACGACCTCAACGGTGCAGAATGGCGTCGTAACCTCAACCAAAGAAATTCCCAACAGCGATCCCCGCCTGAGCCAGATCGGTATCGAAAACCCGAAAGCCGAAACGTCGTGGAACTATAATCTGGGGCTGACAGCCAAAGCGGCCCGCAACCGACTCCTGTTCACCCTGGATGCTTACCAGATCGACATCCGCGACCGGATTATTATCACCGAGAATCTGCGGGTAGCTAACATTGCCGCACTGAAACCGCTATTCCCCGGCCTCCAGGAAATTACGTTCTTCACCAACCAGGTCAGTACGCAGACGCGCGGTATCGACTTTGTTACCTCCTTCCGGCAGACGCTCCGGCGCAACAACGTTTTTACGGCCAGTGTAGCCCTGACGGTGAACAAGACCGAAATTGTCGGTACGAAAGGAACGCCCGCGCAGTTGCAGGCCGGTACGACCGCTCCGATTCTGCTGATCGATACCGTAAGCCGCGCCCTGATCGAAACCAGTCAGCCCCGCACTAAAGTGCTGGTATCGATTGGGTATCAGATGGGTAAGCTAACCCTAAATCTGCGGTCGACGTATTTCGGATCGGTAACGGCTTGGGAAAAACCGAGCGGACTGCCCCACCGCGTGCAGACTTTCGGCGGGAAAAACCTCTTCGACGTATCGGCAGTCTATGCCTTTAGCAAGCTGCTCTCGCTGACTATCGGTGGCAACAACATCACTAACGTATATCCCGACCGTGTCTTTAGCAACTATGCTTCTTATAGCAACGGTCAGGTGCCCTACACCCGAAACGCCAACCAGTTCGGGTTCAATGGAACGTATTATTACGCCAACCTGATGGTTAATTTTTAGAAAGCTGAACCGATTATGGTAAACATCGCGCTGTTACTGATTTGTCTGCTGGCGGGGGGACTTCTGCGAACGAGTCGGTTGCTGCCGGCCGATGCTCACCTGACACTAAATCAGTTGCTGGTAACGGTGTTCATCCCGGCTCTGACGCTACGTCACATTCCCGACATGCACCTCACCCGGCAGTTCTGGTTAACGGTGCTGGTACCCTGGTTCGTTTTCCTGATGGGCCTGCTGTTTTTCGGATTGGTGGGACGGTCGCTACGGGGCACTAAACAGGCGCTTGACCGGCCGACACTCGGTTCACTTCAACTAACCGGCGGCATCAGTAGCGTATCGTTCGTGGGTTTCCCACTGTTTGAACTACTCTACGGCGAACGGGGGCTGGCGGTCGGAATCGTAATGAGTCAGGCCGGAACATTCGGGGTGGCGATGACGCTGGGTGTAGCACTAGCAAGCTGGCATACGGCAAAGCACCATCCGGTGGGCCAACCTTCCGTGCGGCAAGTGTTGGGCAATATGCTACGGTTTCCGCCTTTTCCGGTGTTTCTGCTGGCGCTGGCGGCTAATGTGGCTGGCTATCAGCATCCGGCGCTGGTCCGCGATCTACTCGACAAAATCAGTGCCCCGTTTACGGTGCTGGCGTTGGTATCGGTGGGTATGCAGTTACAGTGGCGGGTGCGCCCCGAAGAGCGTTCTCATTTGCTGTTAGGGCTGACCTACAAACTGTTGCTGGCTCCGCTGCTGGTTTTTGCGCTGTGCCGGTTCTGGCTGGGTCGTCAGGACTACGTAGCGGATTTGTGCGTGCTGGGTTCGGCGATTGGTCCGATGAATACAGCGGCCATTCTGGCGAATCGGTATGGGCTCAATGCCCCGTTGGCGTCGCAAATGGTAGGCATCGGTATTCCGCTTTCGTTTCCTGTTCTGTTTCTGATTCATTACCTGATGGAACGTGGATTTTTATGATCGGATACGTTGAATGAAAATCTTAAAAATCATACAAATCTGCGTTCGATTTCACTTGTAACAACCTGCTGATTTCTATGAAAAAGTTATTGACTAACCTAACTTTTTGGGTGCTTACGGCTATCATTTCGGGCGCCCTGCTGGGCCATTTTGTTCCGGCTACCGCCGTCCAGATGGAGTTTCTGGGGAAGTGGTTCATCAGCGTCGTCAAGCTGTTTATCAACCCGATTATCTTCCTGACCATTACGCTGGGTATCAGCAGTATGGGCGATCTGAAGAAAGTGGGGCGTGTGGGGGGGAAAGCCCTGCTTTATTTTGAAATCGTCACGACGCTGGCCCTGCTCATCGGCATCGGCGTAGCGAACCTGATCCGACCGGGAGACGGAGTTGCCACGGGCAATCTGAATGGCGCGGCTGTCAGCCAGTATTCCGAGCGGGCCGAGTCGTTTTCGTGGCTTAAATTTCTGGCCGATAACCTCACACTCCAGGTGCTGCTGGTATCGATTGTCATCGGCATCGGGCTGAGTCGCTACTCGGGCCGCGAGCGAGTGCTGAACGGGCTGTCTGTGGCGTCGAAATGGGTATTTAAAGGCTTGCATCTGGTGATGCGGTTTGCCCCGATCGGCGCCTTCGGAGGAATGGCCTACACCATCGGCAAGTACGGTATTGGTACGTTGCTGCCGCTCGCCAAACTGATGACAACCGTTTACGCAACCATGTTTCTGTTCGTGTTCGTCGTGCTCAACGCCATTCTGCGCTACTACCAGATCAGTCTGTGGTCGTTTCTCAAATACATCCGGCAGGAGCTGTTAATTGTGCTGGGTACCTCGTCGTCGGAAGCCGCGCTACCGGCACTGATGGAAAAGCTTGAGCGCATGGGCTGTGCCAAACCGGTAGTGGGGCTGGTAGTTCCGGCGGGTTACTCGTTTAACCTAGACGGCACAACGATTTACCTGTCGCTGGCGACGCTCTTTTTGGCGCAGGTGTTCGGAGTCGAACTGACCAGCTCACAGATTCTGACTATCATCGGGATTCTGATGGTCACTTCGAAGGGTGCTGCGGGCGTCACCGGCAGCGGGTTTGTGGTGCTGGCCAGTACACTGACCGCCATTCGGGTGATTCCGGTAGAAGGACTGGCGCTCCTGCTGGGGGTTGACCGATTTATGTCCGAAGCGCGGAGCATTACCAACTTTATCGGCAATGCCGTCGCCACGATTTTCCTGGCCAACAATGAGAAAGCCTTTGACCGAGCCATGATGCGGCAGGCTTTCGACGAACGTACTCCTCCGCCCGCCGTACCGGAACTGCCTATCCCAGAGCCTGCACTCAACCGATAATTTATTGCTTTTTCCGGTCATTAAATCGCGAATTAACATCCTGCTTGCTGTATGAATACGAACTTATTTTCAACACCTTCTTACGTAGCTACTAACGTCCTTGAATCGCTGGGCTTACCCGAAACAACAACCGTGTCGCTCAACCTGACGGTGCCCCAATTAACCGAATTGGCCCTGTTGCGTGATGAAGGGGTGCTCACCGAAACGGGGATACTAATGTGCGATACGGGCACCTTCACGGGTCGTTCGCCTAAAGACAAGTTTATCGTTCGCGATGCGCTCACCGATAAAACAGTTTGGTGGGGAGCCATTAACCAACCTATCGAGGCCGACCAGTTCGACCGACTTCATCAGCGCATGCTGGCTTCGCTGGCCGACAAATCGGTGTTTGTGCGCTACGTAAAAGCCGGGGCCGATCCGCGCTACGCCATCAACATTACCGTAGTAAACGAACTGGCCTGGCATAATCTCTTCTGTCACAACCTGTTCATCGAAACGTCAGCCGAAGAGCGCGCGGCCTTTACCCCGAACTGGACGATCCTGAATCTACCCAGCTTTCTGGCTAACCCCGCCACCGACGGCACCCGCCAGAGCAATTTTACCATCATCAATTTCAGCGAGCGGGTTATCCTGATTGGTGGCACGGGCTACGCGGGCGAGATGAAGAAAGGCATCTTCTCGGTACTCAATTTTACACTGCCCCGGCAGGGCGTACTATCGATGCACTGTTCGGCCAACGTCGGTAAAGCAGGCGACACGGCCTTATTTTTTGGGTTGTCAGGTACCGGCAAAACCACCTTATCGACCGATCCGGACCGGCAACTTATCGGCGACGACGAACACGGCTGGAGCGATCAGGTTTTCAATTTTGAAGGGGGCTGTTACGCTAAAGTAATCAACCTGAGTGCCGAACACGAACCGGAAATTTACGGTGCGATACGACCGGGGGCGGTGCTGGAAAATACGCGATTTTTGCCTGATACTCAAATTGTAGACTTCACTGATCAGTCCGTCACCGAAAATACCCGGACTGCCTACCCGCTCGACTACATTGCCAACCGGGCTAATCCATCCGTGGGTCCCGTCCCTCGCAATCTGTTTTTTCTGACAGCCGATGCGTTTGGCGTGCTACCTCCTATCGCCCGGCTGACGGTCAAGCAAGCGATGTATTACTTCCTGTCGGGTTATACGGCAAAGTTAGCGGGAACCGAAGTCGGTATTAAAGAGCCTGTGCCGACGTTTTCAGCCTGTTTCGGGGCGGCCTTTCTGCCTCTACATCCGTTCGAATATGCCGATCTTTTGGGACAGCATTTAGAAACTGCGGAGGTTCCGGTTTGGCTGGTCAATACGGGCTGGACGGGTGGTTCGTTCGGTACGGGGCAACGGATCAAATTAGCCTACACCCGCGCCGTCATCCGGGCGGCTCTAACGGGTATTCTGGATAAAGTAGAATACCAAACCTTACAACCCTTTGGGCTACAAATTCCGCTGACCTGTTCCGGCATACCCGCTGAATTGCTCAACCCCCGCAAGGCTTGGGAACGCCCAATTGATTACGATGCAACTGCCGGTCGACTGGCGCGGGCGTTCCGAGAAAACTACCAGACGTACCAAAAAGCGGCCGGAGATAGTCCATCGGAGTTGTTATTTACGTAGAAACTGTTTGAACTTTAATAACGTGTCTGTCATTCCTCCTGCCGCATTGGCGGACTAGTCGAGATGATAGACACTCACCCTGTATTGACCCATGAAGGCTTACTCGGAAGATATTGTCGCCGTGCCGGTCGGTACGACGCTAGATCGGTTTATCAAACGGCAGCAGCAGGCATCTCTAGCGGCCACGGGTGAGCTTTCGCAACTATTGCGGGACATCGCCTTAGCCGCCAAGATCGTTCAGCGCGAAATTAGCCGGGCTGCCCTTCTATCCGTAACGGGAGGTTTTGGCACCGAGAATCAACATGGTGAAGCACAGCAGAAACTGGATGTTATTGCGCACATCCGGTTTCTGCGGGCCCTCCGAAACGGCAGAGAAGTAGCCGCTGTGGTATCGGAAGAAGAGGATCAGGTAATTCACACAGGAAATGCTGACGGTAAATACGTGGTGGCCATTGACCCACTCGATGGCTCCTCCAACATCGATGTAAACGTATCCATTGGCACTATCTTCTCCATATACAGACGCCAGTCGCTACCCGGCACACCCGCCGTTGAAGCCGACTTTTTACAGGGGGGGCTCCGGCAGGTGGCAGCGGGTTATGTGCTGTACGGTACGTCGACCTTATTCGTTTATACCACGGGGCAGGGAGTCAATGGCTTCACGTATGACAATTCGCTGGGCGAGTTTTTTCTATCACATCCAACCCTGACAACGCCGGTCGATGGGCGGATCTATTCATGTAATGAAGGAAACGTAGCGGATTTTCCTGTAAACATTCAGCAGTTCATTGCCAACTGTCAGCATGCTCGGCTCACCGCTCGTTACATTGGGGCACTCATTGCCGATGTTCACCGTAACTTACTCAAAGGCGGTATTTACCTGTATCCGGAAACCCAGGCAGCCCCTACCGGTAAACTTCGGTTGCTCTATGAAGGCTTTCCCATGGCGTTTCTGGTCGAACAGGCCGGGGGAAGGGCTACCGACGGGCATCAGCGACTATTGGCAAAATCGATCCAGACTTTACACCAACGTACGCCACTAATCATCGGCTCGACTAACTTAGTTGACCTCGTAACAGGGCTACTGAACGCTTAACTGGTTCCGACGGCGATCGCAGCGGCCGAAAACAGCATAGGCATACTTAACTGAAACGCTGATGAAGTTGATTTAGATTACGGTTTACCCTGTGTTAGTTAGAAGATAAAGCGGGCCAACCGGCGGTGATGAATGTGGGGTCATCAGCAATCAGCCTTATCAGCACAAAAAGCTACAGATTACACCCGTTATCCGTGGCGTTTTAATCTTAAGACATTAGCATTCAACTGACAAACAAAACGGATAAGAAACTCTGTTCTGGTGACATGGTTTTATAATCAGTGAGCTTTCATTTCTAATTCCCATAAATCGCTCCCAACTGAGACGAGGGTGTCTCACTATCTATTAATAGGGGCGTTTAAAGAAACAGTATTATTGGGGTTTGGAAAGGTTTGCCACCATTGGTAATTGAATGACAAATGCTGTCCCTTTGCCTTCAGCACTCTCGACAGCTAATAAACCCCCGTGTCCTTTGGCAATGATGTCATAACTTAAGGATAACCCCAAACCTGTTCCTTCCCCAGTCGGTTTGGTGGTAAAAAAGGGCTGGAAAATTTTAGTCTTGACTGATTTAGGAATGCCTGTACCATTGTCCTGTACCCGGATCACTACGTGACCAAGTTCATACTTTGTACTAACCTCAATTAAGGGCCTGTAATCAGTATTGTCACTTTGCTTAGCCCGTTCCCTGACAGCATAAAAGGCATTGTTATATAGGTTCAAGAGTACTCGCCCGATCTCCTGGGGAGCTACGTCGACTGGTTTCAAATCGGGATCAAAGTGGGTGACTAACTCACAGGTAAATTCATTGCCTTTTGCTCTTAAGCCATGATAGGCAATCTTGAGATATTCATCGGCTAAGGACGCTAGATCGGTTGGCCGTTTCTCGCCCGATTCGGTGCGGGAATGTTCGAGCATGCCCTTCACAATGCTACTTGCTCGGCCGCCATGATGGTTGATCTTTTGTAGATTGCGGCTCACATCATCAGCAAGGGCTAGTACGTTGTTGAGATGGCCGGCCTGAACTTCGTCTTTCAACTCGTCGATCAATTCAGCACTCACTTCCGAGAAGTTGTTAACGAAGTTTAGAGGATTCTGAATTTCGTGGGCAATGCCCGCTGTCAGTTCGCCCAGACTGGCCAGCTTTTCTTTATGAACTAACTGGTCCTGAGTGGATTTGAGTACAGTCAGGGAGCGAGTGAGTTCTTCCGTGCGAGCTTCTACCTGATGTTCCAATCGCTCGTTTTGGGTCGCTAGCAGGTGTTGTTTTTCCTTCTCCTGAGCAATCGTTTTTTGCGAAAGGCTCTCTAATTTAACTAATTGGTTTCGTAGCAGGGTATTCGTAGTGGCCCGCTCATGCGATACTAAAAGAGATACCGTCAGGGCCAGTCCCAAAAAACTGATCATAAATAAATTATCACTAAAGCTCCCCAGCACATGGCTAAATGAAGGAACAAAAACGGATACTGTATATACTAGAAACACTGCTACCAGCGTACCATGCGCCATCGTAAATAGCTTTGCGCCGTTTTTTTCTTGTTGTTGGGCTAGAATTCCGATTCGTAATATTTCAGACCAGGGCAGTAGTATGGCCAGAATGAACCAAGCTAAGCCTTTATAAACTGGTAGCCATATCCCAATTGGTATAGTAACTAATGTGAGCAGAGCTACGACAAAAAATGGCTTCCTTTTGGGTTGTTTGAAATAGTGGTAGGTACCCAATAGGTAGTAGAAACCAGAAAAGGCGAGGGCAACTGTAAATAAGAAATCGAGAAGATCTGAAGTCCAAGCTACCTGAGTGACATCTAATACGTCGATCAATAAATCCGCTGCCAGCAGATGAGTAATACCTTGCGTTACTAAAAACAGACCTAAATACAGAGCCGCACGCTGTTCGATGGAAGCCAGAAAAAGCAAGAGTTGCAAAAGGCCTAACGCCAGAAAAATACTAAACAGAAGTGTTTCCAGGAGCGACCTTGATAATTGATTTTGACTAACGTCCTGGGCCAGTTTGAATGGGCCAACACTGACCTGAAGAAACGAAAAATGACGGCTAAGAACAGGCAGTCGTTGGGTAGAAAAAGCATATCGCACGGCCAGGAGTTGCACCGAGTCCGCGTTTAGGGATACAAAGGGAATATTTTCGTGGTAAGCGCTGGCTACTAGCTGCTTCTGTAGACTTATCAGCCCGTTTCGAGCCACGAGCTTTCCATTTAAAAACAGTTCTGTAGCCCCACTTTGCTCTAAAATGATGCTAATTGGTTTTCCCCGTAGCTGGGGCGCAACGTGGAATCGGATTCGTAGCCAACCTATGCCTTGCTGAGGAAGTTGGTGTATGGACCCAATAGTCCGAGTCGGAGTAAGTGTATCCCAACGGGCATCATTAAACTGTGGCTTAGCCCAATCTGAGTTATCTCCCATGTGCCATTTCCAAGCCATATTCAGAAGTAGGCCCTTGCTGGGCAGACTATCAACATAAACAGTGGCTTGCCCTCTGGTCGTTAATGTAATCAAATAGAGCAACCCGGTTAGAAAAAGAGATTTCATACTGCTTAGAAATTAGAAGGCCATACAAAACTTAGCAAGCTATTCCCCGCAGACTATCTCATTTTAGCCATAAACTATAACGTTTGGGACAGTACTTTAACCTTGCTTTACCTACAGCTTCTGCTTCAACAGATAGATCATTTTCTGTAATAGTGAACCATCCCACTCAATCATTAGCACCGACGAGTGGCCATACCAAACTCCGAGACGTAGTGTAGGTGTATGTGCAACGTCAAAAAATCCATCCACCAATCAGAATTAGCCCAAACGGGATAGTTTTTGACTCAAACGAACCAGTGCTTCTATGTGAAACTGCAGACATTTGACCTGTCTGAAGCGCGAGACTACTGCACTAATAAGGCATCAGCCAAAGTCACTCTTATTTCTCTTAAATTATGAAAAAGCTCGTCTGCAATCTTACTCTTTATTTGTTCATCGTAGGCACTGGTTTTACCCTCTTAATAGCCTGCCAATCAGCTACTATTTCTCCAGATCCACAACCCGAATCAGTTCACATCGTTAGAAAGACTTTTGTCGTGGATTCAATGAATCACGCGCTTCCCAGATAGGAATATCATCTACCGACGACTTAATTTCCGTCGAGCAACAGCCTCGACCAAAACCCGAAGAAAAGAAAGACCAGCGTTTTCCTTAGTGTTGCACATAATCTGTAGGCGTTTGATTGTAGAATTCTTTAAACAGTTTGGTAAAATAAGAAGGCGACTCAAATCCAACTCTATACGCTGTTTCTGATACGTTGTAACCTATACGTAACAGATCAACAGCCCGCCGGAGTCGATACTGGCGCATTACGTCGTGAGGAGATAACTGTAATAGACTCTGGAGTTTACGGTGTAGCTTTCGCCGACTCATGGCTAACTCTTCGGCCAGCCACTCGACGCTGAGCGCTGAATCATCGAGCCGCCCCTCTAATAACTGATACAATCGGCTCAGAAACTGGTCCTGAACGGTTTCCAGCGGCTCGGTTTCCTGGTTGGACTTGGGTTGAGTAAGCTGTCGGCGATACGTTTCCCGCAGTTTGTCCTGCCGCGTCAGCATATTACGTAGACGTAACCGCAACTCACTTATGCTGAATGGTTTCGTCAGGAAGTCATCGAACCCAGAACTCAATCCTTTTAACCGTTCATTGGGGCTATGGCTTGCCGTCAGTAGCACAACGGGAATATGATCGGTTTCCGGATCAAGCCGGAGTTGTTCAATTAGTTCATACCCATCCATTTTTGGCATCATCAAGTCGGTCACGATGATGTCGGGCATTTCCTCTTTAGCGAGTAAGTAGCCATCATATCCATTCGACGCAGAGCGAATTCGGAACGTAGTGACTAATTCCATTGACATAAACTCACGCAGTTCGGAGTTATCCTCGACAATGAGTAATAAGGGTGCCTCTTCTAACGTAGTACGTTCGGACTCATAGGCAGAAGGAGGTTCTGGGATGTAATGTGAGAGGGACGGGGATTCGATTGGGCTGTATTCCTGTTCATGTGTTGTTAGCTGCACCGGAATTTCCACTGAAAAGCGGGTTCCTGGCCCGATTTCCTGAGGGTACACCTGAATCGTTCCTCCTAGACGTAGCACCATCTCATTCACCAAAGCCAAGCCGATGCCTGTTCCGGCATGATTACGATTCGGAGCCTGTTTAGCCTGATAAAAGCGGTTGAAAATATGAGGTAGTTTATCAGCAGTAATGCCAATACCGGTATCGCTAACGGCTAGTTGAACTGTCGTTGGGGTTTTCGTCAGGCTGACCGTAATACCACCTGTTTCGGTAAATTTAATGGCATTTGATAGCAGGTTGTACAGAATTTTCTCCCATTTATCGGCATCGAAAAGGTATTTCCCAGATGGTACGTCTGTCTGATACGTTAGGGATAGTTGTTTTATATCTGTTGAAGGACGGAACAGATCAACGATCTGGCGTACAAATTCAGACAAATCACCAACTTCATTAACCAGGTCCATCTGCCTGGCTTCGAGCTTGTTAATATCCAGTAGTTGATTGAACAACCGTAGTAACTGACGAGCGTTACGTTGCACGGTGGCTAACTGGTATTGATGGGCAGGCGGAAGCTCGGCGGTCTCAAGCAGGTTATCTACCGGAGAAACAATCAGCGAAAGTGGCGTACGAAGCTCATGGGTGATGTTGGCAAAAAAGCGCGTTTTCATCTCGTCCATGACTTTTAATTCAATCATTTCGCGTTGTTGCGCGGCCGAGTGAATAGCTTTTTCCAGCGTTTTTTTGAGGTCAGTAAACTTAATGGGCTTGGTCAGAAAGTCGAAAGCCCCCTCGTTCATGGCCGTCCGAATATTGGGCATATCGCCATAGGCCGTGACAATGATTGTACGCAGAACAGGGTTAACCAGCGGCACTTTGGTGAGCAGAGTCAACCCGTCAACGCCGGGCATGTTGATATCACTAAGCAGAACAGCGATATCGGGATGTTGTTCCAGGATGGTTAGTGCCTCTTGGCCATCTTTCGCAAAAAGAAATTCGTAGGTTTTATTTTGTATTTGTTGGCGAAACTGTTGGCGGAACAGGTCTTCCAGATCGGTTTCGTCATCGGCCAGTAGAATTTTGGTTGCCATTAAAGAGTAAATTCATGATTTAGGGAGGGTTAGCAAAAATAATCGAGTTTAGCAGTATGCCAATACCTTCATAAGAAACATCGAAAATTTTGGGTGTTTAGCTCATGAACAGGCCGTTTATGTAATAGAGACAGCTATGCTGGTAGTTGAATGATAAAGGTCGTACCGGGTCCTTCCGTGCTTTCTACCGAGAGGATTCCGCCATGTCCCTTGGTGATGATATCGTAGCTGAGCGAAAGGCCCAACCCTGTGCCTTCGCCCGTAGGTTTGGTGGTGAAAAAGGGTTGAAAAATCTTGGCTTTTACCTGTTCGGGTATACCCCCACCATTATCTCGCACCTGAATCACTACATGATCTGATTTACGTTTTGTACGAACCTCAACCGTCGGCTGAAAAGTAGAGTCGTTACGTTTCTTTGACTGCGCCGAAATAGCATAAAATGCATTATTGAAGAGATTGAGCAATACCCGGCCGATTTCCTGAGATGCTACGTCTACTGGCTCCAGTGTTGGGGCAAAATCGGTTACTAACGTGCAATTGAAACTCTTATCTTTCGCTCTCAGGCCGTGGTAAGCAATCTTGAGGTATTCATCAGTCAAAGCATTGAGGTCGGTGGGCCGTTTCTCACCTGATTCTGTGCGGGAATGTTCGAGCATGCCCTTGACGATGCTGCTGGCCCGACCGCCGTGGTGGTTGATTTTTCTCAGGTTGCTGGTAAGATCGCTCAAAATTTCTTCGGCATATTCCTTTTCTTCCTCAGGCAGTTTCTGAAATGGCCCTTCTTTGAGTTCGTCAATGAGTTCAGTAGAGACTTCAGAGAAGTTGTTGACGAAGTTCAACGGGTTTTGAATCTCGTGAGCGATACCGGCGGTCAGCTCTCCCAAACTGGCCAGCTTTTCTTTTTGGATGAGTTGGGTCTGAGTGGTTTTGAGTTCGGTCAGGGTATGGTCTAACTGATCACGTTTATGTTCTATTTCTGCCTTCTGCTTCGTCAAGGTTTGGTTGAAGCGTTGCTTGATCCGGTTTTGACGAACCAGTACAAGGACAAACAAGGCAAACAGGGCCAGCCCTCCCAACAGCCCTGTCCTGATTTTGCGTTGATTGTCAATGTCCAGATTTAACAGCGAGATTTGATAGTCCTGCTGACGCTTGTTTTGAAACGCTCTGGCTTCCAGTCGCTCTTTTTCGAGTTCTTTATCCAGCTCAGCTTGTTCGGCTCTGGTCTGGAGCAATTGATTGGCAGCCTGGGCTTTTAATCCATCAATTTCCCGCTGTTTTTCAATGGCCAGTATCTGTTGAGCCTGAAGTAATTTTTCCTGCTTTATTTGATTTTTTTCCTGCTCCTCTTTTTCAACGGCCGATCGGATTTCCACGTCTGCTATGTAATTGGCTTCGTCTTTCTGGTCAGACTCTTTTCGGAGTTTTTGATACTCTTTCAGATACGTATAGGCTTCTAATGGCTGGCCAGCTTCCTCGAAGACATCGGCCAGCAACAGCGTGGCTGATCGGTACTGACCTGATTGTGGCGAGGCTTTGGCATAGCTCATCTTGCCATACTTGATGCTTTCCTGGAGTTGCCCCAGCTTCTGATAGCATTGAGCCATGTATAAGGTCATATAGGAACCCAGTCGGGTCGAATCGGTTGTCTGATTTGCTGCGGATAGTGCCTGCGTAAAGTTCTTCAACGCTCCCTGATAGTCACCTTGCCCCATCAGTAGTTGCCCGGTTGCATCATAATGGCGAGCGATCATAATTTTTTTGAAATTTCCATCGTATTGATCGAGCGGTACTTTTCGAGATTTTTCGATATAGTACTTGGCTTCCTCAAATTCGTTCAGGCTGATCAGTGAGAAAGCAATCTGAAGATAATGATCAGCTAATCTAGCGGCATTCCTGTTCTTATCTTCTGCCGCTAGGGCGACCGCTTTTTTTAAGTACTCGACGGTCTTTCGATGCAAATTCAAATCATAGCCCATTATTCCCAGGCGATACAGAGCGCCAATCCGTAGATCTTTCTCACCGAATTTTTCTAGTAGTTTATCGGCTTGAGTAGCAAATTCAAAACTTAAATCCCTTCGCCCCTGAGATGCATATATTTGGCCGAGGAAGTAATACATCAAGGCTTTCTCCCGGCTATCCTTTGTGTTGGTCAGAATGGTTCGGGCCTCAATTTCAGTCTCTTTAGCTTCCTTTGTTTTGCCTTCTTTTTCAAAAAGGACCATTTCATGTCTCTTAATAAAAAAGGGAAGAGCAGGCTGGTTATTCTCCCTGAATAAACGAATGGCTTTTTCGAGGTATGGGGGCTGTTCTTCCCGCGGAATGTAGCCTACGTAGGTAAGCAGTAAATTGGCCAAAATTTCCCGATCCAGATGCGTTTCATAGTAATGGATAGCTGTTAGCATTTGGGCCTTTGCTTTTGGATTCTTTCGGAAATCAGGTATCGCTCCACCAAGTTGAAAAACCTCTTCCGTTTGCTTCCGGTCTCTATACGACCACCTGGACAGAAAATAATAATAGGAATACGTATGCGGTGTATAAGCGTTGAGATAGTCCAGTGTGGTCCAGTACAATGCATCGCCTTTAGCATAATGTAACTGGTTGGCCAACTGCCGCGCCTGTAGGGTTGCCAGTAGTCCTCGCTGGAACTGCATGTCGGAAAAGCAAAAACGGGCTAAATAATGTAGCCGTTTCACTTTAGTCGTATCATCTTTGGGCTGCTGAACGATGAGCGCTTGAAGACTATCAATTTTTGCTAAATACAGCTTGTTAACTGGCTGAGCTTTCAAGCAGCTTAAGCAGGTGAGAACTAGTAAAAATACAATCGTGTAGATCTTCATTTTATCAGCTTAAAAAGACGGAAGGGCAACCTATGGGTGGATAGAAAAAGTCGATCACCGAACGCACCTATGGCACGCTAAAATAAGCATCCACTACGTAGCAAGACTATACCGTTTGGGACAAAAGCTATAACGTTTGAGACAGTACGTCACATTTGACATAAAAAGCGGTAGTTAATCCCTGACCAGATTAACTACCGCCTGACTTGTTACTTGAGATTAGTACGTCGCTTACCAGACTTTCGCCTGATCGACTTCTGATTTATAGAGCTTTTGTCCGGGCTTTACGTTGAAAGCTCGATAGAACGGCTCGAAATTGGCTAATGGGCCATTTACCCGAAATTTATCAGGTGAGTGAGGATCAGTGGTGATCCAGGCACGTACCGCTTCATCGCGTGCTTTACTCCGCCAGACTTGAGCAAGTCCCAGAAAGAACCGCTGATCGGGGGTAAATCCATCGATCTTATCGCTGCCCTGGCCTTGCTTCGTCAGTTTGAACGCCTGATACGCCAACGTAATGCCGCCCAAATCAGCCAGATTTTCACCCAATGTCAGCCGGCCATTGACGTGCAGATTATCCAATACAGTAAACGTATTGAATTGGTTTACAACGACCTGTGACTTTTTATTGAATCGTTCGGCGTCTTGTTTGGTCCACCAGTCGCGCAGGTTTCCGCTGGCGTCGTACTGGCGACCCTGATCGTCAAACAAGTGCGTCATTTCGTGGCCGATCACAACCCCAATGGCTCCGTAATTAATAGCATCGTCGGCATCTTTGTCAAAAAACGGAAATTGCAGAATCCCGGCCGGAAACACGATTTCATTGTTCGTCGGATTGGCATAGGCATTAACGGTTGGTGGCGTCATACCCCATTCCATACGGTCGACAGGTTGATTGATTTTGGCAAAATCTTCCCTGTGTTGATGCATACGGGCCTGTTGTACGTTCCCGTAATAATCGTCACGTTTTACTGCTACGTCCGAATAGTCCTTCCATTTGTCGGGGTAGCCGATTTTCTTCAGGAAACGATCAAGTTTGGTCAAGGCAACTTTTTTCGTTTCGGGTGCCATCCAATCGAGTTTTTCGATACGTTGCCGATACACTTTTTGGAGGTTATCGACTAAGGTTAGCATTCGTTCTTTGGCTTCGGCCGGAAAATATTTTTTAACCCACAACTGCCCCAGCGCTTCGCCTAACGACCGGTCGACACGATTGACCAGCCGTTTCCAGCGTTCAGTCATCTTTGGCTGCCCATGAATTGCTTTGTTGTGGAAATCGAAATGAGCCTGTTCAAACGTTTTGCTGAGTAGCGTCGCATTATAGTCCAGACAATCGAAAGTGAGTCGATCTTTCAGCAGTTCAATAGACGTATTGGGAAGCGACTTATCCAGCGCCTGGTAATAATTGGGCTGACCCACTAACACCGTATCTACTTTCGCCAGCCCCATGCCGTCGAGCAGATGGCGCCAATCTAGCGATGGCATTTTCTTGGTTAGGTCAGCCACAGCAAATTTGTTGTAATTGGCCACCGGGTCGCGTAAGTCAGCCGGCGCTTTGTGCGATTTGGCCAGGTTGGTTTCGAAAGCCAGAATCGCCTGCGCCTTCGTTTTGGCGAGTGTAGAATCGACACCCGTTAAGGTAAATAGCTTTGCTACGTACGTAACGAAAGCAGCCCGGATTTTTTTAGTGGCTTCATCGGTACGTGTATAGTAATCTTTTTCGGGTAACGACAAGCCTGCCTGCCAGAAGTTCATTCGATTGATAGTACTTTGCCTATCATCGGCCCCTACGTAAAATCCAATAAATTTCCCTCCTCTATTGGCTTCATTGGCAGCCAGATAGGTCATTACCTGTTTATAGTCTTTGAGGGCAGCAATTTTTGCCAGCTCTGCTTTTACAGGGTCAAAACCCCGCTTATCAATGGCGCTGGTATCCATGCCACTGGCGTAAAAATCACCAATCTTCTGTTCGATACTTCCCGCTTCTGAATTGGCTTTAGCCGCTTCTTCCAGAATGGTTTTCGTTTTCAGCTGATTGCTTTCGTAGAGTTGATCAAATGACCCCCAGGAACTTTGATCGTCGGGGATTTTGGTTTTCTTCAACCACGTACCATTGACATACGAATAAAAATCGTTGCCGGGCAAAACAGTCGTGTCCATGCCTGATTTATCAAAGAAGGAGGTTCGTACAGGAACATCTTCCTGCGCTTTTTTCTGACAGGCTACGCTGGCCAGTAGCGATAATCCAATGGCAAATGTTTGGTTAAGAAAGCGCATAACAAAAGGTTTTAGGAGGCAATTTTAGGCAGACAATTTACTGAAGAAAATCGAATATGGGTTGCTTTGGATAATACAATCGATTGTCGATCAACTTAATGATACGTTGCTCTCCATCGGCTCTTTCGTACACATCTGAATAAGTTTGCAACGTAGCGGCTTCAACAGGTATTTCGGTGTAACGTACGTGATCGACTTTTTATGTTCAGCTTTTGGCTGTAGTGAACGACTCGTCGTTATACGGGTAAGTGTGAAATCACCGTTGGACTGGATGATGGAGAGCGTTGCTACGTTACCTTGCTGGTTTAGCGCAAAATGTGCAAAATAATTCGGCTGTTCTTTATTGAAAAATACGTGATTGTCTATGAATTCCAGTTCATAATCAGTTTGTCCAGGCACAATCAGGTAAAGTGAGTTTCCGTTCCGAAGCTCGATTCGTGCAGACAGGTTAGTTGATTCATAGTCACCAACGTATCGTATTAGCTGATTCGCACTTATCTGTCTGGTGGAGGTAGGTCTGACAAAACCAAGTGGTTCACTGGCCAAATGTTCCTGAGACGTAGTAGCCATGCCACCAATGTCGCCAACTTGATTCGAGCTTAACTGAGAGCGTATAGAAGCTTGATACGTTTTAGCGATTCCACCACCAGTTTCGAGAATCTGAAACTTATCATAATGTTCATAATCAAGCCAGTATTTTTGAGTCGATGACGTCAGCAAGACTAACGGATTGTTGGTCGACGGATTAAGCACTTTTCCATAACTCTCATGTATATACGTATCCGCGTAATCCGGCAGTTTATTTGAAAGATTGGTGTTACGTGTGTTGTTGTCTAATGCGGTAAAGTGATCGGCTGTGGTGGATTCTGGTTTCTGGGCCGAAGCTGTGAAGGTGCTCAGTACGAAGCTGATAAACAGTAATTGCAGGTAATTTTTCATATGAATAAGAAGAGAAGGTATGTTAGAAAATAGGACTAGAAATTGATTTGACCCATGGTTTGGGCGTTTCAGTACGTTCGGTACTGTTCAGTCTAAGCAATAGATCGCCCAGGTACCGCAATACGTATCGCGGAGGAATTAAACTGGAAGCGTAAAGGTGGAGCGCTTTATTTGCTCGGTTTATGGGTCGACGGTTTAGGTGCTGCCTTAGTTTCTAACGCCATTAATTTCTTCCGTGTGGCAGCGTTGTCTTTTAGCGAGAGTGCTTTCTTAAACTGGGCAATGGCGTTAGTTGTGTCTTTTCGTGCTACGTAGTAATCGCCGTAAGAGTCGTAAGCATTGAAGCTGTTTGGGTAGTTTGCTACGTTAAGTTTGAACAGACTTTCGGCTTTGATGAATTTCTGCTCTGACAAACTATAGTGACCAAATTCATTAACCAGGGCTTCGGGGGCGCTTACTCGATAACCCAGACGATCAGATACGGCCGCAAAATGAGTAGTTAATCGACCAGCCAGTTCGGTGCTATTCTCGTCATAGTCTTTGTTAGTCATCTTAAAGCGATACTGATCAAAAATAAAATGGAGCGCATCGTACTCGCTAATGAGCGGCACCGAACTGTGATCTTCATCAGGATAGTATTTTCCCTGATACCGTAGTCCATTTTGTGGATTGGTTTTTAGCAGTCGATTTAAGCTTAAAATCGAGCGGATATGATTGTGGGTTGTAGCCGTATCGGTTAACACCTTCAGCGTGTCCATGTCTGGTTCCAGCGTGTTGGCAATACCGACAAACAGCGATTTACCTGCATACTGTTTGTTCTCAAATACTTGTTTGCTTTCATTGAGCAGCTTTTGGTTGGACCACCACATGCTAGGGTCGATAGCGATATAGGCATTGAATAAGCCAGAATGATGCACAAGCGTATTGATGACCATTAGCCCACCCAGCGAATGACCGATAAATACACGATAAGGCTGGGTTGGGTATACCGAATCAATGTAAGGAATTAATTCTCGCTCAATAAAATCCGTAAATTTTTCACCCCCGCCGGACGTTTTGAGCTGGATGCTATCGGCGGGCGATGGCACCATTCCCCCTCCTGGTGTTGGGGTTAAGTCTCGCCTTCGATTGGTGTTGGGAATGCCAACGACGATCATTTCAGGACAAATAGCATTGCCGTTCACCGTACTTAATTGTTCAATCATGCCGACTACAGAGGAAAAGTGCGCGTCACCGTCGAGCAGATAGACCACTGGGTAACGCTGTTTGGCATAAGTACCATTCCGATAGCTATCCGGAATGTGTACCCAGATTTTACGTTTCTCCTTGAGGATTTTCGATTGAATAGTTTCAATTTGCCCAATGCCAATCTGATTGGTCGGCTGCGCCGAAATCAGTTGGGGAACTATTGAAAGAAGGAAAAAAAACAGGAAGGTTGAACGTGTTTCCATGATAGAAGGCAACAGATTCTACATTGTGGTGGCTGATTGGATGGTCAAAAGTAACAAATACAAACAGAGTAGGCTATCCCATTTGAGACATAAATCATCCAATTTGAGACATTAGTTATTGTAGCTCCAATTCGAATTCCTAACTCGATTAACTTCTGATAGGCAAGTGGATTACAAATTCAGTTCCCGTACCCTGCTGGCTTTTCACCGTGAGGGTTCCACCATGCCCTTTCGTGATAATGTCATAACTCAGTGATAAACCTAATCCTGTTCCTTCGCCCGTGGGTTTGGTGGTAAAAAAGGGTTGAAAAATCTTGGCTTTCACCGGTTCAGAAATGCCCGTGCCATTGTCCCGTACCTGAATCACTACGTTATCTGCCAGCCGTTGCGTCCGAACTTCAACCGTTGGCTTATAATCAAAATCACTACGTTGTTTGGCTCGCTCCGAAACCGCATAAAAGGCGTTGTTATAGAGGTTCAATAGCACCCGTCCAATTTCCTGAGGTGCTACGTTTATCGGCTCTACCGTCGGATCAAAGTCGTTGACTAATTCACAGTTGAATTCTTTATTCTTCGCTCGCAAACCGTGATAGGCAATCTTGACGTACTCATCGGCAAGCGTATTGAGGTCGGTGGGGCGTTTCTCACCTGACTCGGTACGTGAATGTTCAAGCATGCCTTTGACGATACTGCTGGCTCGACTACCATGATGGTTGATCTTTTTCAGATTGCTGGTCAAATCGCTCATAATTTCTTCAGCGTACTCTTTTTCGTTGTCAGGCAGTTTCAGAAAAGGGCCTTCCTTCAATTCATCAATCAGTTCAGTACTCACTTCGGAGAAGTTGTTAACGAAGTTTAGAGGATTCTGAATTTCATGAGCGATGCCCGCTGTCAATTCGCCTAAACTAGCTAGTTTTTCTTTCTGAATGAGCTGAGCCTGAGAAGCCTTTAGTTCGTCAGTTCGGGCTTCCACTTGCTGTTCGAGGAATTGATTCTGAGCCGCCAGAATCGCTTGTTTTTCTTCGGTAACCTGGACTACTGCATCCGCTTTTGCCCGGACTTCCGCTAAAATTTCCTTGAAGCGAAGCGCAATATAAATCAGGAATGAAATAGGAAGCGCAAGTGAGAGAACAGTGTATAAAATATTGAAGTTGAATGGTATTTTAGCAAAAAGGAAGACTCCATACATCGCACTGGCCAGAATACTTCCCAGTGCCCCAATAACAATGGCCCATTGGGCACCGTGTAGGCGTTTCCAGGAAGATATCAGCAGATAACTAATGGTTATTTGCTGAATAAAGTTGGCAATTGAGATCAGCATGTCATCGCCTACGTACGCATCCAGCATAGCCCCGACGATAGCAATAATGATCAATAAAGACAACCATCGGCGACTAACTCGATAGCCGAAAATACTTAGCAAGGTTAGCAGTATAAAACAGATCGTAAGCCAAAGCGGCAGGCCGACAACAAACGTGAATTTTCCAAATAAAATAGGGTAGGAGGAAGAAGAATAAATTAGAAGACGTCCTAGATTCGAAATTGCCGCAAACGTCCCACCGATTGCCAATAATCGTAAGCTGCGTTTTTCAGGGAAATTGAGCCAGGATAACAGCCAGAAACAGATCGCCATTAATAGCCATGTACCCAACCATACGCCGACATAGCTAATAGTCTCTTTTTGATTATCCATTGCAAAGGGTGGATATCGCGGACCGGTAAGCTGGACAATCCATCCAGGATTCGATATTATTTCCGATTGTAATTTTCGACCAGGATAATGGGGAAAAGGAGATACATAATCTACTAAATGGACAGCTATCAAATGTACCGATCCAGTAGCCATCTGGAAAGTTTTCGGAAGTTGGTAAATGGGATAATGATCGTGGTACGGTTTTCCATTAGCCCCCGTATTGCCAAAGGAGGCCACCAGTTGACCATCTATGTACACATCTGTCGCTGCCCAGCTACCGTTTCTCAACCCTAATGGCACGTCTTTCCAGGTTGAATCAAGCCGAATATTAAGTCGAAACCATCCTTCTACTTTTCCGTTTTTGTCAGCGTCTTTAATCGATAAGTCGGTTGGTTTAAACCTGCGCCAGTTTCCTGCATTAAAAGTTGGTTTGGCCCAGTTAGGGTTATGACCTGGCGCATATACCCAGCCATTCAGCCGGGATAGGTTAATTATCTGGACTGAATTGAATCGTGACGTATCAAGCACTAGGGTTGTGTCTTGTGCCCAGGCAGGGCATAAACACAACCAGAAAAATATACTTGCTAAGAGGCAACAAAGTAAAAAACGAAGCATAAGAGATACGAGAGAATCTAAGCAAAAAACCATATAAGTGCCCACTAAACAGACTGAAATCAGCTTCTGGCAGGCAAGTAGATCAAAAATTCAGTGCCTACGCCTTGCTGGCTTTTCACCGTAAGGGTTCCACTATGTCCTTTAGTCACAATGTCATAACTCAATGATAAGCCTAGGCCGGTTCCTTCACCTGTTGGCTTGGTGGTGAAAAAAGGGTGGAAAACTTTCTCTTTAATCGATTCGCTCATGCCGACACCATTATCCCGAACCATGATCGTCACCCCTCGGCGACCTGATCGATCAACCTGCTGCTGTGTTTGAACTTCAACCGTAGGGGTATAATCGGGATTAGTAGATCGTTTAGCCTGCTCGGAGATGGCGTAGAATGCATTGTTGTAGAGATTGAGCAACACCCGGCCAATCTCCTGAGGAGATACATTTATTGCCTCGAGGGCTGGATCAAAATCGGTGACCAACTCGCAGTTGAATTCTTTGTTATTCGCGCGTAGCCCATGATACGCAATTTTGACGTATTCATTCGCCAGAGCATTGATATCAGTCAGTCGTTGCTCGCCCGATTCGGTACGGGAGTGCTCCAGCATACCCTTAACGATGCTACTGGCCCGCTCTCCGTGTTGATTTATCTTGTGAAGATTACTAGTCAAATCCCCGAGAATTTCCTCTGCATAGCCCTTTTCAGACTCGGGTAATTTCTGAAAAGGACCATCCTTGAGTTCTTCGATGAGATCGGTAGACACTTCCGAAAAATTATTGACGAAGTTCAAGGGATTTTGAATCTCATGGGCAATACCGGCGGTCAGCTCACCCAATGAAGCCAATTTTTCTCTCTGAATTAGCTGGTCCTGCGTGTCTTTGAGTTCGGTCAGTGCGTCGGCTAGGTGGTTGCGTTGTGTTTCAATTTCCTGCTTCTGGTGAATCACCTCCTCTGTGCGCAGGGCTACTTTACGTTCCAGCAGTTGATTGGCTCGCAATAGCTGCTGTGACCGGTAATGAACCAGTGCCCAAACGCCAAGAATGGACAGTAGCATATAGAGCGTATACGCCCACCAGGTACGCCACCAGGGCGGCAGAATCACCAGCCGCATCGTGGTTCCCGTTTCGTTCCAGACTCCGTCATTGTTTGATGCTTTTACCCGGAAAACATAGTCGCCTGGTGCCAGAAATGAATAGGTGGCTGTGCGCTGGGACCCACTGTACACCCACTCAGTATTCACACCTTCGAGCTGGTATGCATACCGGTTCTTCTCCGAAGCTATGTAGTTAAGCCCCACGAAGTTGAACGAGATGACATTATCACGATAAGCCAGCGTCAGGGGCGAAGGAGGGAACAGACAGGTCGAATCACGCACGCGGACCTGCGTGATGTATACGGGCGGTTTGTAGGGATTGTCGCCCATTTCCGACGGACGAAACACGACTAACCCATTCGTAGATCCGAAGGCCAGTTCGCCCGTGGAAGTACGGGTACAGGAGCCCGTGAACGTCTGGCTTAGTAGTCCGTCGTGGTTGTCGAATACCCGAAGTTTGCGCGTCACGGGATCGAGTCGACATAATCCCTTACCGGTAGCCATCCAGAGCATCCCAGCCTGATCAGTTACGAGGGCAACGACATGATTGTCGGGCAGGCCGTTGTGGATGGTAAAAGTAGAAATGTCGGCTTTTTTCGGGTCAATGCGGAACACTCCACCAATATTAGTCGATACCCAGATGGCTCCGTCGCGAGTTTCGCAGAGCGCTGGCACATCTCGGCTATACAGAATTTTCTCATTCTCGGCATGTTGTGGATGGTAGCTTATAAATCTGCCCGTATGAAAATCTAGCTTACAAGCACCTACGCCCCCAACGGCTACCCAGACATCCCCAGAGCGGCTAACCAGTATATCATTGACCTGACCTCCGCCTTTTCCGATGGGGCTATCCTTATCGATTCGGTAGAGCGTATACCGGCCATTGGTCGGGTCGAATCGAGCCATGTTTGACAGACCACCTACCCACAGCTTCCCTTGATTGTCTTCTTCGATGCTGGTAATGGGGAAGCCGGCAGGGTATTGTCGAAATTGACCCTTCGCATTTATGGTCTGGAGGCCCGAAGCGGTAGCCATCCAGATCCGTCCGCTGCGGTCGCAATGGATAGCTGAAATCTTATCGGCGGGCGAATGTGCCACATTTTTTTTCGATGCCAGCAGATCAGGTGTTAGCAGTTGCGACGTGTAATTGACGTAAGCCTGACGGTCCGTCATATTTAGTCGAAAGACGCCCTCAATGTAAGGCTGACTAGCGTTGCTGAACCAGATATTTCCCTGTCGGTCGGCTGACAACGTGGAAATGTAGTTCTCGAATCGGGGCGTAGCGTTGTGATCTGGAATAGGTTGATAAAAGGCAAACCGGGGCGTTAGCGTGGAATATCGGTCGATGCCATTTACTGTGCCGATCCAGAATGTGCCCCGATTGTCGGCCAGCAATGCCCAGACTGCGTTATGGCTCAACGAGCCCACTACGTTCGGATCTTGACGGTATGTAACGTACTGGCCGTTTTTGGGATTGAGCTGAATTAACCCAAAAAATGTTCCCACCATCAGGTTATGGTGTTCATCTTCCGCCAGGCCATGTGGCAATATTTCCAGGTTGTTAAAGTACATCTGACCGGTTGGTACGTAGTTGATTACTACGTCTCCCTGACCAGATGATGAGCCTTTTGATGGCATCAACCGATAAAGCCCTTTTTGTTGAGCGGCAATCCATAGGCTATTATCAGCACCGAGGTACATCGATTCGATGATAGGCTGCTTTTCGGCGGGGTTAACTCCAAAATAATACGGACTAAACTCCCCCGTGCGCCGATTCATCGTGAATAGCCCGGTCGAGGTTCCCACCCACAACGTACCAAAGCGATCTTCCTGAATACACCACACACGGTCGTCGGCTCCCTTGGCAACGGGTACGTCATAGAACCGATATTGTTTGGTACGGGTATCAAAGCGAGCCAGTCCACCTTCTGAGCCAATCCAGAGAAACCCCTGTTTGTCTTCCATGATCGTGTAGCAGATGTCGTACGGCTTAAACCGCTCCGATCGATCCGGCCCTATTCGAAAATAGTTGATACGGCCCGTTTGCTTGTTGAGTCGGTGCAGACCTCCACCGGGCGTAACGAACCAGATCTCACCCGATTGCGACTCCACCATATCCCAGATTGTGTTGTGAGCCATGTGGTTGTTTGGGTCAGCGGGGTCGGGTTTGTACACCGTGAACGTATACCCGTCGTAGCGATTCAAGCCATCATCCGTACCAAACCACATAAAGCCGGCCCGATCTTTATAGATGCAAAAAAGTCTATTATTCGATAAGCCCTGCGCAGTACCGAGATGCTCAAACCGAAGAGGCTGTTGCCCCAGCGGATGTTGCCCTTGTGCAAAAGCAAAAACAAGCATGGACAAGATAACGGTAAACAACCGGCAACATCCGCTAGGGCAGCATCCGCTGGGGCGTCGATTCATGAGTTTAGGTGTGAAAAAGAAGAAATCAGTCTATTTACTTCTACGTTTACGTTAAATGGTCTTTCGGCAGATCATATCATCAAGTTTAGCACGAGGTTGTGCAAAATCAATGTGTCTTCATCAAAAAATCATCATTTATAAACGAGTCCGTTCTTCTTCAGAGCCGGTAGACCTGTTTTTAGCCGCCTTAACGGTTTTACTACCAAAACTGCGATTATAAGTGAGTCGTATTACGCGGGGTTCGCTTCGGAACGTAACGGTCGTATTGATGTTGAGCGCAGGAATCGTACTCGTGTATCGCCCAATATTGGTCCAGAAAATATCGCTCATGGACAGTCGAAGTGTTCCCTGATCTTTCGGAAGCACTTTTTGCACCCCTATCGTTAGCTGACCGTAAGCCTTGGACTCGTATAAACCGAACGTAGAGGGGCTAACGTAGAACCCTGTAAGCTCAGCTGTAAACTTGTTTGGTAGGGTAAAGGTGTGCGACGAATTAAGCTGAGCATTCCACACCGTTTGACTAACGGGTGTACCCTGATATTGTGTCGTTACGTTTTGCCAGTAACCTGTCAGATTGTTCTGATTTTTCCACCAGCGAGTTATCTGCCAGGGAAGGCTGGCTGATAGTGAGAGCGTTTGACGGCGATCAATATTTTCGGCGTAATAGAAAATCTGGTTGGTCTTCGCATCGACGTGTGGCTGAAAGCCAGCAATTACGTTCTGATCATAACTGTATTTGGCCGTAAAGACGTAGCTGTCTTTATACGTATAGCTACCCTGAATGGCATCCGAAATGGTTGGTCGCAAAAGCGGATTCCCCGACGAATAGGTGCTCAGATCAATAAAGCTAACAAAGGGAGCAATATCGTTATAAGAAGGTCGGGTGATACGTCGGCTGTAGGCAAGATTTGCTGTATGATTCTTGGCCAGTTTATGCGATAAAAATACACTGGGAAACAAGTTTCCATACTGCCAGTTGACCAGATTCTGACCCTCAGGTTTGTAAATGTTGGTGTGCGTGTGTTCGTAGCGAAACCCGGCCTGAAGCGTTGTTTTAGCACTCAGAGGCTGGTTCAGACTGGCATAGCCCGCCAGAATTTTCTCGGCCAACAGATAATGCTGACTGTAAAACGTATCGGGTTGCCACAATCCGTCCGACAGCCGATCCAGCGCAACGGTATTGTCCAGTCGGGTAGTCGTAACTTTCAAGCCAGTTTCCAGGCGTCCTTTGGTGGGGAGTGGCGTTAAGAAATCCGTTTTAAGTACCCACATCTGAATGGGTGTTTTTTTACTGATTCTGATACGTTCCTCTTGCTGAATTCCGGTGATAAAATCCTGATTCGTACTGACGTAGGCGTTCGGGTCATCGTTGTGATAATATAGGCGATCCAGGTCGATGCTCCATTCCTGCTTGTTTTTGAAAACATGGCGCAGATTCAGATTAAACAACAGGTGCCGCCACTGACTCAGCTCCGTGTTGATCAGATTTGATTGTTTGGTCAATACGTTGTTAACAAACGTCGTTGCTTTATTCGGTACGTCGGTTATCGCATACTCATTCTGGAAACCCGAAACCAGCCCATTCAGCGTTGTTTGGGGACTCAACGTATAATCAAAACCCAGCTTGGCCGTTTGATTGGTTATGGTCTGAACCCGGTCTGACTCGGCGTTGGTAAATAGCGTTTGGCTCGACTGTTGAACAATTCGGTCAAATCGCTGAAGGCCCCAGCTTCGATTGCGGGAATAGGAATACGTACCGTACAGGTTGAGCTTTTCACGGCGATGATTGAGGTTGAGCGTAGCCGCTGGCCGTTCGTAATAACCGTAGCCGAGTGTTGCCGACAACGTACCGTTAGTGCCGTAGCTGAGGTTTTTCTTCGTAATGATGTTGATGATACCGGCGTCACCTTCGGCATCGTAGCGGGCAGGGGGCGTAGTAATAAGTTCGATCTTGTCAATGTCATTCGCCGACATACCTTCCAGCATTTGTACGACAGTAGCAATGGGCAGCCGTGTAAGCTTACCGTTCATCATCACCAGAATGCCATTTTTGCCACTCATTGACAGGCTATTATTCTGACGATTGACCGTAATACTCGGTGATCGTTCGAGTACGTCAAGCGCAGTGCCACCGGCTGAGACGATGCTGTTTTGTACATTAACAATGAGTCGGTCAACTTGCTGTTCGAATAAAGGTTTTTTCGTGGCGACGGTTACCTCGCCCAGCGTTTTGGCCGTTTCACGTAACGTCAGATCAGGGAGGGTAACAGGACTTGTATCAACCTGAACAGCTCCCGATTTTACCGATGCATATCCTACCGCCGAACCTGTTAGCCGATAATTTCCCGGCCGAATATTGGCGAATTCATAATGGCCGTTTTCCTGGCTGATGGTTCCTTTCACTAGACTGGAATCACGATCGTTCATTAATGCCAGACTGGCAAATGGTATTGGCTGCCCGGTTTCTGTTCGAATCGCACCAGACAAAACGGCTTGGGCAACCGTTGGTAAACAATAAACGAAGCACAGACAGATGGTGGATAAACTCGTAAAAAGGTTGACATGTAAATTTGTTTTCATTGGTGGAAAGGTATTAAGAGTGGAAGAAACTTCTAGTTGATTTAGGCCAGAATAACCATCTGAGGTAATATTATATTTCGGATCAGGGAAGCTGGAGCAATCAGAATTGCCAGACAGAAAGTCACGGCCAAAATAGTCAGCATGAATGATGTAAGAAGTGCTTTAGCAGGGTGTTGCATGAGAGGATAGGTAGTTGATCTTGAACGGATCAAAGGTCGGCTGGAGGCCTAAGCAACACCTATCCCGTTTGAGACAAAGCCTATCTCGTTTAGGACAATCTGAACTGGAAGAGCGAAATGCTGATATTTCTCAGTTAGTATTCATACCAGTTTGAAGAAATTAAAGCCGACAGGAAATGTGTTAGTCGAGATAAGAACAATCATGGCCGAGGGCGTACCTGAATCAGTTACCTTATTCCCCTTGGTACTTAGTAACGGTTCGGATGCTACAACACCCATCATCAGATAGATTGGATAATTAAGTTACCCAAAAAAGATAGGAACCATGAACAAGAAAGATCAGGTAGTCGCCCTTTAAAAAAGTATCGAAACCGGAGAAGCTGGACCGATGGCCTGTATTGATCCGACAAAATATATTCAGCACAATTTGGGTGCTGCCGATGGTTTAGCTGGCTTCGGCGTTCTGCTCCGGCAATTGCCAAAGGGTTCGGCTAAGATTAACACCGTACGGGTGTTTGGTGATGGTGAGTATGTGTTTGCTCACACGGATTACAATTTCTTTGGCCCTAAGATTGGCTTTGATGTGTTCCGCTTTGAAAACGGCCAGATCGTTGAGCATTGGGGCAATCTCCAAGAGAAGCCTATAAAAGCTAATCCAGGCGGTCGTACTATGATTGATGGCCCTACACAATCTACAGATGCCACCAAGACCGAAGCCAATAAAACGTTAGTGAAATCCTTTGTGGATGGCATTTTAGTCAATGGTCGTGTGGACAAACTAACTGGCTATTTCAACGGCGACAACTACATTCAGTATAATCCGCAATCGCTGATGGCTTATCTGGTTTAGGCTCTGCTATTGAAGCAATGGCTAAGCTAGGGATTACAATGAAGTACGACAAAATTCATTACGTATTAGGAGAAGGTAACTTCATACTTGCGCTAAGTGAAGGAACATCTGGCGGAAAAGAGACTTCGTTTTATGATCTTTTCCGAGTTGAGAATGGTAAGATTGCTGAACACTGGGACACGATTGAAACTATTCCAGCCAAAGCAGATTGGAAAACAACAACGGGAAATTTTAATTGAAGAGGTGACCCTCTAATTCAATAGTTAAGCATCAAAAAAGGCCCTATAGTACTATACGGCCTTTTTGATGTTAGATTTGTAATCTCACTAATCCCTCCGACGAGGTGGATTTTCCTGTCCGTAAATAGGGCGTTTTGAGAAATGCCAAGCAACCAAGAAAGCATTTCCTATGAACCACACGTCTTATTTAAAGACCAATGAGTACCTCGAAATAATCATTTTCAAGTTACTCGTTTGCCGTGAAAGCGGGAGCTAGTTCGCACCAATAATGATCTCGACTACCTCCCGTCTCGTATGAAGATACCAATGTGTTTGGGCCACTTCGTCCACATGAATGGTTGGCATATCAGCGGGGAAATCACCTTTTGAGCCTATGCCCTCACCGACAACAATGGCCCCAATCGATACGATACCCACGTAAATATTGTCCTGACCCAGATCCTCGTGTAGCAAGCGTGCATAATTGAGTAATGCCCCAGCCGCCACGCCAAAACTAGCCGTAGCAACGTTAGGACGCTGCGCGGCTGACGCCGTGGTGAACAGGATACTACCCGCTTTGCGCTTGACCATTTGCGGAAATACGGTTTGTACAGCTGTGATAGCCGAGAGAACCTGAAAATCTAAATGATATTGTTCATTAGCAACATCAATGTTTCGCGGGGTCCGCAGGGTTTCCCAGGCAGGCGAAGGGCTAAACTCCAATACATCGATAGAGCCATAGGTAGCGATTACTTGATTGAGCGCCTGAGTAAGGCTATCCCGGTCCAGAATGTCGACTTTGAAAATGCCTGCCTCAATGCCCTTGGCTTGCAGCTTGCTTTGGAGCGGGACAAGCTTCTTGATATTTCTGGATAAGAGAGCTACGTTGTAGCCGTGCAAACCAAATTTTTCAGCGATTGCCAGCCCGACACCAGGGCCAGCACCGATAATGGCGAGTGTCTGTGCCATAACGTAAAGAAGATAGTTGGATGTGAGAATTACGAAAGTTGGGGGTTGGCTCTAGGCTGAAACAGTTGCTGCCAAGTCCAATACGAAACACCCGCAACGGCAAGAATCAATAGGGAAACGCCCCATTTTTCAGGGCCGCCATGGGTGGCCATCAGGGTGTAGGTTGCCCCAATAAAATAAAAGATAAAACCGAAATAGGCTGCCTGCTGGAAGCCTCGAAGCGCAGGGACCAGAATAGTAATGGCGCCAACCACTTTAACAACACCGAAAAAAGGCATGAAATAATCGGGTAGTCCCAGCGATCGGTTGACTTGGACCAACTGGTCAATCATAAGGATATTGAAGATACCCGCTAAGCCAATCAGGGCCAGAAATAGCGTGGACATCCAATAGATTAGTTTTACTTGTCTGGTATTCATGATGAATTGTTTTTTGGAATTGGTAAGGAGTCTGATTTACTGTCCATGAATATTATTTACAGTCACCGTCCGGAGTGCATACCACTCCTTCGATGATGTCTATTTTCTTACGTTCAGTCTGCACCCATTGCGCATAGGCCGTAGCTAGTGCCTGAGCGAATACGTTGGGTTGTTGAGCACCGCTGCCTGGGTTTGATTGACGATAAAGAAAGGCACACCAGTGGCTCCCATTTGTCTTACCCGCCAGGCGTCCTGACGAACGTCGTCTTTATAAAGATCGGATTGTAAAACCTGCTTTACTTCCGCTGGTTGCAGTCCTACCTCCGTGCTCAAGGCGAGTAAAGTCTGGTGATCGCTCAGTAAGGCCCCTCGGTGAAATAAGCCCCTAAAAAGCGCTCTTCCAGTTCATTGGTCAGGTTATACTTTTTGGCCAATTGAATGAGCCGATGGGCATCCAATGAATTGGTGATCTTGGCCTGATCCAGTCGGTAATTCAGGCCCGCCTGTTTGGCGGTTTGCACCAATGGCTTACGAACCTGAATGGACCATTCCCGCGTTTGCTCCTTCAATTCGGCGACATAGTCATAAGAGCTTTTATCGGGTTGATACGTCAAATCGGGGTTCAACTGAAAGCTATGCCAGATAACCTCCACGGAGTCCTTGGTGGGAAATTCAGCAAGTGCTGTTTCGAAATCTCGTTTGCCGATATAACAAAAGGGACACATGATGTCACTCCAGATGTCGACTCTCATTTTTACGTTCATGTTGTATATGCTTTTGTGTTGAAAAACGTGTGATCTTGACGGCTGACAAACGGCTAAAAGGCTCATTATTAAGATGATACAAATATGGGGGTGTCATGCGCTAATTGATAGGCGTCGCCCGTTTATTTTCCTTAACAAAGGTAGCTACGTTTGGTAACCAAAAGTTATCAGTTACCTAAAGGTAATCAGTTACCTTTAGGTAATCAATTAAGAAAGCTATGGCTAATTACACGGATTGTTTATCCGCTCTGACACCTATTAAAGATGCATTGGAAGTAGTGAACGGCAAGTGGAAACTGTTGATCTTAGTGTCCATCGGGGTGGGCAATCATCGGTTTCGTGAAATACAGCGCAGTATTCCCGACCTAAGTACGAAGGTGCTGGCGAAGGAGTTAAAAGACTTGGAAGAAAATGGATTGATCAAACGGACTGTTGAGGATGGCTACCCGGTTCTGATCACCTATACCACGCTGCCTTATGCGGAAACTCTGGGGAGTGTGATTGAGGCTTTGAAGAACTGGGGCGTACAGCACCGAGAGCATATCATGAGAGCTTCGGCCTAACAATCACCCAGCCAAGTAGAAGGTAGTGAATACAGTGAACTGGAACTGGCCTAGCCATCATCAGACAGCTCTCTGTGCGTTATGTCCATTCTCAAAAAAGGCTCTTTTTCCTGAGATGAAATAAGCTAGAAGTACCAACTAAAACCCTGATTTGAAGCCGATAATTTTCGCCCGTTTGTAATAAATACCCCGAGTAGTTATAGAAACGACCAGTTTGTTAGCAGATATGCAACAACAGACAGGCTTCAACTGTTACTTGCCTACCAGTCTGGCGAAGAAAATAGCAACTGCTGAGTAGGCTGGGTAGTGTTATGACGGTAGCAAAGGTCAGTAGGCTTAAGATCATTATTGCTTCCCTTCGCTCGTCCACGTAAGATCGTCACTAATTCAGCTGTTAGTCCTGTCTGGGCCAAGGGCGGAGCTTAGCCCAGACAGGATCAAAACCCTATTAGGAGACGTGTGCTGCTTGAGGCCAGTTTTAGCCGGGCATTAGGGCGCTGGATCAGAGTTTGGGCCTGCCCTGTGCCCAGCAGGGTCACCGTATGGCTCTCATCCACAATCACCGCATCGGACTTCGTAGGCAACCGATTCAAATTCCAGGTGGTAGGGTCTTCCCAGTAGCCGGTTTTGACACTGATCAGCGTGCTCACCGCCTGGGCCTTGATAATAAAGCTGGTCGTCGATTCTAACCCAACCACATTGGTGACCGTGATACGCACATTGCTCACAACAGCACCCAGTGGTGTCCCGCTAATAATCCGCGTGAGGGGATCGAAACTCAGTCCGTTGGCCGGCTCCAGGCTGGCCGAATACGTCAGACTGTTGGATGGATCGGCACTGGTAAAGGCATTAACGGTGTAGCTAAAGGGTACGCCAACCAGGGCCGTCTGGTTGGCATTGGGGGTGGCAACAGGGGGCGTATCACTGCCCACCGTCAGACTGGTAATAGCGGTGTTTAGCTGTTGGTTACCGATCACCCACAGTTGGAAGCCCTGCCTGCCCGAGCCGCTGGCGGTCAAACTCTGACTAAACGCGCTCGTACTGCTCGTGCCGGTAATCGAGCTGATCGCCCCACTACTGAGTGTGTAGGCGTAGCTGCCCGTTACGTTGCCCACTGTGGCGGTGAAGGTAACAGGCTGCCCCGCCATCACGGGGTTTGGACTGGCCGAAAACCCCGTGATGGTGGGCGGGGCCGCTTGATTGAGCCGCACACTCACATTGTCGCTCCCATAATTGGAGACTACCATGTCCAAATCACCATCACCATCCAAATCCCCCAGCGCCACACCAGAAGGGATGGTGCCCGCACCGGGGTTGAAATTAATGGCCGGGGGGGTGAAGTTCCCCGACCCATTGTTGAGCCGTACACTCACGTAATTACTACTCTGATTGGAGGCTATAAAATCCAGATCGCCGTCCCCATCCACGTCCCCCAGCGTAACACAAGAGGGGGTAACACCCACACCGGGGTTGGGATTGGTGGCCGGGGGGGTGAAGCTACCCGTTCCATTGTTGAGTCGCACACTCACTGAATTACTATAAATATTGGCCGTAAGTAGGTCCAAATCCCTGTCCCCATCGACATCTCCTAAAACGATACCAAAAGGAGAATCACCCACCGGGGGGTTTGGGTTGGTGGTTGGGGCGGTAAAGTTCCCCGATCCGTTGTTGAGTCGTACACTCACATTATCGCTGTTATTACTATTAGCAGTGAGCAGATCCAGATCCCCATCCCCATCTACATCCCCCAGCACAACTCTCCGGGGGCCGTCGCTCACAGATGGATTAGGATTGGTGGTTGGGGCGGTAAAGTTCCCCGATCCGTTGTTGAGCCGCACACTCACATTAGCGCTGCGATAATTAGCGGTGAGCAGGTCCAGATCACCATCCCCATCTACATCCCCCAGTGCTACGCTCTGGGGGGCATCGCCCACGGCGGGGTTTGGATTGGTGGCTGGGGCGGTAAAGCTCCCCGATCCGTTGTTGAGCCGTATACTCACATTGTCGCTGTTATAATTAGCGGTGAGCAGGTCTAGATCCCCGTCCCCATCTACATCGCCCAACACCATATCTTGGGGGCCATCACCCACGGCGGGGTTCGGGTTGGTAGCTGGGGTGGTAAAGTTCCCCAATCCGTTATTGAGCCGCACACTCACATTGTCGCTATTACTATTGACTGTCAGCATGTCCAGATCACCATCCCCATCTACATCGCCCAATACCACGCTCTGGGGGCCATCGCTCACCGAGGGATTGGGGTTTACGTCCGGGGCGATGAAGTTTCCCCGTCCACTTCCGCCCACCTGGGTGGTGAACTGGTACACCTGAGCTCGCGCCAGTCCAAGGCCCCCTGTACTTTGAGCCGAGGGAGTGATGGTTGTCCATATCGTTTCGCCGGGATTGAAGCTGGCACTGGGATTAAATGTCAGCGTGTTTCCGCTGACGGTAGTGGTACCCCCGGCTCCATTGCGGAACTGCCCCCTGCGCTGTGCGCTGAAGACCCGCATTGCCCCCAGCGTGGCAGACCCGCTGCTCATGGGCTGGCTGAAGGTAATACCGATATTGGTGGTGGCTGAAGCCGAGCGGGTATTACGAGCCGGATTTAGGGAGGTCACGGTTGGTGCCTGAGCCTGGCAAAGCAGCCCTTTAAACAACCCTATAAGAACACAGAACAGGTACCGATTTTTCATGTCAGCAAACCCCTTGAGGTTATGGAAGGCTCTATACATGAAAGAGAAAAAAGATTGCCACCATCCGATATGGTACTGGGAGCAGAAAGATAGAGATAGAGTTTGTTTCATAGCCATAAGTGCGCAAAGTCATGGCACATTATGGTGCCACAGGGCCAAAGCTAGAAACGGCAGGGTGGGCAGGCTTGCACTATTGTAACATCGGCTTGACCTATTGTAACCTACCCCTAATCTTATAGCTGAAATGAGCTAGTTAATAGTTTGCCCGCCAACTGACAGATTGACTATTCGACTTGATCAACCAATTATTCTCATGAAAACGCTCCTCAAAGTGAGAAGAACCTCTGTGAGCAGTCGTTTATAATTAGACAAATGTAGAAACAAACATGAGTCACCTTAAATAGCCTTCGCTCACTTGCAGAGGCAAAAGTCGGGATCACTCGTGTTTATTATTGGGGCCTGTCCAAGGAATTAAACAGCCATTTGTGATCCGTTTTGAGAAAATGACCAGTACAGTGTACCTTTGTTCTCCCTAAACAATTCAGGCTGGCTTATCGCGTCCGAGTAATCGGATGAGGAAAGTCCGGGCAGCACAGAGCACCCTACTTCCTAACGGGAAGGAGGACGGTTGGGAACGGCCGTTCGACAGACAGGGCAACAGAAAATATACCGCCAAATTTTAATGGCGAATGAGCGAATGAGCGAATGAGTGAATACCATCCGGCGGAAAGCTTGCGCCAGCCTATTCACTCATTCGTTCATTCACTCATTCACTCATTATTTCTGGTAAGGGCGAACCGGTGGGGTAAGAGCCTACCGCTCGTTGGGTGACCAACGGGGCACGGTAACCCTTAGGGGCTGAAAGACCAAATAAGCGTTGGCGCGCGGCTGCTCGTCGCCATAGGCTCGAAAGAGACAACCCAACGCGGGTAGGTCGAACGAGGTGTCGGGTGACCGGCATCCCAGATAAATGATAAGCCATTTCGTCGGGCCTTCTAGGCTAACGATGGGAGGACAGAACCCGGCTTATAGGCCTGAGTTGATTAGGGAATTTTTAGTCTGCATGGCCTTACACGCTACGTTACCGCAACACACAGTGTGGCCTTCCGATAATTGAGCGCGGTGTATACAACCGGTAACGGGTCGGCTAATTGGCAACCGATTGACCTCATACGAATAAAGCTCCTGCATTGGCCCTCCTGAAGTATTGGTGAACTTAATCCGGCAATAATTCAAACCGGCTACCGTATCAGAAAACAGCCATTTACGACCAATCTTGGAAAGAATAAACAGGCCGTTATCGTCGCCTAGTGCGTTGAATTCGGGTTTCGGGGTTGATTTGGTAAATTGCATAACATCAAACCGATGGTGCAACAGTTCGGCTGTATACGTAACATCTTCTGTAGCGATTCCAATTTCGCTGACTCCCTGAAACAAATCGGTTATGGTAAGGTTTGGATTGCTGAGCGATAAATCGGTGCGGGCAATAAACTCCAACAAGTTGCCAGTACTATCATAAAAGTAGCAAGCCTGAGCACGCCAGTCCGAAAAATCGGCAATGAGTTTATCCGGGGCCTGTGTTGGTAAATAGGCCAAATCGAAATAATACATAACAACCTCCAGCGACTCACGTGGTACGTTGATAGCAAGGTGGTATGGCGCAACGGGTTTATCAACCAATCGAAACGTCAGACGGGTCCAGCCGATTAAAACGGTCAGGTGGTTGATCGATTGCGATAGTAAAGGCAAACCCAATCGGCGTACATAAAATAACCGCGTAGCATCTAGGTCAGTAGTGTGGAGTTCAAGATCAAGAATTTTCATTAGTAACGTAGTGTTTACATGCCCAATACGTTGGGCGGGTGTTGTTGTTTATGAAGCTGTTTTAACTTTTACCAATTGGAGACCTATTGGTAAAAGTTAAAACAGCTTCTATGATTATAAAGGTCATTTATTGCATATTTGATATCAATAGAAAAGAAGTTGAAACGTCAAAATAAGCCGATGAAGTGGAGGATTGACCACCTTATTTAGTACGTTTGTTTCTTAACGAACATGCCGCAAAAGAAATCCATGAAGCAGCGTTTTCTTGTCCTAATCTTACTCGCTCTGAATGTTAGCTGTGGCAGAGACTGCGAGAGTGAGGCTGATACGTATCGTCCGAAAAAATGTACGATAAAAATAGCGTCGCGGAAATTCAGCGGGCAATGGTTTCAGATAGAAGGTACCAACGTAGAGAATGGTAATCGTACTATGTATGCACATACCGGCAACTGGTATCAGCTTTTTGAGAAACATATCGAAATTGGCGATACAGTCATCAAACAACCGAATGAACTCGTGTTTTCAATTCATAAGAAAGATACCGTTTTAGTTTTCCCGTTTGAGTGCAAAGGCCGGATAATTGAGTGATTTTGGGGAATTTACAAAACCTCGACTAACTTCCCTTCGGTTAACAGGGGCATACTAATACTGAACCAACCATCTTTTTCCATAATCAAAACATCGCCTTCATTCAGTAATTTATACCGAGCCGCCAGATTGGTCAGTCCATCACTATCGACTTCCACGCGTAAGTTCTTAAGCTGTAAGGTATTCTCTACGTATAACCGTTGCTCGGCAGTTGTGTAAATACGGATATGTAAGGGTTTTTCGGCCAGAATTACGTTGTAGCGTACTGCATTCTCGACCAATATCTGAAGAGCCAACGGCGGTAATAAAAGCGATTCCTGCGACGTATCGATGCCCAGTTCTAACCGCAAGCCGTCCTGATAACGCGTTTGCAGCAAGTGAAAATAAGACTGAATGAATTGAATTTCGCTACGTAGCGGAACCAGTCGTTGCTCGCTGGCCTGAAGCAGATACCGAAAAACCGCAGTCATTTCATCCAGAAATGCATCGGCCCGTACCGGATTTTCACCAATCAGCGACGAGAGTGAATTGAGGCTGTTGAACAGAAAGTGTGGATTGACCTGATGCTGAAGCGAAGCCAGTTGACTTTGTAGCGACATTTTCTCCAGTGCGCTGTTTTCAACGGTTTCCTGTTGCCACTGGCGAAGAATGTACCAGCCTTCGTATACGGTGAAATAGAGAAAGTGATAAAAAATCTGAATGCCGATATTCCGGCTCAATTCAACGGGTGTGGTATAATACACGAATGTTCCTTCGATGAGGTACCGAACAACATGACGTAAAAGCCAGGCAAGACCAACCAGTACAGGAAGCGAAGCCGAAAGCCACAACAGTCGCAAACGGGTATTGGCCAGACCCGGAAACCGTTTCTGAAGACGTAACGCGACCCAACGGGCATTATTCCAGCAAATTAAACCAGAAGGTATGGCAACCACCAGATTAACCAGCAGCGCATTGAGCGGTAATCGTTGGTAAAGCTCAAACCGAAAAAAAAAGCTTACGAACAAATAAAGCCCAATCGGCCCAAATAGGCGAAGACGCGTATCGTTGATTGGCTTCATGAGAGTACGTTCGTTTCAGGTAACGAATCTACCAAAGGCAGAGCCACGGTAAAGTGCTCATTTTCTTCGCTGATACAAATATCGGGCTGCCCAAGTAATCGGTATTTCGTTGAAATGTTGGCCAGACCAACCTGATTAGACAAGACGGGCGTATTTTTTCGCTGAAGATTATTTTGAACAATCAGCAACTGATTACGTATCAGAATCTTGACCCGCAACGGCTTTTGGGGAAGCATGACATTATGCTTGACCGCATTTTCGACAAGCAGTTGTAGGGTTAGGGGTGGAATGCGGTGTTCCAGATACGTATCATCGACTGCTACGTCCAGATCGATGCTGGCACCGTAGCGGGTCTTCAGCAGTTGAAAATAGGTTTTAATAAACTGTAATTCCTGCCCTAACGTAGTGAGTGGCTGATCGTTGGCACGTAGCAGATACCGATAAACACTACTGATCTCGTCGACAAACTCTTCGGCCTTTTTGGGGTTTTCGTAAATCAGCATCGACAACGAATTGAGACTATTGAACAGAAAATGCGGATTGATCTGCGCTTTCAACGTATCGAGTTGATGTCGTAGTTTATCTTTTTTTAGCCGTTCGTTCTGTTCGTAGGTATGCTGCCACGCGTGAAGAATGTAGCTGCCTTCGTAAATTACGTAGTAAACGCAATGGTAAAATATCTGAATACCAATGGCGTAGGTATAATATTGAGGCTCCTGCCAGATCGTTGTATTGTGCCCCATAAGTACATGACCTGCCTGCCGGAACAACCAGGCAAAATTGACCAGAAAAGGTAGTAGAAACGACATCCAGAACAGACGACGGCGGGTATTGGCCAGACCCGGCAATTTTTTTTGCAGACGGAATAGAATCCAGCGCGTCAGATTCCAACAAGCATAGCCAGCCGACAAACCAATCACATCATTGCGCAGCAGACGATCTACGGTAAGCTCAAGATACCAGTTCATCCGGAAGAACAAAGCGCCTACCAGAAACAGGATGAACGGGCCAACGATACGTAATGTCTTATCGTTAAAGGTTTTCACAGCGTAAGGTTCATGACGTAATAGCAATCAGACTCCAACGGTTTCGATAAGGGGTAGCGTGACCACAAATTGCCCGTCTTTCTCGAAAATGAGGGGAGTAGGCTGATCGAGCATTCGATACTTGGTTAAGATATTGGTTAGCCCAACCCCATTCGAAATCACCCGCATTGTTTTCCGCTGTACGTTGTTCCGCACCTGCAACCGAGATTCCTGGTCGGTCAGAATATCAATATGTAATGGCTGGTCGGGTAAAATGATGTTATGCTTCACCGCATTTTCAATTAATAACTGCAACGTAAGCGGGGGAATCCGATACGATTGATAACGGTCATCGATGGTCAGGTTAAGATGGAGTGCCGGACCGTGGCGGGTTTTCAACAGGTGATAATACGATTGGATAAACTCAAGCTCAGTGCCCAGATCGGTCAGGTGTTGGTCGTTGGCACGTAGCAGATACCGGTAAACGGTGCTGAGTTCTTCCAGAAATACGCGGGCCTGACTAGGGTTTTCTTCGATCAGCGAATCCAGTACGTTCAGACTATTGAATAGAAAATGTGGGTTTACCTGCTGTTTCAGCGTATCGAGCTGGCTTTGCAGATTGGCCATCCGCAATTTTTCCTGCTCCTGCTCGGCGTGTTTCAGACGCTGTTGATAGGTACGGGTATCGCGGGCAAAAAACAGGGCTTCATAAATAAGCTGAAAGAAAATAAAATTAGAGGTAGCCTGAACAAAATCAAACCCGTACATATTAAACGCAAGGGTCATGTTGTTAATCGTGATGCTGCCTGTCTGACCCGGATCTCTGAAATTTTCCAGATTGCCGTATAAAACCAAATATTTTGCAGCCGAGGTAATCCAGACTAAAACGGTACTGGCAAGGCTACCCGCCAGAAAGGTGAAAAAAAGCCGTTTGAGGAGTTGCCGACGTGCAGGATATTTCTGCCGAAAATAAAAAACAAGTGCCCGATTGATGTGCCACGTAGCCGTAATAGATACCAGACTGATGAGCATTCTAAGCAGAATCTCACCGGTCAGTGGTTTATGGTGAAAACCATTGCTGAGTATGCTGGCCACCCATAGCAACGTAATACCAACGATGCGGAGCCACTTGTCGTTTAGGCTAGTCAAAACAAGGAAGGTTGGGCATTTCTAGTAAAGATAATTGTCTGTTGACGATATTGGTACGTAGTGAATTTAAAATTGAATTTCTTCAGAAATCGACACGGTAAAGCAACTCCAGTTGTTTTTCGTTAATACTATTTGGGAGGATTCGTAATAACCCGTTTCGTACTGAAGCCAGCAACGGATTGCTTATCTGAGCCGCTTTTCCAATCCGCCACGATGTATTAGTAACGTAGTGTGTACGTTGCAGCCGCCGACGTTCAAACGAAGCAAATGCGTTCTCGGGAGACGTGCTGGTTGATAGTTCATTGGCTAAAATAACAGCATCTTCAATAGCCTGACAAGCACCTTGACCTAAATTAGGCGTGGTAGCATGAGCTGCATCGCCCAGCAAAAGGACACGGTCAAATGCATAGCGAAACAACGGTTTCAGATCGATAATATCATTCCAGAGAAGGCTTTCGTCGGGTGTTTTCGCCAACAGCTCAGGAATAGGAGCATGATAATTTGCAAACCGGTTTGATAGCTCAATGGAGGTCATTTTACGCATTCGTTCATTGCGGGCGGGGGCGTTTACGCAGGCAAACCAATAAACCAGATCGTTCGCCAGAGGCACAATTCCCATCCGGCCTGCTGATCCCCAGGTTTCGGTGGCTTCATGCAATTGGTTATTAGGCCAGCTAACAACCGCCCGCCAACAGGTATAACCCGCGTAACGTGGCGTTGAATCGGGCACTAATTGCTGACGAACCAGCGAATGAATGCCATCGGCCACTAGCAGATAATTCGTTTTATGATACGTATCATCGTCGAAGTGGATGAGTACGTGGTTTGATTGTTGATCAATGCGAATGGCCCGTTTGCCCGGATGTAAACAGGTCGGATCTAATTCGGAAAGCAACGCTTTATGGAGTTCGGCCCGGTGAATGGTAAAATTGTCAATACCGTAGCGCTGACTTAACGAACGGCTATCGGTACGGGTAATAATCCTTCCTTTTTCGTCAAGAATGCTTAAAGCATCGAGTTGGCGTCCCTTCGGAATAATTGTATTGACGATACCCAATCGTTGAAAAGCCTGAATTGCATTGGCCGCCAGTGCCAAACCAGCCCCAAGTGGCCGGATAACCGGAGCTGCTTCGAAAAGTGTTACGTTAAGATTCAGGCGTTGCAGAGCGATGGCCGTTGTAAGGCCCGCAATGCCTCCACCCAGAATAGTATAAGAAGATTTCGTTTTCATGTATGCCAAATTGCCGTAAGTAATGGGCTACTGGTTAATCGTTACGATAGTTCGCCAAGTAACTAACAGAATGCCTAACGTGTACGCACTAAGTGTATGAAACGGTAAAAAAACGGGATGAACTGACAGGAAATATGTAGATAATCCGGTCAAACCGGACATTGCTACGTCCGTTTGCGGACAGTGGTACGTAGTGAAAAGGCCATTTTTGAGCTTCTGGGCGTGTTTTTAAAGTATGGCACAGCAGTTGAAAGAAGATAGGTGCATTCACATATGCTAAACAACAAATCTCATGAAAGCCATTATTTTAGTTGCATCGATGTTCAGTTTTTGCGCGTTCGGTTTATCAACCGAAGCCCAATCGTTAGAAGCCTACGCAAGACCCGATTCCGCTCAGGGTTACTGGAAAGTACGGGCAAGTTTTGCTGACAAAACGCCTTACGTTCAGTTTTATAGCGCCCGCCATCAGCTTCTTTATCAGGAGCAACTGCCGCAAAATGTTCGCTATACCGATCGTCAGACGCAACGGGCACTTGATGTGTTACTGGCAAATCTGGTGAACAGCCGCGTGCTGGCAACGGCCTATCTGCCCGAGAATCCAACTACCTCAATAACCGAAAGTCCTGCTACTGCAGTTATATCGGCCAGTGGCAACAACATGAAACAGTCAGTTGTCAAAGATGGTCAGGCTGTATTTTTTGTTGATCCGGCAGTTAGTTCGGTAGGTAAACTAACCATTCACTGCGCACAATTGAAACGACGTTTCAGCAACATAACTCTGGAAGATGAGAACCGGAAAATGTATTATCAGGGGGCATTCAACGATACTAGTTACAAATGCGTGCTCAATGTTCAGGAAATGCAGAGTGGTGTGTATACCCTGAAAATTGGACAGCCAAATCATTCGTTTTCGTATCGCCTGATCATCGACCAGCCTGTACAGCGTTACGAGCTACAAAAAATAGACGAGCAAGCAGTGATGTAGTTCTTAACCTGATGCTGTCAGTTGCTAGTCGATCAGGGGTAAGGTAACCACAAATTGGCCATATTCTTCACTAATTGAGGGGGTGGGTAGGTTAAGCATCTGGTATTTCGACCAGATATTGGCCAAACCCACCCCCGTTGAGTTTACCCGAACAATCTTCCGCTGAACATTATTACGTACCTGAAGCTGATTGCATCGGTTTGTTCCAATAGCGATGGTTAACGGCTGATTCGGCAACGCTATGTTATGTTTTACCGCATTTTCGACCAATAACTGTAACGTAAGCGGAGGGAGCTGCCGATTCAATAAGTTCGGTGCTACGTGCCAGGCAATCTGAAGCGCATCGCCATGTCGGGTTTTCAGCAGATGGCAATACGATTGGATAAATGCCAGCTCGGTTCCCAGCGGGGTCAAAACCTGATCGTTGGCACGTAGCAGATACCGATACACCGAACTCAACTCATCCAGAAAAATATTGGCCTGCTTGGTATCATCATCAATCAGCGCGCTCAGTGAGTTAAGGCTGTTGAACAGAAAATGTGGGTTTACCTGCGCCTGTAATGCCCGAATCTGCACTTCGTGTTTCTCTTTTTCCAGCCGTTGAACGGCCAGTTCCGATTCAAGCTGATCGCGATGATGTTTAGCCCGCTCGTTAGCAAGCTCCTGTTCCATAATCGCACTCCGAATAGCGGCCTGCCGTTGCCGATAACTCAGACCTAGTGTAAAGCAGACCAGTTCGGCAATGATGCCAATTTGCATATAAGTGGGTGACACTTTCCAGAATGGGCCCGACCAGTCTGTGTCATTGCATATAAACGACATGAACATGGACGTCAGCGCACCTGTGAGCAGAAAGAGGGTTCCGGTTGCAAACGCGCGCGATACGGCGTCGCCCAGACTCATCATCTGTCGAATACCATATATCCCCACAACGGCCATAAAAAGTCGCATTACGATGAACCATAATTCGTATATTTCTGACGACCAGGGTAATACGTAGCAGAGTGCAACCTGTAAAAGCACATACGCAACGAGCGCAATCTTTACAATCTGCAAATGCCGGTAAAAGCGGGGCAACCGCCGACGTAAATCGAGAATGGCGTCGGCAAAATCGAAATAAACGTAGTATGCGCCCATCGGAGCGGCTCCCCGAACAAAATAATTGGTTTCGACCGAAAACCATTCACGGAAAACGGATACACGCAGGCCAAAATAAAAGAGCCATGCGAGCATGTAAAGAGTATATAGGCCATAACTACGGTCGCGATAGGTGGTCCATTGCACTACGTTCAGCAACATAATTGACAGCACCATACCCGTAAAAACGGCTCCCCAAAGCTGGAAGGTCATCAACGTAACAGTAAAAGGTAAATTCTGCCGGCATCAACGCTCTGTTTACTGCAAATTCAGCGAACAGGGCCCTGATGTCGGCAGAATCAAATTAGGAAAGCTGCCTGGTTTAACTCGGTTATTTTTCGATCAATACGTTCGTCTGCGTATTGGTTTCGAACGTATTAGCCGTTGAAATATCGGTGTTGGACTTGGCACCGTAGCTCACAAAAACCCCGTAGCCAGCGCTGCTGCTTATGCGCGTGTTTTTGATGTTCAGGTTGGCCCCGGTTCCGTAGATGGCAATATTCGCTTTCTTACCCGACACGATGACATTGCTACCTGCAAAACTCACTTCGGCATTCTCCATCAGGTTTTTAGTGTCCTGCGAGTAGCAGATGAGTCCGCGCCAGAAACCTGTTGTACGGGTGGCTCCTGTGAAAATCACTTTTTCGGTAGCAGTGCCTTTGGCGTTTATGTAGCCATCGGTATTGATACGGATAACGGCATCGCGGTTCATTTCGAGAATTACCCCCGGATTAAGTTTCCAGCCCGCATTAATTGTCAGTTCGCCGTTGATGCGGTAGGGTGTTTTGTCGGTGAAGCCTCCCCACACAATCTCACTGCTATTTTTTACGAGGCTCGAAGGCGTAACTTCCACTACGTTACGTCCGTTTCCACCACCAAAAGTAGACGCTACGTCGAGTTTCGCTACGTTGGCCGCATCGAGCATCAAACCTGCTTCGGTGTTATTAGTGAAGGCATTTTTCGAGAATTCGTTCAGCAGACCACCATCGTAAACATATAGGCCGTAGCCATCATTCTGAGTGAACAGACTGTTTTTAAGCGAAATCTGGGATTTACTACCCGAAACGAACAGAGCCGATTTGGTTGTGCTGAAGATAGGCCGACTTCCAGCGTGCATAACTTCTACATGCTCCAGTACGTTGGCATTACTTCCCGAATACAGCGCCATTCCGACCCAGAAGCCTTTGGTTTTCTGAACGCCCACAAATCTGATTTTCTGGTCGGCAGTACCTTTCGCGATCAGCAGTCCACCATTGTCGTTTACATTCATCCGAACATCGCGCTCGAAGGCAATTACCACGCCGGGATTGATGGTTAGTTCATGGTTTACGTCGATGTTTTTGGTAACGATATAATCAGGTAATTCTGGATTCAGCACCCGATCAACCAGATTAGTTTTAACGGTAATGTTGGCGCTAAGGGCTAACGGTTCGGCAATTGAAGCAGCAATAATAACTTTATCGGTACTTTTTCCGGAGGTGCTCGTTACGTTCAGCTCCATTTCGTATTCGCCTACTTCGTCGGGCTTTAGGGTTGGTTTGAAGGTTGTTGGCCCGGTCAACGTAGCGGTACTTTTAGCCGGTTTTCGAACAATTGTCCATTGATAGGAGAGGGGTTTGCCCTGCTTATCGACCGATGCAGAGCCATCGAGGGTAACCTGCTGGCCAACCTGCACTGATTGGTCGGGACCGGCGTTGGCTACAATCTCCTGAACGGGTGTTACGTCGTTTTCTTTCTTACAGCTACTCAGAAAGAACAGGCTGGAAACAGCGAATAAAACAAGCCATTTCATACGGATTACCTGGATGGTAATTTGATCAGGAAGTGAGAGGAAGAATGGTTTTGAGTTCATAAAAAGGTCCGCCATAGCGGGGTTTGTTGTTTACGTTGACAAAACTAGTTTGAACGGGTGCGAGCCAGAAGTTGATCCTGTCTGAAACGGTAAAAGTGGGTGTTGAAACGACTATTCTTTGGTAGAAATAGGTAGGGGAAGATTAAAACAGGGAAGCGGTATTCCTGATTAAGGAATACCGCTTCTATAATTAAGCCAACACAAATGGTATTTAATCCAGATACTTTTTATAAACAGGACGATAGCCAGCCAGATAAGCTACCGGCGATAAAAGGCTAAAAACCAACTCCTGAACAACTCTGGGTGGTTTGGCCAGCCTGAAAACACTCGCAAAATGGCGAGCCAGTGAAACTGTTTGCAGAAAAGCTGGCATACCATTAGCGTCTACTTTTCCGTCAGCCGCCAGACCGAACGTTATTTCGAAAAAGGTTTCGGTGTTCAACGCGGGGCGAACCTGCCAGTTTACTACAGCATCCGTTTTCGCTGCATTCCACATCGAGTGAATTGTGTTGGCCGGAATATGTAACGTATCGCCGGAACGTAGTATCGTCGTTTGCCCGTTCATTTGCACCGTCAATTCACCTTTCAGCACCGTAAAATCTTCCGTTTGGTCGGGATGATAATGGGCCGCTGGTTCCAGACTCTGACCACGATAGGTCGATTCCATTTCCAGTAACTGCCCGTTTGTGTCGTGGCTGGTTTTGATGAAGCGGAGATTTTGTCCGGTTCTCGGATTCTGAATGATTTTATTTGCAAAAGCCATCGTCTTCTGGAAAAGAACTGTTTTTGTCTGTTTATTTTAATTCATTCAGCCAGTTCTTTGCTACGTCGCGGGCGGCTAAAACGGGCTCCCGGCCTATGCGATAAAGCAATTTCCATTCGTCGGATTGATTGCGATAATCAGCCCGGACAAACTCCAGCTTACTGCCCTGTGGCATAACTTTCGCGTCGAAATCAACTGATTCGGTCAATTTAATAAACTCGCGAAGGCGTTTCTTTATGGCTACGTCTGGGTTCGAGTGAGCATTGAAATCGGCCAGACGGGTGCGATAGTCAGCGGCTTTGGTTTTGCTTTCGGCTAAATGTTCTTCCTCATTTTCAAGTCCTTTGTTCAGTTGCCGGGCCATGTAGCGGTTCATAAAGGCGAGATACTGCGTTTTGAATTCGGCAGGTTTCGAATTCGCCAATGGCTGTATCTGACGTAGCACACTGATATCGCGGGCAAGAGCCGCTTTTTCGGGGGCATCTGCCGTTGCCATTCCCTGTTGAAACTGCGTCATTTGTTGTTGAAGCATTAATACAAGCGTTGAGGCTGGCATCTGCTCAAACATAGCATTCGTTTGTGCAATCTGCTGATTCGCTGTCGATTGTACATCGCTTATAGTTGCCTTTTCGACAAGTTCGGCTTCGCGCGTTTGTGTGTCACTTACCCGGTACTGGTCACGCATGAGTTGCGCGTAGCGGTTTCGGAAATCGGTCGAGTTTACGTAAGCCCGAACCACACCGCCCATCGCCCGAACGGCGGTAGCGCGGGCTTCAGTCGAAAGCTGTTTTCCGATTCGGCGGGTTTGGGAAGAAAGAGTAAACGAAGTAGATTCAGACGTGAGTTGATAAATGACCTGATTCTGAAGTTGATCGGATGTTACACGTAAATCCGTCATTACGTCGACGGGGTGGGCCGCTATGCAAAAAAGCGTACCAACGGCAAGAAACGTAGTAAATGAAGTTTTCATGATACGGAAATGGTTTGTGGTAACGTAGCAATGTGATATCGTTACGTTACCTGTTTGTAGATGAAGTGTTATTTCTGAGCCAGTTGAAGTGCGGCTTTTTTCTGATCGATGTCGTTATTGATTTTAGGGACTGTTTTCAGGTATTCGTAAATGCTTCCAATTTCATAGTCCGACAGCGACAGTTTTGGCTCCATGGGGTATTTCAGGATACTACCGTCGGGCCGAACGCCGTGTTTGACCGCCCGGATAAACTGTTCTTTGGTGTATTTTCGGCCGATACCCGTTTTGTCGTCGAAGGTTAAGTTACCAGTCAGCACTTTCTGACCACCATCGCCAACCATCTCAATACCACCGCCGTAAAAACCTTTACTCTTTTCGGGGTTTACTTTATCCTGATCGATCAGATCGGCGGAGTGACAGGCGTAACAGTCGCCAATCGAATTGGCGGTATACCGACCGAGAGCAACCTGATCGGCGGTGTCGGGGAAAGAGATAAAACGTTCTGAATACGGTAATGGCTTCAGGATGGTGTTCATGAGGAGTTTCGACACAAAACTTAGTTCGGATTCAGGGGCTTCATCCTTAGAGGCTTGTACGGGGAAACGGTCGGAGCGAAGCCAGGCAATCACCGATTTCATGTCTTCATCGGCCATATTCGGATACTGGGGCATGATGCCGCCCGTAGTGCCGTTGTGACGCAAACCAGTACGCAGAAAGTAAATCAGCTCACCATCGGTCCATTTGCCAATGCCTTTGTCCTCGTCTTGAGTGATATTTTTTGAATACAGTTTCCCGAACATAGCGGGTACTTCGGCCAGGTATTTGCCCGTCAGCCGATTGTTTTTATCGGCGTGGCACGACATACACTGAATTTGAGCAATCACTTCACCACGTTCTATACGGGCGTTCGTTCGCTCAACAGTAACTTCAGGAATAGTAGGCGGGTCATACGTGGGTGCGCCTACAATAGCGACATACGCACAGAAACCAGCCAGCAAAACGAGAACACCGGCTAGTAGGTAACCAAAAATTTTAGCGACTTTTTTCATTGTATTTGTTGGTTAAAAAGAGGTAGGTAGCGCGAGCTGACCGATACAAAACTGATTGGCCAATGTGCGTTTGCCAGCTTGGTTTGGGTTGAAACGGCATTATGGGAGGCTGAAATGAATAAAGGACACATTCAACCGATAGAGATGAACGGAAACAAATTGACGTTTTTAATGAACCGGAAAGCGTAAACAGTTCATCCAGTATTCGTACCGTTTCGTGGAGTTATTTTGCTGATTTAAGGGCCTTCCCCATTGCACAAACACGCGCTGACGTATTAATTTGGTACCGAAAACAAGCGAATGACCTTAACCTCTTTTCCCCGATGAACGTACTACTGATTGAAGATGAAGAACTGGCGGTTCGTAAACTGACAAAACTCCTGCAGGATGTCGACCCAACCGTGCAGATTGTTGGAACGGAGGCCAGTGTACGAGGATCGGTAGCCTGGCTTATGGCCAATGGCCCAGGGAAACCATTAGCACCCGATTTGATTTTGATGGATATTGAACTGGCCGATGGTCAGAGTTTCGAAATTTTCGAGCAGACAACCGTTGGCGCGCCCGTTATTTTCACAACTTCCTACGACGAATACGCACTTAAGGCGTTCAAAGTGAACAGCATCGATTACCTGCTGAAACCGATCAAACGTCACGAGTTAGAAGCCAGTTTAGCTAAATACAAACGAACGAAGGGAAGCACCAACGGGGATTCTACTGAAACGAAAACCAGCGATGTTGGACCCGTTGATATTGACGCGCTCGTGCAACAGCTTCGCCAACAGATTCAACCCGCCGATTTCCGCCGTCGGTTTCTGGTCAAACACCTGCAACAGTGGGTGCCGGTTGAAGTGAGCGATATTGCTTATTTCTATTCAGAAGAGGGCGTGAGCCTGTTTCGTACTACAACCAATCAGAAATTTTCGCTCGATTACCCGCTCGATGAACTGGAAAATATGCTGGACCCCAGCCAGTTTTTCCGGGCCAATCGGCAGTTTATCGTGCACATCAATTCGGTGCAGCAAATTCACCCATATTTTAATAATAAGCTGAAACTGACGCTGAAACCAGCCACAGACGAAGAAGTGCTCGTCAGCCGTGAACGCGCTACTGACTTTAAAAAATGGATGGGGAAATGATGTAGGAATGAGTTAATGTGTTTTTTGTGAGACGTTAATAATTACGTCAAAAAGGATAACCATTAGTTTATCAACCGCATTGTTTGAAACGTAGCACGTTCCAGATACGTAGCGGCATTGGCGAGCGCATCGGCTAATGTAACCGGGCCGGGCACGACGGAGAATGCACTCGTCAGGCCAAGTTCATCTAGTTCATCAGGCGAAAGTTGTAATGAACCGCAAAGTGCAATGGTCGGAATGTTACGTGCTTTTGCCAGTTGAACAATTCCGGCTATCAGTTTTCCTTGAAGTGTTTGGTTGTCAATACGTCCTTCGCCGGTCAGAACCAAATCAACGTCGTCTAATTTATCCGCCAGTTGAGTGTGCCGAATCACTAAATTGACACCTTCGGTAAGATTTCCGTTAAGAAATAACATCGCTCCAGCACCTAACCCTCCGGCTGCTCCAGCTCCTGCTACGTTGGTCAACTCAAGATTAAACTGCTGCTGTACTACGTTGGCCCAATGTTGCATACCAGCATCAAGAACTGGCAAATCGTCGGGTTGCGCGCCTTTTTGTGGGCCGTAGATATAGGTAGCACCTTGTGGCCCCGTTAGCGGATTTGTTACGTCGCAAGCAACACTCACGGTTCCTTTCCAGCGATTTTCGGGCGGAATTATGGTTTGAATTTGATGCAGATTACCACCACATGGACGTAGTGGTTGATTAGCTTTGCCCAGAAATTGCCAACCCAACGCTGCCGCCATACCCGTTCCGGCATCGTTGGTTGCACTACCGCCAATGCCCAGTACAATCTGGCTCACACCCTGCTCAATGGCATGACGAATCAATTCGCCCGTTCCATACGTAGTGGTCTGAAATGGATCGTATTCCGCCGAACGTAGCAAACGCAATCCCGATGCCTGAGCCATTTCGATAAAGGCGGTTTTGCCATCGCCAGAGATGCCGTACCCTGCTTCGACTGGCCTACCTAGCGGGTCCTGTACCGAAAGCGTCAACCAGCGACCATTGGTTGTATGAGTCAGTACGTCGGCTGTGCCTTCGCCACCGTCGGCCATCGGAACAGATACGATATTGGCTTTTGGCTGGGCCTGTAAAATACCACGAGTCATAGCCTGGCATACCTCAGAGGCTGTCAGTGAGCCTTTAAATTTATCGGGAGCAAGTAAAATTTTCATATCAGTACTGCAAGTAAACAATTGTATCCCGGTATCCGCAAGAGCGATACGTATCGTCAACTTTTTTTTGCTTTCTTTACGGTATGTCTACCTATAAAGCAGCGATCATCGGCGGAGGTAATATTGCCGATTCGAATCATATTCCAGCCCTTAAACAACTTTCTGAACAGGTCGAAGTGGTGGCCGTATGTGGTCGTGATCTCACTAAAGCCCGTGCACTAGCCGATAAGCACCAAATTCCTCATGCGTTTAACGACACGGCTGAATTGTACCAGCAATGCGCACCTAACGTAGTGGTAATCTGCACACCCAACAACCTCCATTACCCGCAGGCTATGGAAGCATTGGAGAACGGTTGCCATGTTTTCTGCGAGAAACCACCCGCTATACAGGCTCAACACGCTCGCGAAATGGCTGATCTGGCGGCTGAAAAAGGCTTAACGCTGGCGTATAATTTTCAGCTTCGGCAAACTAGCGAATGGGCGTTGTTAACGCGCTTAAAAACCGATGGCTCACTGGGTGATATTTACCATATTAAAGCTAATTTCCTGCGTCGGCGGGGTATTCCGGGATGGGGTTATTTTACCGATAAGACCATGCAGGGTGGGGGTGCTTTAATCGATTTGGGTGTACACGTACTTGATCTGGCACTTCACGCGCTCGATTACGCAATGCCTGAGAACGTAGTCGGTAATACGTATGATTTTATCGGTAAAGCGGGTGGCAAAGGCTTATTGGGAAGTTGGAATCCAGCTACCTTTGAGGTTGAAGATGGGGCTACAGCTTATCTTTCGTTTCCGAACAAAGCGTCGATCATGCTTTCGGCATCGTTTGCGCTGAACATGCAGGACGAAAAAAAACGGAATCTGGAACTATTTGGCAGTAAAGGTGGTGCTACGTTGTTTCCTTTTACGCTACATACCGAAGTGGCAGGAGAGTTGGCAGATATTCGCTTTCCTTTTCTGGAGGAAACCGACATCCAACTGAAAAATACAGCCGCTTTTCTGGACGCCTGCTCAGGAAAACCATCAAACGTTTGTACTGCCGAACAGGGTGCCATGCTGCAGCAAATCGTGGAACAGATTTATCAGTCTGCCGAACGCTAACTTGCTACGTAGCATTTTTATTCTCTGATTATCAACGTAGAAACTTTTCCGTTTATGCTAGATATAGTGATTGATGCACGTCCGGCCTCGTTGGGCAATGGGTTCACGGTACGTCGGATTCTGCCGTATCGCCTTCGTCGGATGTTGGGTCCATTTATTTTTATGGATCACGGAGGTCCCGTCAATTTTTCGCCCGAACAAGCTCCTAAGATGGACGTATTGCCCCATCCACACATTGGTCTCTCGACGGTGAGTTATTTGTTCGATGGACAGGTAACGCACCGAGATAGTCTGGGCGTACAGCAGATTATCCGGCCCGGCGAAGTAAACTGGATGACGGCCGGTCGGGGAATTGCACATTCTGAACGGTTTGAAGATCCTGCTACGTTGGCAGGTGGTTCGCTGGAGATGATTCAGACGTGGGTAGCCTTGCCCGAAGCAGACGAAGAATCATTGCCAACATTTGATAACTACCAGCCGCATGAACTGCCCATATTTACGGATAAAGGTGTCTGGATGCGGTTGATTGCTGGTGATGCTTTTGGCTTACAGAATGAGGTGAAAACGCATTCACCCTTGTTCTATGCGCATGTTGTGTTGCAAGCGGGCACTCGTTTTGGCTTGCCTGTGGGCTATCCCGAACGTGGTGCATACGTGGCAAAAGGAACTGTAGAGGTAAACGGAAATCGGTATGGCGCTGGGCAACTGCTCGTTTTTACGCCGGGAATCGATCCTGTACTAACGGCTTTAGAAGTGGCAACGATTATGCTGCTGGGTGGCGAACCATTGGGCGAGCGGTTTATCTGGTGGAATTTCGTTTCGTCGCGTAAGGAACGTATTGAAGAAGCCAAAGCCGATTGGGAGGCTGGCCGGATTGCGTTACCTCCCAACGATGATAAAGAGTTTGTTCCATTACCGCACGACAATTCGAGACCCGCCGGAACACCACCTCAACCGTTGTCGTAAACGTATTGATATTGACAAAACACGGCGGAGAGAATGTCCGCGTTACAATATGACGTAACGCGGACATTCTCTCCGCCGTGTGATAGCTGCTACGTTAGGCAACCAGCTTTTTGGAGCGTAACCACTCTGGTTTAGTTGTTACTACGTTAGCTTTCAATTCATTGAGCATGGCATAGAGCCCATAATACGTCCGGTTAACGTACAACCCTTCCTGCGAACCACGGCCAACTTTCGCATTTTTTATCTCTGGAATTTTCGACAGACCTTCGGCAAAAGCGTACAGTTTGCTGAAATAGTTATCATTGCCAAAGTCGAACGCATCTACCCGGAATGGCTCCGACAGCATCAGTGTCATTTCCTTGAACAGGGATGTGAAAAATTCCCGTTCCTGAGGGGTGTCTGTGTCGTTTAGAAACTCCAGATTCGTAAAAACTTCTTCTGTCAATTTAGGATCGTCTAACGTATCGGGATTTAGCGGGCGGAAGTAGTTTTCGTAATAGAAATCCGGTATCACCTTCACACAGCCGAAATCAATGACGCCCATTGTGCCATCGAGTCGCATCAGGAAATTTCCGGGATGCGGATCGGCATGTACCTGACGTAGCGTATGCATCTGAAGGTCATAGAAATCCCAAAGTGCCTGCCCAATCTGGTTACGTACTTCCTGCGATGGGTTCGTTTTCAAAAACTCTTTCAAGTGAAGCCCATCGAGCCAGTCCATAGTCAGAATCCGTTTTGCAGAATATTCTGGGTAGTAATTCGGGAAAACGAGATTTTTTAGATGGGCGCAGGCTTTTGAAATCTCGATAGATCGCCGAAGTTCAAGCTCATAATCAGTCTCTTCCAGTAGCTTTGATTCCACCTCGCCCATATACCGATCGATATCACGTTCGTTAAGGTTGAGCAGCCGGACCGCCAGCGGTTTCGCTATTTTCAGATCAGAGCTAACAGCGTCGGCAACACCCGGATATTGTACTTTTACAGCCAGTTTTTTGCCATCTTTCCACGCCTGATGCACCTGGCCAATACTGGCGGCATTGACCGCATCCATGTCGAATTTGTCGAATAGTTGTGCGGGTGATTTTCCAAAATACGTCTTAAATGTTTTGACAACGAGCGGGCCGGAAAGTGGTGGTGCCGAATATTGCGCCATCGTAAACTTGTCGGTATACGCAACGGGCAACATTCCCCGGTCCATACTCAGCATCTGCGCCATTTTCAGGGCCGAGCCTTTCAGTTCGCTCAGGGCATCGTAGATATCCGCAGCATTGTCTTTATGCAGTTCCTCCTTCGACAACTCGGGGTCGATGAGTTTTTTGCTATAATGTTTTATATAATTTCCTCCAACTTTTACCCCCGCCTTCACAAACTGGCTGGCACGGGCAACTTTGCTGGTCGGAACGGATGTTTGCGTTTTCATTTTCAAAGAGTGAAAGTGCGAATGAGCGAAAGGTTGACGCGAGAAATTAATTCGCACTTTCACTCATTCACTCATTTATTCTGGTACATAAACTTAGCGAAGTCGAACAGGGTATCCAGTGGTGAACGACCGATAAGATCGAATGCGGTATTGACCGATTTTTCGATAGCTGAATCCGTCTTTTCGAAATTTTTACTCACGTCGCGCACCCAGAAATCAAGTAGGTAAAGCGTTTGCCCCCAGAGTGCATCCGGGTAGCGATCGGTGATAAACGGTCGTGGCTCCACTTCCTTACTTTCACGACCTTCGGCCAATAAATCGCGGGCATAATCGTAAAAAGACTCTTTAAATGGCCTGAATATCTGTGAGTTTTGAATAGAACGCCATTCTCCATGACGCCCCACGCTCCGTGCCCCATGCCCTAAACTTTTCAGGTTGCCAAAACTGTAAACGGCAAAACTGCGCTGGGCTTTTAGTAACTCGATCCAGGTATAATAGAATGCCAGTAACTTCTCCCGAACCGAATAGTTTTGTGAGGTTGGGTCCGTTTCGACGGTCTGTTTCGCTTCTTCGAAAAACGTGAGCCAGATATCGGCTTCAATAGCATCGAAGGACGTATAGTGCGAGTAGAAATCAGCTTCGGAAATTTTTAATTTCTTAGCAAACTGGAAAACTGTGACGGGTTGTTTCCCATGTTCGAGTACGTATTCCGTGTACGCTTTTCGTATTTTTTCGAGCGTTTCCATATACTCAGCTAACGGTCTGTATTGCCGAAAAGTTTGATTTAACGATGGGTTATGGAGAAACATTTCGGGTTCAAATTCGCTTCGGGCGAATGAGGTTTGTGTGTAACTTTGTAGTTCATACGTTCAGCAATCATACTGCCCAGTCAGACGCCATGAAATCGATTCGAATCAATACGTTTTGTTTACTTGCTTTATTTTTATTGCCTGCATTTCAGGCGTTTAGTCAGTATTATCCGGGAGGTGGCATGGGCTACGGGGGGTATGGTCGCCGGATGGGCGGAGGAATGGACCCCACCATGCAGAGCAGTCCCCGGTCAAACATTCCGAACATTGCGGGTGATATAGCGCAGAAAGAAACCAAGTGGCTGAAAGAAAACCTGTCGCTAACAAAAGAACAGCATAAAGCGGTTAGGAACCTGAATAACGAATACGCCAGCCAGCAACAGGACGCTATTAAGGATATTGTTGGTTCCACTGGCGGAAAGCCGACGCCCGAAACCCGTAAGCAAATTCAGGATATGATGCTGATGCTGAATGAAGAAAAGGAAGATCGGCTGAAACCTATTCTGACGCCTGAGCAATGGACTCTGTATCAGTCGAAAAAAGAAGATATGCAGAAAGAAGTTGGCGGTTTCCGGCCACCTGCTCCCAAGAAAGATTCGCTTAGTAAAAGCCAGCCTTAGTTCCCAGTTCTAAATGATCGGAACGTAACAGCCGCATAAAAAACAAGCTCCCGAAAACTCAATACGTTTCGGGAGCTTGTTTTTTTATGCAGTTGATTGTAGGTATTATCGGATAAGTGTGAGCGGGCCTTTTAACGTCCGCTTTGTTGTTTGCAGGAGGTAATAATACGTACCGACAGAAGCATCGGTGCCATACCAACGGAATTTTGGATCGTTCGATTTATAAACCGATTGCCCCCAACGGTTTGTAATGTCGATGGATACAAATTGTTCATCGCATGAATTGTCGGGGAAATCACTGATCGCAAAGTAATCGTTGAAACCGTCGCCATTTGGCGTAAATACGTTCGGAATCTTAATCTCAATGTTGGCCGTTGGGTTTTTGACGTGGAACGTAACAGACGTAGTAGCAATATGTTGCGGTTGACACGAGCGGTCATCGACCATAAAATCGACCACAAACGTAGCTTCCGTTTTTCCGGCCATCATCTCGCAGGTTGGTTTCCAAGAGAAAGGCGACTGGAGCGTTGGCATTCCGTTTTTGTCAGTAAAAACCATGCCCATCACTTTCATGTCGAACCCTTTACCTACGCCCGTCATACGTAACGTATCGCGGTCGGGGTCGTTGCCGATTACGTCGAAAATAGCTTGTCCGCCCGATTCGCCCGGCCCAACAATCAGTTCAACCACCGGCTGATTCAACGTAGTTCGGATATTGGGCGGTTGACTCGGTATGCCTATCGCCGTTAAATTAACTGTAACTGTATCGCGCAAATTGCGACTACAGCGTGTATCGGTTACGATAAAATCGACTATGTATTCGGTTTGAGTAGCCGTAACACAGGTTGGTTTCCAAATGAACGGTTGCGAAACTTTGCCTACACCCGACGCCGAACCAAACGTCATGCCGGCCTGTGCAAGAGTAAACCCGCGACCTACGGCCTGAATGGTGATATTGTCGTTATCGATATCATTGCCAAAGGCTGTAAAGGATAACGGTGAGCCGACATTCACCGTAGCCTTATTATTCGGTAGATTCGTACTGGCAGCCGGTTTGTTGTTATCGGATGGGATAATATTTAATCGAATTGTAAGCGTATCGCTGAGCCCTTGTGGACAACCATCGTCTGTAGCCCGGATCATCAGCGTAATGGGGCTACCATTACCACCTACACATCGTCCGAAACAAAAACGAGTTTGTAACGTATCGCGAGCCGTGCGGGTAAAGAGGTCGGTAGGGGCCACGGTCAGACCGGGTAGCGAACCACTCATATTGATAATGGTGATACGTTGGTTTGGGTTGATGTCGGTAATATAAAGATTCAGACAGTTCGTATCTTTTTCTGCAATAGTTAATACGTTACCCTCTTTATAAAAGGCGGATTGGCCGGCCGGTCGGAACAACAATTGAGGTGCGTCGTTACGTGGACATTCAATAACCAATACCTGAAAATCGCGACGAACACGGCCGATTATTTTACCCTCACGATATTCCGTTACTTCCACCGAAAACACATATAAACCCTGCCGATTTGGTGTTACACTGAGCAAGCCGGTTTTTGAATTCACACGTAGCGGATCGGTTCCGGGAATTTGATTGGAGACCGAAATACCGTTATTCCAGCGGATGCCCGGATAAGGACCGGCGTAGAAAACGGGATTGACTGGCTGATTCAGGGCGCCGGGGTTTGGAAATCCGGCCGTACTGAAACCATTGTAAGGCGTAACCATGACGTAAGAAAGACTATCGCCATCGGGGTCTGTTGCACTAAAATCGAGGGTAAATGGCTGACCGACACAGGCGTAGTCGCCTTTGGGGATGGCAAATACGGGCGATGAATTATTGAATCGCGTTGTTCCGTTCTGAATCGCTGGAAATTCGAGATAAAACGTTGAACCGGCTGCCCCTGGGTCCTGAATATTAACAATAGTACCGTTTCGGCAACAACGCTCCCATGAAATGTAATAGCCAGCGGGGTCATTAAATTGGTTTGCTTCCAGCGTTAAATCGTTGCTGTATTTAATCAGGCGGGTTCGGACATTGCCGCTAGCACAAACCGTATTTGTATACGCAACAAACTGCTCACTGATTCGCTGAAGTGGTACGTAACCAATGAGGGTATTGGTACGTTTCGAAAATACCCCAACAGTAATCGATGCATCGTTGGCACCCGGTTGTCCGTTAATATCGTCGAAATAAAGGTTTAGGTTGATGCGATGGGAATAACGAGCCTGTGCGCCCAGATAACGAAGTTCCAGTTCGCCCCCAACAATATGCGTTGCTAGTGCCAACGGACTCAGAACCAGTAAAAAACTCGTTAAAACTAAACTCCACCACCACGGCCGGTACAATTGCCTCATACACTGAAAAGTTCGGTATTAAGAAACTCTGAAAAAAGAGTCCTTAAAATAGCGTTTAATAAATGGTACTGCTAACGAACTGTTCTACACCTGTATTAGGCCCGGAAAAGGGGAAGGGAGAAAAACATCAGTAAAACGTTCGCTCATATCTTATCACTGTTTAATCAAAAATACGCAAAAAATAGCCGCTCCGTGTCAAGGCAAACAGGGCTATTTTCAGTTTAATCTGATAACGTTGGGCCGAGCAGATTCTTGCCCGTTTTTCTCATAGATTGAACAAACCATAAAAGGGTTGGAATCTCATATAAAAATGAGCGGCTATCCGGAATGTTTTATCAACAATAGCTAACCAAATTCCTGATTAAGAAACATAAAAAAAGCCCGAACGTAGCAGGTTCGGGCTTTTCTATTAGTGGATAAATTTACTTCTTTTCCAGAAGTTGTTTAACAAGAGATTTCAGTTCACACATTTCGTCCTCCAAATGCTGAATTTTATGCTGTTTAAGTTGATCTGATTTCTCTAACTGAATACTGTATAACGTAAGTTCTTCGATCTTTTCCAGCAGCTTGGCGTCCATCTTCGCTACGTCGATGCCTTTCTTCACCACCTCAGTTGCAGACGGCACGCCTGGTAAATGCTTATTGGCCTGAATAAATTTTTCTACCTCTGACAAGTCCTGTAATTTATATGTATTGTCAAATACGTAATCACTCCATTCCGAGGTGTTCTTAACGGCTACTTTCACTTTTTCGGTTAAAATACCCTCTTCTACGTAGAGCTTGTAACCCGATGGTGTATTGGATACGTTAGCCCCAATAATTATGGCTTCCCCTTTACTATTTTGCAAAAAGGCTCCTTTCTGCTGCCATAAAGACTCTGTCACCCCTTCTCTAGCTACCCCTGTGGTAGTACCTAATACAACATCACCTGCATCATTAACTGTTAAAAATTTAACCTGACCATACATACTGGCAGGTGATGAACTGGTGAGGTTGGAAAGGCGCAAACCCGATTGATTGGCAACGCCTTTGGTAATCTCCAGTTTATTGTTGGGAGCGGTATTGCCAATACCGACATTGACCTGATTATTACCCAGAATCATGGCGTTTGAGGTAGTTACAGATGCGTTATACCCAATGGCGGTTGAGTTGGTTAGGTTGCCACTGCCGGGCGGATTGGTGGCGGCTACGCCGATAAAGGTATTCTTGGAGCCTGTTGTATTATTGATACCTGCGTATCGACCAACAGCTGTATTCTCCCCTCCGCTGGTGCTATTGAGGAACGAGCCATCCCCGACGGAGGTGTTACCTTCGCCACTAGTGTTACCAGCCCCAGCACCATTTCCCAGAAACAGATTGTAGGAACCATTACTGTTGGCACCCGCCTGCTGGCCCAGAAACATATTACCGATTCCTGTCTTGTTGTTATAACCTGCCTGATGCCCCACAAACACGTTGGCCCCGGCGGTAATATTGTTATAGCCTGCCTGAAAACCTATAAATACATTACTCACACCGGTAGTAGTTTGATGACCGGCTGATCGGCCCAAAAACACATTGTCCTTTCCGGTAGTGTTGAATTGTCCGGCATTAGTTCCTAAGAACGTGTTACTACCCCCTGTCGTATTCTGCAATCCAGCCAGAGTGCCAATAAAGACGTTATTACTTCCCGTTGTATTATCCTCACCCGCTTCGTTGCCTAGAAAGGTATTGCTGCCACCCGTTTGGTTAGCCCGGCCGGCCTCTTTACCAATGAAGGTGTTATAACTACCACTTGAATTAAACGCTCCTGCAAGATAGCCCATAAAGGTATTACTGATACCTGATGAGCTACTTGCTCCCGCATTACTACCAAACATTGAATTGAAATTCCCTGTCATTGCAGTATTACCTGCGTTTGACCCTACCAACGTATTATAGTTAGCCGGTGTAGTAGCGTTTGCTACTCTTTCAACATAATTGGTTTGGGCAAATGCTACCTGTGTTAAGGTGAGAGGAAATGCAAGAAAATACAGCCGTTTCATAGTTGTCTGATAAGGTTAAAATCATGAATCAAATGTAGAAACAGGAGTATACCGACTGATAAATTATCTACTTGAAGCGGGCTGAAATCTAGTCTGGAGTGGGTAAAAATGAGCTTTAATGGTAGACGTCTATTTGCTCCGGGAAGCATTAAAAAAAGCCCACCGGGATTAAGGGTGGGCTTGTGCCAAATTTGTTATTGGATCTACTTTTTTTCTAACACCTGTTTCATTAGGATTTCGAGTTGAGCCATCTTGTCTTTTAACAACTGGATTTCAGATTTTTGTCCCTTGTTCTCTTTCTCCAATTGAATACTATATAGTGTAAGTTCTTCGATCTTTTCCAGCAGTTTGGCATCCGTCTTCGCTACGTCATAACCTTTTTCAACTACTTCGGTAGCGGAGGGTATACCAGATAGGTGTTTATTGGCTTTGATGAAGTTATGCTTTCTAGGCACTAGATTCCCGGAATACTTCGGGCTTATAAATCGACTCTCGGTCAAGAGCTATAAGTGTTGTAGATTTGTGCTATCAGAAAACAATTATAAAACCGAGAGCAGAAATCAACGGCTATTTATGACGTGGCCGAGGAACGAAAAGCTCAGAAGACCGACTGATACGTTAGCCAATACAGTTGAGGATTGGGGTTAACGTATCAGTATTATTTTAAGATGTATGCGTAGGAGAAGTAATAGAGTGCCCGAACGGTTAGAACGCGTTCGAATTGATGCGGTTGCTGCTGAAGGAAAGTGTCTTGTTCGTACTGACGAAGGAGTGATTTTTGTTGATAATCCCACCGGGGGGCCGGGCGTAGCACCGGGCGATCTGGTTGACCTACGTATCACTAATCGTAAAAAACAATACCGCGAATCTGTTGCTGAACACGTGCATGAATGGTCGCCGGTACGTGCCGAACCATTCTGCCAGCATTTTGGTACGTGCGGGGGGTGTAAATGGCAGCATATCAGCTATAATGAACAACTGAATTTCAAGCACCAGCAGGTAGTCGATCATCTGACACGTATTGGTAAAGTTGAACTGCCACCCATCCGTCCAATTCTGGCCGCCCAACCTACTCAATATTACCGGAACAAGCTTGAATTTACCTGTGCCGAAGGGCGCTGGCTCACACAAGCTGAAGTACGTACCGATGCGCCGATGGACCAGCGAGCAGTGGGCTTTCATGTGCCGGGTCGGTTCGATAAAGTGCTACCCATTGAGCATTGCTACCTCCAGCCCGATCCATCGAACGCCATTCGGCAGGCTATCAATGACTACGTGTTTCAGCATGATATGACGTTGTATAACCTGAAACAGCATACAGGTTTCCTGCGAACACTTATTATCCGGACAGCCGAAACGACGCAGCAACTTATGGTAACGGTGCAGGTGGCGCAGGACAATCCATATCTGCTCAACGGCTTACTACGTCATGTACAGGAGTTGTTTCCACAGATTACGTCGCTCAATTATATCCTGAACACAAAGAAAAATGACAGCTATCAGGATCAGCAGGTAATAAACTGGGGAGGTAAAACTTACATTGAAGAACAGATGGAAACTGGTGGCGGGCATCCTCCGCTCACGTTTCGAATTGGCCCCAAATCGTTTTACCAGACCAATGCCCAACAGGCATATACACTCTATAAAGTAACGCGTGACTGGGCAGGGCTGACGGGTAACGAACGGGTCTATGACCTCTATACCGGTACGGGCACCATTGCGCTTTTTGTAGCTCGACAGGCGCGTGAAGTCATTGGCGTTGAATATGTTGAAGCCTCGGTTGCCGATGCGCGAGTAAACGCGCAGGTGAACGGCATAACCAATGCACAGTTCTTTGCCGGCGATATGCGTAACATTTTAACCGATAGCTTTTTCGATCAACACGGCCGCCCCGACGTAGTAATTACCGACCCACCGCGAGCAGGTATGGACGAAGCCGTAACTCGTCAGTTGCTCAAAGCGGCTCCCGAACGTATCGTTTATGTAAGTTGTAACACCGCTACACAGGCGCGTGATTTGGCTATCTTTGATGAAGGGTATCGGGTCGCCGATGTGCAGCCAGTCGATATGTTTCCGCATACGCATCACGTAGAGAACGTAGCGTTGCTTGTCAAAAAATGAATACCGTAGGATTGATACTATAGAGTGAAATAGATCTCTCGTTATTCATTCTACAGTATCAATTTAATTAAAAGCAGCCCTGAATTCCAACTGGGAGCGACCCCAAACCAATGCCGCTACTAGCGCCGGTGATAATGATTACTTTACCTGAAATACTGTCGGCCACTCAATTTTACATTGTTTTTAGCAATGCAAAATTGAGTGGCCGACAAAAAATAAACGTATCCGAACTGAGGTAAGCTGTATCCGTATCGAGGGAGTAGGGTATAATTGATACCAAACGAAAGCCGGGTGTTTTGATGACAAAATACTGCCATAAAACACCCGGCTTCCTGCAGGCGAAGCACCTGACAAACTATCTATACGACTAGAACACTTCGCCACGCGCGGCTTTCAGTGTATTTTGCATCAGCGAACAGATCGTCATCAGGCCAACGCCACCCGGAACCGGTGTAATAAAGCTGGTTTTAGGGGCTACTTCGTCAAATTTCACGTCGCCCTTGAGTGAGAAACCACTTTTCTTGCTGGCATCAGGAACACGTTCCAGACCAACATCGATCACAACGGCACCTTCTTTAACCATATCGGCGGTTACAAATTCGGGTTTGCCCAGTGCTGCCACCAGAATATCGGCGGTCTTACAGATTTCAGCCAGATTTTTTGTCCGGCTGTGCGTAAGCGTAACGGTGCAATTGCCCGGATAGGTATTACGTTGCATCAGAATCGACATAGGTAACCCTACAATCTGGCTTCGCCCAACCACTACACAGTGTTTGCCTGACGTTTCGATACCGTAGCGTTTAATCATTTCCAGTACGCCCTGTGGAGTAGCTGATACGTAGGCAGGAAGTCCTTTGGCCATACGCCCAATATTGATTGGATGGAATCCGTCTACGTCTTTAGCTGGACTAATGGTTTCCATCACCCGGTCGGGGTTGATATGATCGGGGAGGGGAAGCTGTACGATGAGGCCATCCATATCGGGGTTTTCGTTTACCTCACGTACTTTATTCAACAATTCGTCTTCAGTAACAGAAGGGTCGAAACGAATTAACGTAGAGTGCATACCGACCTCTTCGCAGTTTTTCATTTTCGATGCTACGTAGGTTTCGGACGCTCCGTTCGTGCCAACCAGAATGGCGACCAGATGCGGAATTTTACCACCCTGTTCACGTATCTGTGTAACCTCGGCCGCTATTTCCAGTTTGATTTGGGAAGAAAGAAGTTTACCGTCAAGAAGTTGCATACAAATAAATTGGATTGACAATCAAAGGTGTTGTCGCGGATATAAATACGGCAAATAGATGGTAAAAGCGAGTTTACTAGGTATCGCCGTGCCTGCGTTTCCGCAATTTTGTTGCGAAAGTACCACCTTGTAATAGATATAGCGAACTTTCTACGTACAGTTCCGGCAGATATGTGAAGTTTTAATATAGAAGTCGATTGGTTATAGGTTAGTTTTCAGAGGTTTAGTGGAAAATTTGCCACGGGTACAGTTAGCCGACTTTTGAATCTGTATTCATGATTTAAAACAAAAAGCGCTAAGGGGTATAGCATTTTACGCTATGATACGTAGTAAAATGCTATACCCCTTAGCGCTTTTTGTTTCCTGACAGTCTAGCGGGATTCTTTCATTACTTTAATGGTGCAGAGAATATACGATGACTCGCCAGCACCGACGAAACGGGTGATTTGAATAATTCCTTTACGTCCATTCTGGGTTTGAAACAGGATTAGACGTGGCACTTTCTTGTCCGAAAATCCAACGGTTTCACCCTGCTCCGGAATAGTCAGCGTTTTCAGTAAGGAATCGTCATTAATCTGAGCAAACTGCGCGTCGGTCACCGTAGAGCAGGTCTGGCAGTTTTCTATTACGTTCACGAAACGAACTGCCTGTGCACCGGGAATATTATCGAAGATCAGGCTTCCGGCATCCGCAGGCGAGACGAATCGGTTATACGTGAACGACGGATTCAGACCGAAAAAGACAACATCGATAGCAGCACCTTCTTTCGCCGTTAATACGTCGCTGGATTTAAAGACTTTGTTCTGTGAGGTCGACAGGAAGCAACCTACATCTTTCTGTGCCGAATTGATTCCCAGTTTTACGTCAGTCAGTACGTAGAGGTTACGGTTGGGTTTTACCACAATCGTTCGAGTTACCGACTGATTTGTTTTTGAATTGCTGGCGTCAAGTTTAATCGTATACGTACCTTCTTTCTGGAACGTAATGGACGTTTCCTTGCCGGTAGGAGTTGCTACGTTGCCGCCCTCTGCTGACCAGGTGTATGACACACCGCCAACGGTCTGATTTTGAGTAGTCAACGTCAGCGGGGCTTCCTCATCATAATCTTCGGGTGCTAACTGGTAATTGAATGCCGGAGCCAGCGCTTTATCAATAACAATAGTGGTGTCTTTCTGCTGAGAGAATGTACCATAGAACAATTTGAGTGATACTTTATGCGGACCGGGCGTTGCAAATACCACACTTGGATTAGCCTCGGTCGACGTAGCAGGTGTTCCACCTTCAAACGTCCATTCCAGTCGGTCTCCCCCAGTCGATAGGTTTTTCATTTTCAACGTAGCGGGCGGATAGAGATTATCGACAACCTCCACCTGAAACACGGGCGCCAGTTTTTCACCAATCTTAACCGTTAGCTCCTTTGTGGCCTGTTCGCCATCTACATTAGACGCAACCAGTTTAATTGTATACGTACCGCTGGTGGTGTATTTGATCGTAGCGGGCGTTTTCTCGGCCGACGTAGCGGGTGTTGCTCCCTGAAAGGTCCACTGATACGTATCGGCTCCCGTTGAGAGGTTTGTAATCTCCAGTGATGCGGGAGGGGTAAAATTATCATTCACCGCTTTCACCGAAAAATCAGTTTTAACGGGCACACTTACCTCCCGATAGCAGGCAATACTGGCGAAACTGGCCAGGCCCAGAAGCCATAAGCCTATAATTGATTTCATAATATCAGAATCTAGCGGGTAACGAGAATGCGTTTAGTAAGTTGCTGGGTGCTTGTGGCAATCTGAACAATGTAAGTGCCTGTAGATAAGCCGGGAAGATCGACCAACTGCTCATAACTCGACTGTCCGGTAAGTTGGATTGTATGGATAAACTGACCGGATCGGATATCAACAACCGATAGGCTGGCCGTGGTAAGTATGCCAAAATCTACCTGAACCCGGAACTGCCCGGACGTGGGATTCGGATACACAACCATAAGGGTAGCCGTTGGTTCTTCAACGGTAGCCGCCCGACGACCTCCCGATGGTTTGATCGTGATTGTCTTGTAAACTTCGGCTTCACACGTGCCGTTGGAGCCTCGAAGGCCCACTCTATACGCGCCAGCCTGTGAGCAAATAAATATCAGACGTGTAGCCGTTTTGCTAATCACGCGAGCCGAAGCCGGTACCAGCCACTCGAATTGAGGGCCACCTGAACTGACATTGACAACCACAATCGTATCGTTGACAAACCCTTGACTGGCAATAAGAAACAGTAATTGGGAATTCATGGGAGCACTACGTACCGTAAACGCGTTCTGAGCCGAACAGCCTACACTATCGGTAACCGTAACAACGTATTGACCAGCCTGCGAGATGGTTTGTTGCGGATTATCGGACGTAGTACCAGCAGGCAATGTCCATTTGTAGGTGTTCGTACCGGGCTGGGTGGCATCGAATTGCAGCGTTTGACCTTCGCAGATCGTGCGGTCAGACGATACAGTCAACGTTTTAGAAGCAGGCTTGATGAGTTCAATTGCCGGAGCCGCTACCTGACAACCGTTGGCATCCCGCACAGTCAACGTATAGGAGCCTCCGCAAAGGTTTGCCAGCGACGTACCAGACTGGCCAGTATTCCAGCTAAACGTATACGGTGCTACGCCCCCTTTTGCCGATGTCTGAATAAGTCCGTCGCACTTAGTATCACAGGTTGGGTTCTGCTTTTTGAGAACTGATACGTCCAGTTGCGTTGGTTCCTGAATCCGAACCGACACTTCAGCCGAACAACCATTCTGATCGCTGACAATGGCCAGATACCGCCCCGATTTCAGGCTACTGAGCGAAGCCCCTGATGCGCCATTGCTCCAGTCGACCCGGTAAGGCGAGGTACCACCCTGCATTTGAACGGCGGCAGTGCCTTTCTGGTCGTTATAACACAAATTATTGGTAACCCCCGACGTACTGGCAATCAACTTGGCTGGTTCGGTAATTTGCAAATCAGTTTGCTGGGTGATGTCGTTTTTATCGGTTACGATACAGCGGTAATTCCCGGCGGGTAAGCTTTGAATAGTTGAACCAACAATGTTGAGTGTCGAATACGTACCGCCAACTTGCTGTAGCCATTTAAAACTATACTTATCTGTTGTACTCATCGGTACACCACCTTCAGCCGTTGCCTGAATTTGTGCATCTTTCCGTCCGAAACAGGAAACTGGCTGGGCTGTTTTCAGAACAAGGGTTAGCTTAGGAGGCTGGGTGAGTTTTTGGGTAAGTGTGGCCATACAACCTTCTTTCTGCGTCGCCAGACTATAGTTAGCATCCTGAATGGTGATGGTATACGTTTCGTCGCCAAGTTGCGTCAGTTCGTTGGCGGCTCCACTGTTTGTCGATTGCCCTGCGCCGATGGTAGTTCCAGTTCCATTTTTCCAGCTGGTTTGGTATTGAGGTGTACCTCCTGCAATGGCAACGCTGATCGAACCATCTGTCAGTCCAAACCCGCGTGGGTCTGTCACTTTGACAAGAGTTACGGCTACTGCCTGCTTCGGTTGTTCGATCAGAGCCGTTTGCGCCGTTGTCTGACAGGCATTGGCGTCAGTAACAATTAGTTGGTAAGAAGCTGGGAGCAGACCTGTTACTACGTGTTGCCCACCACCGGAGAAGGCGGTTGTGTTGCCATTCGAAAGAACCTGATAGCTGCCTACACCACCCGTTGCCGAGAGAGTAATTTTGCCATCGCTACCACCAAAACACTTTACGTTCTCTTTTTCGAGGGTAAACAAAAGCTGCGTAGGCTGCTTTACTTCGACAGTGCCTGGCTGTTGACAATTGTTACTATCGGTCACACTTACCTGATAATTACCGACCGTCAGGCTGGTAATAGCAGCCGTAGTGGCCCCGGTATTCCAGCTATATTTGTAGTTTCCTACGCTGCCGCTTGCCAAAACCGTAGCTGTGCCGGTATTGCCGCCAAAGCATTTAACGGCGGTACTGCTCAGGGCAAGCATTAGTTGGGTAGGTTGGGCAATGTCGACACTGGCGGTTCTCACACAACTATTGGCATCAGTAACAGCAATCTGATACGTTCCCGCTTTAATGCTGGATATATCCGGCGTTGTCGCACCTGTACTCCAGCGATACGTATAGTTGCCTACACCGCCGGTAGCTGTAACCGAAGCAACACCGTCGCTACTGTTGAAACATTTAGCGGCTGTATTTTTGGTGGTGAGAACAATAGCGACGGGCTGTGTAACCTCAGTACTGGCGGTTTTGGTACATCCGTTGGCATCTGAAACATCGACCGAATACGTACCGGCAGTAATATTATTTGCAATGGCGTTAGTAGCTCCGTTACTCCAGCGATACGTATAGTTGCCTACACCGCCGGTAGCTGTAACCGAAGCAACACCGTCGGGACTCTGAAAACATTTGGCGGCTGTACTGCTGATGCCAAGAATAACAATAGTTGGCTGATCGACCTGAATACTAGCCGTTTGCTGACAACTGTTACCATCGGCGATAGTCAGTTGATACGTTCCTGTTATCAGCCCAGTCAACGTGGGCGACGTAGCACCTGTGCTCCAGCTATACGTGTAATTGCCCACTCCACCCGTTGGGATAGGTGTCACTTTACCATCATTCCCACCAAAACATTTGACATCGTCTTTTTGTAACGATAGCAACACACGGGTGGGTTGTGTAACATCAACAGACCGGGTTTGCTGACAGCCATTGGCATCGGTCACCTGCACCGAATAATTACCCGCCGTGAGGCTATTGA
>NZ_BAAHBF010000002.1:643224-1090638 GCF_054776875.1 Spirosoma daeguense
AGCCAATGATAGTAAAGTAGGTTGCGAAATATCGACGCTGGCCGATTTGACACAACCGTTGTTGTCGGTCACCTGTATTGAGTAGGTTCCTGCTGATAGGCCAGAAATGGATGGTGTATTGGCACCATTGCTCCATTGGTAATTGTAGGAGGTTCCACCGCCTGACGCCGTTACAGAGGCTAACCCATCACGGTTGCTAAAGCAACGAGCTGGCGTATTCGCTGTAGTCAGCGTCAGTAACGTAGCAGGTTGATCAACTTGTATAGGGCTTGTTTGCTGGCATCCGTTGGCATCGGTGATGGTCAGTTGATACGTTCCTGTTATTAATCCTGTCAGATTAGGCGTGGTGGCACCTGTATTCCAGGTATAAGCGTAATTGCCAACACCACCGGATGCTGAGGAGGTTACCTGACCGTCGTTACCACTGAAGCATTTAACATTGCTTTTCTGTAGCGTTAGCACCAGACGAGTGGGTTGGGTAATATCAACAGACCGGGTTTGCTGACAGCCATTGGCATCGGTCACCTGCACCGAATAATTACCCGCCGTGAGGCTATTGATCGTGGACGTAGTAGCCCCCGTATTCCAAGCGTAGGTGTAGTTACCCACGCTACCACTAGCCGAAACGGTGGCACTTCCATCGTTACCACTAAAACACTTGACGGCTGTAGTAGAGGTAGCCAATGATAGTAAAGTAGGTTGCGAAATATCGACGCTGGCCGATTTGACACAACCGTTGTTGTCGGTCACCTGTACGGAATACGTCCCTGCGGCCAGTCCAGAAATGGATGGTGTATTGGCACCATTGCTCCATTGGTAATTATAGGAGGTTCCACCGCCTGACGCCGTTACAGAGGCAATCCCATCGCGGTTATTAAAACATTTTACTGCCGTAACAGACGTAGTAAGGGTTAGCAACGTAGCGGGCTGATTCACCTGTGCCGTAGCCGTTTGTCGACAACCATTGGCATCGGTAATGGTTACCTGATACGTTCCGGCCGTAATGCCAGTCAAGACAGACGATGTAGTTCCGGTATTCCAGCTAAAACTATAAGGGCCGGTACCGCCTGATACGTTAGTGGTTATCTGACCATCATTCCCGCCAAAACACTTAACCGCAGTAGGATTAGTGCTCACTATGAGTTGAGCAGGCTGATTGATTTGTACCGTTTGGGTCTGTTGACAACCATTGGCATCGGTAACGGTTACAGAATACGTTCCGGCAACAATCCCTGACAAGGTAGCCGTAGTAGCGCCGGTAGTCCAGCGATAGTTGTAAGGGCTCGTTCCTCCTGTAGCCGACGCTGTGGCACTGCCATCGTTACCACCAAAACATTTAACAGCCGTAGGCATAGCGGTTAATACCAGTTGCGTAGGCTGATTAACCGTTACGTTAGCACTGTTCGAACAGCCTGCTCCATCAGTAACCGTCACCGAATACGTCCCGGCAGAAATCCCTGATAAAGTAGACGTAGTGGCACCCGTATTCCAGCGATACGTATAATTGCCTGATCCACCACTAACCGTTACACCTGCTTGCCCATTGGCACCCTGAAAACAGGAAACCGGCGTTGTAGACATGGCTAATTGAAGCGGTGGAGAAACACTTAAAATAGATTTGTTACTAGCCTTAACACCACAGAAATTACTGACCAATATGTCATACTCGCCAGCGTCGTTACTCGTAGCATTGGCCAGCGCGAAGGAGGGATTGGTAGCGCCGGGTATTGCGGTACCATTTTTGCGCCACTGATAGCCCGTTACATCGCTTCCTGCCACGGCTACACCAAATGTAGCTGCTCCCCCTGTACAAGCTGTTTGTGACGAAGGCGTCGCAAGCACCGTGAGTCCTGACACAAACACCAACGTAGCGGGGTTACTGGTGATAGAGCCACAGGCAGTGTTCACGCGTACGTCATACTGCCCTCTGTCAGCTATGGAAGCGCTGGAAACTGTATATGTTGCATTGGTGGCCCCCGGAATATCGCTCCCGTCTTTGCGCCATTGATAGCCAATAACACTTCCTGAGACGGCTACTGAAAAAGTTGCCGAATTGCCCGCGCAAACAGTTTGCCCAGTAGGATGACTGGTAATTGTTGCCGACGACCGGACCGTTAATGTAGCTTTATTACTAGTTACAGAGCCACCAGCATTGGTTAACACGGCGTCATACTCACCCTCGTCAGCACTGCTGAGCGGGGCTATTGTATAGGCTGCTCCACTAGCCAGACCGGGTATTATCGTTCCATTTTTCCGCCACCGAATGCTCGTTATATTATTGCCTGTTGCCACAACCCTAAACGTAATCGAACCACCCGTACAGCCGGTTTGTGATGTAGGATGCTCCGTAATCGTGATCGGCGAAGATGGACCCGATCCGTTGACAACCAGATTGACTGGCATGGCAGTCTGAGCACCACAAGGAGCAAATACACGTATTGTGTAGGAACCTGCATCGCTAGTTGCGACGCTAGGAATCGTAAATATTGTAGTAGTAGCCCCCGGAATAGCCGTATCGTTTTTGAGCCATTGGTAGCCGGTAATATCGCCCGTCGCTACTGCCGAAAAAGTGACTGGACTGCCCACATTGGCCGTTTGCCCAACCGGTGGCGTTGGAATCAATGTATAGGGGCGAACAGTCAGAACAGCCGGATTACTGGTTGCCGGGCCGGTAGAACTACCTACTACTACGTCGTAACTGCCCGCATCTTCAGGCAATACGTTGGCAATAGTGTAGGTCGCAGCAGTGGCGCCAACGAGGTTCGTGTTGTTTTTACGCCATTGATACGTCAGGGCCGTACCTGTTGCCGTCACACTGAGCGTAGTGGGCTGGCCTGGGCAGACAGTTTTGCTGGTTGGATGGCCAGTAATAGTGGCTGCTGCTTTCTCAGGGGCTACTGGGCTACTAATGGATTTTTTGTCTGGTAACGTAACCCGGCCGTAACTCGCTGATGCGATTTGTAACAGGCCAACGATCAGTAGTAAGCAGCGAAAAAGAGAGTATATATTTTTCATTACAGTGATGAAATCAATCTATGGAATCAATCCCGGACGATTGCCTGAGATTTTACGCGTTTGCTCTCGCGGTTAGCCGCTTCGATGGACGTAACAGAGTATACATACTTGGTACCCCCCCGAACCTGGGTGTCCAAAAATTGGGTGTCCTTGTTACTGGCTTCGCCGATTTTGGTGAACGTAGCGGAGTTTGCTTCCCGGCGGTAAATACCGTACTTCTCGCGTTCACCATCGTCAACGCCGGGCCAGCTAACCTCGACGCCAGACGTAGTGTTGCGGACGTAGAATGTAAAGACTGGATCAGGTTCGGGTAAGGGAAGTGCTAGTTCGGTAGCCTCCGAAAAAACGGTAGTATCGCCAAAAGCGGTAACAGCCGCTACCCGGTACCATGCCGTCTGACCTTCGCGAAGCGTCGTATCAGTAAAAGAAGGCTGGTCTAGTACCGTCTGGGTTAATGGTCGGAACGTACCATTCGGTTCACTACGTCGCTGGATAATGAAGCCAGTAAGGATGTTGTCTTCCGTGCGAACGTCGTTCCAGCTAAGCCATGCTTCTTTGTCGATTAATGTGGCTTCGACGGTTTTGGGATACGTTGTTTCGATGGAACGTAGCGGGCGGATGGAAACGGCTGGAGCCATATCGCTGGTGTCCTGCGTCAGACTCATCGTCATCACGCTATAGAAATATTCCAACCGGCCACTTAATACGCTTGAGCTGTCAAGATAGGTCGTATTTTTTCCTAGCGTGCCGGTCACCCGCACTAGTTTATCCGGTGACGTCCCCCTGTATACGTAATAGCTGAACAGGCTTGGACTATCGACTCCTTCCCAAGTCAGGCGAATGTGCTTTCCCTCTCGCTGAGCCTGTAAATCGCTAACAGGTAGTGGACGCGTAAACTTTGTTGCCGTAGCGAAGGCTTCAGCCGCAACGGGTTGGGCTAATCCTTGTAACGGAATAAACAACGGACGGACCCGGTAGGTATAGGAAACGCCGGGACGGACATAGTAGTCGTAAAAAACACTGTCGGAGGGTGTAACCTGCGCGACAACAGTGAACGTACTGTCGGACCCATTATCGCGCGCTATCTCAATGCCCGTATAATATGGCTTAACTGGTAACTGGGCCCAGCTCACCCGAATGGCATCAGTGGTATCCTGTGCTTTGGCCCCGTAAATCAGACGTACTTTGTCATTGCCGATAGCTACTGTGGTAGCCGTATCAGAAGGAGTTCCCGTATTCTCCACTATATCCTGTGGTACTAGAAACACCCGAACCACTTCCTCCGGCACACATGGTTTTTGCCAGAAAAAGGTCAACGTATCGCCCGCTTCGTTTAGATTAGGAAGCAGCGTCTCTGCTTTTTTCCAGGTAGTTCCGTTGTAGAGCCAAACAGATGCTCGAACAGTTTGGGGATTCGTGAAATGAACCGTAATAGCTCGTCGGAAGGCCGGATCGTTAGGATCGAACGTATCAGGCATTGGTATCTCCGGGCGTGGCTCAAATTGCCGGATGGGCAGGGTCCACTTTACAGATACGAGACTGTCGAAACCGGTAACGCTGGCGGTCTTTATCCGAAGTTGCCGGAGTTCTTCATTTTCTGCCCCCGTCACCGTAATACCCTGTGCCCAAAGCGTCTTGTTGTTCATTTTATCGACCCGGATAGCACGGTACAAATACACCATTCCGGGTTTAGCTTCAGTATCGACGTAAACGTTGCCCAGTAGAGGCTGTAAATCGATCTCGCCACCCAATAGTCCATAGGCGCCGGGAGAAGAATGTGTTTTCAGATAGGCTACCAACTGCTCATCTGTCGATTGGTTTGTCGATCTTTTTAGTAGCTCAATAAACTCATTGCTTGCAACTCGATGTAGGTCAGTCGTACTGGTTGGTAGATGTAGCCGCCCAATCTCAGGTAGAGGCAATTCCGGGCCAGACCCCACCCGGTCAGATCGCTCTTTAATTCGTTGCATCGTTTTCTGAGTCAGCTCCACCCGCTCAATTTGGAAGTAAGCCGTATTCAGTTTCATCAACGAGTCGCTGGTAGTTGGATTCATTGAGCTAACAATCAGATAATTGCCTTTGGGGGAAGGGAGAACTACTAATGGGTTTGGTTCTAGCTCGTTCTGCGCCATTCCAATAGATAGGCCACCGGTCAGCCACACCAGTATGGATAATAGTAAATAAATCGATCTCACGGTATCGGTACGTTTAGTTATCGGGAAGTCAATTGGAAAGAGGTATCTACGTCCTTACAGATTTTAAAATTGAACCCATCGGGAAAGGGTACGCATAGCTCTTTTCGACACGATTTAAAAAGGCCACATGGATACTTGATCGTCGCACATTTGTCACGAAAGCGAACGCTGGCATCATTACAGTTCATGTTGGCATTTTGCAGATAGAAATTCAGCTTGGTTTGGCCACTTAGGTTCCATCCCTGATTATTGTTGTAGCCACCCTGAAGTTTCAGATACGCCGAAGCTCCACCGCTTAGGGAAAAGCTTACCACGCGAATGCTGGCGCCACCTTTAATGTCTAATTCGGCTCTGCCCATTACTTCGGTCTGCGTGAAACGAGTGTAGAACGTAAGCGCAGCTAAAGCACCATAGTGATAACTGAAGTCAAACGAAGCAGGCCCTATACCAAAACCGAAACTCCCTTTTTTCTCAAGTATGCCAACGCTTTGCTTCAGATTGATACCATTGAATCGTTGCCCGCCCTGATCGAGCGCTTCGGGTGAAATATTCTTCCAAATTTCTTCACCCTCTGGCATTTCCGACCGGTTCGCGTTAATGCCAACGGCAATCAGGGCATTGGCTCTCGCAAGTTTCAATACGCTGACTTCGGCATTGCAGCCGACGAATAGCATGTCAGGTTTTACATAAAGCAGGCCATTTAGTTTTATAGTCGCCAACCCTTTCAGCGGATCAATATTGGAATTGACCGCGACTATCAACCGATTTCGACAAAAGTCAACCGTAGCATCCACCCGACCCCAGTCTAATTTAAGTACGGTCAACCCCGCAGAACCTTTGATTACCGGCTTATAACCGCATTCTTCCGCATCGAACAGCACGCTCAGCGATACCGGTTTAAATACGATCAGATTCGACTCTTTGCTGTCAGTATCTTCGTCTTTCGAACCGCTGAGTTTATCCGTAGCCTTGTCCGAAAGTTTAGCCGCCTGATTTGATAGGGCGCCAACGCCAAGCTTATCGACCTGCTCCTTTGTAGAGGAAATAGCACCTGACGCTTTCTCTTTGGCCGCTGAAATTATAGATTCCTTTTTATCTTGAACAGTTTTTACAAAGTTTGTTTCGGTAACCTTAGCTTTCTGCGAATTCACAATATTATTTAAGCCCGAGTTGAGCCCAGTTGGCACTAATTCGCCTTCTAATGCAAGTAAATATTTTTCTTCTTTTAGGTTGAAGTCAACGGCTCCGCCTAACCGAATCCAGCTAACGGGGCCCATTGGAATCGGAACACCCAGAGGAACAACAAGTCTTAAGCCAAACTCAATATCCGTTTTGGCTGGGCCTGTCTTGAAGAATTTAAAATCGCATTCAATTTTTTTGGTAAGGACGGGGATTTTAATTACACCTGAAGCTCTGAATCCTTTCCGAATTTTGGAAAATTCGGCCTCGGCTAGCAGATCGGCAACAAAGCCTGGACCTTTGAGGTGGAAATAAAGCGAATCGACCTTAAACTGTAAACCTTTATCGTTAAGAACTACCAGTAAGGCCGCCCGAGTGGTTGCCTCGATTATCGGAATGTCTATTTCGGCTTTTCCCGCCAGCCCAATCCCCCAGGACATACTAGACTCCGTATAGGGAACTTCGTTTGGGTTTTCCTGATCGTCGCTCGTCACATCAGCCGCCGTTGGGGTAGCATACAGGGGATTAAACCCTTCGGTGGTGTTACTGGCCATATAGGTGCTCAAGGTTCCGAACTCAATGTTGAATCCCCGAAAGAATACCAATTTCTCAAGATTGACCGTTATTGGTCCAAGCTCTGCCTTGGCAGTTGGCTTCGTGGTGACAAACATGTCGTGGTTACTGCGATAAATGAACCGCTGTACTTCGATAGGGAAAAGACGTTCTAAGATTTCACTATCCGAACCCCCGCTATAAACCATCGACGCGTCTCCATCCATTTCATAGGCTCGCTTGTCGGCTACATAAGATAATTCAAAGCCATCAGGCTTTTTTATTCCGATCGATTTGAATTTATAGCCATCCTCCGGCAGCAGAATCTTGCCTGCAAGCCTGACGCCAGCGGTTTGCTTAACATACGCCAACTTGTCGATTGTAAAATCATTGTTGGCGTTATCGGTTGAGCTGATACGTCCGGCAAAGCCTACATTACTGAAATCACTGGAGATGATCAGATTGGTAAGTGATGCCCGCCAGCTACCCATTCGGGCTTTAAGTGGTGTCGTTTCGCTTATTTTAAAGGTCGATTGGGCCAGTTCCAGATTTCGGCCAATCATAAAATTATCAATCTCCACGTCGGCAGTGCTCAGGATGAACTTTGGCGCGTTTGGTAGATGAACTTTCCCGGCAAACTTGATTCCCTGCTCGTTGAGAACCGAGTTCGTCTTGTCGAATAAGAACGTAAGGAACGAAAGCTGAAAAGGAACGTAACGATCTTTTTGCTGATTGATACGGTTAATTTCAGTCGCAGTCAAATCTTTCAACGACGTAGTACTTTCACTAAATTCGAGTTGATACTGAGCTGTGGTTTGCGTAGCCGGATACAATTTCTGACTAGCGAAAGCCACTTTAAACGCATTTTTTGCACCCGATGGGTCGATGAAGCTAAGCGTAGTAAGTGGCAAAAGACTCAGGTTAAAATACCCTGTTTTCGGAGCGAGATCGGTGTTCAATCGGAGCTTTTCACCACCAATCAATCCGGTCGTCTTGTTTGCTACGTCCTTCTTTAAAACCAGCCCGGCCTGACTTTCGAGCATAACAGGAGCAAACTTGTATCCCTTTAAATCAAGTTCAACCTCTTTAAAAACAACGTCTTGTGCCGGAATACCATTACCGTCTTCGTCTACCTCCATCTCTACGTCGGTGAAATCTAGCGACTTAGTCGATGTAGCTTCGAAAACGCCATTGGTAGGCAATAACACTTTGCCCGATACCTTAACGGTTTTATCGCTGATCACGTCAACTTTGTCGGCGTCGATACTGTAACCCAATAGTGTTTTAAGTTCGGGTAAATCGGCCGGGAGTTCATTCAGCGAAAAATCTTCGGTGCGGCTATCACTAACTGTCATCGCGGCCGAAGCGGTACTGAATTTCCGGGCACTGGCCTTTACCTTAATCTCTTTACCGATAGGCACGTAAAGCGTATACTTTCCATTATCGTCGGTTTGTGTGGTATAAGGCAAATCCTGTACTCGGATGGTTGCCTGTTTGATGGTACCATTCGAACCTTTGTTTGATACCGTTCCTGTTAGGGCAATACCACGCTCCAGCGTTAACGATATTGATTTTTTCTCCCCTGCTTTCAGCGTTAGTTCACCCGAAACGGGCAGAAGCCCCGGCTCACCATCCACTGGTGTTGCTTTATATGTAACGACTTCGGCTGTACCTTTATAATTCCAGCCTGTTGCGCCTGTAGTTCCCGATTTACCGTTGCCCAGTTCAATTTTAACCGACACCGGGCTATTGTTGGCACTGGCAACAAACCGAATACTGCCTTCCTGATTTTGAATGACAATTGTACCGGCACTGGATACGCTGTTTAACTTTTCGCCGGGAAGAACGAGTTTAGTAAACGCCGTTATATTCGATTTGGCTAAGACCGACTGACCTAATCCTTTCAATAGGTCATACATACCTTTCGTGTTACTCAGGAAATTAGACCATTTACCTGCCTGATTACTAGCGGGATAAGTTGCCGACTTCTGTGCGAAGCCGGGGGCGGCATACTGAAGCGACACCGAATTCGATCCATACGCTTTGGCAACAAAAAAGCCGGATTCATTAGTACGTATCACCTGACCTGTTGATAGTACTTTCACCATACCACCGCTTACTGGCTTGCCAAACTGATCCTTTAGCACACCCGCTATCAACGAAATTGAGTTCTGGATGGTGAGATTTTTGGCAATTTGACTGTTGCCTGTATACGTTACTGTTTCAGTTAGCGGAACAGGTGATAATGTGTTGTCGACGGCTGTTAGTTTTAACGGCGCATTTTTCTTCAGCAGGGGAAGATCGGCTAGTGTATACTGTCCCGATTTGTCGGACGTAACGGTTTTGGTGAAATCGGCTCCGTTGGCAGGAGGGGAGGCCAGATCATTTTTGTCGATCTTGACCGTAACGCGGACACCTTCGCGGGGCGTAAAACCTGGACTACCTGTTCCAACCTTACCCGCCAGCGTTACGGTGTTTTTGTACGTAAAAAGGCCTTTAAAAACCTGTACGGCTTTTTGGCCCAACTGACCGGCTTTTTCCTTGATTTGATTCAGCGGATAATACGTTGGTGCTTTGCCCTTTGCTGCAACCTGTACCACCAGATGGTCGCCTGCTATAGTATTATAAAAGATCCGCTTGGCGGCCTGTGCTGATGTTAACGTAGCAATGCTGACATACGACTTCCCGTTGTACTTAATTTCTTCGCGGGCACCACTGCCTTCTTTGGTGAGATAGGGTAACCGTTTGACAATTTCCTTAAGCCGGAGAATCTTTAAGGTTAATTCTTCTTTCGGACTATTTGGAACTACAAGCTGCGATGAGAGCCGGAAGGTTTGCGCGACCAGCGTAGTTTGACCAAGATCATATTCTGATTGTCCGCGTTTAATGGGTACGGTATAGGTCAGTGTCGTAAAATCTTCGGTCGACTTAGCCTGTACCGTTAAAGCTGTTACACCCACCAGTACGTCAGGATTGAAGCCTTTTATCTCATACTTACCGTCTTTGTCCGTTTTGGCCGTACCAATAACCTTTCCGTTGGCCAGTATATTCACTTGTGCATTTTCGAGCGGATTGGCTACGTTACTTTTCTCGGCGGGTTCCGTTATCCGGCGGGTTTCTTCGGCCTTCGCTTGCTCTGGTGAGTTCACAACCCATGTTCCCTGATCCGTATCGGCTTCGAGTTCAGATTTCTTGAAAGACCAGATCACTTGCCCTTTCATCGTTTTAATGATGTTATCCGGTGGAGTAGGGGGAGCTAGTTTTTTCTGGAGACCCCGTACGAGTGCCAATGCATCCTGACTGGCGCCATACCCATACGAAAAGAAGCCAACTGGCGAATAGCCATCATTAGCAAATGACGTCCGACCTTCCTGCCCCGGTTTAGGGACTGCCTGTACGCGGTAACCATACAACCTGCCGGGCGTTAGCGGGGGCTGAGCAGGGCCATAAAGAAAGCTGCTTCCCGAAGTGCGGGTAACGAAGTAAGGTGGCTGCGAAAAAAACAGGTTTTGCGGATTTCCAGTAAACCCCTGTGGAACAATAATTTCGGTAAGCGTTATTTCGTATTCGACCGCACTCACCTGACTGTGGCGGGGTATCCACTGGAACACGATCTGCTGTGCTGACTGAACCGGAACGGGTTGTGTACTACTCGGCAGTACGACCAGCGGTGGGTCGCTACGTTGCAACCACGCATAGTTAGAACAGACTGTCGGCGATAACTGCTGATTGGTCTGATAATCAAAAACAGTAAAGCAGAACCGGTACATCCCCTCCGGTAGCGGGCGGGCGTACTGGGCGGGCGGAACCTGAAGATTTTCGGGACGGAAATATACCGCCAGATCGCTGCCCGTTAGCTGAATCATGGAGCCGGGCAACAAATTAACCGGTGGGGCCGGTACGTTATCCATGCCCATGATCCGTGTACCGGGGCCTTCTATGGATGTCTTTAAGCGAACCTGCCGGTTCGCTAGTTGCATATCCTTCAGCAACAACGTAACATAAAGCTGATCACTGGCTGGGCTGGATAAATCGGCCAGATACGTCGTGTACGGTGGTTTGGCAATTGCCTGTACCTGCACCGGGAAGTTCTGTCCCCAACCGGGCAGCCAGGAAACCAGAAACAGGGCAATAAATAGATACGGGGGTAGTATACGTCTCATAAAAAGTTAGGAGCGTGGAGTCACAGCCGGGCTAGCCGGTTGAATGAATGAAGCCGTTAAAAGCGGGTAGTATAGCCGAGTGTTGCCGTGGTGAAATTACCGGTAGAGGAAGACGAACCGAGATCTGGTGATGTACTGCCACCCGACTGTAACAGGTTGGCCAGCATCAACGTAAAATTGTGGCGTTCCTGAGCGATATAATTCACTGTCAGCCGGGTATTGGTTATATGATTTTTAGACAGTTCAGACGTAGCAAACAGGTATGAGGCCGTCAGAGCACCGGTTAGGGTATTTTTGAAGAATCCCTTGTTTATTCCCACCGTTGGCCCGATCGACTTGAATGTGTTGCGGCTGATGTAGCTATCCATTACGTTCAGGCCCGTTGACATGGTCAGAAATTGGCGAGGAAGACCGTAAGAATACGTAACCGTACCATTATATACTTGCGACAACTGCCCCCGACGTATCAGATCGCCCTGCTTGTTTACCGCCCCCATTACCGAACCGTTTACCATAATAGTCTGTATGACGGTTTCCGTATTTTTTAGTTGATAAATGGCATTGAGTGCTACGTTCTGCGTAATCTGGGTGAAATTCAACGTATCGAGCTGTTCGAGTGGCGACAGACGGGTTATATTCTGAATGGAGTTCCGAATAAAGGTATAGGCCTGAAAGCTGGAATAGTTGAAGCTCAGATTCAGACGTGGGGTAGGCGTAGCTATTACGTTTAGGTTGCCTACCAGTCGGCGTTGTGCGCTTGATTTTACGTTTTTCAGGTCGTCCCACTGAACACCAATCGACCCGCTTGTACTTATTTTTCCTGCCCAGAAAGGCTGGGTAAAATTCAGCGTTACGTTCTCAAAGTCATTGGTAAAGAAATAGCCGCCTAGTGTCAAATAGTTTGGATCAACCCGCTCGTAACCAACACCAATGATCGTATTCGTTCGTTTCAAATTCGCGTTGAGCGTACTTTTTATAGCATGATACGATTCGGCTGTAGCATTGGGCCGCCATAACAAAGCGGCTGGTGCATTCATTGTGCCTCGTTCGGAAATGGTTCTGTTACGTTCGAGAACACTATTCGTATACTCAACATCGAACTGAAGGAAGTTGAATAGAGTGGTTCCAAAATTGGCGCCGATAACCATGTTGGATAATGGAGTAGGCTGTTCGAAAGGCGCGGTTGAGTCGGGTCGAACAGGTATCGTAACGGAGTTTGGGTTATCGCTGGCGTAGAACGTAGTAACTCCAGCCCGAAATTTTTCATTCTGCCAGCTTGCCTGTAAACCCATTCCAGTACGTTGAAAGGCTGCGGGTGTTGCGTCAGTAGCTTCCTGCGCTTTGATGAGTCGCCCATACATCGTACTAATTTTCCATTTCCCCGGTACGAGATCGAAACCTATCCCACTAAACTGATGACCGTTCAGGGAATAGGGTGAAAACGTCATATTCGACATGCCCAGATGCGCGGTTGCCCATTTATACGTTGGATGTATACCAATCTGATTGTAGGAAAACGGCTGGCTGTAGGTAAATTTTCGGCTGGAATAGGAGAGGGTAACGGGGATAACAGTACCCAGAGCCTGAAGACTCAGATTGCCTGATACAAAATAACTCAGTGGAGCGGCACCTGTCGGATTGTAGGAGTTGTAAAGTGTATTTACTGAAAGCCCTCCCGAAAGTTTTACTTTCTTTAAATTAGTGAGGTCGACATCCTGACTCCAGGCCGACCCACTCAGCAACAGGCACAGCAGAAGCCGCACGTACCTCGACAAGTACATGTTCATCATATGGTTAAAAAAGAGTGCTAATCCGAATTGATAGAGCTACTAGTCCATACTACTTGACAGACGAACGATGGGCTCAGACAACGGACTATTCGGTGGATACTGTGTTAAAGGGATTGGTATGTGGGGCAATGTGTGGCTGAAAGTAATCCTGACCGAGGCTGAAAAGTTAGATTGCAAACGCGCCAGCATTCCATTATAGCCTTCTGCCAGTATAGACAGGTTGTTTATCCTGGCGTGCACCGGAGGAGTAGAGCGGGATGACGGGGTAATCGACCCTGACATAGCTGTCTATCGGAGATAATAGATCAGTAAATACAACTTGTTCTGGTAAAAAAGAGAGCATAAGTATTATAGGGAGTAACGATAATCAATAAGAACGTAAATCTCTACACCAGACATGCCATAACGTACTATTCTATGTCGAGTGGATAGCGGATTGTGCTCATTTTAGTAAGACAAATTTATGATTTGCCCTGTCGTCAGACTCTACCGAATCGGACAAAAACTCTACCCAAATGACCATTGTGCGCTTTTTTTGAAGTAAAAAGTATCTTCTATCGTTATTTAAGAGGCAAAAATTGAAAAGTATATACTTGACACCAGCGACGTGGTGACATAGCGAACATTGAGTGGAAAATAATAAGAGCCTATGTTTGTCTGATCAATGTTTCCGAAATTCGGACCAATTCTCTGATCCCTGACCAAGTTCTTAACCTCTTTTTTCGATGAAGTCACTAAACATCTTTGTAGTAAGCTGTTCATTTTTTATAAACCTACATTTGAGTATTGTTACCGCAAACGCCCAGCAATTTCCAGATGTGCCGGGTGTCGTGATTGACCATCTGGCGCAGTCGGCCAACAACTTTCTGGGGTCGCCGAGTATCGTGATCTTACGTAATGGAAAATACATTGCTTCCCATGATATATTTGGAAAAGGACTAACACCTCAGCATACGCATGTCTTCGAATCGGCCGATCGAGGCAAATCCTGGCAGAAAATTGCCGAACTCGACAGCCTGTGGTGGGCTACGTTGTTTGTCAACAAAGGCGAGTTGTATCTGCTAGGTACCACAAAGGAATATGGACGCATGTCGATTCGACGCTCTACCGATGGTGGTCATCAATGGAGTCAGGTTGAAGAGGGAATTTTAGGGGAGGGGCAGGGATATCACTGTGCGTCGGTACCCGTATTAATTGCGAAAGGACGTGTCTGGAAAGGGATGGAAGTGAACGTACCAACAACGAGCTGGGGCAATTTTCAGAGTTTCGTTGCGTCGGCACCGGTCGATGCGGATTTGCTGGATACAAAAAACTGGTCGTTTTCTCCCCGGCTGATATACAATCGCACCGATTGGAAACCGGGCAATGCCTGGCTGGAAGGCAACGTAGTACAAAACCCGAACGGAGAGATTTGGAACATCCTGCGCGTTAACAATACCGACGACGATCAGGCTGCTACGTATCGGGTGAGCAACGACGGCAGAACGGCTGACTCCACCACCGTCAAGTTTATCAAATTGCCAGGAGCCTGCAAAAAGTTTACGATTCGTTATGATTCTAAAACCAAACGGTACTTCACGCTGACCAACTACGCGCTTCCGAAACATCGGAGTTCTCGTCGTGAGCGGGTACGTAATGCTCAAGTGCTTATTTCTTCGCCCGATCTGGAAACATGGTCGATTCATGGAATCTTCTTGTATAACCCGGATGTAGATCATCATGGATTTCAGTATGTCGACTGGCAATTCGATGGTAACGATTTAGTAGTAGCAAGCCGAACGGCGTATGACGATGCAGATGGAGGAGCGAAAAATCAGCACGATTCCAATTTCCTGACCTTTCATCGACTATTCAATTTCCGCCAGTACCGAACCCCCGCCGAATGGCAGCCGCTGCTCGAAGGAATTACCGATTTTACCGTATTGAAGTGAGGTTTGTCATAAGATGCTACGTTCTAGCTAAACCGTAGTTTAAACGTTTGTTTTATTAACCTGCTGACTATCAATAATATCACGTATTAGTCTATCGAATATCTAAACTTCGATAGACTAATATTTTGATTTATTCGGATACATTATTTGATTTTTTTAATTTGTTGAGATATTTTCTATTTATTTTATAGATTAAGTTTGGAAATAAAAAAAAGAGAGGATTACCTTTACGACATCTTACAATTACTACCTGCAAAGTAGCTGTGGATTTATAGACGACGAGTAAAGGTCTGTTGCTTAAAACAGGCAAACGCTTGCTCGTTGGTGTAGGCATCGAAATGCCTGCTAAACTCAAAACTATAAATTTACAACCATGTCAATTCAGTTCTTCTCGTGCCCCGCTGATCAAGATCAGTTCTTACAAGCAACCATTCTGGCAAACTGTTGACTCCCGTATTGTTTAACAACGCGATTAACCTGAGCTAAATCGGTATCAGTGTGCATACGTTTAGCCATCGTTAATTGAATTGATTTAAACTATAAATTCAATAGGATAAGTATGTTTATGGCGAACGCTACGTACTCCAAAAAAGTAAACGGGATATGTACAGATACGTTGCTGTTCAAGCTCCTGACGTAGCACAACCACCCCTAGAAACATCAATCAATCACCACGTTTTATTTCCATCAATTAGCCAACAAAACCATGAAAAAGATCAGTCAACTTCTCTTCGGCCTAGCCGCTCTGTCGCTTGTTTCGTTCGCATCAACCGTAACGCCACCGACAAAAAAAGGTAAAGAAGCTGCTTATAAAGTCGATGCTCAGCAAAGTAAACTCAACTGGACAGCTAAAAAAGTAACGGGTGAACATGCCGGAACCGCGCCTATACGTAGTGGATCGTTAGTGCTGGAAAATGGTAAACTGAAAGGTGGTTCCTTTGACATTGACCTGAAAGCGCTGACAGTTACCGATATTACGGACGCGGGCAACAACGCCAAACTGGTTGGTCACCTAAAAAGTGAAGACTTCTTCTCGGTAGAGAAACACCCGACGGCCAGTTTTGTGATTTCGTCAGCCACCCCAACCGGTGACGGTAAATACGACGTAGCAGGCAAACTCACCATCAAGGGCATTACAAACGATATAAAATTCCCGACGCAACTAAAGTCCGAAAATGGTAAACTTACGGCAACGGCAAACGTAACCGTCGACCGGACCAAGTATGATATTAAATACCGTTCTAAAAACTATTTTGAAAACATAGGCGATAAAGCCATCTACGACGACTTCACGCTTGACGTTACGTTAGTTGCTACGCCCACAACCACCGTGGCCAGCCGGTAAACGACGACGACACTTCATCAACAAACATTTTTACAAAGCAAACAGACCACTTCGCTACGTTAACTGGTAGCGGTTGACCGCTTGCGTATATGCATACCGTTAGAAGCCTTCCTCTTTTTTTCTTACGTCTTTTGCCGATCCTTTTTCTGACGGTGCTACTGACTGGAGCCCGTCAGGTTCAGGACCCGGATGAACCAGTTGTGGCACAATGGAAATTTACTACGTTCCCGGCCAAGCTTAACGAGCGTATACTGGAACCCGGAGATCAGATTGATCTGGTTTTTACGGCTACGCTGGATAAAGACTGGCTCGTTTACTCATCTGATTTTAAGGCAGATATTGGGCCACAGCCTACTACGTTCGAGTTTATGCCCGATGATACGTTCGAGCTGGTTGGTTCGATTCAGCCGATTGCTCCGCAATGGAAAAATGATAAGACCTGGGACGTAAAAGTGTCTTATTTTACGCCCAAGGCCGAATTTCGTCAGCGAATCCGCGTACTTAAACCAGATTATGGCGTTCGGGGAATTATTCAGGGGCAGTATTGCAGCGAGAAGCAAGGGCTGTGTATACCCTTTCAGCAGCGGTTTGGGTTTAGTGTTCCCTGAGGTCAGTAACTAGCGTGTAGGGAAACCATTACGTCGTTGTCATTCATGAAAAGAAGTCTGTTACTGATAAGTAGCTTGAGTTTATTCGGGCTAAGCCTTGCTTTTCGTCCGGTAACGTTGGACAATGAGCCACAGACAAAGATACAGTTGGGCGAGAAGCTTTTCTTTGATCCCATCTTATCGTCTGATCGAACCATTAGCTGTGCGTCGTGTCATAAACCCGAACTGGCATTTGCCGATACCGCCCGCTTTAGCCTAGGCGTAGGCGGGAAACTAACCGACCGGAATACACCTTCGGCGATGAATCTGGCAGGTCGAATTCATTTATTTTGGGATGGGCGTGCGTCGTCCTTAGAAATGCAGGCTCTTCAGCCGATTGCCGCCCCCAATGAAATGAATCTGCCCATCGCCGAAGCTGTAGCCCGGTTAGAACAAAGTCCCGTTTACGCATCGGCTTTTCAACGGCTCTTCGGGCAAAAGCCAACGGAAAAGGCACTGGCGGAGGCATTAAGTGCCTATGAGCGAACGCTCGAAACCAGCGATACGCCCTATGATCGATTTGTCAACGGCGACGATGCCGCTTTATCAGCGTCGGCACAGCGCGGACGAATCCTGTTTATCGGCAAAGCGAATTGCGCCAATTGCCACGCCGGGGAGGATTTTACCGCCGATCGGTTCAAAAACATTGGCTTGTATGATGGGCAGAAATTACAGGATGCTGGACGGTATGTTATTACGAAAGACAGCACGCATATGGGTCATTTCAAGGTGCCCGGCTTGCGGAATGTAGCCCTGACGCCACCGTATATGCATAATGGTATGTTCAAAACCCTGCGGCAGGTACTCGATTATTATAACCAGCCCGATGCCGTTGTAAAAGGAAGCCATAACCGTGATTTATCGTTAAGCGCACCACTGAATCTGAACGAAGAAGAACTGACCGATCTGGAATCCTTTCTTCAGGCGTTAACCGATGATCGGTTTGTCAAAAATAACAAGCGATAAAAAACCTTACGTTTTGTCATGATAGGTTAGTAGTTCCCACTGCGTCAGCCGACTCTGCATCCGTAGAGTCGGTCTGCCGGAGTATGTTCCCGCATTTCCCTGAGTTTATTTTTTCGCCAAGTCCTACCACGCCAACCGGCCTACTGATCAGGGCCGGTTGGGTAGGCACAATCCTCTGAACAACCGAATGAAACACGCACTTATACTTTTATTTACTCTTCTCGTCTCGTCGGGTTACGCACAGCAACGTACAGTGTCGGGGCAGGTAACCGCTGCCAGCGATGGGGCTGTACTGCCCGGCGTATCGGTCACCGTAAAAGGAACCACGGTAGGCACATCGACCGATGCCGAAGGCCGATTTAGCATACGGCTGCCGGGCGAATCTGTTCTCGTATTTTCGTCCATCGGATTTGATACACAGGAAGTTTCGCTGGGGTCACAAATTGCCATCAATATTCAACTGATAGCCACTACCCGAACGTTGGGCGAGGTGCAGGTGGTTGGGTCACGTAATGCCAGTCGCACCCGGCTCGATTCGCCGGTACCGGTCGACGTGATTGATCTAAAACCGTTGCAGGAATCCGCTCCGCAGGTAAGCATTACCCAACTGCTTCAATACGTATCGCCTTCGTTTCACTCGGTCAATGGCAGTAACGCCGGTGACGCGGGTTCGGCCCTTAATCTGGCTCAACTGAGGGGATTAGGAGTGGATCAGGTGCTGGTGCTGGTCAACGGAAAACGTCGGCACAAAAGCAGCAACGTCAACTGGGGCGGACTGGGCAACGGCGCAACGGGCTATGACCTGAACGCTATTCCTACAGCCTCCATTGAGCGGGTCGAAATTCTGCGGGACGGTGCAGCCGCGCAGTACGGGTCTGATGCCATTGCTGGGGTAATTAACATCGTGCTTCGGAAAGACGTCGATCAGCTTACCCTTAGCGCAACAGCCAGTACACGCCGTCGGGGCGATGGAACCACCACCCGAACCAGTGCCAATTACGGGTTTGCATTAGGTAAAAACGGCGGCTATCTGAATGCTACGGCTGAATTTGCAACACAGGCGATTGCCTTACTGCCCGGCCGTGACGACGCTGGTTTATATCTGGGCCCTATTTACGGTGGAGGGGCCAATACCCGTGCCTATGACGCGATTTACACCAAAGAAATCGACGAAGCCATACTGGCCAGCCGGGGTATTGACCGCCATTTTTTCGACCGACGTGCCGGTGGTTCCAACAAAGCGAAAGACGCGCTACTGTTTTTCAATGCTGCGATTCCCCTGAAAGAGAACGCTGAGGTCTATGCCTTTGGAGGTATCAGCCACCGGAGTTCGCAGTTTACGGCGGTGTATCGACTGCCAGGCTGGACTGAACGTAATAACTCGTTTTTGTATCCTGATGGCTTTTTGCCGAACATGGAAAACACCATTACCGATAAATCGCTGGCGTTTGGCATCAAAGGGAAGATAAAAGGCTGGAACGTGGATTTATCGAATGTGTATGGCCGGAACGATTTTGGAAACGACATCACGAATTCGATCAACGCCAGTTTGGGCCTGAAAAGCCCGACCACCTTTGATGCAGGAAAATACAACGCTAGTCAGAACACGGGTAGCCTGGATTTCAGCCGCTACTTCGATAAGGCGTTGCAGGGCGTCAACGTAGCGTTTGGGGCACAGTATCGGGTTGAGACGTATCAGATTATTGCCGGAGAAGAAGCGTCTTATTCGAAAGGTGATTTGAAAACCATTTACAAAATCGACACCACTACAACCGGCGTTACGTACCTAAACAACATCGGTAGCATTGCCCTGAATGGCTTGTCGCCCGGTTCGCAGATTCATGCTGGTTTTCGGCCATCTAACGAAGTGAACGTAGCACGGTCTATTGTGGCTGGCTACGTTGATCTGGAAGCCAGTCTGACTAAAAACTGGTTGCTGTCGGGCGCTCTACGGATTGAGAATTTCTCCGACTTCGGCAACGTAACAACCTATAAATTAGCCACTCGCTACAGTATCACCGACCGGCTGGGTGTCCGCGGTTCGTATAACACCGGTTTCCGGGCTCCGGATCTGGCGCAGTTTTACTATACCGAAACCTCTACGTCGTTTCAGCAGGGGCGAGCTATCGATCAGGTGACGGCGGCCAACACCAGTGCAGCTACACGGGCATTGGGCTTTCCGAAATTAACCCCCGAACGATCAACGGGTTATGCGATTGGTGTTACGGCTCAGCCACTACGTAATCTGGAGCTGACTGTCGATGCGTATCAGGTCGACGTAGCGAACCGGGTGGGTAATACGGGCAATTTCTCAGCAACTGACCAGAATCTTCCGCTGGAAGTGCGTAATCTGTTTGTACAGACAGGCACTACGCAGGCAAAGTTCTTCTATAATTCCTTTAGCTCACGGACCAAAGGCATCGAGTTTACGGGTAGTTACCGGACGCCGTTTTATCGGGGAAATCTGTCGTTGCTGGTCGGCGGGAATTTTGTCAGGAACGAAGTAACTAGTGTAAACACGCCAAAAGGGCTGGAAGCTTACCAGTACATTATTTTCAACGAAGGCGAAAAAGCCCGCGTAACGACTCATATTCCCGGTCAGAAAATTACGATTCAGGGAATTTATACCGAAGGCAAGTTTACCTATCTGGCACGTGCGGTTTATTTTGGATCGGTGACCACGGCTTCGGCCCTGAACGCTACGTTCCCCCGACCTGATTATTTCTTCCAGACGCTACGTCCCATCTGGGTGGCCGACGTATCGGTTGGGTATAAATTCTCGTCATCCCTTCAGGCAACGGTTGGGGTAAACAACCTCCTGAACGAATTGGGCGATTATACCGACCCAAAACTCGACGCACTACGTAACCCAAGTATTATCGGAATTCAGAACGGGAGCGCTGGTATACAGCCGTTTGCTCGTTTGCTTGCCCGTTTTTAAGCCAACTTTCCACAGTCTGTTCTTATGAAACCAAAATCACATTCTTTTCTATCCCGACCCCTGTCAGCGCTTGGCGTGCTTTTGTCGGGAAGTAGTTTACTGCTATCACTAACTGGCTGCAACAAAGCGGATTATCTGGATATAAATGCCGCCGACCGTCCGCCATTAAACGCGCAGGTTCGTTTTGTCAATGCGCGTCCTGTTAACACGCCACTTCAATTCTGGACATTTACGACGCAGGTGACGACTTCGCCTGTGGCTGTCAATCAGGCATCACCGTATCTGGCTACGGTGTTTGGCAGCGTACAAATCAATTTTACGGAAGGCAGTTCAACCAGTTATAAAGCCTCGCAGCAGTTCGGCAATAGTGCTACGTTCACTGCTACCGGTCGACCCAATGGCCCAATTGCTACGTTCTATCACACGGTATTCGCGGCTCGAACTGCAAACGCAGCCAGTGATTCGCTGATTCTGTTTTACGATGATCTGAAAGCACCAGCGGCTCGTAAGGCTAAAGTACGCTTTGTCAATCTGTCGCCGGGTGTTGGCGCTTTAGATGTGCGAACATCGAGCGGTACAGCCTTATTCACCAGTGTCTCGTATGGGCGGGCGGCAAATTCAGCCTTGTCGGGCGAAACGCTCAACGCTTTTTCGCTAGGGCCGTTTGTGTCGGTAGATGCCGGAACGTTGACGCTAAATGCCAGCCGGGTTGGTGGACAGGCAGTTGGAGAGGCCAAATCCCTCACGTTTGAATCAGGAAAAATTTATACGGTCTTTACAAATGGTGTGCCGGGCAGCGCAGCATCTGTTGCGATTCAACGTATCGAACACCCGGTTCAACCGTAACTAAATCAGCGAAACTATCCCAACCATGACTCAACCTTTCCTTCACCTTTTTTGCCTTTGTTGTCGTTATGGAAATCTATTTTGATAATGCCGCAACCACAGCGCTTGACCCGCAGGTGCTGGAAGCCATGTTGCCTTATCTGTCCGGTCAGTATGGAAATCCATCTTCATTGCACCGACAGGGGCGGCAGGCTCGTCAGGCTGTGGAAGAAGCCCGGCGTACCGTTGCGGATTTACTAGGCGCTTATCCCGACGAAATCGTTTTTACGGCCTGTGCTACCGAAGCCGACAATATCGCGTTGGTGGGAAGTATTCATGCCTATAACCTTCGGCACGTTATTTCCAGTCCGGTTGAGCACAAGGCCGTTTTAAGTACGTTAAAAGAGCAGGAAAACCGGCGCAAGATTCAGGTACACTGGTTGCCTGTAGATGCTACGGGGCGGTTCGACTGGGACTATTTGGAAAGACTGTTGGAACGGTACCCCGGTGCCCTCGTCAGTTTAATGCACGGCAATAATGAACTGGGTAATCTGACGGATATTGACAGTGTGGGCTGGCTTTGTCGGGAACATAAAGCCCTCTTTCATTCCGATACGGTTCAAACAATGGGCCGATACCGATTTAATCTCAAACAGGCTCCTGTCGATTTTCTGGTTGGATCAGCGCATAAGTTTCATGGCCCCAAAGGAGTTGGGTTTTTGTATGCCCGACGAACGCATTCGTTGCCTCCGTTGTGGCAAGGGGGCGGGCAGGAGCGGGGCATCAGACCCGGAACGGAGAACGTAGCAGGCATCATTGGTTTAGCAAAAGCGCTGGAAATCAGTCTTCGTGATTTAGCGCAGAATCAGGCTCATTTATACGATTTAAAGCAGTCACTCATTCAACAACTGATTGCCTCAGATCTGGACGTTCAGTGCAACGGGCAGGGGAACTCACCCGCCGACGGCTTGCTGACGGTGTTGAGCCTTAGCTTCCCAGGTTTGCCGGATGGTGATTCGCTGGTAACCCGACTCGACAAAGCGGGAATTGCCGTTTCGGGAGGAAGCGCCTGCTCAAATCTGACCAGAGCAGGCTCGCACGTATTGTCGGCTATTGGCGCTCCAGCCGGGCGTGAACATGTCCGCATTTCGCTGAGTAAAAACAATACACTGGAAGAAATCAGTCGATTAACCGACGTAATACATCAGATTTACACAAACGTAGCCGTGCTGGCTTGAACTGTGTAAGTCGCTGATCAATAAGAAAGTTGAAGGGCCTGCGTACACTTTCACCTTTATTTTTTTACATCTATGAACGTTTCTCAAACAATTAAAGGAGTGGTTCTGGCGGGCGCTACGTTAGCCAGTGGCCTGTCGTATGGCTCAGATGGGCCGGGAGTTGGTTCCAAGGCTCCTAAACAAGGCGTCTGGCGGGGTGAATTCGTGATCAGTGAAACGAAAATCCCGTTCAACTTTGAATACAATGCGAAAGATAAAGATCATCCGGTTCTGACACTTCTGAACGGTACGCGTCGGGATGATTTTAAAGTGACCTCGCTTGGTGGAGATTCTATTTTCGTCAAAATGAACACCTACGATGCCGCACTGGTGGCGAAGGTTGAGTCGGACGGGCGGCTATCGGGTGAGTATCGCAGTCTGGTGCCCGGCTTTCGGGGAAATTCGCTGCCGTTCGTTGCGGAGCATGGCAAGGATTATCGGTTTGTCGAGAAAGGTAAAGAGCTGGCTACCAAACACAATCTGACCGGAAAATGGGATCTGAAGATTTACAGTAAAGCCAAGCTACCCGATAACGTAGCACTGCTGAAGCAGGAAGGAAATAAACTAACGGGCGTAGTGATGTCGACCGTGGGTGATAGCCGCGAACTGGAAGGAGTCGTACAGGGCGATGAGTTTGTGCTGTCGCATTTTTCGGGGCCAAACCCACGGGTGTATCGGGGGAAAATCAACGAAGACGGCTCTATTACGGGCGAAATAAGTTCGGGTATTTACAACAGCACCAAGTTCGACGGAGCAAAGAACAAAGAAGCTGAACTGCCTGATCCATACAAACTTACGTACCTGAAAGAAGGCTACAAAAAGCTGGATTTTACCCTGCCCGACCTAAACGGTAAGCCAGTTTCGCTATCGGACGATAAATATAAAGGCAAAGTTGTTATCGTTGAAATCATTGGTACCTGGTGCCCCAACTGTACCGACCAAACGGCTTTCCTCTCGCCCTGGTTCAAAGCGAACAAAAATCGGGGTGTAGAAGCCATTGCCATCGGTTTTGAGCAGAAAGACGATCTGGCCTATGCCAAATACACGCTGGGAACGCTGCAAAAGAAATACGGCATCGAGTATGACATTCTGTTTGGCGGTATTGCCGATAAAAAAGTGGCGTCTGACAAATTACCTGCCCTCAATCAGATGATGGCATTCCCCACAACAATTATAATCGATCGGAAAGGCGAAGTTCGTCAGATTCATACAGGCTATACCGGCGAAGTAACGGGCGATTATTTCAAGGACTACGTTTCCAAATGGAACAAAGATCTTGATGAACTGATTGCTGAACCCACACCTACTGCTTCGGCAACGGTAAAACCGAGCAAACAATCGGAATAAGATGTGATAACGTAGTGGTGTCGGGTTTGAGAACCCGACACCACTACGTTATCAATCATTCATTAATCTCTTTCTGCTAAACCTGCACGTATTAATACATGGTAACTGAAGCTCCTAAAATCAGGCGAACCTCCGGCTGGACAACAGCTGAAAAAATTACATTCTGGTCTTTTTTTGCGTATGCCATCCTGACGGCCATTCCGTTCAATCCCAGTTTTTATCAGCAGGATTTTGGTAAAGGTTTTTCAACAACCGATTATCCGTGGCGGTATCTGGACGTACTGAGTCAGAACAATCCGTGGTTTTTTTCAAATGCCGATGGTAAAAACTATATCGGCTGGCTGATTACGTTGGCTGGTTGTTTCGCGTTGGGCACGATTTGGACGATTCTGGATCGGAATCGGCGGGATTATCGCGTTGTAACGTATTGGTTCTATACGCTGGTACGTTACTCGCTGGCGCTACGTATGTCGTGGTTTGCCGTAGCGAAAGTGCTGCCCGTGCAGATGCCTTTCCCAACAATTAGCCAATTAAATACAAATCTGGGTAACTTCACGCCGGGGAAATTGTACTGGCTAACGACGGGTGTTTCGCCTGTTTTTGAGGTATTTGCGGGCATATTTGAACTGGTGGCTACGGTATTAGTTCTATTTCGGGCTACAACAACGCTGGGCGCGCTGATGATGGTAGCTATTCTGGTACCAATCTGGTTCGTTAATATTGGCTACGATGCCGGTGTCGAGCTTACGAGTCTGCATATTCTAATGCTGGCATTAATTCTTTTAGCGCGCGATCGGCACCGCTTCTATGATTTATTGATTCGCCATCGTCCGGCGCTCATCCCCGAAATTTCTCCTCCACATTTTCAGTATAACTGGCAACGTGTAGCACGAATTACGCTGAAAACAGGTTTTATTCTTGTGTTCCTGCTTTATCGGGGCTACGAGTATAGCCGGGTTTACGCAGCCGGAAAGACGTTTAAACTGCCGATGACTGAGGGTGTTGCTACGTTTGCGGGATATTACGACGTATCATCGTTTGCGATAAATCACCAGCAACGCCCATATTCTCCACTGGATTCGCTTCGCTGGCAGAACGTAGTGTTCGAGAAATTCAATACGATCAGTATCGAGCGGCTCCAGTCGAGGGCGCTTAATACGGAAAATAAGGCACGTACCACCGAGTATTATGGAAACGTAGGTCGCCTATATTATGGGTATGAAGCGGATACCGTTCATCAAATTCTTACCCTCAAAAACCGAGTCGATACGACCCAACGAATTACGTTATTGTATAAACAACCAACGCCCGCTACGTTTGAGCTGGCAGGTCTGAATGAATCGAACGACTCCCTGCATATTACCCTAACCAAACTCGAGAAGCACTATCCGTTGCTGGATAAAAAGGTGAGCTGGATTAAATAAACAGCGAATTTTTGATCTATGAAAAGGCATTTAACCAGTGCGATTTGTGTGTAATTTCTGGAAAAACTATTGGTTATATAGAGTAATCCCTGTTTTCGATAGATTAATAGGGTAAATGGTTGATAATCTTTTTTCTACGTTTTATTTGGATAACTTAAATTTGTCGGTAATCTTTGTACTCAATCTCTGTTCCGCAGGAAATGAAAATTAAAATAAGCCAATAAAAATGGCTTATTTATTTACTGAATAAATCTAGTTAATATATAGATTAAGGGATTTTTTCAACATACACGTTGCTTTTCTGATCAAACACAAGACTGATCGTATTATGACACTGGAAATGGTTAATGAATTAGGAGACATTCGCGGAGTGGTTGTTAAAGATCGGCAACCTGTTGAACGCGCTAATCCGTTGGTTACGGGCGAACTGGCACCTTTTTTCACGCTTATCAATACCCTCGACTCGTGGCAGGCAACCTTGTTTACGAACGATTTTTCGGACAAATCGCTTTATCTGCCCGATTTGCTGGAGGTTGGCCCAGTCGTCGTGAGTTTTTATTGCCCTTGCTGGGGAGCCTACGCACGCCCATTCTTAACGGCGTTGACCGAACTGGCTATTAAACTTCATGAAGAGGGCGGACAACTGGTTGTCTTCACAAACGAAAATCCCCGGCTTCTTGCTCGTCAAACCGATATATCAAACATGCTCATGGCACACGATGCCGGTAATGCAGTAGCTCGTCGGTTCGGGGTTTATTCGGAAACAGATCCCATCTGGGATAGAGTATCGGGCATTTCCGAAGATGTGTATATCCCGGCAATTTATGTAATTGACCGTTTTCGGAAGCTTCAATATCATTTTCTGGACGAAAATTTTGAAGGTTTTACCGATTCTGAAGAGCTGCTACGTGCACTTCCCCAATAAATTATGGGGAAGTTAAACGGGAAAGTCGCCTTTATTACCGGAGCAGCGCACGAGCCAGGTAGGTCAATAGCGACAGCATTGGGTCGCGAAGGTGCTGACATTGTAGCGTTTGACGTAGCGAAATCGTTACCCGATCTTACCTTGCTTCAGCAGGATATTGAAGCACTGGATCGCTGGTGTCTGACTGTAACGGGTGATATACGAACTGATTATGAGATTCAATATGCAGTCGAGCGAGCAATTGGTAACTTTGGTCGCATAGATATTTTAGTTAATAACGCGGATAGCTGTGTATATGCGGCTGCACACGAACTAGCTGAAAATGAGTGGGATGAAACCGTTGGCGTAAATCTGAAAGGAGGCTGGCTGGTGGCCCGGCACGTAATACCGGTTATGATTCGGCAGCACGCAGGAGTTATTATCAATAATTCGTCGGTTGGAGGCCTTCGCGGATTGAACCGATTGAGTCACTACGTAGCGTCAAAATGGGGGCTGGTTGGCCTCACCAAATCCTGGGCCATTGAGCTGGCTCCCCATAATATCCGGGTAAATTCTATTCACCCGACCTCCGAAAATATTTCTTCAAAAGAGGGATTGATTTCTGAATCTGAGCAAGTTGCCGTGTTCAACGGTTCTCCGAAAACCACGGTCAATCTTTCGGAGGTTTACTCGGTTGAGCCGGAAGACGTATCAGCAGTAGTACTTTACCTGGTTTCCGACGACGCACGCTACGTAACGGGGGGCCAATTTGTCATTGATGCGGGTTTGCTTACTCAATAACGAATAGTTGTTGGACAACTACCCATATTTTTGCTGCCATTCCTTTTTCAATTTCTGATACGTAGCATCTTCCCTCGCTTCCAGATATTTGCCGTAAAAAATTCGGGCAGACTCGGCTTTTACCGGATCTTCTTCACGCGGCAGTTGCTCCCGACCGTGCGCACCTGACTGCCCTTTTTTATCGTCGGGAACGGGACCATCGTATTTTTTGCCAGTACGGTGATTTGCATAACGTCGGGAGCGAGTATAGCCCATCTGAAGAAACTTGCGCGCCATGTCCATTCCAATAAAATCATCCTTTGCTTTGTAATCGAGAAAAAGCTGGTAGATTTTCTCGGATGATTCACGGGCAATTTCCGGCGTTTTAAATCGCCAGTAGGGGAGAATCTCATTTTTATAAGGTTGAACAAGCAGCACACCCATTTCACCTTTGCCAACCCGATAAAGCTCAGGCTGTTCGCGCAGGTTCAGGTGTCGATAGTCGAGGTCATAATTGAAAGCGCGATTGTCTGCCATACACGTATCAGTACTGTTTTATATTGACGTGTGAGTAGCAATTTTGTTTACGTAATGAAGTAGAAAAAGCCGGAAAATAGAGTTTCATTGCTTCAAACGAGAAAGGCGGTGACAGGTATTGAAAAAAAGAAAGATGCTGTTGTAAGTTTTTCGACCAGTTGGCGACTAATGGGGAAAGACAATCAGGAATGGAAACCGAATTTATCCAGCTTATCAATGCGTACCCCCGTATCCTGCACAAGGTTTGTCGATTGTATGGCAACGATGACGAAGACCGAAGAGATTTATATCAGGAAATCGTTCTGCAACTCTGGCGGGCCTTCCCAACCTTTCGGCAGGAAGCGCAACGTAGCACCTGGATGTATCGAATTGCTCTGAATACGGCCATTTCCTTGTATCGGCACAAAAACCGACGTATCGTACCAGCTTCGCTCGAAGATAATTTGCTGGCAATAGTTCCGATGCCCGACACGTCTGAAGAGGATGAACGTATCGAGCAGTTTTATGCCGCCATCGAGCATCTGACACAGATTGAAAAAGCCCTTGTTCTTCTTTACGTCGATGATCATTCTTACGACGAAATTGCCCGGATTATGGGTATTTCTGTATCGAATGTGGGGGTGAAGCTGAACCGAATTAAAGTAAAACTTAAACGTATGCTAACCATAACCAATTAACAAATACGCCAATGGAACTGGATCTGGAAAAATTTAAAGCAGTCTGGAAAACCTACGAATCAAAAATAGAATCGACGCAAGAGGCATCCCGGCATATACTGACCATCGTTCGGCGAAACCAGTCGCAGAGCACGCTCGATAAAATGATTCGGGAAATACGTTTGCCGGGAGCAATATTGTTCGGACTCGTCTGTTTTTTTACGGCTGTCGTAGCGGGTAATCCCTTCGATTATACGGAAACGATTCACTACGTTCCGGCCGGATGCTACGTGCTGATTGCGACAACTGGCTTTTATTTGCTGATGAGACACCTTGCTACGTTGCGTCGTACTACGTTGACTGCTAATAATTTGCGTAATTCGCTGGCAGAGTTAATTCGGTTACGCAGGCGGCACACCGCCCTGATGAAATGGGTTTGGTTGTTGGCTATGCTGGCAGGTTCCATGATTATGTTGCCGACAATTATTCGTCGGTTTGCCGGAAATGGCTGGTTATATACTGTGTTGATTGTTGGCATTCCACTTGCCATTACTGCCCTTTCTGTTGGGTTAGCATCGCTGGTCGGAATGTTTAAAGATCCCTATCTGGACGAGTTGCAATTGCAATTAAATGAGTTGGACGAATAACTGTAAAACCTGTAACAGGAACAGAGATTTATGGGTTTACTATATAGACCAATCGGCAATCAATTGACTTGCTTTTCTGACGTATGTGTTACCATAAATCTCTCAATGCGAAGGCTTCCGAACTTGAAGAACGTTATCAGGCTGAGCTGCCAGCGTCGGCCGATTTTCAGCCGGTTTATCATGCCAATGCGTACACGTTTCCGGTCTGGCCGATTGTAACCCGGCAGGAGCCCGAAAAACTGCAATTAATCCGCTGGGGGTTGATTCCGCACTGGACACGTAGTGACGATGCTGCCAATGAAATCCGAACGAAAACCATCAACGCCCGTGCCGAAACCATCTACGAAAAACCATCGTTTCGGGGTGCTGCTCAGTCTGGTAAACGCTGCCTTATTCCAGTAACCGGTTTTTATGAATGGCACACCGTCGGCAGTAAGAAATTCCCGTTCTACATCAGCGCAACGGATCAGAAAATTACGTCGATTGCGGGCCTGTGGGATGAATGGCCAGACCCCGAAACGGGCGAACTGGTTAAAACCTACACCTTGCTGACTACCGAAGCGAATTCACTGCTGGCAGCTATTCACAATACAAAAAAACGAATGCCCTGTTTGCTGTCGGCCAAAGCCGAAAATGCGTGGTTGCACGACGATCTGACCGAAGCGGATGCGTTGGCCATACTGAATCATCAATATCCGGTCAGTAAACTGCATAGCTACAGTATTAGCAAACGGGTCACATCGCGAACGGAACCGAGCGACGTAGCAGAAGTGCTGGAGCCGTCGACGTATTCAGAGCTATCAGGTAAGTCGCAATTGTTTGCTTAGTAAGTTGTCTCCCATCAGGCCGTGATGTAGTGGCAAGCCTTATCGTGAACGTATTGACGTAATGAGGACGTAACGAAACCACACTATTTACTGGATTCTAAAAAACGCCACTGGACTTTTAGAAAGGATGTAGTGTTCTGCAAAACGAGCGTTGATGGGACAGTTAGCCCTTGAGGTGGATTTTCGACCTGATGTTTATTCATGGTTTTGCTCATCTCAATAAAGCGATGTAGACAGTACAGTAATTTGGAGAAGTCTATCTCTGAACAAAGCATTCAGAAATAGACTTCTCCAACTAATTAATTACCGTTTAGTCGTAACCGGCTACCAGCGCTGAAGAGTAGACGGCCTGTGGCAGAGTAGCCGATGCGCAGGGCTTGCCCCTGATAACTGGGGGGCAAGCTGACGGCAGTATACAACGTCACTTGATCGGTGATTTGCGGCACTCGCCCACAAGACCATACGCTTCCATCGTTCCAATTGCCCACTTTCAGGCTGTACATACTCATACACACTCCTGGACTTTCGTAAGCTCCCATATCGATGGCCGTTTGCAGAAACCGGGGATTGCTTGCCAGATCAGTAGCGGGGCCACCTATATTCTGATAAGCCTGTGTATTCCCTGCATCAATGGCCGGTGAGCCAGCCCTTAATTGGGTATTAGTGGGTGAAGTAAAAGGAGAGGTGCTAACCGCAAGATTACCCGCCCCGTTAGTATAACCCGTAACCGAGGCATCAAAAAGGCTGTAACTGGCCGACAACGTAGCACCCGCGCTATTCGTGATGGAGTTGACTCCACCATTGCCAAATAGCGCACAGTTTACCATCGTTAGGCTAACAGTACCATTCTGCGCCTGAGAATTGTATATAGCGCCACCTTGAGAAGCGGTGTTACCCTGAAATGAGCAGTTCATCAGAATTGGATTGATTGTAGCAGCCTCTCCTGGAGACGTACTATTGTATATAGCTCCTCCCTGAGAAGCGGCATTGCTCTGAAACGAGCAGTTAATCAGGATTGGACTGCAATTACCGCCAATTGCATAGTTTACTATGGCTCCGCCGTTTGCAGCGGAGTTATTTTGAAACATGCAGTTGGTTATGGTCGGTCTACAGGTACTGGAACTCGCATAATTTAAGATAGCTCCGCCCAATCCACCTGAATTGTTATTGATAAAGAGCAGGTTGCGTAGCGTGGGACTACTGCCATTAGACGAAACATTCATCATACTACCGGCTACAAAACCTTCGTTGTTGGGGTCGGATTTGCTGCCACTGATGACAAAGCCATCCAGAACCGTCGTTGCCACCACATCTACACTCACAATGATCGTTTGAGTGTTATCCGACGCATCGCCCGGCTGACCGATATCACCACTTAGGGTGCTGCTGCTGGGCTGACCAGTTAGTGGGTTCATTGAGGGACGCTGAGAAAGGGTTGTTTCAGTGCCTATAAACCCCCCATAGATCGCCACACCCGGCATCATGACAAACGGTCGAGTGCGGTCGCCAGTCGTAGTGGGTTTATAGACTCCTCCGGCTACCCAAATTTCCTTAAGACCTTTCGGGCATTCATGGTCCAGACTGAGGGCGGATTGCAGATCGGTAAAGGCATTGGCCCAATCAAGACCCGTATTGGCTCCTGTAGCGTTGGCTTTGACGTATAAACGGGCTGGCAAACCGGGAAGAACCGATAGCGTAGCGGCTGTACTGGTCAAGCTTAACCCACCGCCGGTGATTACCACGAAATAATTGCCCACATCGGACTGACTGAACGAGGAAAGTGTGAGCGTCGCTGATGTCTGGCCCGGAATAACGGACGTATTCTTGTACCACTGATAGGCTGTGGGCCTGCCCAAAATGCCCACACTAAGAGTCATCTGACTTTCCAGACAGGCAGACTTGTTGCCAGGCTGGCTGGTTATTGCGAAAGGGGCTACGTTCATAATGTAAGGAATCCCCTGTCCTGTGCATCCATTGGCATCACGGGCCTGAATCACAGCGGTAAAACTACCCGCCTGTGTTGGCACTCCTTCCAGACGACCACGACCGGTTGGCGAAAACGTTATTAGACGCAAGCCGGCTGGTAGACTCCCGCTCACTACCGTAAAGTTGCTGTAAGGAATGACTCCATCACTGGCATTGAAAACCTCACTCACGCCCTGGTCTACCGCAAAGGACCCATTGGTCGGATTGGTAATCGTATTGCCAATCCAGTTAACGGTTGTAGTAGCCACGCTGGTGCAGCCATCCTGACTGAGTGCCACAACCGTATAGGTTCCCGGACTACTCACGAATTCGAACGTAACAGTAGAAAAACTCCGCTCTGGAATACCCGGACCGATAAATTTATAATACCGGCTATTCACGTCACCCAATGCGGTCAGCTTCGTATTGCTCTTACTACAGCTAAGTGGGCCGTCGTTGGTTAAGTAGACCACTGGCCGATGTTCAGGTGCCTGATTAACAATTGTTTCGGTCTCGTTGGTGCAACCATTAGCCCCTGTTACCAGGACTCTATACAGCCCCGGTATACTAACAATCCGGGTGCCACTGGATGGATCACCCGGTAAAACTGTGCTCCCAGTGGTGAAGGTATAGGATACAATCGGGTTCGCAGCATTCGGAAGGCCATAGGCCACCAACGTAACAGTAGGCTGATAACACGTAAGGGTGCCGCCGTTGGTTATCGACACCGATGGTGGGCTTGGTACCTGTTGCGTGACTGTTATGGTGGCTGAGTTGGTGCAGCTATTGGCACCACTCACCCGGACTACGTAGTTACCTGCACTATTCACAACCCGGATATTACTGGTGTTTGCGCCAGCCAGAATAGTACCTCCACTACTGAACGTATAGGACGTAGCATTACTCGTTGCGGTCAGTGTTACACTGGTCTGCGTACAGGTTAGGGGGCCGTTCTGGCTTAAACTCAACGTGGGTTGATTAGTTGTAAGAATAGTTCTACCCGTTAGATTGTTGCTATTGGCAATACCCCGTTGATCATGCAGTGACTGAATGGTGTAGGTCGTTGAACTGACTGGGCTTACTGGAATCGAAAAACTGGCCCCGCTGCCAGTGGCTATGGAGCCGTTGCTCAGGGTCAGTGTCCAGCTTCCCGTAGCGCTAATTGTGCCCTGCAACGTAACGGAGCTGCCTGAGCAAACAGTCTGATTGGCGGTGGTAATCGCTGCGCTAGCCGTGTTGTTGGGGAATGTAAGGGTCACCCGGCCGTTCTGATTCTGGCCAGAGCCACTGGTGCCGGGGCTTACCGTAGTGGAACTACCCGTTGGGCTTACATACGAATAGCCACCTTGGGCGGAGGTAACGCTCTGTGGTGAATTATAGGCACCTGCCCCGTTCCCACCGCCATAACCGCCCCCGCCACCACCGGCAGGCTGAGAAGGAGACGAGTCATAGCCGCCTACACCACCACCACCGCCAAAACCATTACCCCCATAGCCACTACTAACTCCAGCGCCTGCTCCTCCGGTGCTTACAGCACTTAAGCTGGCAGCCGCTCCACCGCCACCACCCGGATTAAATCCCGTAACGCCCATACCACCCGGTCCAGCCAATCCGCCACCACCACCACTACCACTGTAATTACCAGCGGATGGCCCGCCCGTACCGGCGGTAAATACCCCAAGGCCCCTACCGCCACCACCCGGATAGTTTGTTGTAGATTGAAATTGTGATTGAGAACCAACTCCGCCACCACCACCACCAGCTACTAACAGCGTACGGGTTCCGTTACGGGTCAATATTACTGCTGACCCTCCGCCACCGCCACCATTAAGCGTTGGGGTAACTTGGCCACCACTTTGTCCAACGATCACGGTTAATACGTCGCCACTCTGAACAGAGAAGGTTTCGCCAACACTGGCTCCACTGCCTCCGCCACCGTTGTTGGCACGAATACCGCCCCCGTCACCGCCCCGAGCGGTTAATCGGATTTGGTGAGGACCACCCGCTGGAATGGTGTAGGTGTACAGGCCAGGGGTGGAGTAATTGCCACCCGTTTGGGCCAGTAGAGGATAACTATGCAGCAAGAAGGTCAGCCCGACGAGCAGGAACGTGGCCGCATAAACGAGCCGCTGGATAAATGAGCGAATGATCAGGGAAAGTAGTTTCATACGACTAGTAAGGAGGACTTGATTGGGCCTAAGGCCAACCCGTTAACTCCACCGACGGCGTCGACATGAATGCATACTTCGGAAGCAAAGTCCCCTGGCTCTACCAGGTTCAAGGGCGCTGTCGTTGAAGTACGGTAAAAGAAGAAAAATCACTAGCAAATGCCTATTTTGGCATACGGACAAAAAGCGGACAAATTGTAAACGATTAATATATAGAATATTAGCTTTTAGGTGATTCCCCGTCCAGAAGATCGTTTAGGTATAATTTGCCACTAACTCCCAGTTTCTTGCGGAGTCGATACGTAGTTTTATAAATCGATTCGGGCGAAATGCCTAACATTCGGCTCATCTGAATACTGTCGATCTGGAGTTTCAAGAGGGCTAGTAGTCTAATTTCGGCTTTGGTCAAATCAGGATATCGGGTGAGAAGAGCTGAGAAAAAGCCCGGGTGAACATCTTCAAATAAATCCTTGAATTGTTGCCAGTCTTCCTCCGTTAGAATAACCCGTGCGATTAAGTTTTTGATGGGTGAACTGCTTGGCTCGTCTTGGTGAAGCTGGGCCGAAATAGTGTCAATAAGCTGATTCTTCTCCTGAATGTTAGCAATATACTGACTCAGCAGTTGTTCGGCCTGTTGCTTTTGAACGAGCAAAAGTGCTCGCTTTCGCTGGTTTTGCCGAAGTGCATAAGCCCCGGCCAGCGTCAGCAGCACCGCAGCGATAAGAATAATGTTACGGACCAGAACCGCGTTCTTGTGATCGTTTTCCAGAGTTCGAAGGTCATTCAGGTATCGCTCGGCGTTGACCTGACCTTGGCTGGCCGTGAGCAAACGGGTGTTGAACAGGGTCCGTTGAGACTCTTCTTCTCCCCGGAGCGAATCCTGATAAATCATTGCCCGACGAAATTCACCTGTTTTTTTGTAATAGGCCATCTGAGCCTGATAATATTGGAGATCGTAGGCCGACCAGGGCCGATTGGTAAAGAATTGAGTCGAGCGGTTTATGTGGGTTTTGGCTTTCAGAGTGCTATCTAAATCCAGAAGTGCCTGAGCCAGATATAAATCCGTCAGAGCGGCATTCTCTGGTACCCGATTCTCCGGAATGCGTTGCCAACTAAACTGATACCCTTTATATAGATAAGGCAACGCCAGACGGGGTTGACTACGTAGCATCAACAGGTGCCCCAGATTCGTGTTCGCAATGGCCACATAGGCCGAGTCGCTATGCTTCTCGGCCAACTTGAGAGTCTGCGTAAAGTAATTCTGCGCCTGAGCATATTGATGGAGATGTTGGTAGGCAAGGCCCACCGTATTATGTGCCGAAATCTCGGCCCGTTTTACCCAGGGTGGGTAGCGGAAGGAGGCCACTGTAAACCGAATACACGTAGCGTACTCCCCGAAAAAATAATAGCGCACACCCAAATCGCGGAGGTACTCGCTGACTTCAGGAATGTGATCGTAGCCAATTTGTTCGAAGGCTTGTTGGGCACGTAGCAGCCACCGAAATCCTTCGTCGAATTGTTTATTATCATATTCGTAGGAACCCCGGTGGTACCAGTACGAAGCCAGCACTACGGGTACCGGGCATTGATCCAGATAGGGTTGGGCCGCTGAAAGTACGGTCGAGATTTTGTTTGGGAATCTAGTTAGCGTGTGTCGGAACAGGATTTTATGCAGTTGTGCGGTCCAGAACAAACGTTCGTCGTCTTGTTCTGTGGCAAAAGCAGCCAGCCGATCTAGTTGGGCAAAAACGTGCGTGGAGTCGTTAGCAGTCAGATAGGGGGGATGATCAATGGCAAAGAAAGGAGCCTGTTGCCACAACCGGAGAATACGCTGGTCGGGACTGAGATGGAACAGGGTGTCGACTTGGGCATGAGCAGCCTGAGTCATCAGTAGCCAGCTACTAAGTACTAGGTAGATAAGCCTGAACAGGTTTAGAGAAAGCATCGTTCTGGTAACGCTGAGGATTGAAAAAGAGACGCTGAATTACTTTCCAGCAAGATTTATGGCGTCAGAATAATAAGTTCCAGTCTTAACAAACCTACTTCAGATTGGCTAAGCTGACTCAGGCAGGCTGGTTAATAGGCAAGTTTACTTTTGCAAAGTATAAACTCACAAATACTGCCCTTGAAATTGATTCATATAAATCGTACAATACCCAATTCTATATGAAAAATGTCTCCGTTTCAATAATTGACGGAACTAATGATACCAAGAATTAACCTAGCTTTAAACCAACTTGGGCAGCCAGATAACGGATTTTACGGTCGACCGAAACTGTCCGATTCAGTATAAATACTAAAGTCTGTTGTATGCCTAATTCTGTTTCGTTAGCCGAACTACTGACCATTGATTATCCTGTTATTCAGGCACCAATGTTGGGCGTTACTACGTCCGATATGGTTGCAGCCATTGCGAATGCGGGTGGACTGGGTTCTTTACCTGTAGGGGGCTTATCTCCTGAAAAAACAGCCGAATTAATCCGTGAGACAAAACGGAAAACCAGCAAGCCATTTGCCGTTAATCTTTTTGCCCATGAGATTATAGCGCAACCCGATAACGTAGTACTAGCAGAAATGCAGGATTTTCTGGCAACTGTTTATGCCGACTATCAGGTTCCTTTCGAACGTAAAGCTGAGGAGGAGTTTCGGTTTTACAGTTACCTCGATCAACTTGATGTGTTGATTGATGAGCAGATTCCAATTGTAAGCTTCACGTTTGGGATGCTCAACGCTGAAAGTGTTGACCGATTAAAAAGTTGTGGTGCTACGTTAATCGGGACGGCAACCAGTGTCCGGGAAGCGCAACTTCTAAGCGATTCTGGGGTAAATGCTATTGTGGCTCAGGGGTTTGAAGCGGGCGGTCATCGGGGCACTTTTTGCTGGGAAGGCGGACTGCCACAGGTTGGGCTGTTCTCTTTGTTGCCCCAGATGGCCGACGCTGTTTCGGTACCCGTAATTGCTGCTGGAGGTATTGTAGATGCACGAACCGTAAACGCTGCCTTTGTGCTGGGTGCAGCCGGGGTTCAATTGGGAACATTCTTCATTCCAACAGAAGAAAGCGCGGCCAGTGAGGCTTACAGGAAAGCTGTGTTGGAGGCTCGTGATACGTCGACTAAATTGACGAAAGCGTTCACCGGACGGTGGGCACGGGGTATTCGAAACGAGTTTATGGCGCGTGTCGAAACATCAGGTTTGGAGACACCATATTACACATATCAAAATAACCTGACAGCTCCGCTACGTGCCTTTGGCCAAAAAACGAACCAGTCTGATCTAGTTGCGCTATGGGCAGGTCAGTCGGCGGTAAGTGCGCAACAGGGCAAATCGAGGGATGTATTTCTGGCACTGATCGAAAAAATCAAACAGGTCGAAAATCCGCCTTTTTGACCTGATTCTATAGCTCTGCAATAAAAAATAAATCCCTGACCCTTCTCGGACGAGCTTGGGTCAGGGAGCTAAACATGGTGTGATAGAAAATTTACCGGCTTCCTAATTTTCAGTAATCCTCAATCGCCCAGTTGCACTAAATAGTAGCCGGCCGCCTGTGCCATAAAGCACCCGGAACGCTTGTCCGGTATAATTGGGAGGTATGGTTACGGCATGGTTCAGTGTGGCCAAATCCTGACTAAGTGGCACTCGTCCACACGACCAGACACTTGCATCATTCCAGTTTCCGGCTTTTACACTATGCATACTGGGGCAGGGAAGCGTGGAAGGAATAACACTCAACTGGAAAGTTGTTGAGACCGATAGTCCACCGGGGTCATACGCACGAACAGTTATCGTAAAAGGAGTGCCTGTTGTGGTCGAAAATGCGCCAGAAATTCTTGCTGGTGCTGTGAAACGAGTTCCGGTTGGTAGATTTGTTGCCAGCAGGCTCAGGCTGCTGGGTGTCTCGGCATCGGTAAACGTATTGGCGGGTAGGGTAAAACTGAAGGGCTGATTTACCGTTACGGATTGGGGTGAAATAGAGGTGACAACCGTTGGAGGTGTACTGCTACCCGAACAGGCCGCTACCCAATTGTAAGTAAATGAAGCTTCGCCAGGGTGGTCCTGTTGCATTGCTTTCAGGACTATTATTGGTGAATCGACATTTAATTCGAGCCGATACGGGCCGGAAGAATAAGTTGGAATGAATTCATTTTCAATGGAAAAACGTATCGGTTGGCCGTTTAGTCCAACATAGATCGGTGTAAGCTGAACAGCCCGGCGATTGGGAGCTACTACGGTACAACCACTTAACGTAACACCAATGATGGAAAAAGCCGGATACACAGTCAACGGGAACGTAGTACTAATGCTCAATCCACCTGTATCCGTAGCCGTAACAGTTACCGATGAGAGTAAGGGAGTCGTTAACGTAGTAGAAGGGGTTCCCGAAATTGTTGCTGGAGCCGTAAAGCTTAGCCCTGCCGGTAAACCGGATACAGACAAGGTAAGATTTCCGGGTGTTTCGCCATCCGTGAAAACATTGTCAGCAATTGTCAGGCTGAACGCCTGGCTAGCTGTGGCCGATTGCGGGGAAATCGGATTGAGCACAATTGGGTTGCAATTCTGATAGCTAACCATAACGGTAGCGGTTGACGAACAGCCACTTGCATTGGTGGCCGTAACGCTGTAGACACCTGCAGTGCTGGCCAGTGCCGTATTACCACCCGTGCCGCTCTGCTGCGTAGCCGCTGCTGAAAAAACATACTGGCTATAGCCCTCACTGGCCGTTAGGGTTACATTGCTGATCGAACAGCTTAACGGACCGCTGGCTGTCAGACTTAGCGGAGGTGCTGCGTTGCCCAGTACACTCACTGTAGCTGTTTGCGTACAACTACCACCCTGACCAACAATAACGGTAAACGTTTGCGAACCTGCCAGCGTTAAACTCGCCGATGCAGTACTGCTGTTAACGGCACTGGTAAGGGTGGCACCTGCGGGTGCTACCCAGGTAAAACTGGTACCGCCGGTTGTGCTGAGCTGAACCGTTTCGCCGGTGCAAACGGCTGAAAAGCTGGCAGTTGCCGTTGGCGAGAAAGCATCGCCACCCTGTCCGGTCGAGCAGAAACGGGTAAAGGCAACTGCACTACCACCACCTGGCAGTCCGGCATTACTGGTAAAATTCTTAGTCGATACGGCGCAAAGTGCGGTCAGGCTCGACGGATAACAACCGCTAAGGTTGTTCGTTCCCAGGTTCAGGTAGTTTAATTTGGTGAGTTTGCTTAGACCTGCCGGAATAGGGCCACTCAACTGGTTGTTGCTCAGATATAAGTAGGTCAGATTTGTAAGAGCACTCAGGCTGGCGGGTAGACTTCCGCCCAATGGGTTGAAAGCCAGATTGAGTACATCGAGACCAGTAAGGGTGCTTAAACTTTCGGGAATGCCGCCTGTCAACTGATTGAAACTTAAAACGAGTTCTTTTAAACCAGATAACCCACTGAAACTAGCGGGTATAGAACCACTTAGCTGATTGGCGCTCATGTTCATGCTTTGAAGGCTGCTCAGATTGCCCATGCTGGCCGGAATACTTCCCGTAAATTGGTTGGTGTTCAGGCGTAAATAGATCAGCCTCCAAAGATTCCCCAGCCCTGCCGGAATAGGGCCACTCAACTGGTTAAGACTTACATCCAGTGATGTCAGATCAGTAAGCGCACTAAAGCTGGAGGGTAGGCTGCCCGTAAGCTGGTTATTGGTTATACCAAAGGAGGTTAGTTTAATCAAGGCTCCCAGTTCTTCGGGTATACTACCGGCTAATCGGTTATAACCTAGAGAGAGCGTCGTCAGGTTGGTGAGCACACTCAGGCTGGCGGGTAGGCTGCCGGTCAGTTGATTCGAACTCAGGGAAAGTGTCGTTAGATTGGTGAGGGCGCTCAGGCTGGCGGGTAGACTACCGCTCAGATTATTGCTGTTTAAAAAGATCGACGTAACGCGGCCTCCTGAACAACCAATGCCCTGCCAGCCGCTACAAGGGTCGCAGTTAGTGAGCCATTTGGTTTTGTTGGTCCAGCCAGCACCGTTTGTACTGTTGTATAAATCGGTCAGTGCCATCAGATCCGGATGACTACCCACCGATACCGTAGCACTCGCCACCGAACTGCCACTGGCCGTACTTACCGTCAGGGAAAACGTCTGCACACCCGACCCCGCTGCCACTGCCGTCTGACTAAATGTACTACTGGTCGATGTTCCGGTTAAGGACGTAGCATTGGCGTTCGTTAGCGTAAAGCTGTAGCCTTCAGTTACGTTTGCTAAGGTAGCTGTAAACGTGGTAACACTACCGATACATGTAGTACCGGACGTAGGAGCAAATCCACTGATGACCGGGCCAGGTACCTGAAAATCGAGTTTGATACTGGGCGTGTTCTGGCTGTAGGCACTTTGCGACGAACTGAGTTTTACCCGGTAATACGTACTAGTGCTGACACTGGCTGTATACGTAGCAGCGGTAGCCGAGGCAACGTCTGTCCAGGTACTGTTGTCAGGCGATGACTGCCATTGATACAGCAGGTTGTTGCCCGAAATGTTTGTGCTTAGCAAACTCGTGTACGACGTAGTGCCCGTTATAACCGTTGCTTTGGTCAGTAAGCCTTTTACCGTACCGGTTAAGCTACTATTTGTGATTAACGTAGCATTCGGGTTCTGATCACTACGTAGATACAAAAGCTCGGCACCGACATTGACATTCCCCGCAACGAACGTAGCGGATTGAGACACAGTCACTACGTTATTAAATGCAGTTGTTCCCGTGACCTGATCAATGATGAGTTTATTCAGATTTGTTGCCCCCGTACCCGAAAAACTGGTTGCACCAGTGGCTTTCAACGTACCACCGGCATCGGTAAAGGTGCCATTATTAACAAACGAGCCACCACCTACTACTACGTTGGAGCTTCCCGACACCGATATGTTGGTACCGTTGCCAATCTGTAAGCTGACCTGAGCGCAGGCATGATACGGATAGCCTGCCAACAACAGTCCTATAAGAATGAGTTTGTAAAAATTAGGCATAAGTAGTAACTGAAGAATAGAATGGTCTTGAAAATGAGTCGGTTAGTTGCCATTGTGAACAAAAGCAGGCAAACCCTCGTAGTGGAATGGCTTACCTGACACGAACTATAGTCAGGTTCATAGAGCCATCGGTAGACGTATACGCCGAGACAGTAGTACTCCATGACTGGGCTCTGAGCCGGATCGTATCGCCAGCATTAAGGTAGATCAAGGCCCTGAGCGCGCTTATATTTCTTTGTTCATTAGAGGACGTGTTTGAATCCCAACTGCTAATCCACTGCGTACCTGAAAGGCTCGTACTGGTCATTGAACTATTCTTATCCAGATAACCAGTGATACCAACTGTTGAGATGCCCCCGGTGCTGCTAACCCCTTTCAGGTGTACGTCAATATCATACCAGCCAGCGCCCGAACTTCCCACCGTAAATACAGTTCCGCTCCAGGTATTCCCGCCGGTTAGCGTTGCATTGCTGTTGTTTGCCCCAGAAAATTGGAGTTCATTATTCGTGCTGGTTCCATTTAACGCCGTAATGTTTTGCGTCGCATTATTTAGTATCTGGAGTTCTACATTGGGATACGTAGCCGCTACGTTGGCCCAGCTGGCCGTGGTGCCATTGGTTTGCAGAAACTTACCGGCATTTCCGGTTTGCGAAGGCAAACTACTTCCGCCACCCAAGGCAGACCAGGTCGTTCCATTATAGAAATAAAAACCTGTCGTTGCATCAGTTTGGTAAACCAGCAGTCCTGTGGCCGGATTGCTGATCAGCCCCCGTTGCTGGGCCGTCATGCGGGGCACCAGCATTCCCTGATTGGTGCTTTTAACATCCAGCAACGCCGATGGGTCGGCCACACTACCGTCGGTATTGATACCCACCGCACCCGTTTGGGCGAACGAATCGGATAGGAAAACGCAAAAAACAAAGGCTGCAAGCCAACGCCAGGTCTGGTAGAATTTCGTCATGATACATTGTCAGTAAGGAGTATAGAAAAAAGTAGTTAGTTCAGTTTGACCACCGTAATGTTCGACGAGCCATCGCCATTTAGGAGAGCCCCAATCACTTGACTGCCACTACTCGCTCTGATCTGAAAAAACTCCCCGGCATTCAGGTACACCATTGCCGAAACAAATCCCCGGCCTTTGTAGGGGTTCTGAAAGGTTTGGGTATTTAGCAAGCCCATCCCGTAAAAACTAGTGCCGTTATTGCCGGTGCCATTCATATCAATCATGGGTGCTGCAAACGTATTTGATGAGGTGAGCTGAATCGTGATGGCATATAGGCCCGCTCCATTGGCTCCTACGGTAAATTTGTTGCCCGACCACGTATTACCCAGCGTGGGCGATGTTTTCAGGTTCGTGAAGTCGATAATATCGCCCAGCACCAAACTGCTACCAACCGGGGTCGTTATGGCCGTTGCAATGGAGGCTGCCAGTTGTAAACTCGCACCGGGAACCGTTACCCAGTTGGCGGTGCCAGCACCATTCGTGCCCAATACCTGATTGGCTGTTCCGGTAGAGGTCGGATACGTAGTGCCGCCTAACGTAGCGGCTCCTGTTGTGGTCAGGCTCGCTACGTTAGTGATTTTCTTATCATTCATGTTCAGGTCCTGCGTTGCCGTGTGGTTGCCTAGGTTGTCGCCACTACTGTTGCCATTTAGCGATGTCCACGATAGGCCGTCGTAATAATAAAAACCAGATATAGCGTCGTTCTGAAACACGAGCAAACCCTTGGCCGGATTGGCAATGTTGCTCCGTTGCTGGGCCGTCATGCGGGGCACCAGCATTCCCTGATTGGTGCTTTTAACATCCAGCAACGCCGATGGGTCGGCCACACTACCGTCGGTATTGATACCTACCGCGCCTGTTTGGGCATATAGGTTAGTTAGAAAAAGGCTGAAAATCAGGGCGATCAAAAACAGATGTATGGTTCGGTAGCTATTCTTCATGTGATGCATCCGTGAGAGCGAGTTAATTCATTTTCATCACTAGTATGTTACTTCCCGCATCGGCACTGATGGGCTGAGAAGCGGTGCTTGAGTTTGCACTGAGAGCTAAAATTTTAAAACTATCGCCTGCGCTAAAAGGAACAAATGCGACAATTTCGCCACGACCTTTTGTGCCAGTAGGTGTATAGACAGAAAGGGTTGGATAGGGGCCATATATGTTTCCTATATTGCCATAAACGGTGTTGTTTATTTGTATGACCAGGCTCACAGGTACTGTATTCGTAACCAGACTGGCATCAGGTGTATGAACACGTACCTGAATCATATAAACACCTGCTCCGTTTGGCCCCACTGTAAATGTGTTATTAGTTGTCCAGGTGTTTCCGTTACTGGGCAGCGTAAGCACATTGTTAAACGATATCGTGGGCGGTGTCGTAGTTGTGGCAACGGGTAAAATCTCACTAGAGCCTCCAACTTTGTTTGCGTTAAGTTGCAGGCTTGCTCCACCCCCATTTGCGGGAGTGATCCACTGCGTGTTGTAGTTTGTTGCGTCAACTTTAGCAAGTACCTGCCCCGTTGAGCCGCCTGCTGGGACGCCCTGCCCTGATACATTGAGCCAGGCCGTTCCATTATAAACATAAAAACCTGTCGTTGCATCGGTTTGGTAAACCAGTAGCCCTGTGGCTGGATTGCTGATCAACCCCCGTTGCTGGGCTGTCATGCGGGGCACCAGCATTCCCTGATTGGTGCTTTTAACATCCAGCAGCGCCGATGGGTCGGCCACACTACCGTCGGTATTGATACCCACCGCGCCTGTTTGAGCATAACTAACTTGCCAATGTAAGCCCAGAAAGACAAAAAAAAAGAGTAGGAAGCAACAGGAACGGGTAGAGGTGTTTTTCATAAAAATGTATTTTTGTGATTTACTGAATTGCTATTTTTTAAATAAATAATTATCATTTATGGGTTAGTTGGTATGTACAAAGCAACGTACGAATGAGACAGGCTACAACTTCACGCCGAACTTTGAGTGCGAAATGGGGGTACTTTGAGTGCGAAGCCTGGGTAGGGGCTCGAAAGACTTGTCTAGTTTTGCACTTTCGTTTTTTACTAAAAAGTTGAATGAGCTTCCCGGTACTTGTTTATCGTTGTTATGTACGCTGGTTGCTGTCTGCCGGGGTTATCCTCTGTGGGCTGACTGCCTGCAACGACAGTCAAGAGAAACGGGCCGCTGGAACTGTCAAAAAACAGGAAGACAGTCTACGTTTTTTTCGCTACCTCAACGCTGGCGATTCGGTGTATTCGACAAAAAAAGGATACACCTCGTTTGCCACCAGTTTAACGTATTACGATAGTGCACAGACCATTGCTGATCGTTCGGGCGATACGTTATTGCTGGCCGAAGCAATTTTTGCCAAAGGACGGGTTCATGATGCCTGGAATAAAGAACCTCAAAAAACAATTGCTTATTTTAAGCAGGCCACAGCGTTGTTTAAAAAGCTACCGACAGCCTATAAACGTTACCTATACGCCAAGCATCTAGTTGCCCACGCCTATGACAAAGTGCTGGATAGTACAAACGCATCACTGGTTTTAACGGAACTGTTCAACGAGTTAAAATCTAAAGACACTACGTTACTACGTTCGACTCCCTTAACGGCCGAAATGGCGCTAATTGCCACAGAAGTTCGTGCTTACCCGCTGGCTGATAGCATTTTGAACCAACTCAGTCGACGGCAATGGATACGTAACGATCCTGATACCTACGATTATCTGAATCACTATTACCTCACTCAAAGTCGACTCGATGTATTCTGGCGAAATCGTCGTCCTTCAGATTATGTTGATTCGTTACAGCAGGTTTTGCGCCAGAGTACGAACGTAATGGATAGTCTGTATTATAGCGAGAATCTGGCAAGGCTACTGGCCGTTGAAGGACGCTTTGAAGCTGCTTATCAATACAAACTACTTGAGGATGCGATCTCAAAGCGGCTAAATCAGCATGAGTCTATTGCCGATATGCAGCAGGCACTGCTACGTAGTGAATTACTGGCCGAAAAGCGTAAGCTCGAATATCGTGAAACAATTCGGGAGACTCGCCTTACTGCTCTCTGGATATTGGGCGCACTGCTGGCGGTGATAACCGGACTTAGCGTATATCTATACCGTCGGAATAAAACGTACCGGATTCAGTCGCTTCATTTATTGGCGCTGAATTCGAAACTCGATGAAAAAGTAGTGCAGGTTGAATTATTGAATAAAGAGATTCAGCACCGGATCAAAAATAACCTCCAGATTATTTACAGCCTGCTGCAAATGCAGGAACGTAAAAGTGAGCACGAAGAAACTATCGAAAATCTGCAAATGGCTCGTTTACGAGTAGAAAGCATTGCCGCCTTACATAATCAGCTTGCCAATAACGAACAGATACTGGATATTGCGGGGTATAGTAAAGCGTTAATTTCGGCGGTTGTTGCTTGTTTTTCTATTGATAAACAAGTTGTTACGCACATCGACTCCACATCGTTGAAGCTGCCCCAGAATCATTACCTACCGCTTTCGCTGATTCTGACCGAGTGGGTAATCAATTCGATAAAGCATGCTGCCACCAAAAATGGTATTTTGGAAATTAACGTAGCATTCAAACACCAGCAAGGTCAGTTTTGCCTTGATTATTCGGACAATGGACAGTGTACGAAAGAAATGCCGGTTTCATCCTGGGGGCTTGGTAACGAGATTGTTACGTTATTATGCCGGCAATTAAATGGCGTATTAACAGCCGCCGATGACAACCCTTATCACTATACCCTTTGTTTTGACAATGGCTGAAAAACTACAACTACTCATTGTTGAGGATGAAGCGTTGATAGCCGAAAATCTGAAGTTTACCCTCGAAGATTTAGGCTATACCGTATCGGGAATTGCCTACACATTTGCCCAGGCCCAACAACTTATTGCCACTACGTATTTTGATCTGATTCTGCTCGATATCAATCTCGGTAGCGCATCCCCAGCCGATACCGGGCTTGTACTGGCCGGACAGGTAAAAAAAATGGCCCGACCGTTTATCTTTCTTACCGCGTACAGCGACCGGGCTACAATCTTGGAAGCTACTCATTTGCAGCCTAATGGTTATTTAATTAAGCCCGTAAATCCGGCAGCTCTGTTTGCCGCTATTCAAACCGCCATTGAACATCACACCCAGGCGAAAGAAATCGTTCCGCCGTTTGCTACGCCCGAATCACCCGCTTTTTTCTTTGTGAAAGTTGGCAACCGAAACCTGAAACTTCACTGGAAAGATGTATACTGTCTGGAAGCCAGCAAGAATTATGTACAGATACGGGTCAATCATTCACCTGTAGAATACACCATTCGAGGAACCTTAAGCTTTGTGATGCAGCAGCTTATTCCAGCAGCACTTCAACAGAATTTCCGTCAGCTAAACCGCAGTACGTGCGTGAACCTGCACTACGTAACCGCCTTCGATGGCGAAGCTGTTTACTGCGGTACACAACGGATTGAAAATACCCGAATCCCTATGCGGGAATTACAGGCTCAGTTTACGTAGCATCTGCTACGTATCAGGCACCAAACCCATTTGCCTGGTTGAGAACGAATATCCGGAAGTCGCTTTAATGTGGTCATAAAGCAGTGTCTCGAATTTATAACATAGCCGCCCCAAAAATGCCCGCACTGTCGCCTAGTTTGGGTTTTAGAAATCGGGTATTCATTTCGCCACTATTAAAAACGTATTTACGCGCCCGTTCGGCCCCTTCCGTATACAGTAAATCGATGTTGCCCAGCCCGCCACCAATCACAATAGCGTCGGGATCGAAAATGTTGATAATCACAGAAATTCCTTTGCCGAACGATTCGAGCAGGCGATTCATGGTTTGGCTGGCTACCAGATCATTACCTTGCTGATATCGCTCTACGATCTCCTTCATCGGACGGGCTTCTCCGCTAAGTTGCTGGTAATAGCGCTGAAGCGACGGGCCCGAAATAACCTGCTCAACGCAGCCCTTTTTACCGCAGTAACAGATATGACCTTTCTCTTCCAGTACGTTATGTCCCCATTCGCCCCCTAATCCCTGTAAACCATTCAGCAGGAAAGGGCGCCGATTGGTTTCATCGTAATTGCTACGTACTACCATACCACCGCCCACACCCGTACCCATAATAACACCAAATACACTCTGATAATCAGGTACTACGTCGGGCACGATACCCATTGTCGCTTCAGCCAAAGCCAGGCAGTTGGCGTCGTTGGCAATTTCAACAGTTAGCCCCAGACGTTCGCTTAAATCCTGTTTCATGGGTTTGCCATTCAACACGGTCGTATTGCAGTTTTTCATGGCCTGCCGGTACGGATCGAACGTGCCGGGCGTACTAAAGCCAATACGTTCAGGCTGTTGGCCAGTTTCAGTTTTAAGCGTGTTGATCAGCCCTACAATCTGATTAAGAATATGCTCGTAGCCTTTGTTGGCTTCGGTGTCAATACGTTTACGTACGAGAACAGCATCGGGAGAGGGAGCCGACAGGACAATTCCCTCGATTTTAGTGCCGCCCAGATCAATACCCCAATAGGTCTTCATGGATAAAGTAGCGATAGATGACCGCGTAGCGGCCTCGTTAGATACGAATTGCGCAATTTTGCGAATATAACAACAACCTCGTTTACACTCCTCTGGTTATAGGGATTATCATTGGTTTTTAATTGTAAATCTACTTATTGAGCTCGTCTGCCGGAACGCCCAGTTTTTGCGCTGTTTCAAACGCAGTCCGTGACTTTTCTGGCTGATTTTGCTGTTGATAATACTGGCCAAGAGTGCGATGCGCCCAGCCATTCTGTTCGTCAAGCTGTAAGGATTCCTGAATAAGCGGAAAGGCTTCTGCTGCACGGTTCTGTTTTAGCAGAAGGTAAGCTTTGTTGTTGAGGTAATAAGGTTGGCGGGGTTGAATCTTTAATGCTTTATCAACGAACGTGAGGGCCTCTGCATAGTTTCCAGCCTGCGTTAACAATAAGCTTTGGTTATTCAAGGCAGCATCCTGTTTAGGATTAAGCTGAAGGGCACGGGTAATATCCTGCTGAGCCGGGCCATACGCCTTCTGTTGGAAATATAATGCGCCCCGGTTTGTGAGTGCATCGACATTGTTGGGTTGTAATCGAAGTGCCTGATCATAAGCGGTTTTAGCCTGCGGTAACTGACCGAGTTGTAAATAAGCATCACCCAACCGGGCCTGATAAAAGGTGGAGTCGCGATAGGTTCGGTCGATACGTTGTAAATCGGCTAAACTTCCGGCGGCATCGCCCAGTTCAAGTTGCACTTCAGCCCTATTCATATAGGCAGCGGCAAAATCAGGGTCGGCCTGAATGGCACGAGTATAGTCGGCTAGCGCACCTTCGCGGTCGTCGTTACGGAATCGGGCCAAACCCCGATTGCTGTAGGCATCGGCAAAATCTGGTTTTTTGGTAATGGCCTCGGTATAGAACCGAATCGCTTCTTTGTATTCCCGTTTCTGCAACTGCACATTTCCCCGTAGAAAAAACTGGGCTGCTTCTTCCGTATCGGATCTACAGGACGTAGTAAGGAATGAACAATGAACAATGAAAAATGAAAAATGGATAAGGAAAAATAGTTGCCGATGATGCGGATTTCGGGAGTTCGTTACCTTTGTTTCTCTGCTTTTTTTGTTCATTATCCATTTTTCATTCTTCATTACTACAATGCGTTTTGTTCAGGAGATTGCTCACCCTCAGTTTCGGATTGGTCTGTATGCATGGAATGGCAAATATATTGTCAAAATAGAAGCCGGGCCTTATGAACAGACTTATAAAGTAAATGAAATGGATTTATTAAAGCCCGATGCTGTACCATCATTGCTCGATGAGGCATTTCTAGAGCGGGTAACCCAGCGGTTTCGGGATATGGCTGCCGACTGGCAGTCGACAGGAGATCGGAACGATGTATTCTGATATGTTGCTTAACCAAACGGCACGTATGACTTAAAAGTCTACTAAGGATTGGTAACCGTCAGGCGACTGTTTTCAGTGAACGTAACGCTGGCATTCGTCTCAACAAATCACTGGAATGGTATACGTAGCACTGGCAGGGGCTGTTGCTGTGCTGGCTTTCATTTGTGACAAAAGTTGTTGAAAACCTATAAACTGGGTTCCACAAATGGTATCGGCTTTTTGTGAATAGGCTGTTCAATAGTATAACAGGCTACTAAAAAGGAGCAGATAGAGCCTTGCCATAATGTTGGATATTTTATGTGCAATTATACCATAGCAAAAAACGCTACGTCGGCCGACGTAGCGTTTTTTGTTCAGAGCGGATTCATTATTCTTAGCCGACCGTTTGTGGTGAACGTAACGCGACCGCCCGTTTGATAAACGACTCGCCGGGTTATGGCGGCATCGTCAGTAACCGAGATGTTGTGACCTGTAGCAACGGTCACTACGTCGGTTATTGTCGGTAGTCGGTTACAAGACCACACAGTCGGGTCGTTCCATTGACCTGATTTAACCGTAACCATCTGTGTACAAGGCGAAGAGATCATAATACCATAATCTTCAATTTCGCCGTAACCACTACTAGGATTTCCCGGCAGATTACAGGCCGTTGGGGGAGTCGATCCTTTATCAACAACAACACGCATCCGTAAATACGTATTCGTAACGGCCGTATTCGGAATGAGAATATTGCCCGATGATACGTCCGAAAAGGTTGATATACTGGAAACGAGTTCATTCGTTTCGTTGAAACTCCCGTCGTTATTATAATCGATGTATATCTTCCGATAGGGGCTATAAGCTGTTAGGCTAAACGGATAGCTTGTGTTGGGCAATACGGTGGTTTTACGAGCGCATGAAAAATCGCTGTAACCACCTGTAATAGCTGGGGTTGGATACTCTTCTGAGAAATTATTGATGGTATTGAACTGTATCTGGCTGATTCCATTGACGTTGTTGGTTGTTGGGGCACCAAATGTAATACTGCAACTGGCAGGCGTCACGATGTCGGCTGTTGTTGGTGTCGTGAGAAAGGAGGAGTTGGGTAACGTGGATAGCTGATCGGCCAGAAAATTACGCATCCTCGTAAGCTGTCCTTGGGTGAAGTTGCGAAAACAACTGTAATTCATCAGGTTATCGGCCAGCGTTTGGCCATACGTACTGTTCGTACAACTGTTCGGATCATTCGGGTCACAGCTGAAATGGCCATTTTTATGCGGATTGGTATCTGCTACTTGATCGCCATCTGTGGATGGATTTGCATTTGGTGGACACGAGTATTGCCCATTGACTAACGTAGACCCTTCGAAGGTATGAAAGAGGGATAAAACGTGCCCCATCTCGTGCGTTAGCAACCCATTGCCGGGATTCCCATTGGCTCCTCCACTGACCATAAAAATGTCACCCCCACCTAATCGGGCATAACCAGAAGCAAACGAGATGTCCCGAACAACCCGGATCGTGAGATAGTCGGCTGGATTGGGTTTCGTAAATGGCGGATAGGCTTTCGCCAGATTATCGCCATACGGATAGCTCGTTACTCCCTGACTGGCGTAGTTTGGATAGTTGCTGGCATCAACCCTGTAGATACCATTAAAAGCAGTGCAGTTTGGCATCCGTTTAGCTAGTTCGAACCGAATCTGGGCATCAGGACCGCTGCCCATGGTCGAGGTGCCGGCAAACTTCCGGTTCATTTCGTCCAGTGCGCCCTGAATATCGGAATCCGATACGTTTGAGCCGACGCCAACCGCTTCACCAATATGATAAACAACAACCACAACCGGTATGGTATACGTAGCACTGGCGGGGGCAGTTGCACCTTTTGCTTCTGGCAAAGTGGTGTTGGAATGTGCGTTCGGGTTAAGAAAATACCGTTGGGCTCCCATGAAATCGGTACCGCATGGGGGGGCTGTTTTTTGGGCAAAGCCCATGCTTAAATTAATCAGTAAGAAAAGAGAGAAAAATACAAGTCTTTGCATTAGAAGAAGGTTATTAACAGTTAGTGGCTTATAAATTGGAATAAGCTGGCTAATATATATATGATAATTAAGTCGTATAAGTATATATACTGAAAGGTCGTTTTACGAATTTGAGGTTAAACTGATAGGCAATACCTCTCTACTGCATAAGTGTCTGTAGATTGATCTTTATTGCTTTTGATAAGTGGAATAACAGATTAAGTTTGGCTTATCTGTATAAGCATTAGTTATCGACCATAATCAGAAGTTGGGCAATGGCTGAACTTAATCGACAGTGAATGGCTTTATATTTGTAAAAAAGTTAAGACGCCAGAACAAACTGGCGTTTACTTTTAAAATACTAGTTGATTAATCCTATAGACTATAAGAGTTATGTCTATCCAGTTGACCGACAACGTTAGCACAGCCGCCCGCCGTGATATTCTGGACTTACAACAGAAAATCAGTTCGTTCCAGCAAGGTAACATTGCCGATGAAGCATTTCGTAAATTCCGACTGACCCGTGGTGTGTATGGTCAGCGTCAGCCTGGGGTTCAGATGATTCGGATCAAACTACCCCACGGACGTATTACGGCCGATCAACTCATTCGCATTGCTGATTTGTCGGATAAATACGCAACGGGCAACCTACACGCCACCACCCGGCAGGATATTCAACTTCACTTTGTAAAGCTGGCCGATTCGCCACAACTCTGGGCCGATCTGGAAGACGCAGGTATTACGCTCAAAGAAGCCTGTGGCAACACGGTTCGGAACGTAACAGGTTCGGCCAGAGCCGGTGTTGACCCAGAAGAACCGTTTGATATTACCCCTTACGCCTATAGCATTTTCGACTATTTTCTGCGTAATCCGATTTGTCAGGATATGGGCCGGAAATTTAAAATCTCCGTTTCATCGAGTGAGAAGGATTCTGCGTATGGCTACATGCATGATGTGGGGTTAGTCGCTCGTATTCAGGACGGCAAGCGTGGGTTCAAAGTAATGCTGGGCGGAGGTCTGGGTGCTCAGCCTTTTTCCGCACAAACGGCCTTCGAATTTCTTGAAGAAGAACGGACGATTCCCTTTATCGAAGGCGTCATTCGGGTATTCGATCGTTATGGTGAACGCCAGAAACGTCACAAAGCCCGGATGAAATACCTGCTCAACGATATAGGGCTGGAAGAACTTCTCCGCCGGGTAGAAGCTGAAACGCCTGCGCTTCGGGTTAAGGAGTATGTTATTGATCGGAGAGAGGAAACGGTAATCAGACAGGCTGAACCAGAAACGGGAGCTTCAGAATCGTCTGCCCTTACTGATACTGTAGCTTACCAGACCTGGCGTAAAACCAACGTATTTGAGCAGAAACAAGCGGGTTGGTTTGCGGTTCAGTTGCGGGTATTGCTGGGCGATATGAGTTCAGACACAGCGCGTGAATTAGCTCAACTGGTTAAACAATACGCTGCGGATGATATTCGGGTCACGGTAAATCAGGGCTATCTGTTACGTTACGTTAAAGCAAGTGATTTGCCGGCTCTTTACGAAGGGCTCAACGCACTTGGTCTGGCCAATCCTGGATTTGATACAACCGCCGATATTACCACCTGTCCGGGTACCGATACGTGTAATCTGGCTATTTCGAGCAGTTATGGCATCACGCGGGCACTCGAACGGATGATGCACGACGAGTTTCCGGATCTGGTATTCAACGATGATATAAAAATCAAAATATCGGGCTGTATGAATGGCTGTGGCCAGCATTCAGTTGCGAATATTGGATATCATGGTTCGTCGCTGAAGAACGGAGCTTACGTTTTACCCGCGTTGCAGGTGCTGCTGGGTGGTGGTTTCAACGGAAAAGGCGAAGGGCTGATAGCTGATAAGGTGATTAAAATTCCGTCGAAACGCGGCCCTGATTCACTACGTTTCCTGCTACGTGATTTTGAAGCCAATGCCTTCGACGGAGAATATTATAGCGATTATTACGCCCGGCAGGGGAAAAACTATTTTTATCAACTGCTGAAGCCACTTGCCGATTTGAAAACTGTTGTTGACAGCGACTATATCGACTGGGATCACACCGAACAATACGTCACTGAAGTGGGTATTGGCGAATGCGCCAGCGTATTGATAGACCTCGTTGCTACTACGTTGACCGAAGCCGAGGAGAAGTTAACCTGGGCGCGCGAAGCGTTTGCCGAAAGCCGCTGGTCAGATGCACTCTATCATGCCTATAACGTATTTATTACAGGAGCTAAAGCTGCCCTGATGAGTCGCGACGTACCGACCAATACACAACATGGTATCGTGAGCGATTTTGATAAGCATTTTATGGGTGAATCTGGCTTTCATGAGGCTGAAGGCGACTTTAAAGCGTTGGTATTCAGTATCAATAAACAGGAGCCTTCGGAAGAATTCGCGTACCGGTTTATGGAGCAGGTCGAATCGTTTTTGCAACATGTACAGGCGTATCGTGATACTCAGATTGAAGCCGAAGGGGTCCCCGAACTTCAGGAGCTAGTACAGGCACAAGACAGTTAAATCAAAGAGTGAAAGAGCGAAGGAGTGAATTCAGAATTAATCGTTCGTCTGATAGACACACTCTTTCGCTCTTTCACTCTTTCACTCTTTGATTATGAAACTTACTCTCGTAGGGGCGGGGCCCGGAGATCCCGACCTGATAACGGTTAAAGGAATTCGTGCGTTGCAACAGGCCGATGTGGTTATGTATGATGCACTCGTACACCCTGATTTACTGGAATATTGTCGGCCTGATACGTTAAAAGTCTATGTGGGCAAACGTCGGGGAGCGTATTCCTGTATGCAGGAAGATATAAACCCCCTCATTGTTCATTATGCGCAACAATACGGACACGTAGTGCGACTGAAAGGGGGCGATTCGTTCGTATTTGGTCGGGGGTACGAAGAAATTGACTATGCTCGGCAACATGGCATCGAGACCAACGTAGTGCCCGGACTATCAAGTAGTTATGCTGTGCCAGCTTCAGCTAATATTCCGCTTACGACGCGGGGTATTTCAGAAAGTTTCTGGGTCGTAACCGGAACTACGAAAGCGGGACAGTTTTCAAATGATCTTCAATTGGCAGCTCAGTCGTCGGCTACAGTAGTGGTGTTGATGGGTATGCACAAGCTGTCCCAGATCATGGCTGTTTTTACCGATTCTGGGAAAAGCGAAACCCCGGTTGCTATTATTCAGAATGGTACGTTGCCTGAACAACGTATTATAGTAGGGCGCGTGAATTCTATTGTTGAACTGGCATCAGCACAGGGAATCGACAATCCCGCCATTATTGTCGTGGGCGACGTAGCGGCTCTGGCCGATCCGGAGCAACAAGCGGCTTTACTTGCGCTGGAAGCCAGAGCCTGATACGTAGAATAACTAAAGAGTTACATTGACGAAGGCCGGTATTTCATCGGCCTTTATTTTTTGCTGCTCACCTGTTACCATATTTTTTACCGACAGCAAACCAGTTTGCACTTCTTCGGAGCCGATCAACACCACGAACGGAATTGCCTTTGCATTGGCGTAGTCGAGCATTTTCTTGACTTTCGCCAGATCAGGGTACATTTCAGCCCTAATGGTAGCAGTCCGTAATTGACTTAACAAGGGCAACGCCACTGCGCGGGCCTCAGCGTCGAATGGGATAAGCAGTACCTGAGTTCCCTGACCAGCACCAGCCGGAAACAGATCTAACTCGTCCATGACGTCGTAAATCCGGTCGACTCCAAACGAAATACCAACGCCGGATAAACCAGGCATACCAAAGGCGCCTGTCAGGTTGTCATAGCGACCACCGCCACTGACACTGCCAATACTGACTCCATTAGCTTTCACTTCAAAAATGGCGCCGGTATAATAGGAGAGCCCCCTTGCCAGCGTTGGGTCGAATTGAACACGTGAATCAGTATCTGCGAGACCATATTGTCTAACTAATCGATACATTTCATTCAATTCTTCAATACCACGTTGGGCTGTATCTGATGAATTGAGCCACTCATTCAACTGAGCCCGACCAGTTTCTACGTCGAATAAAGGTTTTAATTTGGTAAGTGCATTTTCTGAGAAGCCACGTTCTCGTAATTCATCCAATACCTTATCTTTTCCAATCTTATCAACTTTATCAATTGCTACGCTCAGAGGTCCCTCTTGGCCTGGCATACCGATGACTTCGGCAATGCCTGCGAGAATTTTTCGATTATTGACCTTCAGCGTAAAATCCTGAATGCCCAGATTACGGAAAACTTCGTGAATCATCAACACAATTTCAGCTTCACACAATAATGAGTCGGTGCCTACTACGTCGGCATCGCACTGATAAAATTCCCGATAACGACCCTTCTGCGGTCGGTCAGCGCGCCAGACTGGTTGCATTTGGTAGCGTTTAAAAGGCATGATCAGCGCATTCCGGTTCATCACCACGTAACGGGCAAAAGGTACTGTGAGATCGTATCGGAGGCCTTTTTCAGAAATTTTAGGGGTTAGCTTTTTAGAGCCAGTAGCAAGGTCTAACTCTGTGAGGTTGGCAGCGTAATCGCCGGAGTTCAGAATTTTAAACAGAAGCTGATCGCCTTCGTCACCATACTTACCGGTTAGAGTGGTAAGGTTTTCCATCGACGGTGTTTCGAGGGGCTGGAAACCAAATCGCTGGAAGGTCTGGCGGATGGTATCGAAAATAAAGAGCCGTTTGCGCATTTGCTCTGGCCCGAAATCACGGGTGCCTTTCGGCAAACTTGGTTTTTGCATAACGCAAAATTACAAACCTGACAAGAAAAAGACGGTAATAACCTTTACTTTGTCGTAAAAAAACGATACTTTTGCGATCCAAATTCGAATCGATACGTTAAAAAGATATACTCATGGCAGTAACAGAATTAAAACGCAAAGCTCGTCGGAACCGGGCAATCGCTAACAACAAAACCGCTGCAATCAAGCAATTGCTTCGCAAACCAACCATCAAGAATGTTGATGTTGAAGCTATCAAGGCTTCGTTTTCTGAAAAGAAGGCGTAGTTGATCGCAACTTTTGAGCTATTATGTTGTTTAAGCCTCTCCTTTGGGTGAGGCTTTTCGTTTTTGGAGCATCCGCTGCCAGTTCCGCTCCCGTTTTTTTAACTCCCGACGTACAAATCGACGGTAATCCAACTGCACCCGATACCGAACTGCCTGACCAAACAACAATAAACCGCCATTTACCAGAATAAGGCTGTAAACTCCCCATAAAAACCATTGACGAAATGGAGCACCTGTATGTCGGATATAGACCGCTTCATTTAAAACCCACAAGCCCACGCTAAAAACAAGCAATCCCAATGGGGCAATAATTAACCCTTTGGTGCGGGTACTCATACGTTTTACTAATCGTTGACCGGGAGGTTTTGCAAGCTTGGCCATATGGTTTTTCGAAGGCAATGGGTTAATCTACAAACATAACGTAAACGCTGTTTATTTCGTTAACAATTCTGCCTTCCCAAGCTGCTTATGTGTAAACAGATGGTCAATAAAAATACGATATATAATGTAATTTGTTGATTATCTTATATTTGTTGTTTTTAAATTTCCATTGCCAAAAAATAAATATAGCGTAACGTTCACGATGGGTATTCGATGGATGCGCCTGTTTCCCGAAAATCTTTTGGCTCTCTAATTCGTTTCCATCCTTCCATTATAAACCCGACTCCATAGCCAGTCAATTGAACGAATGCGGCTATTACGCTTAGCAAGCCAACGTTCAGGCTTTTCTCCTTGCGGGTCGCATTGATCAGAATCAGGATTGAAAACAGAAGGAGTACCCCGATGGCTAATGCAAAAAGCATTGGATGAATCAGGGCTGCAATCGGTACGGAAAAAACGAAGAGGGTGAACAGAGCCGGGAACGTATGAACGAGTTTAAGTTCAGAAGGATAATACCGCGAAATGTTGATTCGTGCCCGGCCAAAAAAACGTAACTGCCTGAAAAACTGACCAAAATCGGTTCGGCGTTTGTGGTAAATGAAGGCGTCAGGAATAAGCCCGGTCCGGAAACCGCTTTCGATAATGCGGATGGCGAACTCAATGTCCTCACCCATGCGACTGAGTTTGTAACCGCGTGTGGCTTCCCATACCTGACGGGAAAGACCCATATTAAAACTGCGTGGATGGAACGTACCGCCCAGATTTTTTTTGCTGCCCCGAATTCCCCCCGTCGTAAATGGCGACGTCATGGAATAACTAATCGCTTTTTGTACGGGAGTAAAATCAGGATGGGCAGCATCGGGTCCACCATATGCATCTAACTTATCCACTTTCAGCCGTTCGTTAACGGCGGCAAAATAATGAGCGGGGATGAGTGCATCCGAATCGAAGATGACAAAGTAATCGCCTTTTGCTCGTTCAAAGCCGTAATTGCGGGTAAATCCCTGGCCGGAGTTTTCCTTATAAAAATACCGAATGTTCAGTTGGTTACCGAAGCTTTCCACTATGTGGTCGGATTTGTTCCGGGAGCCGTCTTCAATCACCAGCACTTCAAACTGTTTATACGTTTGATTCGTGAGGGTTTGCAGTAATTCCCGAAGTTCGTCCGGGCGATTGTAAACGGGGATTATGACCGAGAAGTACGTCATTTCAGGTGGTTGATTAACCAGTTTCGAAACGAATTTACGGATTCAAATAGCGCATCGGGTTTTAATTCGGCCAACACATCGGGTTCGGCGGTGCTGGCCCAGGCAGCGGCTGCAATGGGCACGCCGGCCTGTCGACAGGCTTTGATATCGCTAGGGGCATCGCCCACGTATAAAACTTCATCAGGACGTAATCCCCAGTCGGTCATGATTCGGTTAATGTTCCCCGTTTTGCTGTTGGTCGAAAAATCGCCATACCCGAATGCACTAAAGTAAGGAGCTAACTGGTAAAACGATAACGATAGGGTTGCACTTAGTTCACTTTTGCCGGTTACCAGTGCCAGACGAACCTTACGAGCCTGTAGTTCATCGAGTAACGAGAGAATGCCGGGGAATAAATCTGGGTACTCGCTATGATATTGCTCGTAATACGTCATATACGCGTTAACTCCCTCGTCGTAGGCATGGGGAATCAACGCTTTAATCGTACCCTGTTCGGCTGGGCCGAACGTAGCAATAATTTCCGCATCGCTAACTGAGCGACCTAAACGCGGTTCGATGGCTTCCCGAAAGGCACGGATACACAAAGGCAACGTATCGGCCAGGGTTCCATCGAAATCGAAAATGACCGCTTTTACCCTCATACTGTGGCCAGTGCTTCTACTATACTTTCTTCATTAGCCTGAATAACCTGCTCAACCAAGGAATCAGTCAGAGCGGTGGACAGGAACAGGCTTTCGAACTGAGACGGAGCCAGATAAACCCCACGTTTCAGCATAGCATGAAAATAACGCCCAAATAGCTGTAAATCACAGGTTTTTGCTTCCGAAAAATTGGTTACCGGCTGATCTGTCATGAACAGCGTATACATCGAGCCAATCTGATTGATGGTGTAAGTCAGACCAAGCTTGTCGAACGTAGCGCGGAAGCCTGCCGTCAATTTAGCTCCGGTTGTTTCTAACTGGGTATACACTTCTGGATGTGCATCCAGATAACGTAGCATAGCCATACCGGCCGACATGGCAATTGGATTTCCCGACAATGTACCGGCCTGATAAACAGGTCCTGCGGGCGATACCTGGTTCATGATATCGGCCCGACCACCGTAAGCACCAACAGGCATTCCTCCACCGATGATTTTACCCATAGTGGTCAAATCGGGCTGAATACCAAACAGTTCCTGCGCACCACCTTTTGCTAACCGGAAGCCTGTCATCACTTCGTCGAAGACCAGGACGGCACCGTTTTTATTACAGAGTGAACGGATACCCTCCAGAAAACCCGGCTCTGGTAAAACACAGCCCATGTTGCCAACCACAGGTTCGAGAATTACGGCGGCTACCTGATTGTGGTTATTATCGAACAGCAGTTCAACCGCAGCCAGGTCATTGAAGGGGGCTGTTAACGTGTCGGCAGCAGTAGCTTTGGTTACACCGGGGCTGTCGGGTACACCCATTGTAACAGCTCCACTACCGGCTGCAATTAAGAACGAATCGCCGTGGCCATGATAACAGCCCTCAAATTTGATGAGCTTGTCCCGACCTGTGAATCCACGGGCAACCCGAATCGCAGCCATTGTGGCTTCGGTACCGGAATTAACCATACGCACTTTCTCGACCGATGGCACCATCGACGTAATCAGTTCCGCCATTTCCACTTCCTTGCGGGTAGGTGCTCCAAATGAAAACGAATGTTGAATGGCATCTCGAACGGCTTTTTCAACCGGTTCGAATGCATGCCCCAGAATCATGGGCCCCCAAGAGTTAATCAGTTCGATATACTGGCGACCGTCTTCATCGTAGAGATAAGGCCCTTTTGCCGATTTAATAAAAAGGGGAGAACCTCCCACTGCCCGGAAAGCCCGCACCGGCGAATTAACGCCACCCGGAATCACGGTTTTGGCCTGTTCAAATAATTGTTCGCTCGTGGTCATGTTTTTGAAAGAGCGAAAGAATGCAAGAGCAGAAGAGTGAACCAGCTTATGCAAGCTTTTTAGTCAGTCACTCAATCACTCAATCACTCAATCACTCATTAATTTTCTCCAGCCGTCCTTCGTTGAATTTTACGATTGGGACAATCTGATTGTCGTTTGTTTGTGTATAATCGAAGCCTGAGAGCAGGTAATCGTCGGTTTCGGAACGTAGCGAACTACGATTACGTAACGAACTTCCGTTCTTGGTTAACTGACGACCGAAGAATAACATCATATCGTAACCCTGACTCGCAAAAACCGATGGGATTGTATTCCGTTTTGCTACGTATTGTTCCTGAAACGTAACGACAGGCTCTCGGGTAGTGTCGGTAAAATCAGGATAGAGTAAATAAAGGGGGCGCTTGGTGAACGTAGCACTAGTATTGCTATACAGATCAAAGGCCGTAGCTGTTGCCATAACAGGCGCATTGACTTTTCGGCGGGTGAGTGCGTCGAGTAGGCGTGGCCCATCTTCTTCATTGCTGCTGGCGAAGAAAATATGACCCAGTGAAACGGGAGCGATCTGCGAAACGCTGGCCGCTCGGGGAGTATTTCCCGTTACCAGCATCGCATCGGCCATTGTCTGAGCGGCCCCCTGGATTTTCCGGAAATCAACGACCTGATAATTCTGACGTACCAGTTCATGTTGATAAGCCAGTGCCAGAAGTGAATCTTTACGGGCTGTTCCGAAATAGACTGCTACTCGCTTCGCGATTGGGTCATTGGGCGATTTTCCTTCCGATCGCATTAGGTTTGTTACCTGTTCCACAGCTTTTAGTGCCTGTTGGTTTAGCGAGGGCTGGGCCAGAAACGCCATTGGCTGATTGACAACCAATTCGCTATTAGTCGCTATAGGATTCAGTAACAGGATGTTATTCTGATTGGCGTAAGCCGATGCAATTCGGTTCGGCTCAACGTAGAGGGGGCCAATCATCAGATCGGTCTGGGCAAAGGCTGGGCTATTGACTAGTTCCAGGGTTTTATTCGCATCATTCTCAATGTCGTAGGCGAACAGATTAATGGTAATTCCTTCTTCCTGTAACTTGGCTTTGGCCATTTTTATTCCATTGTACAGGTCGTATACGTATTGATTGGAACGATTTCGTTTGCTGGCACTAAACTCATCGAGCCGGAACGGAAGCAACAACGCTACGTTATAATAGCCTTTAGCTCGTGTAGGGCGACCCGAAGAAGGAGTAGTTGTTGCCGACGGAGTAGCTACTGCCGATGGATTGGGCCGGTTGACGGGAGGAACACCAAACCGATTGGTGAGTCGGTCGGAGAGTTCCAGATCGTCTTTATCCGTAGCGGTTTGCTGGATTACATCAATGAGTGTGAGCCCCACAGCCCGATCATCCGGATAGGATTTATTGAGTTGCTTGAGCCGTTTTAAATCGGCAATCCGAGGAATGAATGCCTGCTCAAGCCGAGTAGCTTCTATGCGAATTTTGGCGTCGGTGATGGGTTGAATGGCTGCGAGTGCATCTTCATACCGGCCTGTTTCCATATCGACTGCCGCGAGCAGGTATTGCGCATCGTCTGTTTTCGCCCAGTCGGGAAAGCGCGTCAGCAATTGTTTTAGTATTGCCTGTGCCTGCGGAAAGTTTTTCTGCCGATAAGCCGCTAGGGCGTAGTAGTAATGGGCGTATGGTACAAGAACTCCATCGCGCTGCATCAGCGTATTAAATTCGCTTTTGGCCCGGTCATAGTCTCCAGTACGTACTAATTGTACGGCGGCTTGATAGCGTTTTTGACTTTCGGGTGAAGGCTGGGCGTTGGTAATCTGTGCGCTTAATAAAGCAGGTAGAAAACCCAGAAATAGCCAACCTCGCTTACTACGGCTCATGGTTCGTTCAGTTTACTATTTTCCGTTTACAGCTTTTGCATCAGCTAACTGTAAACGGAAAACAGCAAACTGAACGTTTAACTTATTTCTTTTGCCGGGCGCGCTTCTGTGCTTCTTCAGCCTGTTTACGTGCTTCGTCGGCCGCTGCTAGTTGTTTTTGCAATAACGCCTGAAATCCGCCGGGCTTCTTGCCCTCTCCAGCGGCATTTTTGCGCCGATTTTCGTCCAGCAATGCTTTGATTTTTGTCTCGTCAACAAATCGACGGATAAGTTGCTGCTGAGCAATCGTTACTACGTTCGATACAAAATAGTAGAACGTCAGACCCGCCGGATACGAGTTTAATACAAACATAAACATCAACGGGAATACGTAGCTCAGGGCTTTCATATTCACCGGCCCCGGTTGGGTAGGGGTTGTCTGATTGTTGTAATACGCATACGCAATCGACGAGATTGTCATCAGCACCGTAAACAAGCTTAGGTGGCTACCAATAAACGGAAGCGCCGGGAACGTAATAAATGCATCGTAGGTCGAGAGGTCATTTGCCCACAGGAATGTTTTCTGCCGAAGCTCAATCAGGTTCGGAAACAACATGAAGAGGGCAAACAGAATTGGCATGGTTGCCAGTACTGGTACACAACCACTCAGCGGACTAACGCCCACTTCCTGATACAGTTTCATTTGCTCTGACTGCTGCTTGGTCATATCGTCGCCTACGCGTTCTTTGATGGCTTCTATTTCGGGAGCGAGCACCCGCATTTTCGCCATACTGATATAAGATTTGTAGGTTAACGGTGTTAACAAGAGTTTTACAAAGACAACCAGAGCAATGATGAGTAACCCGTAATTCGAAATGAATTTCTCCAGCAGACTGAAAACCGGCACAAAGAAATACTTGTTAATCGGCTTCAGAATTGAGTAACCGAGGTAAACGTTCCGATCGAATTCAGGTGCTACGTCGCCCAGCAGTTGGAAATCGTTCGGGCCATAGTAGAATTTGTATTGACCTTTTCCCGCTTTTACGTCAGCCATCGGTAGCGTTACGTCGGCCACTGCCGTTTTCACTACGTTGGTATCAGCCGGATTTACCAGCGTTTTAAAGCTTGCTTTGGTTAAAGCAGCGTTTTTCGCCACAAATCCAGACAGAAAGTATTTGTGCTTAATGGTGAACCATTGTACGGGCTCTTCTACGGTAGCTTCCTGATTGCTTTCGCCTTCGCTCAATCCTTCAAAGTTTTCGTCGGCGGTAAAGTAATTCATTGTAGCCGCCCGGCGGTTGTTGGCCAGATCATTTTCGTACTGACGCATCTGGTCTTCCCAGAAAAAACGAATATCGCCGTTGCCAACACTGGTGTTGAGGCCGTTCAGTTTCAGGTCATAATCGATTACATATCCTTCGGCAGGGAGAGTATAGGTTTGTTCGACAGACTGACCGGGAGCAATTTCGGCGCGGAATGTAATTTGTTTAGCCTGTCCGTTATCGGCTGAGCTTTGGGCGGTGGTTTGGTAATAGAGTTGGTGTAAATCAACTTTACCCCGATTGGTTGGTAATTCGAGGAGGGTTTTGCTACTCTGATTATCGATTAGTACCAGCGGTTTCTGGTTAAAGGTTTTGTATTTTTTCAATACAACCTCTGTCACGCGGCCACCCTGTGTGCTAAAGGTTACTTTCAGATCGTTGTTCTCCAGAACAATGTCGCGGGCTTCGCCTGTGGCAGCGGCTGCAAAATCGCCGAACTGGGCTTTGGCAGCGGCCGAATCGAGGGGTTGCCCGGCTTTCTGAATGGCGGCCGCAGCACCGGAGGCCGTAGTCGGTTTAGTCGTCTGTGTTTGTTGAGCCGGTTCCTTTTCGGGCGCGGGTTTCGGCACCAGTAACTGGTATCCGACCAGCATCGCCAGAATCAGGACAATGCCAATGAGTTGATTACGATCCATTTAGTTTTAAGTCGTCAGCCGTCAGTTGTCAGCCAATAGTCTCTGGTGTATCGACTAAATTCAATCGATGAAAGACTATTGACTGATTTCTGGTGACTTTTTTTGCAAAATTACGCCAATCTATTGGTTAATCAACCACGTCGGCGGTTTCTACACCGGCGGTTGTCAGATTGGATGGAGTAGCTTTTTTTTTCTGACTATAGGCAAGTGCAGCCCGAACAAAGTGAACAAAGAGCGGGTGTGGATTCATTACGGTGCTCTTTAACTCCGGGTGAAACTGCACACCGACAAACCACGGATGCTGACTCTGAGCCAGTTCGACAATTTCGACTAGTCCCGTTTCCGGGTTCGTACCAGTTGGTTTGAGTCCAGCTTTTTCAAAGGCCGACAGGTAATCGTTATTAAACTCATACCGATGCCGATGCCGTTCGCTGATCTGGGTTTTTCCATAAATCTGGTGCGCCAGCGAGTCCCGTTTCAGTTTACAGGTATACGCACCCAGTCGCATGGTTCCTCCTTTGTCGGTAATGGTTTTCTGCGCTTCCATCATGCTGATGACTGGCGTAGTGGTCTGGGGCTCCATTTCGGTAGAGTGTGCATCGGCAAGACCCACTACGTGCCGGGCGTATTCGATAACGGCCATTTGCATACCCAGACAGATGCCCAGGAATGGAATACCCTGTTCACGAGCGTAGCGTACCGCATTTATTTTCCCGTCGATACCCCGTTCGCCAAAACCGGGCGCTACCAGTACGCCATCCAACTGGCTGAGTACTTCAGCGCAGTGGTGTTCGTCGACCAGCGTTTCGGACTGAATCCACTCAAGCTGAACTTTACACTCATTCGTAGCGCCAGCATGGATAAACGATTCGGCAATAGATTTGTAGGCGTCGTGCAGCTCAACGTATTTGCCAACCAAGCCAATACGTACCGTGTCACCCGGATTTTTGAGTCGGGCCAGAAAGCTTTTCCACACATCAAGATCGGCATCCTTGTCATTGTATAAATCCATCATATACAATGCCCGCTGATCGAGTCGTTCTTTTTGCATTAGTAACGGTACGTCGTAAATAGTTTCGGCATCGATAGCCTCGATGACCGAGCTGACTTGTACGTTACAGAAGAGCGCAATTTTTCGCCGGATTTCCTGCGGTAATGGATGTTCGGTACGACAAACGATAATATCAGGCTGAACCCCATTCTCCAGCAGCATCCGAACCGAGTGCTGGGTTGGCTTGGTTTTCAGCTCCCCGGCTGACTGTAAGTAAGGCACCAGAGTGAGGTGAATAACCAACGTATCGTTTTCGCCCAGTTCAAACTTTAACTGCCGAACCGCTTCTACAAACGGCAGCGATTCGATGTCGCCCACGCAGCCACCAATCTCAGTAATTACAATATCGTATTCACCGGTTTCGCCAAGCAGACGGATATTCCGCTTGATTTCGTCGGTAATATGCGGAACTACCTGCACTGTTTTACCCAGAAAATCGCCCCGGCGTTCGCGGGTGATTACGTTATTATAAATACGTCCGGTGGTGATGTTGTTCGCCTGAGAAGTCGGGCGATTGAGGAATCGCTCGTAATGCCCGAGATCGAGATCGGTTTCGGCACCGTCGTCGGTAACGTAGCATTCGCCGTGTTCGTAAGGATTGAGCGTTCCAGGGTCGATATTAATATACGGATCGAATTTTTGAATCGTTACCGTGAGCCCTCTGGATTGGAGTAATTTGGCTAAAGAAGAAGCGATGATGCCCTTGCCAAGCGATGAAGTTACTCCGCCCGTAACAAAGATGTATTTTGCGGATTTTGGTCCCGTAGCCGCCATAGATGAAACCTGATTTGGTCGTTACGGGATGTAAAGTTACGGTATGAATTGCAGAAAAGTGTGTCCAGTTGCCGGAAAAAATTAGTAAAAAATGCTAAACACCTACTGATCAACCGTATACTGTGCGCTGAGCCAGTTGCCTATTTGCCCGGTTGCTTATTGACTTAATTTTGTTTATGCACTACGTACACAATGTTACGTAGTGCTGTTAATTTAATACCTGTTTTTTTACCATATTGGCTTTGGTAGAGTCCGGTTTTGCGGGCAACTTTGGCTGTTTAGAGCCATCGGGTGAAGCAGCCCGGTTAGGCTTAGGCTGGGGTGGTACGTACATGTAGGCACGTGAAACCCCTTCGTCGGCAATTGTCATGCTGGAGGCACTTGTTTCGGCTGGGCGGGAACCTTCGGTAAGGTAGCCCGTACCGGTCGAAGCAGTTGAGCCGCCACTACGTCCGCCAGTCGTAGACTGAGCGTTGGCAGACCTACCGACGAAAAGCAAAGCGCATATACTTGCTGTTGTGAAAATGATTTTCATGGGGATGTCCTGTAAAAGTAACTCGTGCCAGATACTGACACGAGTTGACTTAAGTATTACTTCATAGTTTTATCGATAGCCGTGATACGATCCATGTGCGTTTGCAGCGTTGGTAAGGTTTTGCTTGCAAAATCTTTAACGGCCGGATTCGTTTCGTTGTCTTCAACTGCTTTTTTGAACAAATCAATATCTTCTTTGTGGTCGTCGACCATCATTTTGACATATTTTTTATCAAACTCAGCACCTGATAATTTAGCCATTTCATTCACATGCTCCTGTTCATCCTGACCGAGAGAAGAAGGAAGAGTAATGTTATGTGTGGCTGCAATGGTTTTTAGCTCATCATTCGCTTTTGAGTGATCCTTCACCATCATAGCCCCGAAATCTTTAACAGCCTGGCTGGCCGCTTTTTCCTGCGCCAACCGACCCAATTCTACTTCAAGCATTCCGCCATTAGCCGCTTTCACCGCAAATTCGTTGGTATCGTCATCCTGACCCGTGCCGGCTTCTTCTTTTGCTTCGTTCGTAGCTTCGGCGTTTTCTACGCTATCGGTATTACTTTCTTCCTTTTTTGTGCTGCATGCCTGAAAACTTAGCGTACTGACAGCTAAAAGCAACATTAAACTTACCTTTTTCATAACGTTAGTAATTTGGTTAATTTGTCTATAGCAACAAAAAGAAGGCTCTTAGGTTTGAAGAAACGAGGGAATGGTGAACAATTGGACAAAATTCTCTGTTTGTTAGACAAAATTCCTATGTTTGCAATATGATACTCTCTAATCGAACGGCCTTGGTTTTCTCAGCTCTGAAAGGAATACCGGCCACGCGCTTTTTTGAGATTGCAGACCTTACTGGCTACAAGCGCGAACAACTTGCTGAAGTGTTTGATACGTCACTCAAGACGTTTCAGCGATATGAGCGGGAGAAGAAGAAACTGAACCCACAGGACAGTGAGAAAGTGCTTAAAATTATGGCCCTCTTTCAAGTAGGAGAGTCGGTTTTTGGTAGTGCCATGGCATTTCGTCGTTGGATGGATAAACCAGCTTATGGGCTTGGGAATCAAATTCCATTCGATCTACTGCACACATCGGGAGGGATTGACCTGGTTATTGACGAACTGATACGTATCGAATACGGTGATCTGGCTTAAAAAAGTTATACAGTGCTTTAGCATAATCAGCCACTCTCCAACCCCATATGTAACCTTAATAACCCTGAATGCTCGTTTACCGAATTACCAGAACGATATATGCTGACCGATTGGTGGCTTCTGGTGGCGCTGCCCGCTGGAATGAGCGTGGTCAGATGGTGATTTATACAGCGGCTACGCGGGCACTGGCGTGCCTGGAGAACGTAGTGCACCGAAGTGGAGAAGGCCTTTTAGCCGATTTTCGCGTAATGGTTATTGACGTACCTGATACGTTGGCTGTTGAGCAGGTTGACGTAGAAGGGATACGTCCCGACTGGTTTGATTTTCATCAGTATGATCTATGCCAGCGAATAGGAGGGGAGTGGTTGCGGATGAGCCGGACACCTGCATTAAAAGTGCCATCAGCTATAATTCCGAATGAATGGAATTACCTGCTCAACCCCGCACATCCTGATTTTCAGCAAATTCAGTTACTACGTACTGAGCCGTTTACGTTCGATCCGAGAATTAAAGAATAAGCCTGAATCTCCAGATTCAAAACTATTGAAAGTGGCAGATGATTCTGCAAAATTGCGTATACGTTTTAGTTGAAATAGAATTGTATTTCATTTAGATGATATAGCAACTAGCAAGACGCGATTTTGGCGACTGAGGGTGAAAAAATCGTCTGTATTTTAAGCCATTTTACAGCCGATTTGCGGGATTATTTCGGTATTCTCCTGAAAAATTTGTATATTTGTCTATAAAGCGTGCTACGAAGTCGATACGCGCTTTAAATAGTAATTTTTTGCGAAACTCCTTCTAACAAATGGCGGAAGAAAATCCCGACCTCGAATCTCCCAGTAACATCATTCCCATCAACATTGAGGACGAAATGCGTGGTGCCTATATCGATTATTCGATGTCGGTCATTATTTCGCGTGCGTTACCCGATGTTCGTGATGGACTGAAACCCGTTCATCGGCGGGTGTTATTCGGTATGGCCGAACTGGGCGTTAGTTACAATAAACCTCACAAGAAATCGGCCCGTATTGTGGGGGAAGTTCTGGGTAAATACCACCCGCACGGCGACTCATCGGTATACGACACCATGGTGCGTATGGCTCAGGATTGGTCGTTGCGTTACCCATTAGTTGATGGCCAGGGAAACTTTGGTTCTATTGACGGGGATTCTCCGGCTGCGATGCGGTATACCGAAGCTCGATTAAAGCGTATTGCGGAGGAATTACTGAACGATATTTATAAGGAGACGGTTGATTTTCAGCCTAACTTCGACGATTCACTCGAAGAGCCGACTGTAATGCCGGCTAAACTCCCGAACCTGTTACTGAACGGGTCATCGGGTATTGCTGTGGGAATGGCTACCAATATGGCTCCCCACAACCTGACCGAAGTGGTTAACGGAATCATCGCCTATCTCGACAACAACGATATCACGGTTGAGGAGTTGATGCAGTATGTTAAAGCGCCTGACTTCCCAACGGGTGCAACTATCTATGGGATGGAAGGGGTGAAGTCAGCTTTTGCTACTGGTCGTGGTCGTGTGGTAATGCGCGCTAACGCAACCATCGAAGAAAACCGGGGCAAAACGCAGATCATCGTGACCGACGTACCGTATATGGTTAACAAAGCGGTGATGTTGGAGAAAACTGCCGACCTGATCAATGAAAAGAAAATCGAAGGAATTACAGCTTTTCGGGATGAATCAGATCGGGATGGATTGCGCGTCGTATATGACCTCCGTAAGGATGCCATTGCGAACGTAGTACTCAACAACCTTTATAAGCACACCGCTCTGCAGTCGTCTTTTAGTATAAACAACGTAGCGCTGGTGAAAGGGCGTCCGATGTTGTTGAATCTGAAAGATATGATGAAGTACTACGTCGAACACCGTTTCGAAGTAGTTACCCGTCGGACGCAGTATGAGTTGCGGGAAGCGGAAAAACGGGCGCATATTCTGGAAGGTCTGCTGATTGCGCTCGACAATATCGACGCGGTGATTAACCTGATTCGTTCTTCTCGTGACCCTGAGGTGGCACGAACCGGCCTGATGGAGCAGTTTGCGCTGAGCGACCTGCAGGCAAAAGCGATTCTGGAAATGCGTCTGCAACGGCTGACGGGCCTGGAACGGGATAAACTTCAGGCTGAATATGACGAACTGATGCAGGAAATTGCTGGTTTGAAAGAGATTCTGGCAAGCGAAGAACGGAAGCGGCAGGTCATTAAAGAAGAGCTTATCGATGTCCGCGCCCGCTATGGTGATGAGCGTCGGACAGCAATCAATGCCGTAGGTGATGGTAATATCAGTGATCTGTCATTGATTGCTGATGAAGATATGGTGATTACCATTTCGCATGAAGGATACATTAAACGTACGCCAACCACGGAGTATCGTTCGCAGGGACGGGGAGGAGTAGGGGCGAAAGCTGCTGGCAGCAAAGAAGAAGATTTTACAGAACATCTCTTCACGGCTACCATGCACAATACGTTACTGGCCTTTACTCAAAAAGGACGCCTGTATTGGTTACCTGTTTATGAATTACCCGAAGGGTCGCGGACTGCGAAAGGGCGACCATTAGCAAACTTTATCAATATTGAGTCCGATGATAAAGTGCGGGCGGTTATCAATGTAAAAGATCTGAAGAATGAGGACTACATCAAGAACAATTACATTGTGATGTGTACGCGGCAGGGAACGATCAAAAAGACCATGCTGGAAGCATTCTCCCGTCCGCGTCAGAATGGTATTATTGCCATTACGATCGATGAGGGTGATCAGTTGATCGGTGTCTGTATGACCAACGGTAATAATGAAATTGTGATTGCATCAAGTGCTGGTAAGGCTGTTCGCTTCAACGAAAGTCGTGTACGACCGATGGGACGTACGGCGGCTGGTGTTCGGGGAATTTCGCTGGATGAAGAAGATACAACCGACCACGTAGTAGGCATGGTTTGCATCGATTCTTCTGAAGCCCAATTATTAGTAGTTTCTGAAAAGGGGTATGGCAAACGTACCGAAATAGAAGGTTATCGGATAACGAACCGTGGCGCGAAGGGTGTTGGTACGTTGAAAGTGACCGATAAGGTAGGACGACTGGTTGCTATTCTCGACGTAGCGGATAACGATGATCTGATGATTATCAATAAATCAGGGATTGCGATCCGGACGCCGGTTAGTGAAATCAGCGTTATTGGACGTAACACACAGGGCGTTCGGCTGATAACGCTGCGCGATGGCGATGCGATATCGTCAGTGACTAAAATCCGCCAGGAAGAAGAAACCGAAACTGAGAGCCCGGCTGAACCAGAAGTTTCTATAGAGGAATAACAAAAACGTAATTCATTCTAACTAAGCTAATTGAGCCACTTGACCTGGATGGAAATTCGGGCGAGTGGCTCAAACAATTTACGGGTTATCATGCTTATACAGACAGAATCCGTAATTTCGTTTCTGATAAAGGAAAACACAACCCCATTTTACACATGAAACCAGTTTTTTTGATTCTCGTCGCATCCTGCCTGTCAGCAGGAGTGTACGCGCAACAAGGTGGTGCCACAGGAGCTGTAGATCAGGCTGCTATGGATGCCGTAAAGAAGGAAAAAGAAAAGAGTGATAAGGATATTACTGATGCAAAGGCAGGAGCCAAAGCCAGTACCTGGATGGCTCGCGCTAAAACGTATGAAAATATTGCCTCAGGTGGAAATATCAAACTAGACTCGGCGGCTGCTACTACGGCTTATGAAGCTTATAAAAAAGTAGTGGAGCTTGACAAAGATAAAAAAGGTGGCCCTGGTAAATTGGCAAAAGAAGCCGAAGAGGCATTGAAAAGTCCAACGCTTTACAATGCATTTATGCAGCAGGGGGTAGCCAAATTTCAGAATAAGAACTATGGAGATGCCTTGAAATCGCTATCGATGGCAGGCGACATTAATCCGAAAGATACACTGGCTCCGCTTTATAGTGCCATTGCTGCTCAGCAGGTAAAAGACAATGTGACTGCAAAAGCGCAATTGGAGAAATACGTAGCAGGGGGTGGTAAAGATGCAACGATTTATGGTTCTCTAGCAACGCTATACCGTGCAGACAATGAAGTGGATAAAGCATTGGCGATGCTTGATAAAGGTATTGCACTGGCACCAGGTAATAAAGATCTGTCGAACGAGAAGATCAACATCTGGCTGGCATCGAATCGGATGGATGATGCTATTGCTGGCATGAAGCAGATGGTTGAGAAAGACCCGAATAACGTACAGAATCTGGTTAACCTCTCGATCATTTATAATAACATGGCGCAGAAGTCATCGGAAGAACTTCGTAAGCTGGAAGGTGAGACGAAAAAGGGGCCTTCAGCTGATAAACAGCTTGCTGATGCGAAAGCATTACTGGAAACGTATAATGGTGAGGTAACTCGTTTGTCGGCTGCTATTAAGAAACAACCGAAGAATGTGGACTTGAAGCGTCAGCTGGCTGATGTTCAGAAAAAAGGAACAGAGCAGAAAGCAGCGATCACGAAGTTAGAAGCGGATGCAAAAGCGGCCGCTGCGAATGCATCTGCTTCTACCGATGCAACTCAAAAAGTGGCTAGTCTGAAGCAAAAAGTTGCTGAAGACAAAAAACAGGAAAAAGTCTATCTGGACAAAGCAATTGCTGTGGATGCCAATAACTATGATGCTAATTACCAGTTGGGCGTGTTTTACTATAATGAAGGCGCTGAGTTGAACAAAGAATTAGCAAGTATGGATATGAAAGAATATCAGGCAAAGGGTAAGGATGTTGAAGGTAAAGTTTGTGGTAAGTTCAAGCAAGCGTTGCCTTATTTCACAAAAGCCAAGTCGATCAAAGAAGAGGCTGAAGTGACCGAGAACCTGACAAACCTTCAAAATATTCTCAAACAGTACGAAGAGAAGAAAGTTGTTTGTGTAGAATAATATCGATAGGGTTGGCGAGAGCTAACCCTATTATTTGATTATCTTACTTAACATAATATAAATTATACAACAAATTTGAAGCTTTAAATCCGGTATAGATTTAGCGTAAAGAACAGTTATCAACATGGTTATACACACCTTATCCACGTGGAACAGTAAAGTGTTGCTTTACAGGAAGTTAGGTAGTTTTTAAGAGAAAATGGCCTTTATTTAGCCAGAAAGGCCGTTTTGTTGATTATTAAAAGTAATCCTTTAAGGAGTATATTTTGATTGTAATCTATTTGAGAGAATTTTAAAAATAGGAAAAAGTCTGAATCGATATAGTTCTTTTTATTATTGCCAACAGATAGAAACTCAGTTTTATAAGGCTCGTCAGAAATGATTAATTGTATACTTTACCTACCTGCTTCTACTGCCATTTAATTGAGAGGGTAAATTCTTGATAAGAAAGTTGAAGTCAAAAAGAACAATCATGAAAATGCCTTAAAGAAGTTAATTTTAAGGCATTTTTACAGAACAATCCTCTTAGTACGTTAAACATCATGCAGGTGAAATATTCAGAAATTACGTAGTTGGTGTATACTCGCGGAAAGAGCCATCCGTATAGAATATCAAAATACGTTCCACTCGCTTTTCTGACGTACTAAAATCCATTGAATTATTTGAAGGAACTGATTCGATTAATTGATTAGCAGGAAGCTGAGTTGGTGTTGTTGCAGGAATTTCATTACGTTGATTACGTGCTCCTGTTGATTGACTAGGAAATGAAAATGGAAATTGATTGGTAGTTCCGAATTGGTCTCTACGTTCACTTTGAGAACGATTCGGCGTTCGATTTGTGGAATAACCTTGCGTATTTTCTTCCTCCATAATCCACTCATATCCTAATTCCGGAAATCGGCGGATTATTTTCTGAATAATGTCAAAGCTGGGACGATTACGGCCCGAAAGAATATGAGAAATACTTGATCGCTGCACACCAATCTCATCTGCGAAGTAAGATGGGGTTAAATTCTTATCGATCAATATTTGTTTAATTTTGTCATTTATAGTCATGGCTACAACGATAAAATAGTAGTCACAAATATAATTATAAATCAATAAACAATATGCAATTTGTAAGTATATAATTGATGTGCAATTGATAAATGACTTCAATTACAAAATAATAAGGAAATGTTAATTTAACATTTCCTTATTATTTTGTAATTGAAGGTGCAATTTACATACTACTAATGTGTGTGGTAGAAATTAAATTGTATACATTTATACAGAAACATTATTTTCGCGTAGTGCATCATTTAGGGAAGTCTTTAGATCGGTCGAGGCTTTCCGTTGGCCAATAATAACTGCGCACGGAACATGAAATTCTCCGGCAGGAAATTGTTTAGCATAACTACCAGGAATAACAACAGAGTTAGCAGGAACGTATCCTTTATATTCTACAGGTTTAGCACCCGTTACGTCAATAATCTTAGACGAGCCGGTGATGGTCACTCCTGCTCCCAATACAGCTCGTTTCCCAATGTGAGCACCTTCTACTACAATACAGCGGGAACCAATAAAGGCTCCATCTTCAATAATTACGGGAGCGGCTTGAGGTGGTTCTAGAACTCCACCGATACCTACTCCCCCGCTAAGATGAACATCTTTGCCAATTTGTGCACAACTACCGACGGTTGCCCAAGTATCGACCATTGTTCGTTCATCAACATAGGCACCAATATTTACATAAGAAGGCATCAAGATAACACCGGGTGCTTGATACGATCCGTAGCGGGCTACTGCTGGTGGAACAGCCCGAACCTTAGCTTCTGCAAAATTCGTTTTTAATGGAATTTTGTCATTAAAAGTAAAAATCCCGACTTCATCTGTTCGCATTTGCTGGCTAACAAAATAAAGAAGGATGGCTTTTTTTACCCATTCATTTACTGTCCAAGGTTGGTCATCTTCAGTAGGTGGTGTGGCAACGCGTAACTCTCCCCTATCTAATTTTTTTATTACGTCCTGAACAAGTTGAAGTGATTCAGGCTGGGTCAACAAGTCTCTGTTAGACCATAAATGTTCGATCTCTTGGGTCATTTAGTTAAAGTAATTGTTTATATATTTTGACATAACTAACTGATATATCTATATTTATAAATTTCATCCAAATAATATTTTGGTATATATTAATATTATAGTGTGTAATAATTTTGCATACCCAAAGATAATACTTAGGCCTGTATAGTTGAAATATAAAGGTTGGAAATTAATTTTTTTCCTGAAACAACTTCTGTTGATATGGAATACTGGAAGCAACTAGGTTATACAGTGCAAAAAATATGCCGTAGCGGATAGGTGTAGCTTGCCTACGATTGGATTGAGGGAAAATATGAAAAGCTATCAATAGTGCTGGTTTGAAATTAGACTTAGAGAATTTTAAGCTGCCAGACCAAAATAAAGATATATTATGAATGGGGTCACTTACAGTTACTATGGAAAAAGCAAATTTAGATTAACTGTCGACGGATTATATTCTCTTGTTTAGAAGAGTTTGTTTAGCTGTATAACTGAAAGTATAGGACACAGTATGAAAGAGCTGGTTATAGAAATGAACGATGAATAGTGAAGGTAATGAAGTGGGATTAATAAGATTGATATAAGATTTCTTGTTTTTAAATTACTTCATTGCAGAAAAGCTTTTTCAATTTATCTAAACGAAATTGATTGAGAAAGAAGCGCTAGAGAATGATTTGCTATGGTATGAAACACACAAGGATTGATACTAAAAAGTAACGCCTACCCTTCTATGTAAATAATTGACTATAGAATCAAGTAGAGTATTTTTAGTAAACTAAAATAAAGTATATTAGTATTTAGCAATATCATTAGATTTTTACATAATATTTTAGTAACATCATAGCAAAACACTAATAAATTGGTATTTATAACGAATATCTACTAAAATTAATAGTAAAATGACAATAATATACTAAAATATTCTTCTAATTGCTAAATTAGCTACTTAATCATTTCATTTTACTAAAAAATTCGATACTATTACTGTTCTCCCTATTCCCTATATTAATCTGTATATTTGCATCGAAAACAAACCATTTTCTCTGTTCATGAAAAAAACACGCGTTGCCATTAACGGCTTCGGCCGTATCGGACGCCTGTCGTTCCGCCGACTACTAGAAAAAGAAAACGTAGAAGTAGTTGCAATTAATGATCTTACAGACAATGCAACTCTTGCACACTTACTAAAGTATGATTCAGTTCATGGAAAGTTCTCAGGACAAATATCATCTGATAACGAAAGTTTAACAGTAAACGGAAATCGCATTCACGCTTATGCAGAACGCGATCCTAAAAATCTTCCTTGGAAAGAATTGGAAATCGACGTAGTACTTGAATCAACTGGTCGCTTCGTTGATGAAGCTGGTGCAGGTATGCATTTACTAGCAGGTGCCAAAAAAGTCGTGATTTCTGCTCCTGCTAAAGGAAATATTCCCACAGTTGTATTGGGTGTTAATGAAGATACGCTAACTGGAGACGAAACAATAATCTCCAACGCTTCATGTACAACCAATTGCTTAGCTCCCATGGCTAAAGTTTTAGATGACGTATTCGGTATTGAAAAAGGTTACATGACAACCATTCACGCCTATACTGCTGACCAAAACTTACAAGATGCTCCACACTCCGACTTACGTCGCGCACGTGCTGCAGCTCTATCAATTGTTCCAACCTCAACCGGCGCTGCAAAAGCCGTTGGTCTTGTTCTTCCTCAACTAAAAGGAAAACTGGATGGTAATGCGCTACGTGTTCCTACCCCAGATGGATCACTTACCGATCTAACGGTTATCCTAAAAAAAGAAGCGTCAATTGACGAAATTAACAACGCTCTCAAAGAAGCATCAGAAACATCGTTGAAGGGAATTCTGGAATACAACACGGATGAAATTGTTTCAATTGATATCGTTGGCAATCCTCATTCTTGCATCTTCGATTCGAAGCTCACTACGGTAAATGGTAACCTGGCTAAAGTAGTTGGCTGGTATGATAACGAGTATGGCTACTCTAGCCGTGCTGCCGATTTAATTGCAAAACTGTTCTAGCATACAGTAACGAAATTGAGATTACTTTCCGTTTAAGCTTTTAGAATCTCAGTTTACAATATTAAATATAAAGTTAAATACTGGATAGGCGCGACATTGTTAAATCGCGCCTATTTTACATTGTAAATAGTTAATTGTAAATCCTTTATCAAAAAACAATTGTTCGTATTTAGTCTTTATACCGATGTGAATTGCATTCAAATGTGAATTATAAAGATCAGTTGTAAATTGTAAATCGACAAACTGTCCATCATTTATCTGTTGTAAACTATAGTTAAATAGCTCTGGACTGTCTGTTTTCAAATGTAACGTACCATTCGCCTTTATCACTTTTTTATACAGCTCCAGAAACCGTGGATGTGTGAGACGGTGCTTCTCCTGTTTGGGACGTGGCATTGGATCTGGAAATGTAATCCATATTTCGTCGACCTCCTGTTGCGCAAAAAACTCCTCAAGAAAATTAATATCCGTACGAAGAAACGCTACGTTCGATAAACCAAGCCGCTGAGCAATCTGTGAACCTCTGGCAATTCGATCCCCTTTGATATCGACACCAATAAAATTGGTTTGAGGAAATGCCTGCCCCAACCCTATTGTATACTCTCCTTTCCCACAGGCTAATTCAAGAACAATCGGATTATCATTTTTGAAATAATCGGCCCGCCAACAGCCACGAATTGTCTTATAAAGAGGTTTACCAACTTCAATAACATTAGAACTCTCTGCATTCTGCAAAAAACGATGGGTTTTTCTTCTTGTCACAGCTGTAAATTAATTGCGGTAACCCTAAGGATTACCGCAACGGTTAAAATGTATAATGTAAACAATTAATTCGTTGATAATCAAAATACTGCGCTAATATTTACCTTTCTTAATCAAGGTAATTTCGCTTCCGGATAAACCTTTTTGTGTTGAGTTACCAACAGGTTATATTGCTCTGGGGTAAGTATTGGTTTGTACCCACGTAATTTATCCGTTTCCACAGCAATTGCCAATGTTCGTAACTTTTGTTGGTTCATTCCCGTCTTTTTCAGGGCTTTTACCCCATCATTGTATTGCACAACTGCCTGACTAATAACGGTTCTGGCTTTAGGAACCTGTTGTTCAGTTAACTTAAGCCGTTTTGTATCAGCTTTTAGAACCGATTTAATAATCATGCCAACGGTGGTTCCGTTGTTAAGAAACACAAATTTTTCCTGTTCAATTTTATCCTGCGATGGAGCCGGCGTTTGCCCCCATACAGCCATAGTTAGAAACATAAACACCACACAGGTAATGAATCGTTGTATCATGGGCAAACATATTTAAGTGTGTAGTTGGGTTAATTCCGCAATTGTGTAATTACTGCCTGTGATCAAAATTAAATCTGAAGCAGAAGCCTCTTCAATCGCTTTTGCCACTGCCAGATTCACATCAGCAAAAGCGTCGCCCAACCGCCCCAGCCGGGCTGCTTCTTCTTTCAGGTCATTTACGGGCAGTGCTCTGGGCGTTTGTGCCTGACAGAAATAGTAAACCGCCGTTGCCGGTAAAACCGATAAAACCTTTGTCCGATCTTTATCCGCAACCAGACCCAGCACAATCCGTAACGTAGCAAACGACAACGTAGCAATCGTTTCAAATAATGCCTCCAGACCGGGCTGGTTATGGGCCGTATCTGCAATTATTCGGGGTTGCTCCGCCAGCAGTTGAAACCGTCCTTTTAACCCAGTCAGTTTAGTAACGGCAGAAAGGCCCAGACCTTCATCGGTGACAGAAACAGGTAGTTGATTCTGTAATACGGTAACGGTTGCCAGAGCAGTCGGAAGATTATGAAGTTGATAGCTGCCGAGAAGATCTAAACAAATTTCCTTCGAAACTCCTCCCTCCTTTTGGGAAATTGCTACATGTCGTACTCCATTTCTGACGCCCTTATCCGTAACCTGATACGTTTGATCGGCAAACGTAATCGGCGACTTTAGCAACGTAGCGGTTTTGCTAAAAACACCAACCGTTTCGGGATGGGTTTCGCCAATGACAACCGGAATCCCCGGTTTTATGATTCCCGCTTTTTCGGTAGCAATTAACGGCAACGTATCACCTAATATATCCGTATGGTCGTAGCCAATGTTGGTAATAACCGACGCTAACGGGGTAATGACATTCGTCGAATCCAGGCGTCCTCCCAAACCTACTTCAATAATGGCAACGTCGACCTGTTGACGGGCAAAATAATCGAACGCCATGGCAACTGTCACCTCAAAAAATGACGGCTCAATCCGTTCGATCAATGTCCGATAGGTTCTTACAAATTGAGCTACGTCTTCCTCTGCAATGGGCTCTCCATTGATACGAATACGTTCCGTAAAGGAGTACAGATGGGGAGACGTGTATAAACCGGTTCGATAGCCTGCCGATTGATAAATAGCCGCCAGCATGTGCGACGTACTGCCTTTGCCGTTAGTACCACCAACGTGAATACTCCGAAACTGATGCTGTGGATTACCCAGAGCTTCGCACAGAGCGAGGGTATTACCTAAACCCGGTTTGATGGCTTTAGCCCCAATCCGGTGAAAAACAGGGAGCCGACTGTATAAATAGTCGAGCGCTTCTGTATACTCCATTAATCTTTAGCCTTAATAATAAATGTAATGGTTCCTGTAGCAGTGGGGGGCGTAGCTCCGCCCTTCGGACGTAGTCGAAGCCGCTGAACAGCCTTCCGGTAAACTTCGCTCACCGATGGGCTTACTGTACTCTGCATCTGGCGAACATTGATGATTTCACCACTACCGTCTACTTTTATCTGGAATACAATTTTACCGGTTTCATCCGAATCGTCATTGACACTCGGCCGACTGGCCAGCGACCAGCCCGATACGTCGAAAGCAACCCCGGACGAAGCCCCACCGGGGGTTCCGTAAAATTCTTTCGCGTCAATTTTTCCTTTCGGGTTCCCTTTATCTCCAACGCCGTCGGCGTCATCGCCGTTGTTATTGCCCCCCGTTCCCGATGCTTTACCAACGGTTCCATTGGAACCACCTCCACCCGACGATTTTTTGAAAAGCGCGTCACTATTTACCGTTTCCACTTTTTTCGGTGGCGCGGGAGGAGCAGGTCGCTCGGCCGGAGCCGTATTTTTCGGTGCTTCAACCCGTTTTGGTTCCGGACGCTCGGGAGCCGTTACGGGGCTTTCGGTCTTACTGGCTATAATTGGTTTTTCAGTAGCTGTTTTGGCGGGCTTGGCTTCTTCCACCTTCGGACTGGGAGTAACCCGCGTTTTTTCGAGCCGGGGTGTGGTATTCACCTTCGGATTCGGGCGTTTCTCGGCCGCTTTCACATCTTCCGGATTTGGCGAATCCGACGCTTTATTATAGGTCTGAATACGCCCACTCCCTCGATCATCCGTACCGAAGTTAACCTCAACAAACTGAATCGGAGGTGGATCCGGAATCGTCTGTGACCAGTGGACGAGCAATAATAAAGCCACAAGCAGACAATTGATAATCAGGGCTCCTGCAAGTGACTTTACCCGAATTTCGCTTTCGTTCTCAAATGTAATCCGATTCATAAGGCTATGGTTTTCAAAGACTATAACGTTTCCATGACTAACTTCGTTTACCCCAAAAGTTGAGCCCGTTACGTCCCTTTAACAAAATAACGTAAAATTAGCTAACAGGTTGAGGCAAACGTATCGTTTTCTCATACCTCCGAAACAACCTTTTTTGTCAGGGATGACAAATCGCTACGTTCCGGTTATGTTTGCACACTTAATTCCTGTTGCTTACTACGTATACGATGCCGGTTCTTCAGCCCATAGTCGACCTTGCCGAATTACTTTATCAGAAAGGTATTTCTGACGTTATTATCTCTCCCGGTTCTCGCTCGGCTCCATTAACATTGGCGGTAGCCCGACATCCGAAATTACGGGTACGTGCTATTGCCGATGAGCGTTCCGCCGGTTTTATCGCCCTCGGTATCGCCCAGCAATCGAAGAAAACTGTTGCGCTTATCTGCACATCAGGCAGTGCGGTCTATAATCTGGCGCCAGCCGTTTCTGAGGCTTTTTTTCAACATGTTCCGCTTATTCTGCTCACCGCCGACCGACCACACGAATGGCTCCACCAGCAGGATGGGCAAACCATCGACCAGCCGAATATTTACGGCTCACACGTAAAACGGAGTTATGACTTACCCGCCGATTATAGCCATCCCGATGCCCATTGGTTTATCGAGCGTTCGGTCAACGAAGCGGTTTCGCTGAGCCAGCTTTATCCGGCAGGACCAGTACATATGAACGTACCGTTACGGGAACCATTTTACCCATCTTCCGACGATACGTTTCACTATGGGCGAGTTCGGACAATTGAGGTGTGCCCAACACAGCCAAGCCTGTTGCCCGAAACCTGGCATCGCCTGCTTAATGAATGGGACCGTAGCACACGGATTACGATTGCCGTTGGGCAATTTCCGTATCATGATAGACTACGTAGCGTATTAACCAAACTCAGCCATGAATTTGGTATTCCGGTTATCGGCGAAATTACGAGTAATGTTCCCCAAACAGATTCCATCATAAGCCATACCGATACAATTCTGGCGGGTCTGGATGCAAATACTGCCAATGTGCTACGTCCCGATTTGCTCATTACCCTCGGCAATTCATTTCTTACGCGAAACCTGAAAACGTTTTTCCGTCAGTATCCAGCTCACAGGCACTGGCACATCCAACCCTCTGCCGATCGGATTACCGATTCATTCCAGAGTCTGACTACTCTGATTCCTGCCGAACCGGTTGTTTTTCTGGAGAAGCTATTCGCCGATATCGACTATCAACGTTTCTTACAAGGGGCAGATGATGACGCGGATCCGGAAACGGAAGCTTTTCTAAAAGGCTGGCAAACTGCCGATCGTCAGGCAGCCCGGCTGATTGACAAAACACTGGCCGAACCAAGTCAGCCTTTCACCGACTGGTCGGCAGTTCAACTCATGCTTGATCAGTTACCAGCCAATACGCTTCTCCATCTGGCCAACAGTATGCCGGTTCGCTACGCCAATCTGGTCGGTCTACGTCCGCAAACCAACATTGCAGTGTCGGCAAACCGGGGCGTTAGTGGCATCGATGGCTGTCTGAGTACGGCTGTTGGCGCAGCGTTGGCTACCGATCAGCTCGTTACGTTGCTAATTGGCGATGTTGCTTTTTTTTATGACCGGAATGCACTCTGGTCGGCACAGGTCCCTCCTAACCTACGGATTGTGTTACTCAATAATGATGGTGGGCATATTTTTCGAATGATCGATGGGCCGAGTCGGCAGCCCGAGCTTGAACCCTTTTTCGAAACTCCTCACGGCTATACTGCCCGACGCACGGCCGAAGACGCTAATCTTATCTATGCGGTTTGTGATTCACTGGAAACGCTACGTTCACTCCTGCCCGACTTCTTTAAACCCGATCATCAGGCAAAACTGCTGGAAATTACGACCGATAAAAAAGCGAATCAACACCAGTTTCAACAGTATAAGTTAGCTATCAGCAACAAACTAAAACTATAGTTATAGTTATAACTTATTGAATAGACCGCTTGAGTAAGTGTCGCAAATCACCTCTTAGATTGCCGCAAATGCCCATGGATTAGAGAAACTACTCCCTTTATCTTTGTTCAACACAACTTTACTAACGAACAATCATGAGCCGTATCAAGAAGGATGTGCTATTTATTCAGGGAGGAGGAAGTGACGAAGACTATGAGGCCGATAAAAGCCTCGTTGATTCCTTGCAGCAATGTTTAGGAGAAAAGTATGCTGTACATTATCCCCGCTTACCAAATGAATCCGTTCCGGATTTAGGACGATTGAATCAGATCGGTAACCAGATTTCCAGCATTGAGGGCGAACTGATTGTGATTGGGCACTCTCTTGGGGCTTCAATGCTGTTGAAATACATTTCTCAAACCGAAGTCAATGTAAAGATTTCAGCCATTTTTCTCCTCTCTACTCCGTTTTGGAGCGGAGAGGAAGACTGGAAAGAAGGGTTTAAGCTGCCAGAGCATTTTGCGGACACAATAGATAGAACAACTCCCATTTTTCTTTACCACAGTCAGGATGATAAAGAGGTGCCATTCTCCCATCTGGCCCTCTATCGACAAAAACTTCCGTGGGCAACTATCCGCGAACTACCCAGCGGAGGCCATCAACTGAATAATGATCTCACGATTGTCGCCAACGATATCAAATCCTTATAAAATGCGAACGGTAACCTTCGGAATGAACATCAGCCTCGATGGCTATTGTGATCACACTACTTTCAATCCCAGTGAAGATGTACACGATTATTTCACCACCCTGATGAACGATGTCGACCTGATCGTTTACGGGCGCATCATGTATCAGCTCATGTTTCCCTATTGGTCCGATGTGGCAAAAAATCAATCCGGCTCAGCCGATGAAATCCGATTTGCCGAGCGACTGACGGCTATTGATAAAGTGGTTATTTCCCGAACAATAGACGACGTAGAAGAGCATACCCGAATTATACGTAACAATCCGGTAGAAGAACTCCTGAAATTGAAGCAGCAACCCGGCAAAAAAATTTCGGTAGACAGTGTCAGTCTGCTCCCGGAATTGATTAAGGCAGGTATTATCGATGAATTTAATCTGGTTGTCCATCCGGTGCTGGTGGGAACAGGCAGACAATTACTCGCTGGAGGCAGCCTTCAGGAAAACCTCGAGTTGAAACTGGTGGATACGAAAGTTTTCAAATCCGGCTGTGTGGCACTCCACTACGTGAAACAATAACTCCTGCCCTTTTCGGTAAACCAATCAAAGCCGGGAACGTAGTATCGTACGATACTACGTTCCCGGCTTTGATTGTCTGGAATTTACTGGCTGATTGTAAACGAATACTCTCCCGAGCCAAGCGGTAAAAGAACCTGCCCATCCTTTTGCGTCAGCCCTTTCCACTGAGTAACTGATTTACCGTTTTCACGAATCTGATCGATCCTTTTGGCGGGCAAATACAACGTAGCGCTGGTATTGGCGGGTACACTCGTTTTATACCGCAATGTAGTGCCCTCCCATTTCCACTCGCTACGTATGCGTCCATATACCGAATCATAATAGCCTTTGGCATACGTCATTTTTTTCGTAGCGTCAGGGGTTGGCATTAATACAAACTCTTTAAATCCGGGTGTTTGTGGATGCCTTTGAATGCCAAGCGAGAACATGTTCATCCAGGCGGCTACTGCACCAAACGAATAGTGATTAAACGAGTTCATGCTGTTATTACCACCGAAACCATTTTCTACCGTGTAGGAATTCAGCCGTTCCCAGATCGACGTAGCGCCGTTGACTACCGAATACAGCCAGGACGGATACTCTTTCTGTTGCAACAACCGGTACGCAATCTCCGAATGGCCATTTTCCGATAACGCTTCGGCAATCGAAGCCGTACCGATAAATCCGGTCATAAGCGAATAATCCGGCCGTAAAACTCCGCCATCATCTTTGTTTTTCCGCTGACTCGACGCCACCAGGTGCTCCACCACAAACGGCTTATGCTCCTCGGCTACAATGCCGGTTGCCAGCGGAATCGCATAGGAAGCCTGTGTATCGATAACCTGCCCTTTGTCTGAAACCGGGTTGCCCTGTTGCTGGCTGGGCGGTCCCATAAAGGCGGTTTTTAAACCCGATTTGATGGTTTTGTGGGTGGTTTTATCCAGATAAATGGCATTCCAGGCCGTTTTGATATCATTCTGGCGTTTCTGGAATTGTGCGGCCTCGTCGGGTTTGCCCAATAACGTAGCAATCTTTTCCATCAGCCCAAGGTCGTAGGCAAAGTACGCCATCCAAAACAACGTATTGTCGTTTTTATTCCCTTCCGGGCTTAACCAATCGCCCAGCGGTCCTTCGTTCAGAATTCCGGTGGTCTTGTCTAGTTTGGTTTCCAGAAACTGAACGTAGCGTTTCATGGATTCATAATGCTCACGTAACAGTTGTACATCACCATACTGACGGTACGTTTCCCAGGCGACTACGATCCCTGCGCTGCCCCACAGCGTACCACCAAAGCCGCCCCCCATTGGTGCTACGTCGGTAAACCGGCCATTGTCGGCCTGCACATCGCGCATGGCCAGCAAATGCCTGCGTAGGAATAAATCCGCATTAGTCAGGTACGTAGCACTTTTCGAGAATACCGAAATATCCCCACTCCACCCCATACGTTCGTTACGAGCGGGGGTATCAGTCGGAATCGACAGGAAGTTACTACGTAGTGACCAGGTTATATTCTGCCAGAGTTTGTTCACCAGTGGATTCGACGATTCATAAGCCGACGCTAACGTTGATACGGAACTGAGAACATTCCCGGTTACAGCCGCCAGCGGAAGCGCTTCCGAAACGCCGGTCAGTTCAAGATATCGATACCCATGAAAGGTGAACCGGGGTTGAATCACTTCCTCCCCTCCTTTCAGAATAAACTGATCCTGCGCCAAAGCCGCCCGGATGTTCTCAATCATAATCATTCCGGTATTCTCTTTATGTTCGCTCAGATTCGGATATTTTACCTCGGCGTAACGCAGGGTAACGAGTTGTCCTTTCTTACCATTTTTTATCCGTATCGTCGGAAAACCAACCATGTTCTGCCCCATATCATAAATAAATACATGAGGTCTAACTTCCGTAACGGTTTGAGCAGGCAGTGTTTTAACGATTCGAACATTATCGCCCATCTGACCAACCAATTTCATATCGGCATAGTCGATGGTGGTTCGGGCACCCATAAACCCAACCTCTGTTCCCTGAAACGCGGTGCCGTCTAATGGTACGTTCACGGCCTGTTTCCAGTTGGAGTCATCGTAGTTAACCGAAGACCAGTTTTTCACTAATGTTTCCTTTCGGGCATCATATACTTCGCCCTGAAAAAACGAACCGTAACGAACCGGCCCATCGGTAAACAGCTTCCACTCGCTGGGCGTCGACGTAATCACCTGCTGCGTGCCATCCGTATACGTAATCACCAGCTTACTCAACAGCGATTGGCGGTCCCCGAAATAATTCCAGTTTTCACCGCTATAGGTGATGTTACCGCTCCACCAGCCTTCACTGAGCCACGCCCCCAGTACGTTCGATTTACCGGATTGCAGGGCGCGCGTTACGTCGTAGGTCTGGTACATCTGATGTTTGTTGTATTGGGTCAGGCCGGGATTGAAATAGTCATTGCTGATCCGGTTACTATTCAGATACAATTCGTAAATACCCCGCGCCGTTACGTACACTCTGGCTTTGGCAATGGTTTTGGGCTGGGTCGTAAACGTCCGCCGAAGCATGGGAGCCGCGTTTCGGCTGGGGTCGGCCAGTACCAGCGTTTCTCCATCTAGCCTGTATCGCCCTTGCTCAACGGTTAAGCCCGGTGCCCGAAAAATGCCTTTATACGGCTGGCTGGTCAGTTTTTCGGTAAACAGTACGTTACCCGGCGACCGGAAATTCCGGATTTCAACATCCGAGAAATAGGCTTTCTGATTTTTCCCGACTTTAAACCCAATATCAGCTACCATGGGGAAACTGATGAAATTATTCCCACTACCGATTGGGTTGAGATTGATGCCCCGTGGCCCGAAACGCGATGGCGCTTCTGTCGTTTTTTCCACGATTTTATTAGCGTCCTGTCGGGTATTCAACCAAAACTCGAACAGACCGAAATTGCATTCCATCAGAAGGGTGTGCCTGTTGTATTTATTGGCTTCATTGAGCACAGACCGGGGAATCGGAATTCGTTTAAACGGCGTATCGGACTTATCGGTCTGACTGTAGCCAACCCGGTAAATAGTAAGTGTAGCGGTACTCTCCGCGGCATCACCAAGGGTCGAAATATCCAGCTCGAAAGCCATGTACGCCGTGTTACGTGCCTGCTGAACCCCCATCAGGTTCAAATCCTTATTCATCAACCGTTTATCGTTACCCCCCAGCACAAACGCAGCTTTGGTCGACTGGCTTTCTTTGTCGAGCTGAAGGGTAAACTGTGCCTTGAACACCGACAGATAATGCGAGTACAACACCAGATCGTCATTCCCTCCGCCAATCCACGTAGCACCGGACCAGGCCGACAGGCTCGGATTCATCAATCCGGTTTCAAACCAGGAACGCTGGGTCGTTACGTTGCCCCGATTATCCCAGACCGTAACCGCCCAGACGTAGCGGGTTGTAGGCGCCAAAGCCCGACCCTTATATTCGACACCATGCGCAAGACCCGATTGAATTTTCTGCGAATCCCAGACGGGTTGATTACGTTCGTCGGTAACAACAATCCGGTAAGCCTGCTGCATGTACCCCCGCTGGGCATCCGAAGCTTTCATCTGCCAGGAAAAATGGGGATTCGGCTGATCGATCCCCAGGGGCGTAGGTTGATAATCGACGGCCATATTGACCAGTGAAATATGGGCCAGAACCCGCTGGAAAAGCAATAACAACAGCATGGCTGTTGTAAACGTAAACGATTTCATGAATTACGGCGTAAACAATACAACGAAACAAACTAACGTAACGCACTAAAAACCAATTGAATGCAACGATTTTCGTCGATCAGTTCCAGTACGTTACGTCAATAAGTACGAATCACGTGTCGTTTACCCAATCCTCCAGACACAACAGACTAAACTCCTATTAATCAGGCATCGACGAGTTGCGTTTTCACCGTGGCGCCATCAGCAATATCCTCACTGGCAGTTTTTAGAATAACATCACCCGGTTTTAATTCGCCGAATACCTGCGTTTGCCCAATGGCATCATCTCCCTTCTGCACCGGAACCCGTACCACTTTCCCCTGAACCACTTTCACTACGTATGTCCGATCCATTCCGCTCACGATCGCCGATTTAGGTACGTAGATACTGCCTTCGCCGGTTGAACTGACAGGTAATCGGGCCGACGCGAACATGCCCGGTTTCAGTTTTCCGCCTTTATTCTGAAAATCAATCTCCACCAGTTCGGAACGAGTCTCGGGCCGAACGCTGTTCGAAATCCGGTTGATACGTCCGGTAAAGATTTGATTCGGAAAACTACGCACCGAGAACTTGACCGGGTTTCCCTGCTCAATATCACCCAGATACGCTTCGGGAACGGCGATACGTAAGCGAAGCCGGTCGAGTTGTTTGATTTTTAGCAGGGGAACGCCATTCTGACCGCCGGGCCCCACAAACGCCCCCGGCGAAAGTCGACGGTCGGTGATTACTCCGGCAAAAGGGGCCGTAATTTTCAGGTAACTAACCAACTGTTCCACCGATTTATAATGCGCGTTGGCCGCAACCACACCGAGACTGTCGGAAATCGCTTTCGTCCGCGACGCTTCCAGATCGACCGGCGAAATGGCTCCCAATGTGCGGCTGGTACGTAACACCCGCTGAAAAGTGCCTTTGCTGGCGTTGAAAACTGCTTCGGCCGCTTTTACCTTTGAAAACGCTTCGGTCAGGTTTGCCGTCAATTCGGGAGCTTCCAGCTCGGCCAGCACCTGCCCCTTCCCTACCCGATCACCAATATCGGCGTGCAATGCCTTTACGTAGCTGCTGACACGCGGGTACAGATCAGTTTCGTAATAGCTTTCCAGCTCTCCGGGCAAATTCAGTTCACGAGCCGGACGCGATGCCGATACCCGAATGGCTTCGTATCGTATTTCTTCCTCCATTGCTGCCGCATTCATCTCATTTTTTGCCGAGGATGAATCACTGCATCGGCTCATCAGAAAACCTATACCTATGAGCAACAGGAAACGGAGTTTAGGCTGTATTTTATGCTTCGTAGTCGTCATAATGAAAACGGGTTCAGTGGGTTAAAGTAGGCTGAAGAGAATCGGTGGATACCTTTGTTCCACCATCATAGACAGTACTTTCAGGATCATCGGGATCGAGCGATGGCGAATCGAATGTCGTTTTTCGCTGAATGGCCGAAAATACAACCGGAAGAATAAGAAGGGCCGCTGCCGTTGAAAACACAAGCCCACCGATAACCGCCCGTCCTAACGGTGCCGTTTGTTCGCCCGATTCACCCAACCCGCTGGCCATCGGAATCATCCCGGCCACCATAGCCAGGGCCGTCATCAGAATCGGGCGCAACCGGGCAGCACCAGCTACCCGGGCAGCCGCTTTGGCATCACGATACCGGAGTCGTAACGATTCAGCATTGGTAACTAGCAACAGCGCATTGGCAACCGACACCCCCACCGACATGATAATCCCCATGTACGATTGCAGGTTCAGGGTTTGCCCGCTCACCAGCAACAGCGTCAGGGAACCCGCCAGCACTGCCGGCACACTTACCAGCACCACCCCGGCTACTTTAAACGACTGATAATTAGCCGCCAGTAATAGAAAGATAACCACTATAGCCAACCCAAGACCAACTTGAAGACTACTCAGGGTTTCCTGTAAAAGCTGCGCCATTCCGCGCAGTTCAACTACCGATCCTTTGGGCGGATCGCCAGCGGCTGCAATGGCTGTCTGTACGTCACGCGTGGCCGTTCCCAGATCCTGATTGTTAATATTGGCCGATACCGTAATGATACGTCGGGGACCAATCCGGTCGTATTGCCCCGGTACGTTAACCGGTCGAATGGTCGCTACGTCGCCCAATGTTGGCCGTAGCTGGCCTTTCATGAGCGGAATACTCTGAATATCGGCCACTGACTTCATGTGTTCCTGCTCCAGTTCAATCTGTACCTGATACGCAAACCCTTTCGACTGATCGAGCCAGAGATTTTTGGCCGTAAACCGACTGGACGACGTAGCAGCCACCAGTGACTTCGCAATTTCGTCGGTGCTCAGCCCCAGTTGGGCTGCCCGTTCGCGGTCTACCTCAATCTTTATAGTCGGATAACTCAGTGGCTGGTTGATACGTAGGTCTCGCAGGTAGGGAATTTCCCGAAGCCGCGTCAACAGCCGATTGGCGTAATGTTGTCCTTCGCTCAGGTCTTTTCCGCCCACCAGAATTTCAATCGGTGTTTGGGCACCCTGACTCATGATTTTATCGGTCAGATCAATGGGTTCGAACGACAGCCGAACGTTTGGCAGTTTTTGCCGGACCCGTTTTCGAATCTGTTCTTTTAATGCATCCAGAGAACGCACCTCATAGTCATCGGACAGGTTAACCTGTAATACCGCTTCGTGCGGCCCGGCGTTAAATACGTAGAGGGCGCTGGTACCATAGCTGGAGGGGGTCATGCCGACAAACGCGGATGAAATCGCTACGTGGCTGGCCCCGACAATAGCACCGATTTGCCGGATTACCTCTTTGGTGAGTTCTTCAGTACGTTCGATACGTAGTCCCTGCGGCCCCACAATTCGTACCTGAAACTGACGGGCATGATTTTGCCGGGGCATCATATCCTGACCAATCTGGGTAAAACCAATCCCAATCAGCAGGGCGCAAATCAACCCATACCCCACCATGACGAGTCCCCGATGTTTCATCAATTTGTCAAGCAACCGCAAATAGCCTAACTTAAACCGTTCGAAACCAGTCACTTTTTGCGGATTCTGCTTTTCATACGCTTCCTGGTTCGTTTCCGCTGTCTGCTCAAGATCAGGCAAAATACTCAGTTCGTGCGGTGCAGGATGGTTATGATTTTTCAGCCACCAGTTCGATACAACCGGTACGAAGGTTTGTGATAGTATGTACGACACCACAATCGAAAACCCAACCGATAGCGACAGGGGCAAAAACATACCGCGCGGAACCCCATTCATCAGAAACGCTGGCGCGAATACGGCCAGAATACACAACGTAATGAGCAGCAATGGAAACGCAACTTCCTGACAGGCATCCAGTATGGCTCGGGCTTTGGGTTTGCCCATTTCCAGATGCTGGTGAATATTTTCAATAACCACCGTTGCCTGATCGACCAGAATACCGATGGCCAGTGCCAGTCCGGAGAGCGTCATGATATTGATGGTTTGGCCCGCCAGATTGAGCAGCAGAATGGCCGCCAGGATCGAAACCGGAATCGTGAGAATCACAATCAGCGAACTGCGCCAGTCGCCCAGAAAAAGCAACACCATCAACCCCGTCAGCACGGCACCAAGCCCTCCTTCGACGCCCAGACTGTGCACGGCCTGCGTTACGTATTTCGACTGGTCGAATTCGTAGGTAAGCTGCACATCATCAGGCAAGAGAGCCTTCATTTCGGGCAATCGTTCTTTTAGCGCATTCACGACGCTCATCGTCGATGCATCGGCGGTTTTCGTTACGGGAATATATACCGACCGTTTGCCGTTGACCAGTGCGTAACCAACCGGCACATCGGTCGCGTCCTCAACCTTTGCCACATCCCGCAGAAAAACCGTTGGTCCCACGCCTTTCCGCAGGGGAATATTCATAAACTCATCGACCTTATCCAGTACGGTATTGCTGGGGGTCATCACCGTGTAGTCGCCGATACGTACGCTCCCCGCGGGGGAAATCTGGTTGTTTCGCACGACAGCCGATACAATTTCATCGGGCGTCAGTTCATAACTCCGCATCCGTTCGGGTGATACCCGTACGACCACCGTTCGTTCATTTCCGCCAAACGGTGGTGGAGCCGATGCGCCGGGAATCTGCGAAAACAACGGTCGAATTCGGGTAGACGCCAGATCCTGCATGTCGCCCAGCGAAGCCCGGCGGCTGCTAAACACGAGCTGACCAACTGGCAAACTGGACGCATCGAACCGAACGACGGTTGGTGGTACTGTACCGGGCGGCATATAACTCATGACCCGACTCACCTGATTGGCCACTTCGCCGGATACCTGCGCCATGTTCACGTCTTCGTAGAACGTGCATTTGACCAGACAAAGCCCCTGAATATTTTTTACTTCTACGTTTTTAATCCCCGATACGTAGAGCATCTGGTTCTGATACCGGGTGGCGATAAAGCCTTCCATCTGGGCGGGAGTCATACCGCCGTAGGGCTGGGCAATGTAGATGGTGGGCAAATTCAGCCGGGGAAAAATATCGACCGGGATTTTTAAAAGTGCCAGCACCGCGAACACCACTACGCCCAGCAAGGCGACAATGATGGTGATTGGTTTGGCTAAAGCAGCTTTAATCATATCGGTTGGCGTTAGCGGGTTAGTCGTTGTAAGAAAGAATCCAGATCGCCAGCGGTGGCCGCGCGTAACAGCAACGCCCGCCAGAGGCCATTGGTCGTCAGTGCCTGATCCACTTCAGCCCGATTGAGCAGTGCCGTTGTCTGGGTCAGTGTCAGGCTATTGTCCAGTCCGGATTCGTAGCGGGCCTGCGCCTGTGTGTAAGCCTGTCGGGCGGCATCCAGTTGTAACGGAGCCTGTTCTGCCCGCGATTGAGCCAGTTGCAATTGCAAGTGTGCATTCTGGTCGGCCGTACGTAACGCCAGTGTCTGCTGATCGTAATTCTGCTGAATGGCATTGATTCGTTCGTGCTGAGCGGCCAGTACATATTTTGTCCGAAAAAATTCGGTCGGTCGCCAGATAGCCGTTACCCCTACAATATAGTTGAACGCGCGCGGGGGAAGCCCGGCACCCAGCGACGGATCGATACGAAACGTACCATCGGCATTGGGTGCTTCGCTGATCCCCGACCCGCGACCCTGCAAGGAGCCAAGCAGGGACACCGATGGTAGCGCGGCCGATTTCAGCAGGGTTTCGTTGGCTCGTCCCAACTCTACTCCTTTCTGAAAAACCCGCAATTGCGGATGCAGGCCAACAGAAGCCGGAGCCATCGACAAAAGCGGTCGTTCATCGTAAAACACCATCGAATCTAACTGAGCGGTCGGGTTGGGTTCGCCCGTCAATTCAGTTAGTCGCAATACCTGCTGCTGGGCAATCTGCTGGCTTTCCAGCACCTGCAATCGAGCCCGAGCCACTTCGGTATTTGCAACGGAACTATCGATACCCGGACGTAGCCCGCCTTCGGTACTGGCGCGGATAATGATTTGCAGCCCCTGAGCCCGCTGGAGATTATTTTGTTGGAGTGCAACGGATTTCTGCGCGTTAAGTGCCAGTAAGTAGGCATCACATACCCGTACCTGATGGGTAAACAATTCAGCTTCGTAATCAGCCTGCGCCTGTTCGGTGGTCAGCCGGGCCAGATCACGACGAGCCTGACGGCGACCAAACGTAACGGCTTCCCAATCGACCACCAGTGAGCCAAAACTGGAAAATGAAGGCTGACTATTAAACCCATCCGTTCGAACTCCGGCAATGGGCAGCGCCAGCCCGCCATTGGAAACGTAAGCGCCCCGTACCTGATTAGACGTAGCATTCAGCACTTGCGCCTGTAGACCCGCCTGCGGCAACAAAGCCAGCCGCAACACCTGTGCATCGGCTTCGGTAGCCCGAATCGTAGCCAGTTTATTCCGTATACTGGGGTAATTGCTGCGAGCCAGTTCCAGCGCCTTTACCAGCGTCAGCTTATTTGTGAGATTCGACTGGGCATTGATCGTACCCGACCAGCAACCGATCAGGGCCGCCAGCACCCCAACGTATCGTTTTTTATTTCGGATAGGCATGTCGATTTGGAAATGTTCCCAAACCTACCGGCACCAGATTAGAGCCAAATTAGAGGCATATTAGAAGAGATTAGAGAAGGTTGTGATCCAGCCCCTATAACACCAACTTTCTGTTCAGGCTGATTGTACCAGAAAAATAATTTCAGCCGTGGTACCGCCACCGGGTCTTGGAAGCAACCGAAGCTGTCCCTGGTGAAGGGCAATAATGCGTTGAGCCAGCGTCAGGCCGATTCCGAAACCATCTACCGTCTGCACGTTGCCACCCCGAACCAACGGCATGAACACCTGTTCTTCTTCGCCAGATGGTACACCAATTCCCTGATCATCAATACGTATCCGCACCCGTTCGTCGGTATCCATATCGACTGATAACGTAATGGGTTGCCCGTTTGAGTACTTTACGGCATTATCCAGCAAATTCAGCAGTGCCGTTTTGAGTAGATACGCATTTCCGACAATGGTAATCGAGGTCGGCTGTTCGAGAACTCCATCACTGACGGTTACGCTCAGCGACTGCCCCAACCGTTGTTGGCCAAGTGTATCGGCCGCGTCAAGCACTACGTCCAGCAATTCGAGCGGTTGTCGGTCAATACGGGCTTCATCGCTGTCGATACGTGCCAGTTGAAGCAATCCGTTGGCCAGCGCCGTTAATTTATCGAGTTCAGTAACGGCCTGCGTCATTCCTTTCTTAAGACTTGCTACGTCCGAATCATAGGTCATGGAGGTTTCCAGCCATCCTTTAATCGTGGTCAGTGGTGTTCGTAATTCGTGCGACGCCTGCGCAATAAACGACCGCTGATTGTCGACCAGCCGCTCCTGTCGTGTCAACAAATCGTTGAATGCCTGCGCCAATACGCCTATTTCGTCCTGTGGATTATCGGGCTTTAGTCGAAACGAGGCTACGCTGGCGTCTGGCGAATTGATCTGCCCGATTAATTGAACCAGTGGGTGAAGTGCCTGTCGGGAAAACAAATACCCGGCCAGAATCACCAGCCCAATGGCTACTACGTTGCCCAGTAAAAATAAATCCCGCAATTCCTGTTGTCGCTGGTAGCCATCCTGATCGTAGGCCGTAACAACCGCTACGTATTCGCGCCCGTCGGGCGAAGGGGTTTGTCCGGCATAGGTAAGCGCCACCCCGTTTTTGAGCTGAACATGACCGGGGCTCTGGTATGAAAAACGAACCAGTCGCTGTTGCCGAACCTGATTCCGAAACGCTTTATCCGGCATGAAATCGTTGGTATCCCGACTGGCATAAATCAGGCTGTCGGTGGGCGAATAAACAAACTCGACCTGTTCGGGCATCGACGTAATAACACTGCCCGCTACGGTCCCCCGCAAGGTCAGCAGTTGTTCGGTGACGCGGGCTTTCCGTTCCAGCCGGTCTTCAATCGAGCGCAGCCGGAACGTAGCGTAGGTACTATAGACGTACACCGAAAAAACCAGCAGAATCAGGGCTACCAGCGACGAGAACCAAAGAATCAGTTTATGCTTAATCTGCATGACTAGTACCGCAATACGTAACCCATTCCAACTACAGTATGCAGGAGTTTAGGCTCGAATCCTTTGTCGATTTTTTTACGCAGGTAATTGATATAGACGTCAATAACGTTGGTGTTGGTATCGAAATGCAAATCCCAGACTTTCTCGGCAATATCGACCCGACTGACTATTTTTCGCTGATTGATCATCAGGTATTCGAGTAGCGCATATTCGCGGGCTGTCAGTTCAATCGATTGACCAGCGCGGGTAACGGCATGGGCTTCGGTATCCAGTTCGAGGTCGGCGATACGTAGCACCGTTTTCATCCCTGCAAACGCACTGCTTCGACGGGCCAGCGCATTGATACGTAGCACCAGTTCCCGAAACACAAACGGCTTTACCAGATAATCATCGGCTCCAGCCCCGAAACCACTTTCTTTATCAGGCAGCCCATCCAAAGCCGTCAGTAACAACACCGCCTGCTGGGGCGAATGCTGTTTGATATGCCGACAAAGATCGAACCCGTTGATATGGGGTAGATTCACATCCAGAACAATCACATCATATATATTCCGTTCGGCAAGCCGCTGACCCATTAGCCCATCGTAAGCTACTTCGATTTCATATCCCTCACTTTCAATTCCTTTACGTATAAACGACGCTACACTCAGCTCATCCTCAACCAATAATAATTTCATGCCTACTTTTTAATCAAACACTAAAGTAATCAGGCTTTGGCAATCGACATTGCCAAAAGCAATAATACTGTTTTTAAAATTCCTGCTTTCCAGAACCGTCTATTAAAGCCAACCCATCCTGTATACATTTGTTTGTAAATATTATTTAAAAGAAATTAATTATCGTTTTACAATAATTAAATATACCTTTACAGAAATTACCAACTACATGAAAAAGGTACGTATCATTGCTACCGGCCTGCTGTATCTGTCGAGGGCTGCGGCCATTCCTTATCTGGCTACCGCCTTATATTGCATTGTCTGTTTTATGTTTCAGAAATCGCTTGTCCATCCGTTCGATGGGGGTCAACGGTTTGTTATCAATTACCCGTTTACGCAGAAGCGGTTTCTAATTGGCGATGAATACAGCTTTCCCTATATCTTTGAAATGATTGCCTTTATTGGGTTGTACGGGCTGTTTTTCTGGTTGCTGGGCAATATTTTTAAGACCTTCCGGGAAAAACGGCTATTCACCGAAAAAGGCGTATCGCGCTTAACCATTTTCTACCTGCTCAACTTTCTGGTTCCCCTGCCCTTTCTGATTCTTCATATTGCCTATGCCTATGAAGTAGAAACGCTGGTCATCCTGACCATGCTTCACACCGTATTAGGGGTATTTGCGTATTTTATGGCGGTCATTTTCAGCCGTGGTCTGCATCTTCAGCAGGAACAGGATTTAATTTTTTAACTATGCCAATCGTCGTCAACCTTGATGTTATGCTTGCTAAACGAAAGATGCAGTCGAAAGAATTGGCTGAAATTCTGGATGTTACCCCAGCTAATCTGTCCATTCTGAAAACAGGGAAAGCCAAAGGCATCCGGTTCGATTCGCTCGAAGCCATCTGCAAGGCACTGAACTGTCAGCCGGGGGATATTCTGGAATACGTAGCCGACTAAATTCTCCATTTTATCGACGAAAAAAATGGCGACAAACCTGTCGCCTGGTATTGTATTGCCTTCACTTGAACATAAACAATGAACACACTTACCATTGAAAATCTAAACAAAACCTATCCGAACGGCGTAACAGCGATCAATAACGTATCGCTGACCTTGTCGAACGGCATGTTTGGGCTGCTGGGACCAAATGGAGCGGGTAAATCGTCGCTCATGCGCACCATCGTCGGACTACAACGACCTGATTCTGGGCGTATTACATGGAATGGGGTCGACGTAGTGGCCGATCCGGTGCATCTCAAAAAACAACTGGGGTATCTGCCGCAGGATTTTGGCGTCTATCCGAAACTATCGGCTTATACCTTGCTGGAGCATCTGGCGGTATTAAAAGGGGTTGGAAATGCCACCGAACGGAAGGACCAGATTCTGGCACTACTCGCAAAAACTAACCTGTATCCGCATCGGCATAAGGCTGTTAGTACGTTTTCCGGCGGTATGCGGCAACGGTTTGGGGTAGCGCAGGCGCTGCTGGGCAATCCACAACTGATCATTGTGGATGAACCCACCGCCGGACTGGACCCCGAAGAACGCAACCGATTCAATCAACTTCTGCTCGAAATCGGTCAGCAGGTTATCATCATTTTATCAACGCATCTGGTCGAGGATGTGCGAAACCTCTGCACCCAGATGGCCATCATCCAATCCGGTACGTTGATTGCCCATGGACGGCCCGACGATTTTGTCGCCAGTTTTTCCGGCAAACTCTGGTCAAAACCGATTTCGACCAGCGAACTTCCTCATTATCAACAATCGTATCAGGTTATCTCGTCGCATTTTCAGACCGGGCAACTCCATATCACTACGTATGCTTCGCAACATCCCGGCAATGGTTTTACAGCGAAAGTACCAGATCTGGCTGATGTTTATTTCGCAAAGGTATCAACTCGTTAACCTATGTTTATTCAGTTACTGGCCTTTGAATGGCGATTTATCTATCGAAAACTGGCCTTCTACGTTCTGTTAACAGGATTTCTGGTATTGGGCGGATTGATGGGCACAGCAGCCCGGTTTCCGTTTCCGAATACGTATCAGAATGGTACGTATGTTCTCAATTACGTAATTGGCCTCACCTCGCTGCTGGCGATTTTCTCCACTACGTTACTGGCGGCACAAACCCTATTCCGGGAAAAAGACGCTCAGTTCGACGCCATTCTTTACGCTACCCCTTTACGTAAAATGCCTTACGTACTTAGCCGGTTTGCGATCATTTTTGCCGTTAGTACGATCGGATATTTCCTCTTCAGTAGCGGGTTACTGGCGGGGCATTTGCTCAAAGCAACGCATAGTGAGGAATTTGGGGCCTTTAACCTGATAAATTACCTCAACCCCTTCTTTCTATTACTCCTGCCGAATATTTTGCTCTGCACGGCGGTAGCCTGCTGTATCGGACTGGTTGCCAACAATAAACTACTGGTCTACGTAGCAGGGGTATTTCTGTACTTTTTATACTGGGGCGTTTCGTTTTTTACCAACTCTCCCCTCATCGCCAACAGCACCCCCGTTTCGGTCGATTCCATGCGCTGGGCCGCCCTGCTCGATCCGTTTGGGCTGGCCGCTTTTTTCGAACAAACGTATTACTGGACTACTATCCAGCGAAATAATCAGCTTTTGCAACCGGGTGGCTCGCTACTACTCAATCGGTTGCTCTATGGCGTACTTTCGATCAGTCTATTAGCCATCGCCTACCGGAAATTTTCATTTAGCACGAACGAATCAGGTCGAAAACGAGCTACCCAGCAAATCGACAAGCCGGACATTGACGAACGAGTTTACCAACCTGTTCAACCCTATTTTACGCGTTTGGGTTATCCGCTACGTTGTTTATGGAATCTGGTATCAATTGATTTTCGGCTGGTTATCACCGGGATTCCGCTTTGGATAGTTTGTCTGGGCTGGGTCGGTTTTTTAAGTATCGAAACCCTAAGCGACATCGGCGGCAACACCCGTCTTCCCGAACAATTCGCCACCACCGGAATCATGATTGACGGAATTCTGACAGGGTTGCCGCTAATTGTGTTGATGGTACTGGTGTTTTTCGGCAACGAACTTTACTGGAACAGCCGAACGTATCAGGTCGATGGGCTGGAAAAAACCACAGCAGTTGATTCGGGTATCTGGCTCGTAGCCAAATGGTTATCGTTACTCCCAATTATTCTGATACTGATCGTAAGCAGTATCGTTATGTGTGTGGGTATTCAGTTTCTAAAAGGATATGTATGGATCGACTGGCAGCTCTACGCCCAGCTCTTCTACCTGATTGGCTTTCCCCTCGCACTCAATGCCGGACTGATCATCTGTCTACAGGCACTGGTCCAAAACCGCTACGTTGGTATAGCACTGGCGGGCATTGTTGTCCTGGCGACCAATACGTCGGCGGGGGGACTGCTGAGGCTCCGGCATCCACTGGTCAAGTTTGCCAATACGTTTCAGGGCGATTATAGCGAAATGGCTGGCTTTGGCCGAACGTTGGTCGGCTTTGACTATCAAATGGTTTACTGGTTTTGTGTTACGGTTATTCTGTTCCTGTTGGCCGTTTGGTTCAGTAATCGTGCTACGTCCCCCCGTTTTTCGCTACGTTCGGGACGTACGGTCGTGCTGGTCGTAGCCTTATTGGGCGCAAGTTGTACGGGATATACGATTTTCAGCGAGACCGATACCCGCAGCCGGGAAGACATCGCCGACTGGCAGCAACAGTACGAAACAACGTATGCTTTCCTGAAAAACAAACCTCAACCGACCATAACGGCTGTTGAGACTACAATTGATTTATTCCCCTCCGAAGTGCGGTATCAGGTTAATGGACAATACACCTTAGTGAATAGGTCGGCAGCGGCTATCGATACACTCTATATATATGGAGATAATGAAATGAATTGGGGGAACTGGACTTTACCCAACGGTAAACTGGTGCATACCGACAATTCGATTGGCTACTACGTATTCAGGCTTAACCATCCGTTACAGATGGGAGATTCGACTCGTATTAGTTTTCAATTTGGGTATTCAGGTTCGCCATTTCGAAAGGCCGCTTCGTTTAACACCATCCTTAAAAACGGGACTTTTATACGTATCAGCAAGTATTTTCCCCGACTGGGCTACGTAGTCGACAACGAGATCGAAAATGAGCGGGAACGAAAAAAACGGAAATTACCCCCCGCTAACAATCTGCTGGCCCTACAGGCACCGAGACGTAACACAGTTGATTTTATCCGGTTCGACGCCATTGTATCAACCGATACGAATCAGACAGCGATCAGCATCGGTGAATTAAAAAAACAGTGGACAAAATTCAATCGGGCTTATTATCACTACGTTAACCCTTCGCCCATGCCGTTTCGGTTTGCAGTGGCCTCCGCCCGATACGCCGTCAAAACGATAAAACATGGTCCTATTACCGTAGAGGCTTATTTTCATCCACAGCATGGACAGAATATCGAACGACTCATCAAAACCGCTACGTCAACGCTGGACTATTGCCAATCGCAGTTCGGGAAGTACCCCTACCAAACGGTTCGATTTGCCGAAATCTCAGCCTTTACCAAAGGTTTTGCCGGAACGGCTTATCCGGGCAGTCTATTTATCAACGAATCATTTGGGTATCAGCGGAAACTGGATAATCAGCCCGAGCGGGATATTCTGACCGAAATGGTTAGCCATGAACTATCCCATAACTGGTGGGGAAATAGTAAGATTGCTCCCGACTATCGGGAAGGCAGTCTTCTCCTGACCGAAACGCTGGCTATGTATACCGAATTAATGATCCACAAAAAAACGTATGGCGAAAAATACCTGCCCGACCGGGTCAATGTGCATAAAGAGATTTACCTGAGTAACCGCAGCTCAGCCGATGAAGAACCACTCTATCGGTTAAATCCAGCAAAAGCGTATCTGGCGTATGATAAAGGGATGGTTGTGATGTACCAGATTTACAAATTATTGGGCGAAGAAAAAATTAATCGGGCCTTGCAGCGATTTTACGTAAAATTCGCCTATCCCGGTCCGCCCCCCATTTCCTGCGATTTACTGGCGGAACTACATGCTGTAGCTTCTCCCTCTGAATCAGTCAAAATTGACGAGTTGTTTACCCAAATCACTACGTATGCCATTCGGATAGATAAAACCAACGTAGTGAAACGGGTTGATGGTACGTATGCCTTAGATTTACAGGCAACTATCGACAAATATATTGAAGACGGGAAAGGGAATTTCAACTTAAAGCCTGTTGATGAGCTGGTTGACGTAGCAATAAAGTTCAGTGACAATTCGGCTCAACGCGTTCGGATTAGACTTGAGGGGAATAATATTCATGAGATTTTAACCTATCCTCTAAAACCAGTCACTATCACAATTGATCCAGATGGCAAATTGCTCACAAGAACAGACGAATCGAAAGAACGCCGAATTTCGGAGTAAATTCTATTGAAAATCAATGAGCCTCTGGATAAGTATTGCAACAGTACGCGTCAGTCTTCGAACTGCTTTTGCAGTGATAAGTTATTATTTGGGAATAGTAGTGTTATTTTTACGCGTATATTCAGTATTGTCTGACCTAGCAGTTATCCACTCGATCGGTTATACCCATTTTGGGCTTGACGTCGGACATATTGAACAACTAATTCGTCATAATGGAAAAAAGCAACAATTGCTTAATCTGTAACGCTCCAGCAGAACCCTATTGTAAAGCGCTTGTTTTAGGGACTTACGATGTACAATATTTTCGATGCACGCAATGCGGGTTTATTCAAACCGAAACACCCTATTGGTTAGATCATGCATATGACTCAGCCATTACAAAATTAGACATTGGTCTTGTGTTGCGGAATGAATTGACGGCCCCTGTCGTGCAGGCTGTCATTAACCGATGGTTTAACCAAAAAGGAAAATTTATTGATTACGGTGGTGGCTATGGAATGCTGGTTCGGATGTTGCGCGATCGGGGATTCGATTATTATCGGCAGGACATTCATTGCGAAAATCTGTTTGCCAAATCATTCGATATTACAGACACGCAACCCTTCAAAGCCGAGTTATTAACTGCATTTGAAGTGTTTGAACATCTGACCGACCCGGTTGCCGAACTAACTAAAATGCTTACGCTAAGCGATAGTATTCTTTTTTCAACTAATGTGCAGCCCCACAGCAATGTAAAACCAGAAAACTGGTGGTATTTCACCCCAGAGACTGGCCAGCACATTGCTTTATATAGTCGGGAGTCATTGCAAAAGCTAGCCGATAAATTTCAGTTACATTACAACTGGAACAATCATGATATTCACCTGTTTAGCCGGAAGAAAATTTCCAACTGGGAATTTAGATTAATCGCTGATTTCCGTTTAAGCAAATGGTATAATAAGCTGGCACACAAAAATCAACCACTGCTCCAAAGCGATTTTAGTGTGATCCGCCAGAAGCTAAATGAAACATTAGCCAATAACAAAGAAAGCTAGCCGCTACCCAAAACAAGGGATGACCAATTGATCATCCCTTGTAAACACTAGTAAACAAAACAAATGCGTTCAATTTTCTCGATCTACTCCATTACCATTTCGGTATGAGCAGGAGCGGCTATTTTCTTACCAATAAATAATAGTAGCAGTGGGACGCAGACCAGAAAAAACGCGCCGATAATCAGAAACGTATCGGCATAGGTCATTACCAGCGCCTGCTTCATCACAGCCCCCTGCATCACGCCGTACGCTTTGCCCGTTGCCGTAACCAGTGCATCCCCTTTCGACAAAAACAGATTGGTGTATTGTCGGAGACGTTCGGCTGAAAGCGGGTTATACAACGATACGTTGTCGGCCAGCCGCGACGAATGAAATACCGTTCGGGTAGAAATATAGGTCGTCATAATTGCCGTCCCGAACGTACCGCCCAACTGGCGAATCATACCTGTCAACGCCGAGCCCTGTGGAATTTCAATGTTTTTCAGATCGGCCAACGTAATGGTTGTCAGCGGAATAAAGATCATTCCCATACCAACACCACGAATAATCAGCGGCCAGAAAAAGTAATCAGGGCCCGCAGCAAGGCTGATGGCCGACAAATCGAAGCAAAAGCCAAAAAAGAGCAGGAATCCGATGGCTGCATACCAGACGGGCGATATGTAATTTTTCCCCATCAGCCCGCCTACGACCGGCATCATTAATCCGGTCATTATCGAACCGGGCATGAGCAACAATCCAGTCTGGCTGGCGGTGAAACCAAGAATGGTCTGACAGAAAACGGGAATGATAAACACCGATGCAAACAGCCCGAAACCCAGAATAAAGTTAAACAACGTACCAACCGCAAACCGCCGTTCACGTAGCAGGCTCAAATCCAGAATGGGTTGTTTTGCCGTCAGTTGCCGCCAGATAAACCCAATCAGTCCTACCCCGGCCAGAATCGACATGATGACAATAAATTCGGAGGTAAACCAGTCTTCTTCGTGGCCCTTTTCCAGAACAATCTGTAGGCCACCGATGCCCATCGTCAGCATGATAAGGGCAAGCCAGTCCATTTTACCGGCCTCCACTTTTTCGGCGGGTTCCCTGATAAACATATAGGTCAACGCCGTGGCCGCAATCCCAAACGGAATGTTGATATAAAATACCCAGTTCCACGAAAGATTATCGGTGATATAGCCGCCAAGGGTTGGGCCTATAGATGGACCAATGATAACTCCCATCCCGAAAATAGCGTTGGCGATACCGAGTTGCTCTTTTGGAAATGTCTGAATCAGAATAGATTGTGCCGTGGTGAGCAGTCCTCCCCCGCCAATTCCCTGCACAACCCGGAAGAAAACCAACTCCCAGACGTTGGTAGACGTACCGCAGAAAATGGATGCAATCGTAAACAGGATAATCGATGCGGCAAAGTAATTCCGGCGGCCCAGTTTCGAGGTCAGCCAGCCCGACATAGTAATCATGATGGCACTGGCCGCTGCATATCCCGTAACCACCCAGCTAATATCGCCAAGCGAAGCCCCGAGATTACCCATCATCTGGTTGAGCGTTACGTTCACAATCGACGAATCGATGGTTTGTAACAACGCGGCTGTCGTCACCGTCAGAACGACAACCCACTTATCGAAGCCTAATTTCATAATCGTTTCAATTAATGGATAATGAAAAATGCAGAATGAATAATTTCAAATAACTAATTCATAATCAATAATTTATAATAGCACTATTCTCTATTCTCCATTTTTCAATATCCATTGTACATTATTCATTACGTTATTTGCCTTGTAAATCCACGGCTACGGTAGCACTCATGCCGGGGCGCAGTTTGGCGTAGAGCGGACTGTTTTTATCCAGCTCGATACGTACCGGAATCCGTTGTACGACTTTTACGTAGTTACCCGTAGCATTGTCGGGAGGCAAAAGCGAGAATTTAGCACCGGTTGCCCCTGCAAACGAACCAACGTGCCCAACCAGTTTTTCGTCGCCAAACGCATCTACGTCAATCGCCACTGTCTGGCCTTGCTGCATCTGTTTCAACTGGGTTTCTTTAAAGTTGGCGGTAACCCAGAGATTCGAATTACCTACGACCGAGCAAACCGCCTGACCAGCCTGCACCAGTTGGCCAAGTTGCACCGCCCGTTTCGAAACAACGCCAGAAATCGGAGCCCGCACCACGGTGTACGAAAGCTGTAGTTTCGCCATGTCTAAATCGGCCTGCCGTTGTTTGATAGTCGCCTGTGCCACAGTGATCTGACCTTCGGTAGCGCGACGTTGAGAATTCGTTACGCCGGTTTGCGTTCCCGCAGCGCTAACCTGCGATTGAGCCGTTTGTAGCTGAGCCTGAGCAGCCTGCAGTTGTGCCTGAGCAGCATCACGCTCGGCCTGTATGGCATCAAATTGCTGTTGCGGAACAGTTTTCTCAGCCAGTAAACGACCGTATCGCTCAAAATCCTGATTGGCTTTACGCGCCCGAGCCTGAGCCGCTGCTACGTTGGCCTGAGCCGTTGCGACCTGATTCCGTGCCGTTTGCACACTCGCCTGTGAACTTTGAATAGTTGCCGACGCTACGTTCACCTGCGAACGGGATACGCCTACAGCCGCCATCGCCGATTGCAATGCGGCTTCGGCCTGCTCTACCCGTATCCGATAATCGGCATCATCGAGTACAATCAACGTATCGCCTTCTTTCACGTATTGATTATCGTTAAACCGAATAGCTTTGACATACCCGCCCGCTTTCGGAATAACCGGGTTTACGTCGCCGTCAATCTGGGCATCGTCGGTAGTTTCGTGACGTTGTAGGTAGCGAAATTCGCTGTACCCAAAAAAGAGGGCTATGGCTAGTATAATGACGCCCCCGACCCGAAAAAGTGTTTTCTTATCCATGATTTAAAAAGAAATGAATAATGTAAAATGGGTAATGAGTAATGAACAATTGAAATTGAGTGCTTCAGGAATTATTCATTCTTCATTGTTCATTATGCATTGACTAAAGATTATGTCCCGTAGCTTTCAATAGACGCTGGTAGGCCAGTTGCGCATCTACAGTTGCATTTATTATATTAAGTTGTGCCTGTAGCAGAAAACTATTCGCTTCCAGCAGATCGGTTGAGCCAACCAGCCCATTGCGGAAACGGGATTCGGTGAGCCGATAATTTTCCTGCGCCTGCCCTACAGCCGTACCAATAACCTTCTGTTGCTCCAGCGCCAACTGGTAGTTGTTATAAGCCGTCACCACTTCCGAGCGAATTTGATCGGTTTGTTGCCGACCTTGCAGATTCGCCTGATCGATAGCCGTTTGCGCGCTGTGCAGTTTGCCTTTCATGTTATAGAGCGAACCAATGTTGTAGGAAAGCCCCGCCCCTACGTTCCAGGCACTGATAAAGGAACTGGCTTCTGGAATCAGATGTGCCGTTGGATTTATGTAATTATAGCCCAACGATACGCCCAGATGCGGATACAGACTACTCTTTGTGTTACGTAGCAGGGCCGTTGCCGACTGTACCCGTAGGGCATTCGCCTGCACCTCCGGCCGAGTTTGCACTGCCTGCGCCAGAAAATCAGACAATGGCTCGGCAACCGTTGCCGGATTCGCTAACGTAGTATCAACCACAATAGTCTGGTTGTCGGGCAATCCTAAGAGCAGGCTAAAATTGTACAAGGCTGTCTGGCGGGCTTTTTCCACCTGCAGGCGACTTAGTTGCAGGTTGTTTTTCTGTAATTGAATTTTGAGCACTTCATTGGCGGTTACGACGCCTTCTTTCAACAGGTTCTGCGCTTCCCGTTCTTTTTCGTCAAACTGTTTGATATTCTGCTCGATAACACTGACAGAACGTAGCAGCTTGACGATATTGTAATAGGCGTCGGTGACGGTATAAACCAGCTCTGAACGATTATGCTGGGCATCCAGATGACTTGCCTTCGCCAGTAAATCGACCGACAGCTCAGCAGAACGTTCGGCAAAACCACCGAACACTTCTTTACTGATGGTCACTCCGCCCATCGTTGCATTAAAAGCCCCCGCCGGAATACTCAATGCCGATTTGCCATCGCCCCCAGCCCCCAGCGAGAATGGCCCCGTCAGGCTATAGCGCGAATAGGCCAGCGATGCGTTTGCTGTGGGCAAACTCCGGTCTTTTGTTTCCTGCCGGCGAGCCTCCGCTGCCTGCGTACGCGAATCGGCCAGCTTAATACCTGTATTGTTTTGCAATGCCTGCTGAACAGCTTGATTCAGCGACATGGGTGTTGATGTCGACTGAGCGATTGACTGGCTCAAGCCCGCCATCACAAACCCAACACCGAGTATGTACGTTTTCATATTAGTGATTTCTGATTTTTTCCAGAAGTTTATTCATTACGCTTACTTCCTCGTCGGTGAGATGACTGACGATGGATTCGAAATTCTTGAACTCGGTGGCCACTTTCTGCACATATTGATTGGCTTCGCTGGTCAGTCGCAGATTGACCCGACGGCGATTCTGTGCATCAACTTCACGTACGACCAGATTTTTGGCCACCAATCGATCAATCAGCCGGGTCATATCCGAGTTCATATCGGTCATCTGCTCTTTCAGTTCTCCCGCTGTCAGATTTTCTGGAAAAGCGTCGGAAAGTAACCGCAATGCTTTGTATTGCTGTACGGATAAATCGAACGGAGCCAGTTGTTGCTGGAAGTGGTTAAAAATATATCCGTCCGTTTTGTGGAGGTTGATGATTAACCGATGGTATTCGTTTCGGAATTGATTCCCCATGTTTCCTAAGTGGCTGACAAATGTATAACCAATATTTGTTTGAACAAATTTCGTTTAAACATCAATAAATTAATACGATTGTGGAATTAGAAAAGTGCTACGTTAACTATCTTTGATTAATACAATAAGTTCGTCTTATTAAAATAATACAATCATAAAATTGGCACTAACGCTACGTTCGAACTTCACCAAAGCTCAGGTTGCCCTAAAAACTTTAAGTATATTTTAATGCGCTACAATCTGCTCCCCTCTACGCATCAATGCCCGTTACGTTCAGGACGTAGCGGGCATTGATGACTCTGTAGCCTAAACAGCTTGGCTTAGTCTCACTCCTATACTATATTTTATCCATTCACTGAACTTGTGGAGCGGGTGCGTTATAGTCCTGCATAAATTTGAATATCTGCAACGCTACGTCACGCACCTCAGCCGCTACTTCAGTTTTTAAGTACTCTTCCGAATTTAAGGTCAAGGCTTTAATCGCTTCATAAAAAGGCCGAAAGATTCGGTCGTGCCCCGTTTCCCGGAATACGGTTTGTAATTGTTCACCGTAGCCTAACCGGACGGTGACAGCAGCGGAGCGGTGCCAATCCATTTTCTCTTTTTCAATAATAATATCTTTAGATCTAGTTAATAAGATACTCCAATCTTGCATTGCCTTAGCCCAATCTTGATCGTATGCAGCGAAACTTGCTCTATGTAAAAACGATACATTGTCACCAGAAAATTTTTCAATCATTATTTCAAATTCTTTTTGAGCTTTTATCCTATCATTTAATGTGTCTCTATATAGGTATATATTATTTGATAAATTTTCCATAATAATACCTTCTAATTCATTCACTCTTCCATAAGCATCTATAGCTTTTGAATAGTTACGCAAAAAGTAATGATTTAGCTCACCTAAACGTCTCCAATATAATGCATTTTGGTCATCAAGTTTTACTGCTTTACTAAGCATCGGTTCAGCTTCGCTATATCGGCTCATTTTCAATAAATGATTTCCTAATACAAAAAAGGCAAGTGAGCTCTCTTTTTTTAAACTAATTGCTTTATAGAGGACAGATTCAGCCTCAGTATATCTTTCTCTAAAAATTAAGAAAAAAGCATATTTCACTCTAGGAAATGGCAATCGAACATTTGCTTTAATAGCTTCTAAATAATACTTCTCTGCCTCATCATATTGCTGTAATCCGTAATGGAATACATCAGCTAAACTAGTAAGATCACTAGGGTTTTTTGGATATAATCCTAATGATCTTCTATAGGCTAATACTGAATTATGATAATCGCCTTTTGTATCATATAGGAAGTCTCCATATGATGACCATATCCACCAATATAATTTAGTGTTTAAATTATCATTAATTACTTCAAAATAAATATTTTCTGCTTCATTTATTCTATCCTTTTGTGAACTTATGAATCTAGCCAAATCTATTCTATTATGTATATTACTAGGGTCAATTTCTACTGCCTTCCTATAAGCGAATTCAGCCTTATCTAAATTACCCTTCTTTTGATAAATTGAACCTAAGTCTCCCCAAGCACTATCGTTATTTACATTTAATTCAATAGCTTGTCTTAATAACATTTCTGTTTCTTCTAAACTAACTTTATCATCTTTAAGCCAAGCATCTAAGTAAATTTGATAACTCTTATCAGCATTATATTTCTGTATTATCTCTTCACTCACTTCTTCCATATTTACTCCTACTAACTCCTCTAACTTAGCCACATCACCATCAACCAATTGTAATAAACGTTGATAGATTCTTTCTTTCAACTTTTCCCCAGTTTGGTTTGGTAATGCTCGTGCCAAGGCTAGACCGTAAGCTAGCTCATACACTTTCTCTCGCTCGTGAACATTCCGCATAAATGCTTTTGCCTGTTGAACCAATTCTGGTCGGGTAAACCAGGCTTGCAGGAATCGGGTAAGCCAGAGTAAATCACGCCGTTGCCGACGGGTGGCTCGGCGCATTAGGTACCACACATTGAAAAAACGTTCGCTGATTTCGTAGTTTGCAGCTTTACGTCTACCTAACTTACTGATCCATCCAGCTTTAGCCAGTCTATCAAGTTGTGCTGATAACTGGCTGTTTTCCAGAGAAGTCCGCTCACGTAGCGTTTCCAATTTACAGGGGTCCCAGTTTAGCGCGACCGCATCGACCACAACCTGCGCCTGAGGAGCAAGTTCTTCAAAACGCGATTTGTATAAAGGCGTCATTTGGTCAATTAAGGCTTCTAAATCTTGAAATACGTCGGCAGAAAAACCTTGTGCCACCAGAGAAAACAAAATCACTACGGTACGCACGTTACCTCCTGTGAGTGCGTGTAGCGTTTCGAGCCGGGGCAGGTTGTCGGCTGTTAGTTGTGATAAAAGCGTAGTCTGATTCGTAATTTCGGCAAGATGTCGGAGCATCGTGAGTGTCTGCCGAAAGTCTAGCTTATACAGGAAATGAACAGCAAATGCATCATAAAAAGGAGCATCATACTGAAGATCTTCGTCGAATGCTTCGGGGCTGGCACCGACAAAGATGGGGGCTCCCGGCTCCGTAATCAGTTTGCGTAATTTCGATTGTTCAACTTCGCCTAATCGGTCGAAAATCAGATTCAGATTGTCTAATAAAAAAACCGGCCTGCGACTCAGCGTTTTCGTAATGCTACGTAGCGATTCATACGCTTTTTGGCTCAATTCCTGTTCGTTACGTATCGCACTCAACGTAGCGATCTGCTCGTCAAGTTGAAAAGCCATTTTTTCATCCCCTTCCGTTTGTAACGTATCAGCTAACGCATCTAGACTATTCAACCAGAATTTCGACAATCGGTCAATATTATATTGCTCTTCTGGAAATGTAAACGGAATGAACTTTTTACTGAGCGCGGAATTGCGTAATTCCACATCCAATCGCTTCAGTAACGTAGTTTTTCCCATTCCCCGTTGCCCAATAATCAGGTGATGCTGGGGAATACTTGTCGCTTTTTCGGATTTGATTGAATCCAGCAATGTATGAAACACATCCTGACGCATGATGAACAATCGCTCGATTTCATCATCGCGCAGCCGTTGTGGCATAAATACGCTGATACGTTGCAACTGAAGCGGTTCCTGTTTTTTCATTGGATGCGGGCATTAAACCAATACGTACGTAAAAGCGGAGAACGGAAGGCATAAATACCGCTTTCGGATAGTAGGTAACCATCCCGTTCCAGCATTTTCAGGAGTTGAGTCGCTTTATCCTTGATCGTTTCCGGTGCTACGTGTAATGTCCCTAAATGCTGCTCTAATAAAGTACGTTTGCGCCCTTTCTCCTGCCGGGAAAGTAAGTCCAGAATCCCTTTGGCTAATCGAGCATCATCGGTAGTGAGCTGCTCATCAAGCCGTTCCATCCAGGTTCCTAAATTTGACTGTACAGCAGCCTGCGAAAAAGCGGGCGCTACGTCTTCAACTTCAACTATACCAGAAGCACCTTTAAGTCGGTTTGCCGCTTTTAGTTTTGAGAACAACAGTTGAAGGTAATACGGCAATGGCCAGCCGGTTAGTTTGATAATTTCCTGACGGACAGCCGTAGATAAACGTAAATTGTTATCATGTCCTAAGCGTTCTAAGAATCGATCAGCTACTTCGGGGGTGAACGCGCCTAGGGAAAACCCATATAAATCATTGATAGTCTTGACAACACCCATCCGTTCAGTAAACGAATCCAAACCAATTGATCCACAAAACACCCATCTAATATGTATACCGGGCAATTGACGAAACGAGCGCAACCAGTGTAAAAACGATTCAGCCCGCTGTTTACCATTTTCAGATTTAGCGATACGGTTCAACAGGATTGGCAATTCATCGATCACAATCAGGCCATCATCCATCGTACGTAGCAGCTCAACAAGTTGCGTTTTTAAATCAGCGGTCTTTGCCTGATTCCACTTCACCGTCATACTTCCTATGTCATCAGCTTTCACCTCAAGTTCAAGCGATTGTAATAAATCGCCCAGCTTTTTGAACGTAGCATCTTTGGCTTTCTTAAACCAATCAGCCTGTTCTTTTAATGCCTCAACAAACAATCGGACAAAACCAATCTCATTCTCTTCTCCCTCTACATTGACAAACAAGGCTTTCCAACCTGATCCATGTGCATCTTTCACCAATCGCCTAACCAGAGATGTTTTTCCAACACGACGCGGTGCAGATATTAGTAAATGGTTACCGCTCTCAAGTAAATCCCAAGCCTCAGCCAATTCTATTGTTCTGTCAAAGAAATCATCATCTTCCACAGGTGAGCCTACTTTATTCGTCATTGCTTTATCAAAAGGTTACGGCACAAACCTAAATACAATTTTGTATATATACAAAATTGTATAAAAAAGAAGGTCGCATAAATAAGCGACCTTCTTAATAGAGATATTATTAGCTAATCTATTTAAGCTCCCCTACCATATCTTCGGGTTTCACCCACTCGGCAAATTCCTCTTCGGTCAGGTAGCCTAGTTTAAGTGCCGTTTCTTTTAAGGTAGAACCGGTTTTATGCGCGGTTTGAGCAATTTCGGCAGCTTTATAGTAGCCAATTTTTGTGTTGAGTGCTGTTACCAGCATCAGCGACGAATCGACGTGTTTTTTGATATTCGCTTCGATTGGTTCGATACCTTCAGCACATTTGTCGTTGAACGATACGCAAACATCCCCAATCAGGCGGGCCGAGTGCAGGAAGTTGTAAATCATGACAGGCTTGAATACGTTCAGTTCGAAATGGCCCAATGCACCACCGAAGTTGATTGCTACGTCGTTGCCCATCACCTGAGCCGCTACCATCGTCATAGCTTCACACTGCGTCGGGTTCACTTTACCCGGCATAATCGACGAACCCGGCTCATTATCAGGAATATGCAATTCCCCGATTCCCGCCCGTGGTCCCGACGACAGCATCCGAATATCGTTACCAATTTTCATAAGGCTGGCGGCAACGGTTTTCAGTGCACCGTGGGCTTCTACAATAGCATCGTGTGCAGCCAGGGCTTCAAACTTATTTTCGGCCGTAACAAATGGCAATCCGGTCAACGTAGCGATATGCTTTGCTACGTTCTCCGAATAATTGGGGGGCGTATTGATACCCGTTCCAACAGCCGTACCACCCAACGCCAGTTCACTCAAATGCGCCAGTGTGTTATTGATAGCCCGTAGTCCGTGGTCAAGCTGCGATACGTATCCAGAGAACTCCTGCCCTACCGTCAACGGCGTAGCATCCATAAAGTGCGTCCGACCGATTTTTACAACGTGCATGAACTGCTTCGCTTTGGCTGCCAGCGTATCACGTAGCTTGGTAATACCCGGAATCGTTACGTCGAGCAGGATTTTATAGGCGGCAATGTGCATAGCCGTTGGGAACGTATCGTTCGACGATTGCGACTTATTTACATCATCGTTGGGGTGCAGAAATTTCTTTTCGTCAGTTAGTTGACCACCGTGCAATACGTGTCCGCGATAGGCAACCACCTCGTTGACATTCATATTCGACTGTGTACCCGAACCGGTTTGCCAGACCACCAGCGGAAACTGATCATCCAGTTTTCCGTCCAGAATTTCGTCGCAAGCCTGGCCGATCAGATCGCTTTTTTCCTGTGACAATACACCTGCATCCAGATTGGTAAGTGCGGCTGCTTTTTTCAGATAGGCAAAAGCACGGATAATTTCACGCGGCATCTTGTTGATATCCTGCGCAATTTTAAAATTTTCAATTGAGCGCTGGGTTTGTGCGCCCCAATACACGTTGGCCGGTACCTGCACCTGTCCCATCGTGTCTTTTTCAATACGAAATTCCATTGGGTAAAGAGCGAAAGAGTGATTGAGCGAAAGAGCGAATGGCTTCAGTGTCGTTCTCACTCTTTCGCTCATTCACTCTTTTACTCTTTTATTTTCGTTGCAAAGGTATACTTCGATGCCAATGACGTGAAATGAATTTTGGTAAATCTGAAAAAAGAGGTGTGGTCGGACGTCGATCAGCGAAAACGAACGCAGCAAATACAGTTTCTTTTTGTCCGACTATAAAGAATTCTTGTCTACAAGTAGGCATTAATCATTAGCTCTGGCTGTCGAAATAGTAATTTATTCGCATCCGACGGCCATGATCTGTCTTAGCTTTAATTCGCGATCTACGTCAGATCGCGAAAGCGTAATGTACAAAAGAAGCGATAAAGAATAACGTAGCACCACTACGTTCGCTCACTGCTACGTAGCACGAAAAAGCCAGCCCGTTGCTGAGCTGGCTTTCGCTTAATTTATTTTCAGAACGGCCATAAACGCTTCCTGTGGTATCTCTACGTTTCCCACCTGACGCATCCGTTTCTTTCCTTTTTTCTGTTTTTCAAGCAGTTTACGCTTCCGCGAAATATCACCCCCATAACACTTGGCTAATACGTCTTTACGTAAAGCACTTAGGGTTTCGCGCGCAATAATTTTCTGGCCAATAGCTGCCTGAATTGCAATTTCAAATTGCTGCCGGGGAATTAACTCACGGAGTTTTTCACACAGTTTTTTGCCCCATTCATAGGACTTCGAGCGGTGAACGATAGCCGAGAGTGCATCGACCTTATCGCCGTTGAGCATTATGTCAAGCTTCACCATGTCCGACTCGCGGTTGTCCATAAACTCATAGTCGAGGGAGGCATAACCGCGTGAGATCGTCTTGAGTTTATCGAAAAAGTCGAATACAACTTCGGCCAACGGCATTTCGAACTGAAGTTCAACACGATCGGCGGTCAGGTATACCTGATTTTTAAGTATGCTCCGCTTATCCATGCAGAGCCCCATAATACCACCCACATACTCAGCCTTTGAGATAATCTGTGCCCGGATAAAGGGTTCCTCAATATAGTCGATCAGGTTTGGTTCGGGCATTTCAGCAGGAGCCGATACCTGAAGTTCTTCGCCTTTGGTAGTCATCACCTCAAAACGCACCGATGGCACCGTAGTGATCACAGTCATGTCGAATTCGCGTTCCAGGCGTTCCTGTACAATTTCCATATGAAGCATGCCGAGGAAGCCGCATCGGAAACCAAAGCCCAAAGCCGCTGATGTTTCAGGCTCCCACACAAGGGCCGCATCATTGAGCTGAAGCTTTTCCATGGCATCGCGAAGGTCTTCGAATTCGCTGGTTTCTACTGGGTAAATACCCGCAAATACCATCGGCTTTACTTCCGAAAAACCCTGAATAGCTTCCAGAGAAGGATTATCGAACGTAGTAATTGTATCTCCTACTTTTACCTCTTTGGCCACCTTTATTCCCGAAATGAGATAACCCACGTCACCACATTCAATGACATTTTTTGGCACCTGTTCCAGTCCTAAAGTGCCCACCTCATCGGCAAAATACTCTTTACCGGTATTCATGAATTTAACCTTATCGCCTTTGCGAATACGGCCATTCTTAACCCGGAAAATAACCTCGATACCCCGGTAAGAGTTAAAGTGCGAATCGAAAATCAGTGCTTGTAACGCGCCAGCAGGATCACCCTGGGGAGCCGGAATCCGTTCAACAATTGCCGCCAGAATTTCAGGTACACCAATACCTTCTTTACCACTGGCCGGAATAATATCATCACGGTCACAGCCGAGCAGGTCTACCATTTCATCCTTCACTTCCTCAGGCATGGCGCCCGGCAGGTCGATTTTATTCAACACGGGAATAATAACCAGGTCATTATTCAACGCCAGATACAGGTTTGAAATGGTTTGCGCTTCAGTACCCTGCGCGGCATCGACCAGCAACAACGCCCCTTCACAGGCAGCAATGGAGCGGGATACTTCGTACGAAAAATCAACGTGGCCCGGAGTATCAATCAGGTTAAGGGTGTAGGTCTCGCCTTTATGTGTATAATTCATCTGGATGGCGTGGCTCTTGATGGTAATGCCACGTTCCCGCTCCAGATCCATATCGTCGAGAAGCTGGGCCTGCATGTCGCGGGCGCCTACTGTTTGGGTAAATTCTAATAACCGATCGGCCAAAGTACTTTTGCCGTGGTCAATATGAGCAATGATGCAAAAATTACGAATATGTTTCACGCAGGTGACAAACGATTTACGACGTACGGATTTAATTTAAGATCCAGCAGAAAGTTAGTTGGGGCAATACGTATTGAATCATCTTTCCCCTTTTCACTGCCCTTCCACTAAAGAGCGATAGCGTATTAAAAGGCAAAAATACGCATAAAAAACAAACGCCGGACTCATCGGGGAGCCGGCGTGTTTAATTACACTTCATCAACAAACTAAAAAGTTAAGTCGAATAATACGACTAAGCTGTAGGAGGGGGACTCGAACCGCCCACGGTGCAGTTAGCCACAGTACAACTCTGGTGGTCAACCCCAGTCGCCTTGAAGGCGGCATTATGCTGTGTTTATCCTTTATCACCACCCCCGAGACAGGAGGGCACGTCTGCCAATTTCGACATCCTACAGTGTTAGGAAAAAACGTCAAGAAGACCGCCGTGTGACCCCGAACGATCAACTTGACAATGCAAATATACAGCCCGCTTCACATTCTTTGCAAATTTTACATAGAAAAATCTAAAAATTTACAATACACTCAAAAAAAATGTATTTTTGTTAGCACTTATCAAAAATCAACAAGCGATGACCGAGAAAAATTTAGAAATTGACAATACCGATCTAAAAATTCTCAATTTATTAATGCAGGATGCCAATATGGCTTATACCGAAATTGGTAAACGCATCTTCGTTTCGGGCGGAACCGTTCACGTTCGGATGAACAAACTCAAACAGATGGGTATTGTGCGTGGTTCTCAACTGGTCATCGATCATGCCAAACTTGGCTGGGACATCAGCGCCTTTCTGGGCATTTATCTCGACAAAAGTTCACTCTATGAAGAAGTATCCAAACAACTGGAGAAAATTCCTGAGGTTGTCAATGTTCATTATACAACAGGGATATACAGCATTTTTGCCAAAATTGTTTGTCGGGATACCCAGCATCTACGCGAAGTACTGCACGATAAGATCCAGAAAGTATCTGGCATTCAACGTACTGAAACGTTTATATCCCTTGAAGAAAGCGTAAACCGCCCAATTCCGTTTGCTGAAGAGTAGGATGATTTAAATCTATGGTTGGCTATATACAAACCAGCTAAAGGAACGTAGCTATTCCTTGCATACCCTACAACTCCCTCCATGCCTCGCCCTGTTAATAATTGAACCCAAAACCGCTTCGGTTACGTTATACCCACCAACAAATTCTATTTCATGCAACCCAAGATTCACGCAACCACAGTGGTAGGTATTCGGCACAATGGTCAGGTAGCCCTCGGTGCCGATGGCCAAGCCACCATGGGCAACACCGTTGCCAAGAGTAATGTCCGTAAAGTACGTGTCCTGATGGGCGGAAAAGTGCTGGCTGGTTTTGCCGGTTCAACCGCCGATGCCTTTACATTAATTGAGCGATTCGAAGAAAAACTGAATGCCTATGGGGGCAATCTTAAACGGGCTGCTATTGAACTGGCAAAAGACTGGCGAACTGACCGTTATTTACGCAAACTCGAAGCCATGCTTATTGTTGCATCGAAAGAAGATCTGCTTCTGGTTTCAGGAACTGGCGATGTGATTGAGCCCGACAATGAAATTGCAGCAATTGGTTCAGGCGGAGTATATGCCCAATCGGCAGCGATTGCCCTAAAAAAACACGCCAGCAGCTTATCGGCAGAAGAAATGGTACGTGAGAGTCTGCATATCGCAGCCGACGTTTGTATCTACACGAACCATAATCTGGTCGTCGAAACGTTATAGTTAAAGAATTACGTTGAGCAGCTTTCTGATGAATCCTGAAAATAACGTATTGTAAATTAAAACGTATCATAATAACGCTCTTTTACAGGATTCGTTTAGGTAGGTCATTAATTTATGGTGCAATTAACTTTATTAATAGGATGTAAGTTCGGCTTCTACTGTAATTCCGCCCGATTACCCGCTAGTGCAGCAAAAACTGTTGAGGTACTTTCTCTATATTTGCCCAGCAAGCCCGACGCTATGAAAAACGTAAACCAGATTGGCTCCAGACTCATGAACCGACGTATTGCTATGGGGTTCATTGTAGCAATGGTGCTCATCGCATCTGGCTTTGCTTTATCGTTTTATAGCTATAATCAATACGGCGAGGACACCAAACGGGTACGACATACCTACGAGGTCATCAGTGCGCTGGAAAATATCCTGTCATTAACGAAAGATGTAGAAGTTGGAGCCCGGGGCTACATCATCATGCATGATTCGGTTTATCTAGAGCCTTATTTAAGTGCAGCCCGTCAGTTACCCCAACAACTTATTCTGCTACGTGAATTAACCAACGACAATAAAGTACAGATTCACCGGCGGCAGGTTCTTGAAGGATTAATTCAGGAGAAACTTACAATTACCGGCGCGCGATTAAGTGCTCCACTTTCGGCTAGCAACGTATTGGAAACGAGCAGGCTGGGCAAAAAACAATTAGATGTTATCCGGCGGCACGTAACGCTGATGATCGATACCGAAAAGACCTTGATGGGTGCCCGAAACCGGCAAGCGGAACGATCATTCCGGAATACGCTTGTCATTATATTCGTTCTTTCATTACTTACGTTTATTGCACTGGCACTTTCGTACTGGCTTCTGGAGCAGGAGCTCGCACGTCGACAAACCACTGAGGATCAGCTTCGCGATTACGAAGCCCAGCTCAAAAGTCAGATTCGCCAGTTGGAAACATCCAACGAAGAACTGGAACGATTTGCGTTCGTAGCCAGTCACGATTTGCAGGAGCCACTACGTAAGATACAGTCGTTTGCTAACCTGATTACCGACCGTTACGCCAATCTGTTCGATGCCGACAGTTCGATGTTTATGGGCAAAATTTCGCATTCGGCAGAGCGCATGTCGAAGTTGATTAAAGACTTGCTCAATTTTTCACGGATTTCCAGTCATCAGGAAGAATTTAAACCCGTTGATCTGAACAACATCGTTCAGCGCATTCTTGATGATCAGGAGTTACGTATCAAAGGGCTCGATGTGCAGGTCGAAGTAAGTAATCTACCAACAATACAGGCGGTGGCCAGTCAAATGGACCATCTGTTTAACAACCTGATTTCGAATGCACTGAAGTTTACCCGCGAGGGCGTTCGCCCACGACTGCGCATTTACGCACGACTGGTCAACGGTGAAACGTTTACCGGATTAACCGCCGGACAATCGTACGCCGAAATTACAGTTGAAGACAATGGTATTGGCTTTGACGAAAAATATTTGGAACACATTTTCAAGGTTTTCCAACGATTGCACGGAAAAAGCTCATTTGAAGGTACAGGTATTGGGCTAGCAATCTGTAAACGAGTGGTGATGTATCATCACGGATACATCACTGCTTACAGCCAGCCTGACCACGGTGCCGCGTTTGTTGTTGTGCTTCCGGAAAACCAATCATTACATTATTATGACAGATCAACCTCAGTCGAGACCCATACACATCCTCTTAGTTGATGACGACGAAGACGACCGCTACCTTACCCGTGAGGCTTTTCAGCAACACTATCCGGCAAGCCGTATCTCCATTGCTGAAGATGGTGAGGATCTGATGGATTTTCTAACGTATCGGGGACGATACATTGACGCTACGCATACCCTACCCGAATTAATTCTGCTAGATTTGAATATGCCTCGCAAAGATGGTCGGGAAGCCCTTCGCGAAATTAAAGCGACATCCGAATTTCGCCATATTCCGATTGTGGTGCTGACGACCTCCGACGCCAGAGACGATGTGGAAACTTCTTATTTTAATGGTGCCAACAGCTTCATTACCAAGCCTCCAACGTTCCAGCGGCTTAGTGAAGTTACCCGTTCTATTGTACAGTATTGGTTTAATGTGGTTACGGTCTGCGAAAACCCTGACGAAGAGGATACTAACGCCCAATAACCCTTCTTTATCATTTGCCGCTTAGCTCAACCAGGCTAACAAAAATTTTAGCTAATGCTGCCGTTACGTCCCGGTTCTGGCCGGGCGTAAACTTATTTACTAATACACAAAAGCTCATCCGTTCGCCATCTTTTGCCGTAAAATACCCGGCATACGCACGGACACCCTCAATCGAGCCGCTTTTTGCCCGAATATTCCCCGCTGCAACCGTACCACGAGCAAGAGTTCTCACCGTACCAGTCTGTCCAACCACGGGAATACTCTCGTAAAAGATCGGGAAGTTTTTATCCTTTCCCACCTCGCTCAGTATCGAGGTCATATTATCGGCTGTGAGTGCGCCCAAGGTCGATAAACCACTGCCATCCCGAATTCGAAATCCATTCATAGTCAGGCCTTTATTTTTCCAGTACGTTGTCAACGCGTCAACGCTGGCCTCAGTCGAACGCACCGTTTTATTGAGTGACAAGGCCGTAGTACGTAGCAAGGCTTCGGCATACAGGTTGATACTCTGAAAGTTAGTTTGCTGAATCAATTCGGACAACGTAGGTGATTTATGCTGGTTGAGAACAGTACGTTTCCCTGTTTGGTTGACCGTATTCATAAGTCCCCCACCTATTGAAATTGGTGCCCCACTTACAGTTATATTATCCTGTGTCAACTGATTCTGAAGAGCATGAGCCGCAAAATAGGCCGGGTCGGGCAAGGCACCTTTCACACTAAATTCATTCGCGGGCTCCCCCATCGGCACTTTTCCCGTGAGCCATTGCTGATTCATCAGGGGTGCTCCATAAATATTAACCTGATCGCCAGTATTGGCCGCATCGGTAGTTACCGTATTCCGAAAATTCACAAACGGAACCGCAGGATCAGTACGTAGCACGGAAGCCGATGCACCTACACTTTTACCCGGTCGAAAGAATACGCGATACAGATTTTCATTGATATTCAGCGCTCCCAGACTAGCCCCATAGTAATTGCCTAGATCCCCATAAGGCCACGTATCAGGGGTTGTTAGGTCATTATAAAGACTTCCATCCCCAACAATTGCGCCTTTGATACGTCGGATACCCGCTGTCCGAACAGCCGTTGACCAGCTATCGAGCAACGCTGCAAGGTCGTAATAACCCGTAAACCGCCAGCTTCCCAGCGAAGGATCGCCCGTTCCCCGGATATACAGGTTACCGGTCAACGTACTATCCTGAATCGTTCCGTCGTATTCAAGCGTGGTGGTGTAGGTGTAATTTGGCCCAAGTACCTGTAGCGCTGTGGCTGTTGTAATGAGCTTTAATGTCGAAGCCGAGGGCAGACTTTGATGTGCGTGATAACCAATGAGTTCCGCTCCATCCCGTATGCGTTTGACCGACAGCGCCACCGAGCCAAATCGAACCGCTGAACTGCTCTGTAACGCATCAACCTGCTGTAATAAATGCTGCGTAGCTAACGTATCGGCAGACTGTATAGCTTGAGCAGATACCGTTGAGTGTGTTGCGAAAAATCCGGCAAAAAAGATAAAAAATAAGCGTAGACAGGGCGCAAAACCAGTAAAAAAGCGCATTGGGAAAGGGTTAGGCGATTCGGGTCGTATTTTGTACTTTTGCAAACTTACGCAATAAACGCCACCCAACTTGTACCACAACCAGGTTACGAACCAACAAACAAACGACACTGATTAGTTAACGCTGTACGCATGAAATTATCATTTCTGGGGGCGGCACGGCAGGTGACAGGTAGCATGTATCTGCTGGAACTTGAGGATGACTATCGCATCCTGATAGACTGTGGGTCCGATCTGGAACGTTCTGCTTCCAATGGGCAAACAGCCCCCGTTAGTACTCATCCGGGCTTTTTCCCGTTTGAGGCTTCGAGTATCAATCTGGTTTTACTGACACACGCGCATGTAGACCATTCGGGAAATCTGCCAAATCTGTTCCGTGAAGGATACGAAGGGCAGATTTTATGCACAGAACCGACCTTTGCCCTGACCAACGTATTGTTGAAGGATGCTGCATCCCTCAATCAGAAACGGATCAATGAGCTGAATGTCAGCAAGAAAAAACGGGTGAAGGATCGCCAGGTGCAACTCCAGAAAGATCTGTTTCTGGATCGACAGGTGCGGGAATCGATGGAGAACGTAGTACCCATTGCGTTTAACCGTAAATTTCGGGTTGCTGAGGGTGTCGACGTAACGTTTATTCCGGCCGGGCATCTGCTGGGGGCGGCCCATATCGTTATTAATGTCGTAGAAAACGGCGAGCGGAAAAGCATCTGTTTTTCAGGCGATATCGGGCGTAAAAATTACCCGCTTCTGGTCGATCCCGCTCCGGTTCCAGCCGTCGATTATCTGGTATGCGAAAGTACCTATGGCAACCGATTGCACGAAAACCGGCGTTCGCCCGAAGACGTATTGGCCGAAGTTATTCAGCGAACCTGCATCGACACACCCGGTCGGCTCATTATTCCGTCGTTTAGCGTTGGCCGAACACAAGCCTTATTGTATACACTAAATCGGCTTTATACCGAACGGAACTTCCCTCCTATTCGTGTTTTCTCAGATAGCCCGATGGCCTTCGAAAGCTCGAAGATTTATCTTCAGTACGTTCGAATGCTCAATAAGGAAGCCAAGGAATTTTATGAGGATAACGAAGCTTTGTTCGACTTTGAGAATTTCCAGTTCCTTGAATCGTCTAAAGCCAGTAAAGCCGTTTCGGATTACAATGAACCCTGTATTATCATTTCATCATCGGGAATGGTGCAGGGTGGTCGGGTAGAATATCACATTGCAGAAAATATTAGTAACCCCTACGCCACCATTCTGATTATTGGTTACTGCGCCGAAGGCACATTGGGCTGGCGGTTACTCAATGGGCAACCAACACTTACCATTAAAGGGAAAGAACATCAGGTAAACGCTACCGTCGAGAAAGTTGATGTGTTTAGTGGACACGGCGACCGTAACGACCTGATCGAATTTGTCAGTATGCAATCGCCCGAAACCCTGAAATCTATTTTTCTGGTACACGGTGAATATGGAAGTATGGAATCGTTCCGCGATACGTTAGCCGAAACCGGTTATCCGCAGGTTATTATTCCAAAAAAAGGAGAACGATTTGAGTTGTAAAATTTAGTGTTATAAAGTTATATGGTTGTAAAGTTATAGAGTGGAAAAATCCGTTTTGCTCAACTATAAATTTATAACCTCACAACGCTGCAACCCTATAACGCTTCAACTTTACAACCTTATAACTTAGCCAAATGAGGACCTATCTCGATTTTGAACGCCCCATTGCCGACCTTGAAGCGCGGCTGGAAGAAACCAAAAAACTGGCCCAGACCAGCAATGTCGACGTTAAAGAAGCGGTTAGTATACTGGAACTAAGTATCGACAAATTGCGTCGGGAGATTTTCCAGAATCTTACCCGCTGGCAACGGGTTCAATTGTCGCGTCACCCCGACCGGCCTTACACGCTTGATTACATTTCGCTGATGTGCGATCAGTTTATCGAACTTCACGGCGACCGTACAGTGCGCGACGATCCGGCGATGGTCGGTGGCTTTTGCGAACTGGGTGGACAAACTGTTATGATTATCGGGCAACAGAAAGGACGTAACACCAAGCAACGCCAGTACCGGAACTTCGGTATGCCGAACCCAGAGGGGTATCGGAAAGCGCTACGTCTGATGAAATTGGCCGAAAAATTCAATAAGCCGATCATCACCATGATCGATACACCGGGTGCTTTTCCGGGGCTGGAAGCTGAAGAACGTGGTCAGGGTGAAGCCATTGCCCGAAATTTGAAAGAAATGTTCATGCTTACCGTACCAGTTATCTGCATCGTTATCGGTGAAGGGGCATCGGGCGGTGCCTTGGGCATTGCCATCGGCGACCGTGTACTGATGCTTGAAAATACCTGGTATTCAGTCATTTCGCCCGAAAACTGCTCTACAATTCTCTGGCGTAGTTGGGACTTTAAAGAACAGGCTGCCGAAGCAATGAAGCTGACCGCCCGCGACATGAAGTCGAACAAGCTGGTCGATGAAATTGTGGAAGAACCTACTGGCGGTGCACATAACGACCATCAGGCAATGGCGAATCATCTGAAAGAGGTGATTCTCAAAGCACTGGACGAATTAAATGCGCTTTCTTCCGAAGAACGTATCAATCAACGTATCGAAAAATTCTGCGACATGGGCGTCGTGGTAGAATAGATAGGCTATGTTGGCTCAGATTACAGGTTCGTTTCGAAGAATCGAATCTGTAATCTGAAGCGGCAAGTCTGAAACCTGCAACCAATGAAAAACCTGATTTTCGACCTTGGGGATGTTATCATCCCAATTGACCTAACGGCTCCCATCCGAAATTTTGCTACGTTGGCAAACCTGCCCGAGGATGAAGTTCGCGCCCTCTGGAAAAAACATCATTTCCTGAATGAATACGAAACAGGACTAATTGATGATCAGGCTTTTCGAGCACACGTTCGGCAGTTGTTAAAAAACGACGAATGGGCCGATGAGGTCATTGACACTGCCTGGAACAGCGTTCTGCTTGATATGCCTGTCGAACGTATCGAACGTATTAAGTCGTTAAAGTCGAAATACCGGCTCTTTTTATTGAGCAATACCAGTCCGATTCACATCCGGCGCGTCAATCATGTACTGACAAATTTGCAACAGCCAACGCTGGAGGAACTCTTCGAGCGGGTTTTTTATTCATACGATGTGCAACTGATGAAACCATCAGCGGCTATTTATCAACACGTACTGACCGAGGCAGGTCTAGAAGCTTCAGAAACGGCCTTCTTCGACGACAACGTAGCGAATATTCAGACCGCTGCGGAGTTAGGTATTCAGGCTGTACATGTGCAACCGCCCAAAACAATTCTGGATTATTTAGCGAATTTTTAATGAGAATGAGTAATGGATAATGTACAATGGACAGACCATAGACCATACTGCTACTAGTTTTCATTATTCATTGTACATTATCCATTATTCATTATACACATCTCAATGAATCAACGGCTTAAAACGTACCTCCTTCATGGAGGTCTTTTTGTTATTACGCTAATTACGACCACGATGGCGGGTGCCGAATGGATGTATGGACGCTTATTTATTCCGATCGGTAAGGAAAAAACCTTAGGCTGGGATGAGTTTCTGGCAGGGTTTCAGTTTTCAATTCCGTTTCTAGCTATACTCACCGTACACGAGTTCGGACATTATTTCACCGCAAAAGCGAATCGGGTGCGGGTGTCACTCCCCTACTATATTCCGGTGTGGCTGGGCATTGGGCAAAGTATCGGTACGTTAGGAGCCTTCATTCGTATCCGCGACTACATCGACAGCCGCCGGAAATACTTCGATATTGGCATTGCTGGCCCACTCGCTGGTTTTGTGCTGGCGTTGGTTGTGCTCTGGTATGGCTTTAGTCATTTACCTCCTCCAGAGTTTATCTTCACCATCCATCCTGAATATCAAAAATGGGGTTTGGATTATGGAAAGTATGCCTTTCAGAATATCCCGCCGGGTGGAGCGGTGGGTCTAGGCGATAATCTGCTCTTTTCGTTTTTTAAAACCTTTGTTGCCGACCCTGCCCGATTGCCCCACCCCTATGAAATGATTCATTATCCGTATATCATGGCGGGCTATCTGGCTTTATTTTTTACGTCGCTCAACCTGATTCCGATTGGGCAGTTGGATGGCGGACATATTTTATATGCGCTGATTGGCCGTCGCCGGTTTCAGTGGGTCGCCCCTACGTTGTTCATAATTTTTGCTTTCTATGCCGGGCTCGGCTTGTTTACCCCCGTAGATTTTGCCATTCCATCAGACGACGCGTTTCTGTCGGAGCTTGGTTATTTCCTGCTTTACGTTGGGTTTCTGTTTCTGGCATTTTCACGCATCAGCGAAAACCGGACTACTTCACTCATCATTACGTTGAGCGTAGTGGCTGGTCAGTTAATCCTGTCCTGGATACGCCCCGACTGGCAGGGCTACCAAAGTTTTCTGGTATTTGTGTTTGTACTGGGCCGTTTTCTGGGAATTTACCATCCAGAAACCCATCACGACGAACCACTCGACGGGAAACGTAGAGTTCTGGGCTGGTTGGCACTGCTTATTTTTGTGCTGTGTTTTAGCCCTCGTCCTTTCCTGCTTCCCTGATACGTAGCAAAATCGGGAAATGTTTAAGCAAGTCGCATGTTGTCGCTCAGCTTAAATACTTCCCGAAGGCATTGCGCTGTTAGCACGGCATCTTCCAGCGCATTGTGAAAGCCATCTTCCCGAGCAAATCCGAAATAACTGGCAATAGCAGTCAGGCTTAACCGGTCGGGGGTTTTACGTCCGTTGGCACGTAGTACGCGGAACGTAAAATAAGCCAGTGTGTGCAAGTCTAGCAATACCCGCGAATACGGCCATTTCATTTTCTCATACCGATACGCTTCTTTCAGAAAATTAATGTCGTTGATCACACTCTGTCCGCAAATCACGACATCGCGCAGATAAGGCGTTCGATCCGATTGCCCCTGCGGTACCCGGATACCTAACTGCTTACAAATCCATTCTTCCAGTTCAGGCAACACATCATACATCATTGGCGCATCATCCAGATCAGCCAGCGACAGATTATGAATTTTCTCTGATGACGAAGAAAATGCTTCGTGATTTTCAGGATATACATTGGTTAGATAACGGCCTTTTTCAATCCACTGGTCATCGAACAGAACAGCGCCAATCTGTATAATTTCATTATAATCGGGTTCAGGGCCCGTCATCTCAAGATCTAATACTAAATAATGCATTTTAGAGGTAGTAACCGAAAAAATGAGTAAGTAACAAATGGTACTTTTTGCGCATTTTGTGAAAAATTATTAAACCAATTTTCATCCACTAGCGGCAAGTGTTACTACGTTACTTTATCTGATAACGTATCGTACACTCTATCCTGATTGTTGGTATTTTTTCGAGATCTAACCCGTTCAACCAGCTTACTGATATCGCTACTCACTTGCTGAATAAACTGTAAGTGTTCGTTCAGGAACGTATCGTCGGGTGATTGTTGACTAGGAGCCGATTCGACTACGTCGGCGGTCGATGCAGTCGGTTGTCGGCCTAACCGATTCAGGCTTTCGTTTAGCGCAAACAGTGCCCGCTTGATTGGTCGTAACCGGGCGGTTGCCACTGAATGATCATCGCCTGCAAGCCGTGCCGACATAATAGTTGCTACGTTGGCCGATAGAATATGATTCAGAACCACAAATTCATACACGATTTTCTCATTTCGTTGTTTGTGTTTGGGTTCAGATACCATCCGTTCGAATGCCGCAGACAGGTTTGCCGACGTAACGTACACCTCTTTACGCACGAGTTTATACTCAACTAGCTCTACATTTCGCCCGGAGAGACTATCCAGCAGGAGCTGAACGTAGCGAATATTTGCTTTCAATACGTCCTGCATGGGTTTGATAAGCTGCTCCGACTCCCACTGCGGGAAGAGCAGATAACCCGCAATCAGGGCAATACCCCCACCCATAAGTGTATCCAGAAATCGTTCTTCAGCTACACCTAAGTAGTTCACCCCCAGAAAACTAAATAGAATGAGTACAAAAGGAGTTACGCAGATAACCATCACAATATAATTGATTCGCTGGGAGCTATACGTACCAAGCATAAACGCAACCAGAAACCCGAAGTGCACCATCTTATTCGGAATAAAAGCCAGAATCAGCACACCCATTATCCCACCAGCCAGCGTACCAATAATCCGTTCGAGGTTGCGCTGACGAGTCAGGCTAAACGCAGGCTTGAGAATCACGGAAATGGTGAGCAATACCCAGTAACTATAATGCCCATACGGCAATAATTTGGTCAGAATAAACCCTAGCAGCATGGCTAAAGCGACACGAGCCGAATGGCGAAACGCCGAAGATTCGGTTGCGAGGTTGTTCCGAAATGATTTCAGGTCGATAATAACGTGTGATACAAACCGGCCATATTCCCGGTCAGGCCGGTCAATCGGCCCATTGTTAGGCTGGATGATGTTTTTCTGGATGGTATTGAGCCGCTGGCTAACCGTTCGCAGGCTTACCAGTACTTTCCGCAGCACTAACGTACTTCCCTCCTGCTCGCCCAATGCATCGATACGTCGCTTTAGCACTTCCAGCGATGTATTGACATCCACGGGTTTATGAAAAGGCACAGGTGCTTGTACTGCCAAACCAATATGGTCAAGTTCTGCCGATAGTCGTCGAATCAGCCGAGAAATTCGGTCAAGTACACCTGTTTTGCCAAATCGCTCGCGAATGGCCGCATAATCATAATACATGGCGATAATCTGCTCGTACAGATCAACCATATCGATAAATGTAAGCAATAAAACCCGGCCGGGTCGGGTCGATTCGGCAACGATACGTCGGCTTTTGAACAAAACCTCCCGAACCGCATCCTGCTTTTCACTCACCACAACCTGCTGGGCAATCAAGCGACGATACGCATCGTCCAATGGCGACGACACCTGGTAAAAATCGGCTTTGATGGCCATCAGTTTAGCAATTTCATGGATACATTGCCCCAGTGCCTGTTGCGCCAGTCGGTAAGGTTGAAGTTGTGATGCCAACAAGCTGATTCCCGTATACCAAAGCCCACCAGCCGTAACCAGTCCGGCTTCAATCAAAACTTCCGTACCACTAAGGGGTCGATCCAGCATCAAAATCATGATGAGCAAAGCCGCCGATCCTACCGACGTAGCGCGGTTTCCATACATCGAAAGCATGGAGAAAAAGAAACTAAAAACCAGAATTTCGAGACCCATAACGTATGGATTCAGGCGAGCGTAACCCGTGGCGAGCGTAACCAGAAATCCAAAAAAGACCGTAGCCAACATACCGTTACGTCGGTGCATGACCGGACCAGGCGCATCACTGATACTGACGTTCAGCGCACCGAGCGACAATGCCATACCAGTTTGAAGCTGCCCGAGTTGCATGAAAAATAGCGAAGGCAGCAGAATAGACAACGTAGTACGTACCCCATCCGAAAAATATTGGCTGGATAAAAAATAACCAATTTGCCGGGCACGTCTGTTCATTAGCGAAAGCTTCGGTTAAGCGATTGTCGTAATTTCTGTTTTCCGTTCTCCAATCTGCTGCCGCCACATGGCGTAATAAAGCCCTTTCTGGGCAAGCAACACCTCGTGAGTACCCGTCTCCACAATTTTGCCTTTTTCAAGCACAAAAATCGTGGTTGCGTGCATAATGGTCGAAAGACGGTGAGCGATTAAAATGGTAATCTGCGAGTTTAGCGCCGATACGCTACGTACCGTATCCGTAATTTCTTCTTCTGTCAGCGAGTCCAGTGCCGATGTAGCTTCGTCAAAAATCAGCAGGCGTGGTTGGCGAACCAACGCTCTGGCAATCGACAACCGTTGTTTTTCGCCCCCCGACATTTTCAACCCACCCTCACCGATCTGCGTATCGAGTCCGTTTTCAGACCGAGCCAGCAAATAATCGCAGGCAGCCTGATCGAGCGCTTTGAGCATGTCGGCTTCGGTAGCGTCGGGTTTTACAAAAAGCAGGTTCTCCCGAATGGTGCCCGAAAACAGGTGCGTGTCCTGCGTAACAAACCCGATCTGCCGACGCATGGGATTGAACCGCAGGTCTTTAGTTGAAATATCGTTGTAATAAATCTCGCCCGCTACAGGTCGGTATAAGCCAACCAGCAATTTCACCATTGTCGATTTACCCGATCCTGACGGGCCTACAAACGCAATGGTATCACCCAGCGACGCTTCGAATGAAACCCCATCAATGGCATTTTGGCTGGCTCCTTTATGCCGAAACACTACGTCGGTAAATCGCAGGTGTTCAATTGGTCCTACTTCGACCGGCGATTCGGGATTTCGTTCGATTGGTTTCGCCATTAACGTACCGAAACTGTTCAGACCGGCTTCCGCTTCCCGATACGCCAGAATGATATTTCCCAGATCCTGCAAGGGATTGAAGATCGATACCGAAATAAACTGCATCGAAATCAATTCTCCGGGACTTAGTACGTTCCGAAAAATGAGCCACAGCAATGTAAACAGAACGGATTGTTTCAATAGGTTCAGGGTAGTACTTTGCCAGAACGTGAGCAAACGTACCCGACGAACTTTCAGCATTTCCAGCTCAAAAATCCGTCCGGTCAACTCTTTCATCCGACGGATCTCTGGAAACGTAAGTCCCAGACTTTTAATCAGTTCGATATTACGTAGTGATTCAGTAATCACGCCCGACAACAACGCCGTTTCGCGATTGATCGACCGTTGGGTTGTTTTGATTTCACGGCTAAGTAATCCAGTCAGGCCTCCAAGCACTAATACGCCAATCAGAAATACCGGAATCAACGCCCAATGTTTAGTGATGGCGTACCAGATCAGAAACCCCATACCCACCAGCGACGAAAACAGTACGTTGACAAAGGAATTGATAAACTTCTCCGTATCGGTACGTACTTTCTGCAATATCGACAACGTAGCACCGCTGCTCTGGTCGCCAAATTCCTGATACGACAATCGTAGGGTTTGTTTTAGCCCATCGTTAAAAATGTCGGTCCCAAACCGTTGCACAACCCGTCGGGTGATATATTCCTGAAACGCTTTTATCAGGTTTGAAAGAATAGCTACGCTCACTGCAATTGCCAGCAATTTCAGCACGCCCGATACGCGCTCATCTTCCGTTTTCGTACCGGGATTGGTGGCGTATTCGTCGATGATTTTACCGAAAATAATTGGATCGATCAGCGCAAGTACCTGAGCCATACCAGCCAGCACCAAAGCCAGTAAGGCAAGCCAGCGATAAGGCTTCAGGTATTGCCAGAGAATGTGCATAAAAAGTGATGAGCGATGATCGATGAGTGATAAACGATTAAAAATGAATAGTGCGCCAGCCTACTGCACTGGAGAACTGTTTATCGCTTATCACTCATCACTTTTAATACGTATCCAGTTGCTTAATACGGGTCAGATGGCGGCCACCTTCAAACGGTGTTTCGAGCCAGATCTGAACCAGTTTCAACGCCGTTTCTTCCGACATCATCCGCTCACCCAGCGAAATTACGTTAGCGTCGTTATGCGACCGACAGAGACGGGCCGATTCTTCGTTCCAGCACAAGCCGCACCGAACGCCCCGAACCCGGTTGGCAGCAATGGCTTCACCATTGCCCGAACCACCCAACACAATTCCCCGTTCAACGTCGCCTGCGGCAACAGCCTCTGCCACCGGACGGATATAAACTGGATAATCGACAGACGGCGTAGCGGCATAGGTACCTTTATCAATTACCTCATGACCGAGGTCGATAAGCATTTTCTTAATGGCTTCTTTGTACTGGAAACCGGCATGATCGGAGCCAATGGCAATTTTCATAGTAGCAGAAATCAAATAAAATAACGCTCAAAAGTACTAGAATCGAGGCTTAACCGGAAACTTAACAGCCTAAACTTGTTCAGGAAATCATCGGTCGGTAATTTGCAGCCGTCAATACAACAACTCATGATTCCAGCTACCAATCAGCGTCCGTCGGCTACCATTCTATTTATATTTGGTGGTAGTGGCGATCTGAATCTTCGCAAGCTCACGCCCGCGTTGTATAACCTGTTCCTCGATAACTACCTGCCCGAACGCTTAGCGGTTGTTGGGTTAGGACGTAGTAATTATACGGATGAGTCGTTTCGGGAGCGGTTATCCGAAGGAATTCAATCGTTTTCACGACGTAAAAACGACCTTAACAACTCCTGGGAAGCCTTTGCACCTTCGATTACGTATTTATCGATGGATGCCGGTGATGAATCGGCCTATTCGAAGCTTTCCGACTTTGTTGGCGAAAAACATAAGGAATGGGGAGAACAGCCATCGGTAATTTTTTATCTGGCAGTGGCTCCGCAGCTCGTCCCTGATATTGCCACAAATCTGGGCAAATTACCGCTCTGTGGCGACAAATCCCGCGTTCGGATTGTGGTTGAAAAACCATTCGGGCATGATCTTAAAACGGCACAGGAGTTAAATCTGCTGTTGGGAGGCTTGTTTGCCGAAGAGCAGATTTACCGAATTGACCATTATCTGGGTAAGGAAACCGTTCAGAATATTCTCGCACTACGTTTCGCCAACTCTCTTTTTGAACCCATCTGGAACCGACGCTACGTTGAATACGTGCAGATTACGGCGGCTGAAACGGTAGGTCTCGAAGGACGTGGTGGGTATTACGAAGGCTCAGGCGCCCTTCGTGACATGATCCAGAATCACCTGCTTCAGGTGTTGTGCATGGTGGCTACTGAAGCGCCTATTTCATTTGATGCCAACGAGGTACGTAACAAAAAAGTAGACGTACTGCACGCCATCCGCCGAATCAAACCCGAACAGGTAAAAGACGTAGCGGTTCGTGGGCAATACGGCCCCGGCAAAACCAAAGGAAAACAGGTCGGCGGTGAAGATATCCCTGGTTATCGGGAAGAAGAAGGCGTTAAACCGGATTCAGCTACCGAAACGTTTGCAGCAGTCAAATTATATGTCGATAACTGGCGCTGGGAGAACGTACCGTTTTACCTACGTACTGGAAAATCATTACCGGAGAAAGCAACGGTCATTACGGTTCAGTTCAAGCCAGCCCCCGACTACGCTTTCCCTGACGAAGCCACACAAAACTGGCATTCGAACCGACTGACTATTGGTATTCAGCCAGCAATGGATATTCGCGTGAGTTTTCAGGCCAAACGACCGGGACAAACGCTGGCGATAGATCCCGTCGATATGGTGTTTAGCTATAAAGATACGTATGCAGGTCAGGAACCGGAAGCCTACGAAACGCTGCTGCTCGACGTAATGACGGGCGATGCTACGTTGTTTATGCGTGCCGATCAGGTTGAAGCCGCCTGGAAAGTTGTAACACCTATTCTAGATGCCTGGGAGGCCGAAACACCTGATTTCCCAAACTATACACCCGGCACCTGGGGCCCCGAAGCCGCCGATCAACTGGTTCAGAAAGATGGTTTTCAATGGATGATGAAATAATATGCCTACTCAATTTCAAACCCTTTTTGTTGACGATCCAGCGTTACCCTGGGAATCGGTAGCGGAAGGAGTAAAACGAAAAATTATGACGTATGACGCCAACCTGATGATGGTCAAGGTAGCGTTTGAAGCGGGAGGTGTTGGTACGCCCCACAGTCATTATCACACCCAGATGAGCTACATTGCCAGTGGTGCGTTTGATATCACGATTGGCGAAGAAACCCGCCGGGTGCGTGAAGGAGATGCTTATTACATTCCGCCTAATGTTCGGCATGGGGCGGTTTGTATAGAAGCAGGTGTTCTGGTCGATTTATTTACACCCATGCGGGAAGACTTCATTCAATAAGTTTTCTGAGTTAAAAAACTTTATTACCCTGTGGAACTCATCGTTACCAAAAACCCGAACGATCTGGCAAAAACGGCAGCCAATCTCATTGCCAAACGCATCAAGGACGTATTAAAAACGAAGGATCGGTTTACTATTGCGTTGTCGGGAGGCAGTACGCCCAAGGCATTGCATGAGCTGCTGGCCAAATCGCCCTATGCTGAGCAGATTCCCTGGGTTGATCTTCATTTTTTCTGGGGCGATGAACGTTACGTACCCATCGATGACCCACAGAATAATGCGGGAATGGCTTACGATACGTTATTAGGGCATGTTTACACGCCGGAAGATCAAATTCACGTCTGGCGAACCGATCTCGAGCCTGAAGCAGCAGCCGCTGATTACGACCAGATTCTACATTCGTATTTTGGCAACAGTGGTCCTACGTTCGATTTGGTTCTGCTGGGTATGGGCGATGATGGGCATACCCTCTCTCTTTTTCCGGGAACGGAAGTTGTTCATGAAGATACAGCCTGGACCAAAGCCTTTTATCTGGAACAGCAAAGTATGTTTCGACTAACCCTTACGGCCCCGCTAGTCAATCGGTCTAATTGCATTGTTTTTCTGGTAGCAGGGCCTAAAAAAGCGGCACCACTTAAAGCAATACTTGAAGGTCCCTATATGCCAAACCAATACCCGGCCCAGGTAATCAAACCGGTAGATGGTGATCTGATTTGGCTAATCGATGAAAAAGCGGCAAGTGACTTGACGGCCCGCTAACCTATTAATTTCCTATACAATAGACTTTCACTAACGAGAACGGCCCGCTATTTGGCGGGCCGTTCTCGTTAATACGCAGAAAAATCGACTATTTGATCGAATCTTTCTTGGTTGTATCAGTCGACATGGTCGAAGCCGAATCACTAGTTGTAGTAGAATCTGTGCTCATGGTTGCAGTCGAATCCGTTACCGTAGTAGTTGTTTCGGTTGTTTCAGTTTTAGTGCTCGAGCAAGCTGTTGCTAAAGCCATCATTGCGAGAAGGAAGAACGCAGATTTTGCCATTATTATAAAAATTTAGTTAGATGGATGTTTTAGAGCCACACATTAATTCTACATATCAAAAAAAGTAACCCATGTTTATTTATAAATTTTCCGATTTATTCATTTTTAGGCTCTTTTGCACCAACAAGCCCATACTCAAAATATGGGCTTGTTGGTAGTATATTATTTTTCTGTCTTATAGGTGCACAAATTGCCCAACCATTTGATTGTTTAATGCAAATATTGGTACTGTTGCGTATAGACTGTCTGCACTTTCTGCCGAGCCCGTTTAAGCCTCATCTTTATTGCACTTTCAGACACTTCGTATTTCAAGGCTAATTCTTCAATACTTACCCCTTCCTCATATTTTAAACGTAGCAAAGCCTGTTCACGATCCGACAATGACAGCATAAGCCGGTTTACCAACTGAATTGACTCTTCATGAACTTGCGATTCGTCTGTTTCGGTCGAAGCGTAGGGTAAATTCTCATCCATTGTACTCAGTTGAAAACGCTTAGCCTGACGTAATTGATCAGAACAATAGTTGTAAGCTATTGAATAAAGCCAGGTGGAAAACGCTGAACGTTCCTGAAACCGATCCAATTTATCAAACACTTTCAGGAAGATGTCATGTGTGAAATCCTGCGCTTTAGCCGAATCTTTGGTCATTGAGAGGCAACGCCGATATACTTTTTTTACATACCGATTGTAAATTACTTTAAAGCACTCATCGGGTTGACTCGATAAATATTGACGAATCATCTGTTCGTCTGTTAATGAAGTAAGCATAACCATAGTCTTATTCACTACAACTAGGTAAGTTGGTAGCAACAAATTCGTCTTTGCGTACAACGACGTAGCTGATTCAGATTAACGATATTAATTAACTAATTAATTATCAATGTATACTGAATACACTTCTTCGCTTACGCAACTTTCCGCATCTGTGTTGTTTACTACCATCAAAATACTAATTGTATTAAAATCATTAATAATTTAAATATTCTCCGCAAATGTATCCAATGTGTTTATTAACTTGTACCATAAATCGCTAAATGATTACAACAAATAGTTAATTTTACCCACCCTGCTGAAATTTTCAGCTTAATTTATCCACTTTCAGTAGCATAAAAGTTACTTTATACATTAAAAATGCATGTGCAATAGATTTTCGATTCATATGCCAACGGTTACTAGCTGGTTTCTGATGTTTTGCTTACTGGCAATTCCTAAGTCACTAATGGCGCAGATTGAAACCGGTTTCGACCACATTTCAGGCTCACAGGGATTGTCGCAAAATGGTATTCTAGATATATGTCAGGACAGAAGAGGGTATCTATGGTTCGCTACATACGATGGCCTGAATCGCTATAATGGCTATTCGTTTGAAGTATTTCGGCCGAAAAAAAATGATAATCAAACTATTACTGGCACAACAATACGCTCAATTAGCGAAGCTCCCGACGGATCGCTCTGGATTGGTACTAGTGATGGGCTAAGTCGATTTAACCAATCGACCAAAACCTTTACGAATTATCGACATGTTCCTACAGATGCATCCAGTCTCGCCAATGATTTTATTCTGTCGGTTCTAGCCGATCGTGAAGGGCGTATTTGGGTAGTTAGCGAAGCCGGTCTGGATGTAATTACGCTCAATCTAAATAACAATCAGCCCAAAATTCGTCACGTTATAGCTCTGCCACAGAAGCGCGGTGGCAAATGGGCTGACCGCATCCATGCATTGTGGGAAGATACAGATGGAAGTATACTAATTGGTAAAGGCAACCATGGTTTATATAAGATTCAGGAAAACCAACGTAACGCTACGTTCGCACTTCACTATATTGGACTGAATGGCTTTCTGGTAAAAACACTAGCCCGCGACAAATCCAATAACTTGCTGGCTGGTACAGACAAAGGACTGTTTACCAGTTATATATCAACTTCCAGTACGCAAAAAGACATACCATTTACCCGTGTGCTAAATGAAAACGTTACGACAATTTGTGTTGCACCTTCTGGAGATGTCTGGGCAGGCCACACCAACGGCCTCTCGGTTCTTAAACAGACAACAGGTCAGCTTACGCTTCAGCAAACCGAATTATACACATCGAACGTACTTGACCCCAATAGCCTTCGGACTAACATGATTAATTCACTACTGATCGACAAAACGAATGTGCTGTGGGTGGGCACTTTGGGCTGTGGAATCAGTAAAATAGACCTTAATCGCAAAAAATTTTATCACATAAGACGTAATGCTCAGCAGGGAAGCTTAAGCCATAATAACGTCCGGGTTATTTTTGAAGATAGTAACGGAACAACCTGGATGGGTACCTACGGCGGTGGGCTCAATTATCTCTCTAAAGAAACAAATACCGGTACGTATGCTTCATTTCGACATATTCCTCAAATCGAAACACCTGTTTCGATAGCCGAAGTACATATCCATGGGCGCAAATACATTCATGTTGGTATGTCGCACAAGGAAGGCATTTATGAAATCGACATAACCCAAAAACAGACAACGTATCAGGCTCATTACAACAAGAAACTACCCAGCGTTATCTATGCTATCATGCAGGATAGTCAGGGGCAAATCTGGTACGGTGCCCACTCCGAAGGTGTTTATAAACGAATAACTACTGGACAAGACACTGTATTCCACTACACAGCGAATAGCTCAAGCCATTTACCGATTAACACCATTCGAAAAGTTTTTCAGGATCGTCGGGGAAATTTGTGGATCGGTACAACAAATGGGCTATGTTATTTGCCTTTTGCACAATTGGGCAATCCTTCTCCCCAATTCATCACGTATCAAAGTGAACCAAATAATCTGACAAGCCTACCACATGATCACATTCTGCCAATTTTCGAAGATTCGAAAGGTAGATTGTGGATCGGTACCTATGGAGGTGGCCTTTGTCAATATCTGGGTAATGGGCAATTTAAGTCTTATACAACCGAAAATGGCTTACCTAATAACGTAATAAAAGCAATTCTGGAAGACAAGACTGGTAATTTATGGATTTCGACTAATGGGGGGCTGGCTAGTTTTAAACCAGAACATGGATTGTTTAAAACCTATAATGCCTATGACGGACTTCAGGCAAATGAATTTCAGGACTTAGCCTATCTCCAACGTAGCGATGGCTATATGTTATTTGGCGGCATAAACGGTGTCAGTCTATTTCATCCAAGCCAAATTCAGGAGAATCGCATTTTGCCACGTGTTGTATTAAGCAAATTCTGGGTTTGGAATAAAATCGTTAACCCAGGAGACGTATTTTATGGTCGTGTTATCCTCCCAAAAGACGTTTCTGTAACCGATGATATTCAACTAAAACACTGGGAAAATAGCTTTTCGTTTGAATTCGACGCTCTCCACTTTAATGCTCCGCAAAAAAACCAATTTTCGTATCGTCTGTTGGGGTACGATAAGCGTTGGATTTACACTACCGCCGACAAACGCTATGCTGATTTTACCAATCTTTCTCCTGGCAAGTACGTATTTGAAGTCAGAGCGGCCAATAATGATGGATATTGGTCTGCCAACCCTACACGTATTAAAATTACGGTTGCTCCTCCTTTCTGGAAAACATGGTATGCCTATATTTTCTACATGCTACTCGTTGGTAGCCTGATCTATGCCTATCTGAAATTTAGCCTCGTCCGGGCTAATGAAAAACATCGGTTAGCGGTCGAAAATCTGGAGAAGAAAAAAACGGAAGAAGTGTATCAGATGAAAATGCAATTCTTCACCAACATTTCGCATGAATTTCGAACTCCACTTAGCTTAATTACAGGGCCGCTGCATTATTTAGCGCAACATGATACAAAACTTCGTTCTGACGAACGACAGGAACAGTATACGCTCATGGAAAAAAGTTCAGGTTTTCTAATGCGGTTAGTAACTCAATTACTGGATTTTAGAAGTCTTGAGCAGGGGAAAGCCGTATTAGAGGTCTTAGAAAGCGATCTGGTAACATTCGTTCGAGAAGCAGCTAATCCATTTCAATTTCTGGCACAAAAACGGCATATTAATCTCTCAATCGAGGCCTATCCAGAAACCATTCAGACTATTTTTAGCCCAGATGCCATTGAAAAGATTATTAATAACTTACTGTCAAATGCCCTGAAGTTTACACCCGAACATGGGCAGATACATATTCAGTTGAGCTTAGAAAACGATCCGGCAGGGCTCAAAAACCAACAGCATAATACTGCCCCGCTCGTTCGTATGAAGGTAACCGACAATGGACCCGGTATACCAGACGAAAAAATTCAACAGATTTTCGAAGAATTCTTTAAAGGCCAGTCAGGAAATGTCCGAAATCAACAAGGGGCAGGTATTGGGTTAGCTTTAAGCAGGAGTTTAGCAGAACTTCACCACGGGCATTTATACGTCGACCAATCGAACTCCGTGGGTGCTACGTTCATCGTTGATATTCCCACCGACCGTGCTACGTATGCAAACGATCATTGGCTTCCTGCAACTGCATTGGCTGACGAGCCAGAGTCTTTGCCGATGACCTGGTCGGCGAGCCAAACCGAAGAATTCGAAGAGCAGAAAGAACCTTTCGACGTAACGCCGATACTTCCAAATCTAAATAAACCGCTTTTATTACTGGTAGAAGACAATGCCGACATGCGCATATTTATCCGTCAAGGGCTTAGTCATGAATTTACCATCATCGAAGCAATCAACGGAAAAGATGCGCTCGACAAGCTGGAAGAGCAAATGCCCGTAGTTATTGTGAGCGATATTATGATGCCCGTAATGGACGGCTTTGAGTTTACCCAGCGGCTTAAATCGAGCAAGGCATTCAATCACATACCTATCGTTTTTCTGACAGCAAAAGCCGATGAAACCAGTCGGATAAAGGCTCTGAAAACTGGGGCCGATGCCTATATTACAAAACCGTTTACGATCGAACTGCTAGCCGCGAAACTAACTAATATTCTGACGTATCGGCGCAGGCTTCAGCAGCATTTCCGGAAAGAATTAACGATTGAGCCCAAAGATGTGGAAGTTACTTCGGCCGATGAAACATTTCTCAACGAAGCAATGACAGTTATTGAAGCCCACATCATGGACACGGAGTTCAATATCGACGTAATGGTGAAGGAATTGGGAATGAGCCGTAGTAACCTCTACCTTAAATTTAAAGATCTGACGGGCCTATCGACTAATGAATTTATTCGGAGCATTAGGCTGAAACGAGCGCATAAATTACTGGAAACCACCGACCTTAGTGTAAAAGAAATTATGTTTATTGCTGGTTTCAATACAGCTTCGTATTTCTCGAAATGTTTCAAAAACCAATATGGAATTCTTCCCAGCGACTATAGGCAAGCCGCTGGTTATACTAGAAAGCCAATTCTCACTGACAACTAAATTTAGGGGGTATCTCTCCCCCTTTTTTTAATATTCGAGCATCCGTGGCAAGTTCTTGGCCTGCTCAATAAAATCGCCAATCTGCTCCACAGAAGGTGGCCGTTGTGTAAACTGCCGAACACTATTTATTTCGATCAGTTTCGCGTGCAGATTCGCAGCTACTCGTTGTGCCAGTTCTTTAACCGTATCGACACCTGCTTCTTCCATCAGATCACTATATACCCTACCAATTCCTTTTATACGGGCAAGGTCGGCCCGGTTAGCCAAATCCAGAATAACTTTACTATCAACACCACTCATCGATGAAAGTGATTTACGATCAGATGGTGTTTTAGTGGCTTCCAGTAGCATGTCGGCATCACTAATACCTTGCGCTTTCAGGGCATTTAGCACAGAGTCGTTCATGCCACGTAATTCCCCCAATGTGAGACCCATTTATAATAGTATCTTTTTAATTTTTTTTTGGACCCGATCTGGCCTTCAGACCGTTTAATATATTTTTCAACGGACAAGATACTTCCTTCGGGTATCATTCAAAAGAAATTTCTTCTGAACGGTGAAGCTTTCGGGATGCATCTGCTCAAATTCACGTTGCCACTCCATATATCGGTCTGGTTCTTCATTTCGAAACCGTACCGCATCAATTTTTTTCTGTATCAGATACTCTTCGAACATCATGCGTTAAACTGCCATTTTAACCGAAATTAAATTCTTCCGTCTTTTTGTAACGTAATGCGAAAGTACATAACGGTTTAAAAATGACAAAATGGCGTAAAACGTAAACATAAAAGTACCTAACACTGGCTGGAACGAATCATGTGGTAACTCATTTTCACAAAAATTGTTCACAAATACTATGTATACGCAATTCACCACCTTTTCGGATTTCTCAGAACAGTCAGAAAATTCAAATTTTTCGGATGCTACGTTGCTTGATGCATATTCAAACACCGTAGTCAACGTTGCCAAACGGGTTAGTTCGTCAGTTGTGCGAATTAAAACGAGTGGTCGTGTACCCCAGTCAAGTCAAAATATACCCCCTCGTCAACTTCCTGGAAAGGGTGAATCTGCTGGAGGTACTGGCTCCGGGTTTATTATATCGACCGACGGCTACATTATTACCAATAACCACGTAGTGGCTGGCGCGTCAAAAATCCTCGTTTCGTTACCCGATTCGCGAGAATTTGACGCTACATTGATCGGCCGTGATCCCGCTACTGATATTGCAGTTCTCAAAATATATGCCGATGGTCTGAAAGCCATTCGCTTTGCCGATTCGAAACAGCTTCAGGTTGGGCAGATAGCTATTGCTATTGGCAATCCCTACGGTTTTCAATATTCGCTAACTGCTGGCGTCGTGAGTGCACTTGGCCGGACACTACGTTCTGAATCCGGTCGACTGATCGATGATGTTATTCAAACCGATGCTTCATTAAATCCGGGCAATTCGGGAGGGCCACTGGTCAATTCCAATGGCGATGTTATTGGGGTTAATACAGCCGTTATTTTACCCGCACAGGGTATCTGTTTCGCTGTTTCGTCAAATCTTACGGCTTTGGTTGCTGGTAAATTAATTATACACGGGCGAGTGCGTCGTGGCTATTTGGGCATTGCTGGTCAGTTAATTAACCTGACCGAACGTATTAAACAGTATAATCATCTTTCGGTAAATACAGGTGTCATGGTGGCCAGTGTGGAACCTGATGGTGTAGCGGATAACAGCGAACTCCAGCAAGGGGATATCATTGTCGGTTTTAACGATCACCCGGTTGCTACCGTAGACGACTTGCACCGACTTCTTACCGACGATACGATTGGTCGGTCAGTTCAACTTACTGTACTACGTGACAATCGGCAAAAAGGAATTATGGTCATTCCTGGCGAAATCAAATAACTATTATCAAACTAAAAAGGCCATTAAATCGCAATAAAGGATACAAATTGATTGACCTAGGAAAATAGCGTACGTTTGTGCCTGATTCACGGTGAATCTTTTTTCTATTATCATTTTTATGAAAAACTTACTCCTGCCATTATTAATACTGGTGGCATTATCAGCATCAGCTCAGGAATTTAAGCCGTTTAAAGTCAACGTATCGCTTGGCATAGCAAAACCGCTTGCATCGGGCGTATCAGGTGGTGTCTTATTTGCTGTCGAACCTAAATACGGTGTCTCCGACAATCTTGATTTAGGTCTGCGGTTAGAGTGGGCAGTTGTGGCCCGTGCTATTGTTAGCAGTGGCAATACTGCCCGTGGTGAAGTAGGCGCCTTTGGTTCGTATTTAGTAACGGGCAATTACCTGTTTGGCTCCGGCAACGCACGTCCATTTATAGGATTGGGAGCTGGATTATTCAGTGTGGCTTCCGGTGGGGTTATCACCGTTGTGGATGGACAAGGCCCACAAGACGTTACGTTGGTCGGCGAAAATAAATTTGGCGGAATGGTTCGGGCAGGTCTGAAAGCAGGGCACTTCGTTATTGCGGCTGAATATAATGCTGTACCAACGAGTACAAGCAAAATTTCGAATACGACTATCGAAAGTAAAAATGCTTACCTAGGTATTAAACTTGGCTTCGATATTGGTGGAGGACGTCTGTAATACAGAAGTTTAGGAAACCATAAAAACCGAACGTAGTAATTTAAGCTACGTTCGGTTTTTATTCTTTGGGAAGTATAAGTGGGTGAAATCGTAACCCATTTACGGGGTTAAGCTCCAGCGAAGGAGCTGGTATTTTAAAAAACTGAACCGTACCAATAAACCGCTGTAATGATGGAGAGAACGTATTGATACGTGATAAATCGGCATCGGGCGACAGAAAAAACTGACGGTATCGTCTAAACGTTACGTCTTTCCCATCCTTATCTTGCACACGCGGATTTTCATGCCCGCCAATCATACCCGATCCGCTGTAGCCTATATCCAGATTGAGCCAGTGCGGAAACGACGGCCCAACCGGCAACACTGACGCCAGATTGACCGATAGCCAATACTGTTGCCCATTATAATCTTTAAGCATCTGCTGGCCTGTGGTTTTCCCCAAAAGATTTGGACGATAGGGCGGGAAAATCGTTTTTCGAAATCCATACTTCAGATTGACAACCTGCTGCCCAGCGCCATATTGCTGCCCAACAAAAAGTGCCGTCCCTGCTACGTTAGCCAGCATATCACCTTTCGAAAATCCCCATCCTTCCGCATGTCCGTCATAAACTTCCAGTGTTGTTTGAAACAATAATGCCAGAAGTCCACCTGTCAGAATACTGGCCCGCTCATTCACCCCACTCCAGCGCATCAGCTCATAACCACCACGACTCATGCAATAAGCTGTTGCCGCATGGCCTACTTTGTCCATTTGTAGCCATTCGCCATTGTCGTTAAAACTGTGGAAAGGTACTCGTTTCTTATACCACTGCTTCTTGAGCATCAGCAACGTAACAATATAAAATGCGGCTGTTCCGGCCACTACGCCAATAAATCGCCCCTCCCGAATACCGGCTGGTTCCGACATTGGAGACGTAGCAGGTAAAGGCTGCGCCCAAACCGACTGGCCGAAAATCAATAAGCATAACCCCAACCAAACAACACGTAGCAGTAAGCTTTTCATGCGCCAAAAGTACCCAGAAAAATAGTTTTAGGTTAACTGTTTCCAATACAGATTCGCTTATTCAAAACGCAAAGCCCAAAATTCGACACAACCATCCCGGCAATCCTCCTCCCTTTATGCCCTTTGCCACACACCACGTACCTTTGCAGCAACCTACATTATTTTAGAATTTATGCATCTTGATCCATCTCCTCCACTTACCCGTGCTCAGGAGTCACGCGTGGCAATTGAACGTCTTTATATTACGATGCGGCATCTGTTCAATCGGGGATTTTATAAGCCGTCGGGTGTATCAGGCGAAGAAATTCGTCGGGCACTATTAACACTCCAACCCGAAATTTACGGGCTCGTTGGCGACCCGCAACGGGTTGAGCTTGATGGACTTGTCTACGTAATGGATCGACTGCCTAAAGGAATCGAGTCCAGCCGGATTATTTCGCTGGCTTCCCGCGAAGGTTTCGAGCATTCGCATTTTCCGGTATTGGTGCCCGCCAAACGTCGCCGAAATTGTTACCGCATCGACGCTGAACAGATGGTGATTGAGGTGACCAACGGACGTAGCGAAATCTACGATATTTTGACGCACCTGACCTTTATGTTTATGGAAGCCGACAAGATTCGGCGAAACGCGTTTCAGGAACGGGGCAGCCGAAGCCGTGAATGGGAAAAGCTGGAAGCCATTGTACAATCAGGCGGGAATGTATCGGAAGATGAGCGCGAATTAGCTCTTACGTATCTGAGTTCTATTCTGGGCCGTACGTTTGAAGAAACCCAGCAAGCTTACCACCGATTCGAAGAGACAGCCGGAACCAACAGTGGCTTATTTCAGATTGTATATGGTCTGGGCAGCGTGTCGATCAGTGAGTTACGCGAAGCAAAGACCGACCGCGAAATCAATTTTACGCCCATGCTACGTGAACGTATCGGTCAGCATTTGTATGGCGAACGCTGGGCCACACGTATCAAAAAATACATTCGCGAACAGAATCTTCATCAGCGGCCCATCCACATCATCAGCGCCAATCCGCACAGTGTAATGAACTGCCTTTACGCACCAGCGGCACTGGCCGAAACAACCAGTTGGGATAGTTTGTACGATCTGGCGTTGAAATTAAGTCAGCCGTCGCAAGGAGAGTTACGCAGGCAAGTTACCAGCTATGCAAAAGAACACGGCATGCACGTACTGGAAGACATTGCCGGAACCAGTTTACTCGTTCAACTATTTGATACTGCGCGTATTGACACTACGTTGTTGTCGTCTGAAATTAAACACGATGCTGACGCCATTCAGGCAACCCAACCATTGTTGCTGGTGATGGATTATGCGTTTGGCGAACAGGCATTCGAAACGATGGACGAGTTGCTGAAACCTTACGAAAACGGCACAGATACGTTTACACTGAACGTAGCATCGATTTCGGTTATCGGCAAAGCGGGTATTTTGACGGGTGACAAAGGCGATCTGATGATTCCGACTTCCCATATTTTCGAAGGTACTGCCGACAACTACCCACTCGACAATGATTTCAGCAAGGAAGATTTTGAAGGTCACGGACTTGGTGTATATGAAGGCGCCATGATAACTGTTCTTGGTACGTCGTTACAGAACAAAGACGTACTCAGCTACTTCCGTAATTCGTCGTGGGATGCCATCGGGCTGGAAATGGAAGGTACTCATTATCAGAAAGCGATTCAGGCACAGGCTAAAATTCGCGGCAGTATTTCGGCCGATGTGAAGGTACGTTACGCTTACTACGCATCTGACAACCCGTTATTAACCGGCGCTACATTGGCATCGGGCAGTCTCGGTACGTTAGGCGTTAAACCAACCTATCTGATAACAGTTAAGTGTCTGGAAAAGATACTCGGCCAACGGAAGAAGACTGGTTCCAGCAAAAAGTAAGCTGGGCAACGTAGTAACCAACTTCGGTATAACATCCAGTTAACGGATGGAACCAATCAATCTAGTACTTTTGTAGCTTAATCGAATACATACCTGCCAATCAATAATCATGGCGAAACGCAAAAAAGCTACCCAGAAAGGACCCGATGTTGTTCTGATTGGGGCTGGAATTATGAGTGCTACGTTGGGCGTGCTGCTGAAAGAACTGCAACCTGACATTACGATTGATATTTATGAACGGCTCGACAGCGCAGCCGCCGAAAGTTCGGATGCCTGGAATAACGCCGGAACGGGCCACTCGGCATTCTGCGAATTAAACTACACGCCCGAAAAAGAGGATGGTTCCATCGACGTAACGAAAGCCATCAAAATTGCCGAATCGTTTGAGCAATCGAAGCAGTTCTGGGCCTATCTGATCGAGAAGGATTTTCTGCATGATGCACCGAATTTTATCCGGTCGATTCCGCACATGAGTTTTGTCTGGGGTACCGAAAATGTGGCTTATCTGCACAAACGCTACGATACGCTTCAGCAGAATTACCTGTTTCATGGCATGCAGTATTCCGAAGATCCGGCGCAACTGACCGACTGGATGCCGCTGGTTATGGAAGACCGCGACCCGGCTCAACCCGTTGCTGCCACCCGCATGGACATTGGTACCGATGTTAATTTCGGTGCGCTGACGCGAGCCATGTTCCGTCGGTTGAGCGATATGCCGGGGGTTCGGCTGTTTTTTGCGCATGAAGTGCGGGATTTGTGGCGGTCGAAATCGCTGGGTGGCTGGAAAATCCGGCTGGAGAACGTAACGACCAATCAGGAGAAAGAAGTCCAGACCGATTTTCTGTTTATAGGCGCGGGTGGTGGTTCGCTACGTCTGCTCGAAAAGTCGGACATTCCCGAAAGCCGTGGCTTCGGAGGTTTCCCAGTGAGTGGCCAATGGCTCAAGTGTGTCAACCGGGAGGTAATTGAAAAACATCACGCTAAAGTCTACGGAAAAGCGTCGGTAGGTGCACCACCAATGTCGGTTCCTCACCTCGACACGCGCGTTATCGACGGAAAGCAGGAACTGCTCTTCGGACCGTATGCTGGTTTTTCGACTAAATTTCTCAAAAGCGGTTCGTACATGGATTTACCTAAATCCATTCAGTTGAGCAATATGGCGCCTATGCTGATGGCTGGTTTGCACAACATTCCGCTCACGCGCTATTTGATTCAGCAGGTGATGCAATCGCCCGAAGATCGGCTCAATGCGCTGCGGGAATATTATCCTGACGCCAAAATGGAGGATTGGGAACTCGAAATAGCTGGTCAGCGCGTACAGGTTATCAAGAAAGACGAGGAAGAAGGTGGCGTTCTAGAGTTTGGCACTGAGGTAGTTAGTGCGGCCGATGGTAGTATCGCAGCCTTGTTGGGTGCTTCGCCGGGAGCCTCAACCGCCGTTTCAATCATGTTCGACCTGTTAAAACGTTGTTTTCCAGAGCAATCTGCGTCAGAAGCCTGGCAACAGAAATTAAAAGAAATGATTCCAAGCTATGGACAGATTCTGGCCCTAAATCCAGAATTAGGTCAGCAGTTGCGTCGACATACCAGCGAAGTTTTGGGCTTAACAACGGTTGAGCCAACGCCTGAAGTAACGCGCTAGAACCACTGTCTTTTCTGCCATACTAGTAGTCTGTATCCGCATCCCGAAAGTTCAGAACTTTCGGGATGTTTTTGTTTTATCCTTTCGTGATGTCGGTCAATAGGAAAGCGTGATACTCAATTCACCTCTCCAGCCAACAACTCCACTACGTAGCGTTTATAGACTCGACCAATGCGTAGCTCTTTCGCCCCAATCCAAAAGGCCTCGGATTCGCGTTTGTCTACCCATGTCAAATGCACCATACACGACCGGCTAATACGAATAAACTGACGCTTTGGTAACCGTTCTTCGGTTTCTTTCATCGTCAGTCGGGTCACATATACTTTTCGCTTCGTAATGATTTTCAGGTAGTTTTCCAAGCTTTCGATATACTGAATATCGTGATAAGGAATTTCTTCACGAAACCCGTCAACCATACAAGTAAAGGCTCCAAATTCATCAGTTTGCGAGGGTATAGTTGCCAGCGGCTGCTTACTAGTTTCTGGGCCGGAATGTGGTCGTAAATACTGATAGGTGATGTACACGCCAAGCCCCGTAACGGTATAGACCCAAAAATTGACCAGATAGGGCAATGAATGGTCGATGTTAAACTCGGTATGCAACACAAAATTCATGTTGAACGAACCGAGCGTCATCAGCACAAACAGGCATCCAACATAAAGCGCTTTTTTATCCCGTTGAAATAGCCGCTCAAATAAGAACCGGTTATGAAAAACGATCCAGCCATATAGTAACAGCAAATAGAAATAAGGCGATAGTTTGGAAAATCCGGGACGTTGACCAATCGCGTATACGTCGGCGAGGTAATGTGCGATTAACAGAGCGCCTAAGCCCAATAGATTACGAATGATGATAGTATCCAGAAGTCGTGGACGTTTCATTGAGCAATTTACCTATTGAAACTGGTTCAACCATCGATTCCGTGACAAACGGCTTTCGTCACTGGTAGAATCATCTGGTCACTGTTACATATCCTGATCAATTTTTCACAATCAATTTTGAACCGGCTTCGGCAACGTACAAATCCCAAAGCCGGTTCTCATGCAAACACTTCATACGTTTAATATTGTCACGCATATAGCCTTTGGTACTATTGCGTTGTTCATTGGGTTAATTGCCCTTTTTTACCAGAATAGTTCTCAGCGCCATGTTCGCTTCGGGCGTTACTTTCTGTATTGTCTGAGCATCGTGGTCGGAACGGCACTCATTGGGATTCTTTTCTTTCGTTCAAGTCCTTTTTTATTGATGCTAACCCTGTTAGGTGGCTACGTTGGTTATTCCGGCTACCGCACTGTTCGACTCCGGGAACGCAAAAGCTCAGCACTAGATGCCTTGATTACAATAACCGTATTAATTGCTGGATGTATGTATGTCTATTCGATGCAACTGGCAGGTGGCAACTGGTCGCCATCGGTTATATATTCAACTTTATCGGCGCTAACACTTGTTGGCTGCTATGATTTACTCAAGTATTTCTGGTTATATAACCGACTCAAAAGCTGGTGGCTTTACGAACATATTTACAAAATGCTGTCGGCCTATAGTGCTATTCTTTCTGCATTTGCAGGTACAGTATTGCCTGATTATAAACCGTACAGCCAGATATTACCTTCGGTACTTTGTATCTGCGCCATTGTCTATTTTATCTGGCAACAAGCACGTAATCGACGAAAATTACCAGACAGTCTTTCTCTTTAACAGGATTGACAGGAGAAAACATATTGGTTATCTTGTGCCACAGCCTACTACGTTGTGGCATTCTACTTTTAAGCGTGATACAACCTTGCTATGATAAAAATCCTACTCTCTTCCTATTTCCTTCTCACCCTACTTGTTCCAACTTTCGGACAGGATCGAATCATTGGTAAAGCGTTCGCAACTCGTTCCGTCGTGATGGCGCAACGTGGTATGGCCTGCACCTCACATCCGTTATCGACACAGGCCGCTATCGACGTACTACGTTCGGGTGGGAATGCCATCGACGCAGCCATTGCCGCCAATGCGATGGAGGGCGTAGTGGAACCACACGTAAACGGCATCGGTGGCGATTTATTCGCGATTGTGTGGGATGCCAAAACCAAAAAACTGTATGGCTTGAACGCTTCAGGTCGGTCGCCGTATTCGTTAACGCTGGCCGAGTTCAAAAAACGTGGCTTAACCCATATACCTTCCGATGGACCGCTACCTGTTTCGACTCCGGGCTGTGTGGATGGCTGGTTTGAATTGCACAAGCGGTTTGGCAAAATCCCGATGCCCAAAATTCTCTCGCACGCCATTCATTATGCACGTAACGGCTATCCCGTTCACGATGAAGCGTCTGCTTATTGGGCTACAATGGTAAGCCGATTTAGTAAATATCCGAACGTAAAAGAAACGTATGCACCTACTGGCGCAGCACCTAAACGGGGCGAACTTTTCAAAAACCCAAATCTGGCTACTACGTTGGAGAAAATTGCCAAAGGTGGTCGCGACGTATTTTACAAAGGAGAAATTGCTCAGGCCATCGATACGTTTATGAAAAAAGTGGGCGGCTATCTGAGTGCCAAAGATTTAGCCGATCATACATCAGAGTGGGTTGAGCCTGTTTCGACCAACTATCGGGGTTACGACGTTTGGGAATTGCCGCCAAACAGTCAGGGTATTGCTACGTTGCAGATGCTGAACATTCTGGAAGGTTACGATTTCTCGAAAACACCCTGGGGAAGCCCCGAACACATCCATCTATTTGTAGAAGCCAAGAAACTGGCTTTCGAAGACCGGGCTAAGTACTATGCCGACCCGGCTTTTGCCAAGATTCCGGTTAACGAACTTATCAGCAAGGAATATGCGGCTGAACGACGGAAACTTATCGACCCAAATCGAGCTGCCAGTCGCGTTGACGCTGGTAATCCGGCCCTCAAACAAGGTGATACCATTTACCTGACTGTGGCCGATGAAGAAGGAAATATGGTATCGCTGATTCAGAGTAACTACCGGGGTTTTGGCTCGGGGATGGTGGCCGATGGGCTGGGTTTTATGTTTCAGGATCGGGGCGAACTCTATAGTCTGTACGAAGGCCAAAACAATACATATGCTCCCCATAAACGCCCTTTCCAGACTATCATTCCCGCTTTCGTAACCAAAGATGGACAGCCTTTTATGAGTTTTGGCGTGATGGGCGGTAGTTTTCAGCCGTTGGGTCATGTCGAAATCCTGATGAATATGATCGATTACGGTATGAATCCACAGGAAGCGGGCGACGCTCCACGTATCGATCATCTTGGCTCTTCAGAACCTACCGGCGAAAAAATGGTCGATTCAGGCCAGATAACGTTGGAATCCGGCTATCCTTACGAAACCATCCGCGATTTGATGCGCAAAGGGCATAAAGTTGGCTATGGACTCGGCGGATACGGTGGTTATCAAGCGATTATGTACGACGCGAAGAATAAAATCTATCACGGTGCCACCGAATCCCGAAAAGACGGACAAGCGGCTGGTTTTTAATGAATTCTATAAAATGGATACTGAACAATATGGATTCGCTCAGCTAGTCCCTTGTACATCGTCCATTTTTCAGTCTTCATTTTACATTGTCCATTATTCATTCCCCTCCTATGCCGCTCATTACGAACGACGCGATTATTCTGGGTATTTTTTTAGTATTGTTAACCTTTATTTTTCAGACCTCTCAATCGCAACACCCTGTCTGGCAGCGGATTTATACCTACGTACCGTCACTTCTGCTTTGTTATATTGTTCCGGCGAGCTTGAATAGTTTTGGCATCATTTCCGGCGAAGAGTCGAGTCTATATAAAGTATCGACGAACTATCTCTTACCGGCCGCATTGGTATTACTCACGTCTACCGCTGATTTACGGGCTATTTTGCGGCTTGGCAGTAAAGCCCTTATTACGTTTCTGTCGGGCACAGCCGGAATTATCATTGGCGCTCCGATTGCGTTCGGATTGGTGATGTGGTTGCTGCCGGATTTCCGGGAACAAGCTATCAAGCAGGAATACTGGAAAGGATTGGTTACGATTTCGGGAAGCTGGATCGGCGGCAGCAGTAGTCAGCTCGCGCTGAAAGAAATATACGGCTGCTCCGAAGAACTCTTTGCCATTATTTTGGTGGTCGACGCTGTTGTGTCGACAAGCTGGACAGCTTGCCTGATTTACGGAGCGGCTTATCGTGAGAAAATTGACGGTTGGCTGCGTGCCGATACAAGTTCTGTTGAGGAAGTTAAACAACGTATTCTAGCTTATAAAGAAGAACCCGACCGGCCTGCCAATTTACTGGATATGAGCACTATATTGGCGCTGGGTTTTGGAGGAGGAGCTTTAGCCCACGCCTTAGCCTACGTACTGTCGACAAATCTTCAACCCTACAAAGAATCACTTGCTACGTATGGTTTAGATCCATTTACGTCCAATTTTCTGTGGGTCGTTATTCTTTCTACTACGTTAGGTATCATCCTGTCGTTCAGCCGATTGCGGAAACTCGAAAAACTCGGCACCACCGATTTAGCGACCCTTTTTGTCTACTTCCTGATTATGACTATCGGCATGCGGCTGAATCTGTCAAACCTTGGTGGCAATCTGGGCTTGTTTCTGGTAGCCGTTATCTGGATGCTGATTCACATCCTGTTCATGCTCGTTACCGCCCGAATTATCCGTGCCCCTTACTTTTTTGTCGCCGTTGGTAGTCAGGCTAATATTGGCGGTGTATCGACGGCTCCGGCTGTAGCGTCTATTTTTCATCCAGCTCTTGCTCCCGTCGGTGTCTTACTAGCCGTTTTGAGCCATGTGTTAGGTACATACGGAGGTTTACTCACGGCCTGGTTAATGCGTTTAACGACAAACCTGTAATAGATCAGGCAACTTTTTCCCAGCCCAAAATAATAGTTTTGGGCTGGGGGTATTAAATCGTTTATTGCTGAAGAATTTCAGCTATTGTCTTATCTAAAATCTCATTAAACTCGTCTGGTTTTTCAATCATCGGGAAATGACTGGTACCGGATATGTGATGTACTTCGTAGCCATTCTTCGCGAGTTGTTGCAGTGGTTTTTCGTCAGTTGGCATGTAATCGACGTTAATGAGATGCAGTTTGCAGGGAAGCAAAGGCAATCTGTCGCGCTCAACGGTATAGCCGTTGGTAAACACCTCTTTCAGCATTTCATTTGCCATCGGTTGATACGCTCCCCGATAATCAGTAACAACCCGATTCGCTACGTTATCGGGTGTTTGTGGGGTGAGCAGCACCATCCGCGCATAGTCTTCATTGGTTTTGGCAAAGTCTGTTTGCAGATTTTTCAGAATTTCTGCGCTCTGCTGCTGGTATTCGTCGGGTAGAGGCTGACCGGCACTTTTAAAATTATCGACCACAATAAAACCAATAACAGGCTCCGGGTACGTAGTGGCAGCTACCAGATTTACATCGCTTCCCATTGAATGACCAATCAGAATCACCTGCTTTAGTTGCCTACTTTTGATAAACGTAGCAACGTCTTCACCCATGCCCGTCATGGACCAATGTTCCCGATTTTGGGTCGACTTCCCATGCCCCGGCAAATCAATCGCAACAACCCGAAACCGATCTTTGAAGTAGGAAATCTGGGCATCCCAGTACATTAAGTCGATATTAGAGCCGTGTACGAATAAAAGCGTAGGCTCCTGATTCCCTGTGCTGACGTAGTGAATACCCGTTTCATCATGCTTGCCTGTTTCCATACATTCAGGTTTTATTCTCATTAACCATTCCTGTCCCAAGCTGTTTGGCTTACTCCGTTTTTGGCGAAAGGCAGGCACCCAAAACTAACAGTAATGCAACGATATTCGCTACGGTCCGCACCGTATTCCAGTTGTTCCAGGGCTTCTCAAACGTAGCACGTTGCGCGCTGATTTCTTCGGCCGATGCTGTCTGAATGTTAAATGCATCCAGCGCTTCATTCATCGGTACGTTACACGCTGCCGTTACGCCAAATACACCAATCACATACACAAACGAAGCAATCAGCAATAACCAGAAACGAAGCGTCAGTGGCTGGCTAAATTGAAGCCAGGTGCTCAGTGGCAGCAACACTGGTGCACCAAGAAAACAGAGAAAGAAAACCGGATTTAGAATCGCCCGATTGATCGATTGCATAGCACTCAGATAAGCCTCATCCGAAAGGCGGTTCAGGCCGGGATTGACGGAGCAGGCATACGCGTAAAAAAGTCCAGCCATGAGCGCCGTTGTCGTGGCAGCCGCATATAACGTAATAGTCGATAAGGTTGGCATGATGCTACGTGTTAGTACGATAAACCGGGAGATTTGTGCAGATACGTATTGGAAGTCAACTGCTTGAGCATAAAGTCGGCTACATCGGCACTAGAAATTTTAAGCGTCAATCCTTTGGCCGCAGCAGAAAATCCGTGCTGGTAATTTCCAGTACGTGGGCCATCTATAAACGCAGCCGGACGTATCAGAATCCAGTCAAGCGCACTTTGCTGAACGTAGCGTTCCTGCTTTTCGTGGTCGGCGTACGCACTACGTAGCAGAAAGCCGAACATGATGTATTTCCAGAAAAAATTCAGATTCCCTTTGCTATCACCTGCGCCGAGAGTAGTTTGGCAAATTAACCGTTTTACACCATTGGCTCTCATGGCGTCGATGATGTTTCGGGTTCCTTCTGCACGAACACCGCCTTTTCGCCCACCGCCTACTGCACACAGCACTACGTCCTGACCGCACACGGCTTTTTTTACGGAAGCTAAGTCCAGTACATCACCTTGAATAGCCTGAAAATTAGCCTGTTGAATAGTATTAAGTTTAGCCGGATTACGTACTAGTGCGGTTACAGTATGGCCTTGTTCGAGAGCTTGCTCTACCAGCAAACGTCCTACGCTGCCGGTTGCCCCAATGATGAGTAGTTTCATGTCGTTCGTTTTTTTGAACAAAACTAGACGTGCCACTACCCGAAAAATAGAACAAAACCGACACGGATCTCAACGCCACTCGGCCAGATTCTCGACTACTTCGTTGGATTGGTTCCGGTATCGAAAAGGAGAGAAACCCGCAAATTCTTTAAATGTGCGGATAAAATGCGACTGGTCGGCATAGCCATTGTCAAAGGCAATGTCCGATAGCTTGTCGAAACGACTATTTTTTAACTGATGCAGTGAAGCCTGAAACCGGCAAATACGGGCGAATAAATTGGGCGAAATTCCTACCGTTTGCCGGAACCGACGCTCCAGTTGTCGCTCTGATACGTTCAATTCGGTCTGCAACGCTTTCATTGATACGTTACCAGCCGACCGAATCAATTGGTGTAATGCATAATCGGTTAACGTATCGACCGCGCTGGCGTTACGTTCAATCTGTTGAATTAGGTAGTTCGATACCAGATCAATACGTTGTTCCGTTGAGGTTGCCAGCCAGAATTGTTCTGGTAAAAACGAAGTCTGCTTTGTCAGTAAATCATTCAGATCAGTACAAGTATCGGTTAGTTCGTTGGCATCGAATCCGAAAACTGCTTTCAAGGCACCCGGCGAAAAGCAGATACCCATCACGTTGAACGGATTACTCGTCTGAATTTCGCGGTGGCGAATGGTTTGTCCGTACAGGCAGAATAACGGCAGCTCTTTCTTATCCTGATCGAACACGGTGGTGTTTTCGTTCAGTTGGAGCATCAAACCCGGACAACCGTCGGTAATTGGTCGAAACGTTCGAAGTGCATTTTCCGTGGAGTGCTGCTCCAGAACCCAGAAGTATTGTACATACTTTTGGAGGGAAGCGGGTGGCGCCAGTTTCACATACTTCATACACTCGTTCGTTTATATAGTTAACCTAAAACGCCGATAATCAGCCAACTGTTCGACACTATGGCCGCGAGATAAAGATAGTCATCATCCAATAATTGAACAAAACAAACGAATTTGGTCTACGGATTTCGCAGAATGATGACAAATAGATAACAATTTCATAACCCCCGTCACGAGTAGTTATCGTCTCTTTGCAGTCGCAAAAAACAGTCTCCATCTGCATGAGAAACATCCTACTATTTACAATCATTTTCTTTTTAGCCAACTACCTAACGATCAATACGTTAGTAGCCCAAACGACTCAGGCATCCATTGCCGGGGTCATTTCAGACAATCAAAAAAATCCGCTTCCAGGCGCTACCGTTCAGGTACGTAACGAATCGACGGGTTTTAACACTGGAACCGTTACAAACGCTCAGGGTGAATACTCATTTAAAGAGCTTCCGCTGGGAGGTCCCTACACGGTTCGTGTTACGTTCATTGGCTATGGTGAGCAAAAACGCACGGGTTACGCGCTCAATCAGGGCGATGCGATTCGGGTCAATCTGACGATGCAGGAAACCGATCAGACGCTGGAAGTGGTGCAGGTTGTGGCTTCGGGCTTGAAAAACAAAATTGAAAATCTGGGCGCGGCAACGGCCATTTCTGCGAAATCGATTCAGGCACTGCCTGTTAACGGTCGGAATTTCACGTCGTTAATGGATCTTTCGCCGTTGAGCCGGGGCGGCAATCTCTCTGGTCAGCTAGGTTCGTCGACCAACTACACCATCGACGGTATGAATGCTAAAAACCCGACCTCAGCCGGTTCAACGACCAGCCGAAGTGGTGCCCCCTACTCTATTTCTATAGAGGCCGTTCGGGAATTTAAAGTGATTACGAACCAGTATGACGTTATTTACGGACGTAGTGGCGGTGGTATTGTGAGTGCGGTGACCAAAGCGGGAACGAACAAATTGAGCGGAAGCGCTTTCAACTACACCCGCGCCGATTGGTTAGCTAGTCCGTATGACATTCGGGGAAATGTTCGGAATAACAAGTTTGCCACGAATCAGTTTGGATTTTCGCTCGGCGGCCCAATCATCAAAGACAAATTGCACTTCTTTGTTGTCTGGGATCACCAGCAGGATTCGCGCCCGTTGATTATTGCCGATGTTCAGTCGCCTGCCGATGAGAACCGTTTCAACGTAACCCGTGCTACGTTGGATCAGTTTGTTGGAATTGCCCGTAGTAAATATGGCGTTGCGAATACACCCCAGTTTGGTACGTTCGACAAAACCCGGGGTTCCGATGCTGCCTTTGCTCGTATCGACTGGCAGATAAACGACAAAAACCTGCTCACGATACGTAACAACTTCACCAGCGACCGTAATAAGCTTGGTTTGCAGGATAATACGTCGCTCAATAGTTACGAATCATATGGAAACGACTACAACTGGGATAATAGTTTTCTGGCTACGTTACGTACGTCGATCAACCCGAAGGTTACCAACGAGCTGAAACTCCAGCACCTGTTTACGTATCAGAAAAGTTCTCCCGGCGATCAGCTTCCATCGGCAAATATTCCGCGTGCCATCGTCGAAAACGTTACGTCGACGGTAGAAGGCGGTACTCGTTCAACTAACATCCAGATGGGTGGTCATCGGTTTGCGCAGGAAGGCTTCGACAACAACGTACTGCAACTGGTTAATAACCTGTATTACAATACGGACAAAATTCAGTACACCTTCGGTCTTGATCTGATGTATACGCGGGCGCACTCGCTTTATGGTAGTGAAGTAAATGGCCGTTTCCACTACACAGTCGATGCGGCAGCCAATATGACAGCACTGGATAAATTCAATGCGCTGCAACCGTACCGATATTACCGCGAAGTTCCGCTGGTCGCTGATCCAAGCGTAGTTGGTAATACGTGGAATGCAGGTGTTTACGGGCAAATGAGCACCAAACTAGCGCGGGGACTGGAAATGACGGCTGGTCTGCGTTTCGACTATGCGCATTATCCATCGGCCCCACTCAATCAGGTGGTTCTGGACGATCTGAAGCTCCGTACCGACAACAAACTAAAATCGTTCATTGCCCAGCCCCGTTTGCAACTGACCTGGGACGTGAATGAGCGGCATACCGATTACATCCGTTTTGGTGCGGGCGTTTTTGCTTCGGATATTAACAACTACGTGATCATCAACAATTTGACGTTTGACGGTAAACACCTCGCTACGGTAGATGTTCGTGCCCCGAACATTCCAACACCTGATTTTGCCGCCTATCGTACCAACTATTCCAGCATTCCGTCGTTGGCCGCATTTCAATTACCAACAATTAACATGACCGGTGCCGACGCCCGTGTGCCGGTTCTGTATAAGGCGAACCTGTCGTATAGCCGTTATTTGACCGATAAATTGAAAGTGGGTATCGCCGGTTATGCTTCGCTTGGACGTAACAACTACATGTACGTTGACCGGAATATGGCAACAGAACCGTATTTCCGTCTGGCTAACGAAGATAATCGGGGCGTTTATGTACCGCTGAGCACAATGCCCGCTAACGGTGCCGGTGACTGGTTACAGGGACGTATCAGTCAGCGACTTGGCCGTGTACTGGAGTTGAATAGTGAAGGTAAAGTGAATCAGTTTGCGCTGGTTGCCGATGCTACGTATCAATACTACAAAGACGGCGAATTTTCGGTTAGCTACACCTGGAACGACACCCGCGACAATACGTCGTTTAATGGGAACGTAGCGAACACTGCTACGTTATCACTGCCCGTAAAAGATGACCCACGTAACCTGAGCCGGATGACAGCCTCAGACAATCAGTTCCGGCATAAAGTGGTCTTCTACGGTACGTTACCAACTTTTTATGGCATAACTGTAGGTGTTCGGTACTCAGGAATTGGCGGTACACGCTACACGCTTTTGTCGGGCGCAAACAGCAATGCTGACTTCGTAGCTGGCCAGAATGACCTTGCCTTCATTTTCGACCGTAACAACGAAAATACGCCAACCAACGTACGTACGGGTTTACAGGCTATTCTCGACAACCCCAATGCCAGCCAGAGCATCAAAGATTACATCAATACGTATTCGGGCAAAATGGCGGAACGTAACGGCGGTATCAACGGATTCTACGGTGTTTTTGATGTTCGGGCCAGCAAACGCTTCAAATTATATAAAAACCACAGTATCGAAGTATCGGCAGACGTATTCAACTTCGCCAACCTACTAAACAAAAGCTGGGGCACCAACCAGTCGCTGGGTTCGCAGGCACTATATGCACTGGGCATACCAGCATCAGGCTCTACGCCAGCCGTAGCTGGTTTTGACAGAACAAATCAACGGTTCGTGTATCGGGTCAACACGGCGGGTGTGGTCACTCCTTCCGGCGATCCTTACCAGCTTCAGTTAGGAGCACGGTACAGCTTTTAATCTTATTGCCTAGTTTTTCTATCCACTTTCAACTCTTCAGAAGCTCAATCGGGATACTCCGGTTGAGCTTCTTTCTTTTGTTAGAAAAATAGGCTGAACAACCGTAAAATTTATAACTTACCAAATACCCAGCACGGTAATTGGTAAGTATAAACTGCTCTGTTATTTTAACGTGAATTTCATGAAAAGTAACCGTATATCTAAAACACAAAACTTTATTAATTCCACTACATGAACTACACTATCCATGGCCTGACTTTGTTTGTGCTACTTCTTTTACAGACCAGATCGGCATCCGCTACGATATTCCGGGTAAATAACACGTTACCGGAGAACATTCCCGGAAAGTTATTTTCCAATCTTCAGACAGCTCACAATCATAGCAGTGTTCTGAATGGTGATACGTTGATGGTTGAAGGATCGCCAACAATTTATGGTGCTTTGACTTGTACCAAACGACTTGTGATCATAGGGCCGGGCTACTTTCTGGGCGAAAACCCCAATTCGAACAGCATTGTAACCAGCGCTCGGATAGGTGGATTCTGCACCTTCAACAGTGGATCGGCGAATTCGTATATCATTGGCATGGAGGTTATTAGTGGCTACGGGTTTCGGCTATATACCAGCAATATTTACGTAATTCGCTGTAAAGGGGAGGTTTCTTTCAACGGTAGTCCGGGTAATACTATTTCGAACTGTAAAGTTGTTGGTTCTTATTGCTCCGAAATCACCTGTTTTAGCAGTCAATACAACGCAAATGCCTCTGTCACGAACTGTATTATTCTGCGTGATGCCTCCGGAATCAACTACTTAAATTATGAGCATAATGTACTGGTGGGTAGTTCGGCCTGGAACATTTCGGCGGGCACTTTCCGCAGTAATATACTAGTCGATGCCACCGTTTCGGCTAACATAACGTCTTCAACAATTCAGAATAATCTGGCGCAAAATGGCCAGTTTGGCACAACAAACGGCAATATCAACTACAATCCGGCGAATCTGTTTGTGGGAGGAGCCAGTTCTGATGGCCGGTATCAAATTAAGTCGGCCTCGCCTTATCTGAATGCGGGCCACAACGGTACTCAACCCGGCATATTTGGTGGAACAGACTCCTATCGACTGTCGGGTACACCCACAGTTCCGGTTATTTATGAACTGACTGTTCCGGGAACAGGCTCTACGTCACAAGGTTTGTCGATTAGTGTAAAGATACGTAACGCCAATTAGCATGAAAGCCCTCATTTTCAGCCTATTTTTCATTGGTGCTACGTTAACCACACTAGCCCAATCCTCGACCATACGCCAGATTGAATATGGATGGGATACTGACAACGGAACCGGCCAGAACACGTTGGTGCAGGTCAATCAAACCAGCGATAACTTCAATTTGAACGTTGCTACGCAAGGTTTAACAAACGGCTATCACCTGCTTTTTTTACGAGGGCAGGATAATGTGGGACGCTGGAGCCAAACACAAACAAAACTCGTTTACATTCAGACAGGCGCCAATCCAGCCCGAATTGTACGTATTGAGTATGCCTATTCGCAGGGCGCTACGTTGATTGGCCACTATACCTATACCCTTCCCTCACCCGCTACGTCGGTTGACCTCCAACTACGTGGAGCAACATTACCACTTTCTGATGGTCAGACATATTTACTATCCATCTGGGCTACTGACGAAAAAGGCGTTCGAAGTCAGGTTTATACCAAAAGCTTTGTCCGGTCGGCTGCTATGTGCGAAACAGCCCGAATTGGCAACTGGAGTGATATTGGTATGTGGATTTGTGGACACGTGCCCTTAGCAACTGACGATATTTTTATCAACCCGAGCCATACAGCAACTGTAGTTAACGGTACGTTCCCGGCCAAAAATATTACGTTTCGGGGTGGCAAGATATTGTTTAGTCAAGGAGGGCGTTTACAACTCAGCGGTAACTAAAGGCTTCAGGTTCTGATACAGAATTAGGCTTATTCACTTTTCGAGAGGTAGCATGCTCCAGTTTATTGATGGTTTGGGACAGACCAAATCGCTACGTTGGTTCGTACTGCGTGCCATACGCCAATAGAAAATCCAAACCTAATTACCAGTTAGAGAGTTCTTCCAAAGGAAACTTTATCCTAATAAAGGCAATACATATGGAAAAGAAAATGACCACTACGCTTGGTATAGCGCTAGGTGCCACTCTTTTGGCAGGAGCAGGATTTGGCCTATATAAATGGTTAAGCAACAAGAAAAAATCAACTGGTGTGCTGCAAAGTGCTGGTAAGCTGGCGACTGAGTTTACGCATCATTTTATCGGTAATAGCCTGATAAAAAGCAATAGTCTCTTCCCTACACAAAACGATAATGGATTAATTGGAGGAGGTTTGGTAAAATCGAACGCTAGCAACATTCTTACCGAATTAAGTTAACAGCTAGCTAAACCTATTGATATTATATAAAAAACACGTGTGAAATGGGCAAAAAATGTAACCCTTGGCATTTTTAACCGTCTAATTAACAAAGCTAACCCATAAATGACGGAATGGCCTGGCCAGGTTTTTTACATTCATTTCGTTCACTCATAGCTTTATTTCATACCCACTTTATTTGCAATACCAGTCCTGACTAACAATCGGGGCTGGTATTTTTTTTCGTATTCGGAATATCTCTTAACTTCTTCAACGGGCAATCAACTCTTTCTATAATCGTTCCTTTTTGCCTAAGAACTGATAATGAAAGCCTTCCTCATCAACAAAGGAGGTAATTATGAGTTCTTTAAAAAATTGAGTTAAAGTTGATGGCGTTACAAATCCACAGGTAGGGTCTATCCGTATATCAGGTATCGTATTCCGAAAACTGTATGGGTTTCTGGGGATAGTGAGGTTAAAACGACAGTTTTGAATAAAATCGCTGACCTCATCTTGTGCCAGCGATTCCACTTTAAACTAACCTGTAGGCTGCACTAATAGCCTACACTATAGAGAATAATAGCAATTTTCGTGCCTAAGGCATTCAACTACACGAAAAGTCCTTTCTTTAGATGGACTTTTTCTGTTTCTGGGACAATCAATAAAACCTTACAGCTTAAACACAAAAAAGCAGATAGGCAAACGCATTCGTTTATCCTACCTGCCTTATTGAGTAGCGGTTAAAACTACAAAACTGCTTAGATAAAGTATTGTTTATTAGTGTCGTTTTGACCTTGGTATTATCCTAAAAAATACCGCAAAGAACTTGAAATATAGCAAATCTACTAAATCACCGTTAGCTTTTCCTGAAGCATCTGGTTTTCTGAAGTCAGATCGGCAAACTGCTTTATCTGCTATTTCGCTCTTCTAATTGTCGCAACCGAATCCAATTGTAGAAAGTAGATTACTAATACCATCTTACACCATAGTTCGGCAAAAACTGTTTCTGAGCCAATCTGGCGGCTACTACGCAGTCTTCTACATGTTGTTGACATTTAAATATATAAGCAGAATTTTATACTATAAAATGCAATTCACTATTTACACAATTAAAAGACAATAAAATAGTTTATTCCAAGCTTTCAATGCTGCTTTCATAGAACACGAATGATTATAGCTGTACCTAATTAATAAAAAAAGGCTCAATTTTGCTATTCAACTGAAAACATATCTAATTGTATAGATTTAACAATTGCTCTATATGCCTATCTTCGAGACTTAAAGGGGGTAAATCCCATATAATACTATACCTTTCTCTAAATCAACTATATTTTTTAGCTAAAGTCTCTAAAGGCCAATTAATTATTAACTATTTAATCGACCTTGTGCTGGTTTAATTTGGTATTGATAAGTTGAGCACTCTCACGTAGTGACTCTACTAATTTAAGCTTATCCATAGCCATGTATCGGTACTCTGGCAGATAGATACTCAGACTAGCTACTACCAGATTATTTTTATATATGGGAACGGCAAGGCCAGTAACTTGACGATTTGGTATCGACTGCAAGGCAAGCTTATCCCGGTTAATAAGACCTAAAGCATCATAAAGCTCTGTTTCAGATTGTATTTCAGGCCATGAGCTTGACGTAGGTAAACCATATTTGCGCAGTATACGTTGAATTTTTTCTTTAGGAAGCATAGCCAGCAATAACCGCCCTGATGCAGAATCATAAGCTGGTTTTATATCAGCCGTCCGTACCTGCAAATCCTGTTCAGCAAAGGTACGATGAATTGTAACCCGTTGATTCTCTTTAAGTATGGCTAGAAGACAGTTCTCATTTACTGTTTTGGTAAGTCGGTCCATTTCATCCTTGGCCGCTTCGAGCAAATCTTTTTGATAAGCCTCGTTGCCTGTTAACGTATACGATTTAGCACCTAGAATGTAGCCCTTCTTTGCACCCACCTGCTCAACATACCCACGAGTAACTAATGTTTTCAGAATATTGGCACATGTACCATGATTTAGCAAGGCCCCATCAGCTAAATCACTTAAGGATTTAGGCATTTCCGGGTCTACTGCAATCTGTTCTAACAGGTCTAATGCTCGATTAACTACTTGAATCATCTTATTATATTTTATAATGCAAAATATAATTTATTACTTATAATAAAAAATCGGAGCCAGAATTGGCTCCGATTCATCGAGAAAATAAGTACTAAAATCCTGTCAACCTTTTCAAGATTACGTAGTGTTGTTTCTATAACCAATCTTCCTAACTCTTATCCATGAAAAAAGTCTTTCATTTTATCAAAAAAACCTTTTTCGTTTTTGTTTGGCTTGGGTTGGAAATTGGGAGAATTGCGCAATTTCTCCAACAAAGCACGTTCCTCTGATGAGAGCGATTTCGGCGTCCATACATTCACATGCACTAATTCATCGCCACGACCGTACCCATTCAATTCCTTAATACCTTTGCCCTTCAACCGTAAAATTCGGCCACTTTGCGTACCTGGCTCAAGCGTAATCCGTGCTTTACCATCAATGGTTGGCACTTCAACACTGGTACCAATGGCAGCATCGACAAAGTTGATGTATAAATCGAACACTACGTTATTACCATCGCGCTTGAGTTCAGCATCTTCTTCCTCCTCAATGACAATCAGTAAATCGCCGGCAACACCACCCCGTGGTGGCACATTTCCTTTACCCCCAACCGACAGTTGAATTCCTTCAGCCACTCCAGCCGGAATTTTGATTGGAATAACGTCTTCCTGTAAAACACGTCCTTCGCCAAAACAAGCATCACAACGATCGGTAACCAGTTTACCCTCACCATTACAGGTCGGACACGTGCTGGTCGATACCATCTGACCAAGCATGGTATTTACCACTTTTCGCGTTTGGCCGGTTCCGTTACAGGTCGAGCAGGTTTGTACGGCGGTACCATTTTTAGAGCCGTTGCCTCCGCAGGTATTACAAGTTACATGACGTTTAACCTTAATTTTTTTCTCTACACCATTGGCAACTTCCTGAAGGTTGAGTTTCAGCTTGATCCGCAGATCAGACCCGCGCCGAACCCGCTGACGTCCGCCACCACCGTTTGCTCCCCGAAAGAAACTCCCAAATGGCGAATCATCACCAAATACGTCGCCAAACTGACTAAAAATATCCTCCATTGATGGCCCACCGGCACCATAACCACCTGCAGCGCCACTCATCCCTGCGTGGCCAAACTGATCGTAGCGAGCTCTCTTTTGGGAGTCATTCAATACGTCATAAGCTTCGGCGGCTTCCTTAAATTTCTCTTCAGCGGTAGGGTCGTTTGGGTTTTTATCGGGGTGATACTTGATCGCCATTTTCCGATATGCCTTCTTCAGATCCTCTGCCGATACATTTTTATCAACGCCTAAAATTTCGTAGTAATCGCGCTTCGTTGCCATATCTTTGAATGATTGAATGACAGAATGATTGAATTGTTGACTGGTTGCCAGAACTCAACAATTCAATCATTCTGTCATTCAATCATTATTTTAACTTCCTACTATCACTTTTGCGAACCGAATGACTTTATCATTCAGATAATATCCTTTTTCGACTTCGTCGATCACTTTGCCTTTCAAATCGTCGCTGGGTGCCGGAAACTGTGTAACCGACTCATGCAGATCAGCATTGAACACATCGCCTTTCGAGACCATTGGCTTTAGACCTTTACTTTCAAGGGTCTTAAATAATTTGTTGTAAATCAACGAGATCCCTTCTTTAACGGCCGTTATATCGTCTGTTTTTTCAATCGACTGCATGGCCCGCTCAAAATCGTCGACAACTGGAATAAGTGTCTGTAACAACCCTTCATTGGCGTTACTAATCAAGTCCAGTTTTTCTTTGGCCGTACGGCGACGGAAGTTTTCAAAATCAGCGTATAAACGGAGATACTTATCTTTCAGTTCAGCTAATTCACTGCCAACACGGTCGCGGTCTGAGGTTTCGGCGACAAAATCTTCGGCTGTTTCTGCATCCGAAGCAGGTTGTGCATCCGTTGAAGCCGTAGCCTCCTCGTTTGTCAGGTTGTCAGGTTGTTGTGTATCGGTTGACGCTTGTTCGTCTAAAATGTCTTTATTTTCCATTGATGAGCTTCTATTACGCTTCCAGAAATTCATGCGTAAAGATGGGCAAAAGCTCGGCCAAAACCGCATTTCCTGACAAGTTGACACATTTTTCTATTTATATTTTCGATTAGAATGTCAGCTATTAACCACGATTTTCTGGATTTCATCACGTTGCTGGATTTAAAAAGTTCGAATCATGGTTCTTCTATTTTGACACACAAACTGCTCCTACTCACGCTGCCCATCTCTGTTAACAGGTCATGCATTCGCCCGCTTATCACTATACGCAACGTATCAAAACAAAGGCTATCGAACTTGGCTTTGACTTTTGTGGCATAGCAAAAGCGGATTTTCTGGAAGAAGAAGCCCCTCAACTGGAGAACTGGCTAAAAAATGGTATGCACGGCCAGATGAATTATATGGCCAATCACTTCGATAAGCGACTTGATCCACGTTTATTGGTTGATGATGCTAAATCGGTACTTACGGTACTGCTGAATTACTACCCTGAACAACTGATTGATTCTGACGACAATAATTTAAAGCTATCGAAATACGCTTACGGCACAGATTATCACTTTGTCATTAAAGACAAGCTTAAGGATTTACTCGCTTTTATTCATACCGAAATTGGCGAAGTAGGTGGTCGTGCTTTTGTCGATTCAGCACCGGTAATGGATAAAGCCTGGGCTAAACGGGCAGGGCTAGGTTGGGTTGGCAAGCATACTAATTTGATAAATCGGGAGATTGGCTCCTTCTTTTTCATCGGCGAGCTGATTCTCGACCTCGAACTGGAGCCTGATGGACCGATCACCGATTATTGCGGTACATGTACCCGGTGTATTGACGCCTGCCCTACCGACGCCATCGTGGCGCCCTATGTAGTAGATGGAAGTAAATGTATTTCGTACTTTACAATAGAGCTAAAAGAATCAATTCCGGAAGATGTTCGCGGTAAGTTCGATAACTGGATTTTCGGCTGTGATATCTGTCAGGATGTATGCCCCTGGAACCGCTTTTCACGACCTCATAAGACGCCAGCATTCGACCCACACCCTGATCTGGCTCAATTAACCAAAAGTGACTGGCTGGAAATTACCGAAGACGTATTTCGAGAAATTTTCCGCAGGTCGGCAGTAAAACGTACCAAGCTCGACGGTTTGAAACGGAACATCGACTTTGTTACCAACGCTACGTCTGATAATGCCTAGAAAACGACTGTCACTACGTTGTTTGTGTGCGACTCGCAAAAAAAGCTTGACAAATCTGTCCCAGTTGCCAAACCTCTTCGAACGTATTATAAAGCGGAGTTGGTGCCAGTCGAATACAATCCGGTTCGCGCCAGTCGCCTACTATACCCTGTTCGGTAAGGTACTGGAATAGTGCTTTTCCATTCTGCTGAACCAGTAACGACAATTGGCATCCACGCTGATTTGGATCACTAGGCGTTACTATTCGGATGGCTGAAAACGGAGTCAATATATATTCCAGAAATCCGGTTAGCAGTTCACTTTTCTGGCGAAGATTGGTAATACCCGCTTCAGACGTAATGGAAATAGCTGCCCGATGTAAAGCAAGAGCCAGAATATTGGGGGTACTAACCTGCCAGCCATCGGCACCGGGAGCTGGCACAAATCCGGGCGTCATGGCAAAACGCTCTTCCTCGCGATACCCCCACCACCCTGCCAATCGTGGCAAATTCTGGTCATGGTGCTTTTCATGTACGAAAACGCCTGATACCGCTCCGGGACCACCATTCAGGTATTTATACGAACACCACGTAGCAAAATCAACTCCCCAATCATGCAGACGTACTGGTACGTTACCAATGGCATGTGCCAGATCAAATCCAACTGGAATACAATGATATCGAGCCGTTTCGGCAATAGCAGCCATGTTATAAACCTGACCAGTATAGTAATTCACCCCACTCAGCCAGATGAGTGCCAACGAGTCGGCGTGCTCAGCTATAGCGTGCTGAATGTCGGTTACGTGAATCAGGCCCATTTCCGGTTCATCAGAACGCGGCTCTACTTCGATCAACACGTCAGCCGGATTCAAACCATGATGCCTGATGTGCGTTTCCAGCGCATACTGGTCGGAAGGAAAATCGCCCTTGATTGTTAATATCTTGTATTTTTTAGCCGTAGGACGATAAAAAGACGCTAACAGCAAATGAAGGTTGACGGTTAGCGCATTCATGGGACAAACTTCCGAAGGTTTCGCACCAACAATTTCCGACAAGGCATCTTTGCAGGTTGCGTGGTATCGCAGCCATGGTTGATCGTCGTTTTCAGACTTTTCAAACCAGCCTTCAACACCTAGCTGTTGCCACGTAGCAAACTCCTTCTCAAGAGCAGTACGGGCCGCTTTTGGCTGAAGTCCCAATGAGTTCCCGCAAAAATAAATGAGTGGTTTATCGGTACGTTGGGGAATATAAAAACGGTCGCGAAAGTGACGTAGTGGGTCCGTCAGATCGAGATGTTGAGCAAAAGCAAGTGAGTTTTCGTAAGTCATGGCCGAAAATTAGATAATCGCTACGTTATCGATGTTGTTTCAACAACCAATCATAAATACGTTTATCCTCATAGATATACTGGATTGCATGCCCGCCCTGTTCTAACCGAGTAAACATCACCTCATTCCCACATTCGGTAAGCCGCCGAACCAGTTTTTCGGTTTCTGAGATAGGAATAACAGGATCATCAACACCGTGGAATGTCCAGACGGGCATTTTCCTAAGCTGGCAAATCTTTGTCGAATCGTCGCAGCCGCCACAAAGCGGAACGATGGCCGCAAATTTATCGGGATAAGCCACCGCCGTTTGCCACGTACCGTATCCACCCATACTAATTCCGGTCAAATAGACCCGTTTGGGATCAATTCGATATTTACTTTTCAGTTCATCGAACAAAGGCTCAAACCAGTTATCCGTAGACCAGTATTTACCTTCCGGACATTGTGGCGACGCAATAATAAAATCGAACTCAAATCCTTTTTCAACCAGTTGCGGCAAACCGTATCCTTTTAATTTATTCAGATCCTGACCTTTATGCGAACTGCCATGCAGGTAAATCACCAATGGGTAACTGGTTTGCTGCTTTGCATATTCACGGGGAAGATAGAGTAAATAATTGTACTTTTCTTTGGATTTGGAAGCCGTTTGTCCAAAACTGGCTGACGAAATAATAAGGAGTAAAGTCAGACTTATGGCTGAAGAAAACCAGCAAAAGCCGCGAAAAGAACGTTTCATGAACAAAGAAACGGATTTCCAACCAATAAGTCGATTGTAGAATCTAGTATTCAGAAACACAGTTCTTTAGACTATCTCAAAATGAAGCACCTGTATTTTTGCCGGGTCAGAATGCAACGGAAAATCATTTTCCAGATTCGCTGTTTGTTAACGATACTCTTTGCCATTACTACGTCGCTGGGAGCTTTCAGTCAATCGCCAAAAATAGCAGCCCCTTTCCCAACGTATCACCAGCTCAAATCTGCCCATCAAGATTATGACTATATATCACCACGGGGCGAGTCGGCTGTAGAGAGAAGGATAAACCTAAACCTGTTCAATTATCCAGCAAACAGCGTAACGTATATACTAAACAGTCAACCCACAACGGATAAGAACTATGTTCGTGAACTACTGAAACGAAAAGATATTGAACTCGACCATATTTTGGTGGAACAGCCAGATAGTTGCGGCAAAAGACGTATCAAAATTACGTATTCGTTACATTAGATAGCTTATTAATCAGCAGCATCGCGGCACCTAATGCCAGTAATTTCGCTTATTGAATTGCTTTTTTGGCTTAAGAAGAGGCATATATAGTAACTTAGGGGCCTCTTTTCGATGAAACTATGGCATCTGTAAACGATTACGAAAAAAAACGAGATAATTTTAAACAAACTAAACTAGTTATTATAGAAGACAACTCCGATCACGTAGTGTTTATTCAACGAGCACTAAAACAGTGTCTTCCTGAAATTACACCCGTTTTTATTACGCAGGCCGATGAAGCGATTCAGCGATTCAGTGAATGGAGTCAGCAGGAATGGGAATTACCGAAGCTGATCATTCAGGACCTTTATATGCCAACGCGGGAAGATGGCTGGCAATTACTACGGCAAATTAAACAGTTGAGCGATACCTGTAGCCGTATTCCAGTGATTATGCTAAGCTGGTCAAATCAACCAAATGACATAGAGGAGGCTTATCAATATGGCGTTTCATCTTATCTGGTAAAACCTACAGATTTTACGGGCTGGCTTCACTATTTCAGCGCATTACGTAGTTATTGGTGGGAAACTGTTACGCTCCCCCCCATGCATTTTTCGGTTTAAGCTTTGCCGAAAATTTCATTTTAGTCAATCTGGCTCATGGCCGGTAACGCAACCACCCGGAGCCAGAATTGGCATATACTAGCCAGTATACCTTCTAGTTGCGGCAAACCCATCGGTATCGAAATTACCGAATTGGCCCGCTGGCTATACCCTTCAATGACCATCAAATCAGCAGGTGGTACTAGTAAGATAACTGGGATTCGATTAAAAAATGGGTCATTTTTCAGTTGGCGAAGGGTTTGCAATCGTTCGGTAGTGGCGGAGGTTGCATCTAAAAGTAACAACGTTGGATAGTCAGCTTTGGGAAGTTGCCGAATCAAATCGACTAGAAAATCACCACGTTGGGCTGTATGAACGTAATAGCCTGGCCAGCTCTTCTCGATCAGCCGTTGCATGACCGTTACCTTATCGGCATCGTCGGTAATGAGCCAGATTGAAGCCAACGTAGTAGGTTGCGTCATTTCAGGTGAAATGGGTACAACCTGAACAGCAGATTTTGATCGCCCTATTGATAGATCATCCTGACGTTGCAGCAATAATTCGACAACCTGATTCCATCGCCGTCGGCTAACGGGGAAAATTTCTCCGGTATCCAGACATACTTTTCCGGTCATTTTTCGACGTGGCGGCTGCTGTAACTCTTTGATATAAGCAGGATTAAGCAAGATGGTTTTGTGCACACGAATAAAATCGGGCAACTGAGTTTCCAGCGAGCTAATTGGCTTGGCAAGAAGTTTTTTTTCGCCGTTACGGAAGTGAAGCCAACAATAATTGTTGGCTCCCGAAAAATAGGCTATTTTTTCGGGATGCTGAATAGCAGGTTTTATTACACTCATTCGAACTGTTAATCACGTATCGACTACACTAATCGTTGATTGTATCAAAACCAGTTAGTTAGCCACTCGGTTATAGATACCCCTGTCATGACATCCGCATTGCTACATACCGTTACCATTTGTGAGGTAATGGTCCGCTATGTATTAACTTATGGTGATTATTCGGGGAAGAGAAACACTCCTTCTGGTGCGTAGTTAGCTTACTATTAGATACAGTCTAATAAAACCATTATTATTCGTACTCTGTCCGTAATAAACTCGCCCAGTCCAGCCCGAACGTGAAGTCGAAAATTTTGATTGTAGAAGATAATACAAACGAATGGTATTTGTTTCGCCAGATTCTGTCCGATCAATACCCTGAGGTTGAGCCTGTCTGGAAAACCAATCCGACCGATACGATTAGCTATCTGGAGTCCTGCCTGGGAAGTAGCCAGATTGCTCCTCAATTAATTCTGATGAATCTCTATTTGCCTGATCGTGTAGAGGGGTACCGTTTGTTAGAGACGATTAAAAGTCACCGTCGATTTCGGCTAATACCTGTAATCGTATTGAGTGTTTCACGTAACGCCGACGATGTTCGGCAGGCTTATCTGCTACGTACCAATTCCTATATCGTCAAACCTGATAACCACAACGATTGGCTCCAGTACTTTCATTTATTTCAGCAGTACTGGAACCATACCGTTACGTTACCGAAGCTTTCCTGAACGTATCGTATCAAATCAACTCAACCCCGTAATCAACCGGAAAGCGAATACGGAATATGGTTCCCGCTGGTCCGCCACCATTACTGCTACGTGTATCGACATCCATACTGGCATTGAGCAGTTCGCAAAGTTTTTTAACAACAAACAAGCCCACACTTTCGCCCGTCGATGCTAACGGTACTGGTCCAGGTTCGATTGGGGCGGGTTCCCGATCTGATCCGTACAAAACTCCTGTTGTTTCGTGAGCTGGTTTCAACGCTTCTGACAGCCAGACGGCTGCTCCGGGTGGTAAACCGCTGCTGCTATCCTGCACACTCAGCAGCCAACGGGTCTGATTGTCATGTAACCAGGTCACCGATATTGGTCCCGATCTTGTATTACGGAATGCATTACCTATTAGGTTCTGTACAATACGTTGCAACTTAACGGCATCTCCCTGTATCATAAGCGATTCCGGGCCATCAGCCTGTAGAATAATGTTACGTCCAGCAATAAGTGGCTGCGAGTTATGAACTACATTCCGAATCAGCTCTGAGGCATCGAATCGGGTTATATCGAGCATTTCTTCCCCCGCTTCCAGCCGGGCGAGATCCATTAATTCAGTGAGCAAACCAGTAGCCTGCACCGCATTCCGCTGCAACATTTCCAGCATCTGTTCGCGGTCGGAATCATCTGCGTTTTCCTGTTCCATCAGGCTAACAGCTCCTGTAATGATTCCCATATTTCCTCGTAAGTCGTGAGCCGCCCCGCGCAGGTACTCGCCCCTTTGCCGGCTCAGTTCATTTAATTCGTCGATTACCCGTTGCAGATTCGCGCTACGTTCAACAGCAGCTACCTGCTGTAATTTGTTGAACTGCAAAATACTTCCCCGTATAATATTTTGAATTAGTGAGGCAACGGTCCGATGTGCTTCGTGTATAACCCCAACCAGAGTCTGTTCCTGAAAAGAGGCAAATTTGCCGATTTCGTCATTTATGGCATTGTGTAGGTGAGCCAGTTCTGTCAGCACATCTACTAACGCATAGCCTTTGTGCCATCGATGCAACCCATGTTCTCCTGCCTTTTTAGACGCATCAGCTTCTTCGGCAACCTGCCTCATACGCTGATCCAGAATGTTCAATAGTATCGGAATCCGGTCATTAAACTCTTCACGGGTCATATTGTCGAGTACCGACAATGTTGGATCTTCGCTACAGCGGGCTCGCCAGTTGTTCAGCAATGGCTCTCGCCGATTAAATAAATATTCGGCTATTTTTTCCAGCATTCCGGCTGGTAGTGATTGATGGAACTCCATAAAAGTTTTCGGTGGTTTTTTCAACGTAGTGACTCAGAAGCTAATACTATTTTCGCCCTAATTTGTTATCTGCGCTCTTTTGGGAACCTCTTCAACTTTATCGAATGGCATCAATCCATTACGCATAGTTTAAACAAAAACGGCCCGACATCTGCAGATACCGGGCCGTTTTTGTTTAAACTATTTTGTTTATTGATGGTCCATTGAACCGCCTTTTTTGCAGCAGCTTGGCAGTTTGTTATACCCCACTTCATCAGCAACAACTTCGTCGGCATCGTATCCTGTTTTGCTGATATTTGCTTTCAATTTTGTTACGTCGGTTTTAGCTGGGTTATATTTAATTGTGACAACTTTCGATTTCACGTCTAACGTAGCTTCTTTCACTCCTTTTTCAAAGCCAAGATTCCGCTCGATACGGGCTTTGCACATACCACAGATGGCCGATGTTTTAATTTTTACTTCCTTGTCTTTATCATCGCCGGTGAGTGTACTGGCAAACGTAGTGCCCAGCAACAGCAAGGATGTCAGAACGGTTAAGAATAGGTTACGTAGCATAACGATAACTGGTTAATTGTGAATTGATAACGTAAATTAAAAAGAAATGGTGCCTGCTCGAAATTACATCCTATGCTTCCGGCCATGACCTGAACGATGCATCGATTGCATGGTCATCAGACTTGGCATCAGTCGTAGATAAATCTCACCCGATATCGGCATGGTTCCGTAAAACGATTGTAAAAAAGAATCTGGTATAGTACTGGTAATCTGTGCTCCAATGGCCAAATCTGTATTGTATGCCTGCGCAATTCGATAATTCATACCCAACGTAAGCGAATTGATCGTATAGGCCCGATGCAAAGCGGCTTCCGACATCGGAAAAGATAACGCCAGCCTTAACTCTTCCGGCGATTTACTTATGTTTTCATAGCGACCATACGCAGCCACTTTATTCCATTGCAAACTGCTTTCGGCCAGAAACGAGTTTTCGCCCTGCCCGTCATGGCTGTTACGTCCCCACACAAACGCGGATGTAACGTAGCGCTTTGGCCCTACGGCTTTACTATGCAAAATAGATGCCGTAGTCCGCGTTACGTTCTCTCCGGGGTGTAAATCTTCGGGGCTTTTTATAAATCCCTGCGAAAACTGCAATGCCAACGAAGGTGACGGATTAACGGACAACCGATATGAATAACTATCGAACCGGGGCTTATCTAAATTATATCGGTTCTCGTCGGGTTCCCGGCCAGTAAACGTCGATGCTTCCAACTTTGCCCATTTATAGCGAAGACCTGCGGTTGCTACTCCAAACAAAATATGCGTTGCATCCTGCCAATGGTGCCCTAATGGGGCATCAGGAATATTGACTGACGAAATTCGGTGCATGAAGGCGGGCGGGCCGAGGGCAGGCTCACCGGGGTAACCTACGTAACCAAACAGGTCTATGTCCTTGCTGATGGCATGGCTATAGCTCACAGACAGCTCTGAAAGCAAATCGTGCGGATGCTGTTTATCGATCAGCGGCTGTCCTTTATAACTTTCGCCCGTCTGGAATAATAATGGATAACCTCCCCTCCCTACTGTTAATGGATCGAGCGAAAGCATGGCCCGAATCTGCAAAAGACCTCGTTCCCCTACCTGCTTTTGCGCCATACCCATCACCCAGTTGGGAACTCCAAGTTGTTGACCGTATCCCCGTTTGTCGGGATTGTTGCCATTCTGGCGAGTATAACGCAGAAACAGAGCATAGTGCAGCATGTAGCTCCATCCTTTCTGATTCGGATGGCTCATGTAGGCATACATAGGCGTGTTGTCAGGATGCCACGACGTACCCGAACCGTTCCGATTCATCGGCAAATTCCGCGACAGACTGTGTGTCATACCCATGCTGGTATCCATCGTCAGACCATAGTTCAGCATAGCTCCGCTCCCATCACCACCCATCATATTGCCCATTTCATGATGCATCGAATGAGTTGATGCCTTGGTTGTATCTTTCTTCGGTTTAGGCGCTGGTGGTTTCTGGGTAGGTGTCGTAGATTCATGATGATGTTCATGCTGTGCCCAGGAAATACTGCTGAAGCCAAGCAGGAACATAAGTACGAATTTGTTCATTAGTTTGTTGTTTGATGCAGCAGGTGGCTTTCTTACTGAATAAAAAAACACCTGCAACGAATTTAGGCGCTTGCCGACATGGAGCGGCATTCTTCGGCGCAGCGACGGCAGGCTTCAGCACAGGCTTTGCAATGAGCATGATGGTCGGCGTGTTTTTCGCACTCCTTGGCACAAGCTTCACACACTTCCGCACAAAATACCATAAAGTCACGTGAGAAATCGGAGCCTCTAGCATCAAGTCGACCACAAAGTGTACAGATATCAGCACAATCGCGACAGAGTTTGATACAGGCTGTCATGTCGTGCCCTTTGCCATCTTTATCGCCCATTTCCAGGCAAGCCGTCAAACAGCGTTCGCAGGCTTCGGCGCAATTGAAACAGGTATCTACGTGATTATGAGCGTGGTCTATCGTTTCCATAAGTATGTTGAGTTATTCGTTGTTGACCACCGTTGGTCTTACAAAATAACTACCGATAGCCGATAGAGTTTTTACATAATTCCGGACCCGACTTACAAAAAACTAATCGATACTCGATATCTGCAAAAAGGTTTGGTCTAACACTTTTTCCAGATCGGCAATCGATACAAAAATATCTTCCTCTACATCATGCCGAACCTGACGCATCTGAATCACATGGTGATAGGCTGAGTAGTTAAGCCCCATTAACTGAGACAGATACAGAAAATGGTCGACAATGTAATTGGCAGAGAAAAGTTCAAAAAGATGTGTACCTGGTTCGCACCATATAATGTTGGTGAATGATGCCCCATGTGGACCAAGAATGAATGAGGCATTTTTATAGATGGCAACCTGCTCGGCTAGCGACCGGGGTTTGTCGTCAATAATCTGAAAATCATATTTATTCAGCAACTCAATCAGAGTTTCTTCATTAGCAATCTGCCGACGGCCAGACCGACGCACATAAATACGATTCCGCTCTGTCTGTTGAATGCCCAATTTACCTTCCACCTGTCGTTTCAAGGCCATAATATCGTCGGGGTGCGGGTAAAACCAATGGCCACTATTACCCATCAAACACTGCTCAAACTGAATTTCGGTCAGGCGGCTGTCGAAAACATGATCTGCTTTAAAACCGATTAATGACAGAAATTCGTTTTCATACGCCGTTTTAAAAAGTGGGTAAGCTACTACCGCTTTCGCAAAATCGGCGGATGTCATTGCATCTTTAATCCGGCATAGCTTGGCCGCAACCAGAATCACAAAATCATAATAGCCGCCGAAAATAACGCCATCTAAATGGTGTGTAAACGGCACAATCAGAATCGGACGTATCACTACGTTACGTTTGGGTGGCCTCAGGAAGTTTTTTACCAGATGATAATTATCGAAATCAGTGCAAAGTACATGTCCGTTAATCAATACACCTCCCTGCGATAACTGCCTCATACGTAACGATTTCCCTTCACAATTCCAGACATAGGCCGGAAACGATGCCGCCTTCTTCTGCTGAAACATATGCGTAGGCGTAACAGCCTGATTGAATACGTCAGGAAGAAAAACCTCAACGGATGGACTCACGCTGATTTGATACGTACTGAGAAAGGAATCGGTCTGCTCCTTGTTCAGCAACGTAATACGGAAAATCCGCATTAATCGGTAGAAGATTTTTCTTAACGACATATAAACTACCTGAATGACAGTACGTTTCTACTACGTTACTTCCCTTTTATTTCATCCAGACTCACCCGCTGCACCTTCGCCAGTTTCCGAAACTGCCCCGGTGTATGGCCGGTTACCTGCCGGAACTGATTGGATAGATGCTGTACGCTGCTATAACTCAACCGCCACGCGATTTCGCTTAACGTCAGTTCATCATAACGTAGCCACTCTTTTACCTTTTCAATTTTGAGGGCAATGATGTATTTCTCCAGCGTATGCCCCTCGCTGGCCGAAAACAACCCACTCAGATACGAATACTCATATCCCAGCTTCCGCTCCAGAAAAGTCGAATAATTCTCGGTTGACAAACGATCTCCTTTGAGATGCTGTATTTCGTTGATGAGCAGGATTTTAATATGCTCCACCAATGATTGCTTTTTATCGTCTACCAAATCGAAACCATTCGCCTGAAGCGTTTGCCTAACATCTTCTGTTGACTTATTTTCTGGCCAAACGGTCACGTCTACCTCGCCTAAATCCACTCTCTTCAAGGTAAGTCCCAATTTTTCAAGCTCTTCGCGCACAACCCGACGGCACCGGTCGCACACCATATTGCGAATAATAAGTGTTGTCATGGCGATTAATTTTGTGGTTTAAACCGAAAACCGGCGTAGATCATCTGTCCTGTAATAGGTCCCCATACCTGCGCTCCCGCATCGAATCGGGCACTAAATGGGTCGTTAGCTGCAATGATCGGATTTTGCTGACGGAATCCGGTCAGATTTTCGCCACCCAGATATACTTCCCAGCCGCTTCGAAATGCCCGGCTCACCTGCGCATTGAGGGTATAAAAACTCGGTGAAAGTTCGGTTGGCATGGCCTGATACGTTGTATGAACGTATCCTTCCCGCAAATACGGAATCCGACGAGGGCCATTCCACTGCAACGTAGCATCCACTTTCCATTTATCGTAGGGCAACGCGTAGGCAGCATTCAGCAATACCCGCTCGCGGCTGATCATCATGCGGGGAAGCAACCGTTCTTCGCCGAACGGCCCACCCATCGTCTGACGCACATCGAAAAGTCGATAAGCCGCTTTAACTTCCACCCGCTTAGCAGGTTGCACATTCAGTTCGGCCTGAAAACTATTAGCAAACGAACGAGCTCCTTTACCGGCATCGCTCAGATTATAAAAATAGAGTTCACCCGGATGTTCGATATCGACAATAAGCTGATTCTGGAAATCAGTCCGGAAATAATCGACCACAAACGAAGCCTTTTTACCCAGCAAATTGAAGTCATTGGAAAAGCTAAGTCCATAATTCCATGACGACTCGAACTGCAACACTTTACTAAAAAATACTGACCGCGCACTAACCAGATAGCCAAAATTCTCCGCAAATGGGTTGGCGCTCCGGAAACCCCGTCCGGCCGATGCCCGCAACGTAATGTTCTGGTTCAGGTTATATTTAAGATGCGCTCGTGGCGTTAGCTGCGTACCAAACAGATTATGAAAATCGATACGTCCACCCAGCACCAGCGTTAATTTTTCGGGATAGGTATAGGTATATTCCAGAAAAGCGCCCGGCACCGACTCAGTCCGGAACGTATTGAGCGAACGATAAAGCTCCTTATAGTCGTCGAGGATGTAGCTTAAACCGGCCTTGAAACTATTGTTTGTGGTGCCGATAATACTCTGATAAATCAGGTTAGCGTACAGCGTCTGCTGGCGACCCGCATACGGCACGTAGCCAAAATTTGCCGTTTGATCATGATGCACACCGTTCAGAATAAAGCCCAGACCTTTGTAGGGTTTATCAGGATACAGCTTCGCCGTTTTCGAGAAAAACTCCACCCGTTTCGTTACGTTCCCAAACTGATACCGCGAGTTTCCGAACCGGCTGAGTTGTCCGCCGTCACGATCTTCATACAACGCCTTAACGCCTACCTGTGCCATGAAGCGATCACTGCTGTATTTGTATCGGTTAACAGCGTTAACCTGCGTATATAGTGGTAAATCGCGGAATCCGTCATTGTTCTGATCCAGTTCAGTACGTAGTGTACTGGCATGGCCAAGTACCCCTACGCTCCATTTTTTGGAGATCGGTTTCGACCAGTTAACGTTCCCTTCTACCCGTCCAAAACTGTTGACATATCCGTTTAGAAATAACTTGTCTGTTGCGTCTGATTTCTGAAGTTCTACATTCATCTGACCACTCATCGACTCGTATCCGTTCACCACCGAGCCAGCTCCTTTACCTATGTCGATGCTGGTAATCCAGGTACCAGGAATATAATTCAATCCGAACGTAGTGGCCAGCCCCCGAATGGTCGGAATATTCTCTACGTTGGTTTGAACGTACTGGCCACCCAATCCTAGAAACTGAATTTGTTTGGCTCCCGTAACGGCATCACTGAACGATACGCTCACTGATGCATTGGTTTCGAAACTTTCAGATAGATTGCAACAGGCGGCTTTAGCCAGTGTTCGCTGGGAGATAAATTCGGTATGAATGGGATTGATCTGATCGATCTGTCCGGGGGCTCCGGTTACGGTCACTTCCTTCAACGTTCGTTCGCTACGTAGCGTTACAGTTACTACGTCGGCAGGATTGTTGATCGTTAACGTATCGGGTTGATAACCAACGTAGCTAATAACCAATTGCCGAACTGTTTTATGAAGCGGTACCTGAAATGCGCCATTGGCTCCTGTTAGCGTACCCGACGTAGTGCCTTTCCAAAGTACTGTAGCGCCCACCAACGGCACCCGGTTGTTATTCGCGATTTCGCTCACATTTCCCCGAATAATACGTGGACTCTGAAGTGAATCGTTGGCTTGGTTTATAGACTGATTTAAATCGGACTGCGCAAGAGCGGGTATAGATACCGCCACAGCAATCCAGAGGATAAAATAATGCATGAGTACATTGATTTAATAAAAGATAGCATAAGCCCATGAATAAATCACAAGCAAGTCTCTCAAAATCAACGTATCAAATTAGAAGGTTTTGCCCAAGCGTCAGAATCTGACGGCCAGAAAGTGAGGGAGGTGGAGGATAAACAGACGCAGAAACCGATGTTTCGTCAAAAACCCATTCGGTAACCCAGGCCAGAAAAGACACCATGCCCACAGCAACCAATTCAGTAACTGACTTAAGGCATTTTGCTACCAGTTGGCTCAGCGACGACGAAACATCGACGTTTTCATAAAACTGGCTATCCTGACAGCACTGATCCTGCTCTACCGATGTTTGTGAAGAAGGGATTGTTTTTTTATGCGTAGCACATTGTTTGGGCGGCTTCACGGTCGAAAAGACGCCCACCATTGTTTTTTTCTTTCCCCGCATCTGACATGAGTGCTCAAGAAGCCCAAAGCCCGTGCTGCTGAGCAGTACGATGCAGGCCATCAGAATATTGAACACTTGGAACAGACTACGTTTCATAATGGGACAAATATCTGTACGTAAGCTAATTCGAAGCAAGCGAATCAACCTCAAACCCCGAATTATGTAAAAATGATTAATGGATAATGCAAAAATGAGTTACGCCACAGCGTCATTTTACATTATCCATTAATCATTTTTCACTAAATCGTTTCTGGTTCGGGGCTAACCAATTCGCTCAGTGGGCGTAGGTTACGCGACGCTTCTTCTGAGTATGGGAAAATATCGAGAATCTTCGTGATGTTCACATCAGTAATTTCAAACGGGTCGAGTGCGGTTCGTAAGCTTTGTTCCACACGTTCGTAAGCCTGTAAGGGATTTTCGGCATTCACCAGCATTACACTCGGCGTTTTCTTTTGCTTGCCACTCCGTTCGTCTTCTGTAATAAACATGGCCTTCACCTTGAACCAGGTTTCGCCACCATCTTCATTGTGAAAAACATCCGCCAGTTTCATCCGATTGATGTTCGTAATTTCGAAATCAGGCGTATTGGCCGCAATTTCCTGATACAACCGGCTTTCGGCATCGGTATAACTAACGGCATCGACCAGATAGGCTTCCGTTACAGCTTTTTGCTTGATAAATTCTTCATTTCGGCTACCCACGTTCGAGTCGTCGATAGGCTGCTGATAGCGGATTTTTCCGAGAAACCAGTTTGGCATTTTTATGGATTTTGATACAACTAAAGAACAAAAATATAGTGGCAAAGGTGCCGAAAAGTGGCGTCAAAAACCAGTATATTATCGGTGTATCTATCGAAGGGACTCACTAAATTTTCGAATGTCTGTCTTGCTTGCGTTGCTCTCCCAGACCACTTATAATTCGACTCATTCATCCCGATTTAGACAATCAAAGGCTAGTAACCTCTCCAAACTTATTGTATTATTGTAAATTACCCCACATTGGTTTATCTCCCGGGTCAGCTTATCAATTCTTCATGAAAAAAGTTTCTCTTTTTCTTCTCACACTTCTAACAACCTTGTCAATTCAGGCACAGGACGTAACGGGACAGTGGTTTGGCACTTTACGTATTCCAGGCAATCAGCAGTTACGGCTTGTATTCAACGTAGCAAAAACCGACAATGGGTATTCAGCCACGATGGATAGTCCCGATCAGGGAGCCAAAGGTTTACCCGCTACGTCGGCTACGTTCGAAAATGCTACGCTTACTGTTTCGTTAAAAAATTTCGCAATCAATTATACTGGCGAACTCAAAGGCGATAGCATTGTAGGTACCTTTAAACAAGGGGCTCTCTCGCTCCCCATGACACTTTCGAAGAAAGAAATCGAGAAGAAAGTTGTCGTCAGGCCACAGGAACCTGTAAAACCTTATCCCTATTACTCAGAAGACCTTAGTTTTACCAATACAAGTGCCAATATCACATTGGCCGGTACGTTGACTCTACCAAAAAAGGACGGCGTTTTCCCGGCTGTTGTACTGATCTCAGGCAGTGGCCCTCAGAATCGTGATTCGGAATTAGTGGGGCATAAACCGTTTCTGGTGCTGGCCGATTATTTAACCCGTAATGGTATTGCCGTGCTACGGTACGATGACCGGGGAACGGCTCAATCGAAAGGCGATTTCAGAACCGCTACGTCGGCCGATTTTGCTACTGATGTAGAGGCAGCCATTACGTACCTGAAAACCCGAAAAGAAATCAACCCCAAACAGATTGGGTTAGTGGGTCATAGCGAAGGAGGAATGATTGCACCAATGGTTGCTCAACAAAATAAGGATGTTGGTTTTATTGTTTTGCTGGCTGGCCCCGGAACTCCCATCGACCAGTTGATGCTGACCCAACAGAAATTGATTGGCAAAACATCAGGCATGAGTGATAGTATGCTTCAGAAGGCTCAGGAAATCAATAAAGAAGCTTTTGCCCTCGTCAAAAAAATAACTAATACCGATTCGCTAAAACGCGATTTAATGCTGTATTTCAATACGTTGGAATCTGACACATCGTCAACGGGTAAGCAACGTACCAAAGCGCAGGTCAATCAGCTTAGCAGCCCGTGGATGACGTATTTTCTACGGTACAATCCAGCCGTGGCATTGGAGAACGTAAAATGCCCGGTTCTGGCACTAAACGGGGAAAAAGATTTGCAGGTTGAACCGAACGACAATCTTGCCGCGATACGTAACGCACTGACTAAAGCCCGTAACAAGAACGTAACAATCAAGGTATTCCCAGGCCTGAATCACTTGTTTCAGGAATCTAAAACAGGATTGCCCGCAGAATATGCTACGTTAGAGCAGACATTCTCTCCAATTGCTATGACTGAAATAACCAACTGGATTCGGCAGCAGACGAACAAGTAGCAAGTTGAACGTACTAGAATGTAAGTAAAGCATTGAAAATACAGTAGGTTATTTTTTGTCATGCTTCCGCTCCGGCGGTCGGCTGCGTCGGCATGACAAAAGTGCCACTATAGAATACTCTAAACTATTTGTGCTTGAGCACTTAACATGATCATTTTAGGCAATCCGCTTTCGGTAAGTATTACTTAGCGCATAACCTCCTATCAGATTCTGCAACCTTCATGAAACGTGACAATTTGCCAAAACTTCGGTCTAACGCAAATTAATACGAATACGTATTTTCTAAGTAGAAATACGTTGCATTTAACTCCCAATTTCATGAAGAAAGTTGTAGTATTTTTGAGTTACGTTTTATTCACATTTTCTGTAAACACGTATGGCCAATCGCCTTACAAAACAAGCTGGAAGAAAGATGGACTATTGATGGTAGGTATTGCAGGTGCCTCATTTATAGCTTCAGATATGAGCGATAAAGTTACCCCACTCAACGAAGAAGAGATCAAATCCCTGTCCCGTTCGTCGGTAAATAGTTTCGACCGGGGAGCCACCTACAATTTTTCACCTTCTATTGACAAGTCTAGCAATACAGTGGTGTTTTCAGTAATGGCAGCTCCTATCGTTCTCTCGCTGGTTGATTCAAAAGTCAGGCGAGATATTGGAAAGGTTTCGCTAATGTATCTTGAAACAACTCTGTTATCAACTTTTCTGCCTTCTTTTGGGAAAGGTGGTATGCCCCGAACGCGTCCATTTCTATACAATACGGACGTTGCCATGGCCGAAAAAATTCACCCAGATTCCCGGCGGTCTTTTTTCTCTGGACATACTACCTGGGCTTTTGCATCAGCCGTTTTTCTTTCAAAAGTATTCAGCGACTACCACCCAGAATCCCGGTTAAAACCTGTTATATGGATTGGCTCTTTGGGGGCCGCCAGTGCTGTAGGCTATATGCGCTATGCATCAGGAGCACATTTCCCGACCGACATTCTGGCCGGAGCAGCCGTTGGTACACTTATTGGCTTTGGCATTCCAGCCATCCACAAAATCAAAAGCGACCGACTTAGCATCACTCCGGGCGGGTCGTTCGAAACTCCTGTAGCTCTTCAGATACGTTACAAACTATGATTGTAATTCTCTAAAACAAAGAAGCCCTTTCGATTCGAAAGGGCTTCTTTGTTTTAGAGAATCAGACCGCTACGTCGTAGCATTGCTTTTGGCGATGGTTCGCGCCCCCGGAATTTCTTGTACAGTTCCATGGGCTTTTCGCTGCCCCCTTTTTCGAGTACATTCTTGCGGAAGCTATCGGCAGCTGCTTTGTTGTCCAGACCACCTTTTTCTTTGAAGAATTCAAAGGCATCAGCATCAAGCACTTCGCTCCATTTGTAGCTGTAATAACCAGCCGAGTAACCACCCGCAAAGATGTGCGAGAACCCCGGACTAATGGCTGTGCCCTGTACTGGCGGGAACAAGTTTGCTACGGAATCGACTTTGTTTTCAACTTCAGTTACGCTTTCGCCAGATGGTTTATTACCATGATAATACATATCAATCATCCCTAAACGTAGTTGACGCATATTTGCCAAGCCTGCCAGAAAGTTCTGACTCGCCCGGATTTTTTCAACCAGCTCGTTTGGAATCACTTCGCCGGTCTGATAGTGTTTAGCAAATAGTTTCAGTGCTTCGGGATCATAGCACCAGTTTTCCATCACCTGCGAAGGCAATTCCACAAAATCACGCGGAACGCTGGTACCACTCAGGCTTTCGTATTTACCATTGGCAAGCATGCCGTGTAAACCATGCCCAAACTCGTGGAACAACGTAGTGACTTCATAAAATGTCAGCAGCGATGGTTTCGTCTCGGTTGGACGGGTGAAGTTGCAGACATTGACAATGTGCGGACGAATGTTCTCGCCATTCTCGATTTTCTGTCCCTGCACATCGTTCATCCAGGCCCCGCTACGTTTTCCCTGACGTGGGAAATAATCGCCGTAGAACACCGCCAGAAACTTACCGTTTTTATCGAATACGTCGAACGTTTTTACTTCCGGGTTGTAAATTGGAATGTCTTTGCGCTCTTTGAACGTAATACCATATAGCTTATTAGCTACCGTAAATACACCATCCAGTACGTTCTCGAGCTTGAAGTAAGGCTTCAGCGTTTCATCGTCGAGGTCGTATTTTTCCTTTTTCAGTTTTTCGGAATAATAGCTATTGTCCCACACCTGTAGTTTATCATCCGTAAAGCCATGCGCTTTGGCATAGGTCGTTAGCTCACCAAGCTGGCGTTCAGCAGCCGGGCGTGCATACGTAACAAGTTCGTTCAGAAAGGTTTGCACTTTATCTTTCGAACCGGCCATACTTTCTTCGAGTACAAAATCGGCATGAGTTTTATAACCTAACAGATTAGCCCGTTCGTAACGTAGCGCAACGGTTTTCTGAATGATAGCCGAGTTATCGTTTTTATCGCCGTGGAAGCTCCGACTGTTGGAAGCCAGAAATAATTTCTTCCGCAGTTCCCGATTGTCGGCATACTGCATGAATGGGCCATAGCTTGGAGCCTGCAACGTAAAGGCCCAACCTTCTTTGCCTTTCTGCTTTGCTGTGGCTTTAGCCGCTTCACGGGCAAAATCGGGTAAACCAGCCAGTTCTTTTTCGTCGGTGATCACCATCAGGTAATCATTTGTTTCATTCAGTACGTTCTCGCCAAACTGCAACGAAAGTTGCGACATTTCTTTGTCAATGGCACGAAGCCGTTCTTTACCTTTCGCATCCAGGTTAGCCCCATTTCGCGAAAAACGTTTATAGGCTTTTTCAAGCAGCATGGCGCTTTCGGGGTCAAGTTTCAGGCTGGCACGCTGTTCGTAGACCGCTTTGATACGGGCAAACAGTTTTTCATTCAACGTAATATCGTTGCCATATTCGCTGAGCAAAGGCGACGCTTCTTTTACAATTTTCTGAAGCTCAGGGGTTGTTTCAGCACTGTTCAGGTTAAACAACACAGACGCAACTTTTCCGAGCAAATCACCCGACCGTTCGAGCGCAACAATCGTATTGTCGAAGGTTGGTTTGGCCGGATTATTAACAATGGCATCAACGTCTTTACGTCCCTGCGCCAGCCCTTCTGTAAGAGCAGGCATATAATCGGCATTCTTAATTTTGTCGAAAGGAGCCGTTTGGTGGGGGGTCGTGTAGGGTACTAGAAATGGATTTTGCGACATTTTAGGCTGCGAAGGCGAGGGCTGCGCAAACGCCGTTGTGGCAATTGCGGCCAGCAAAACGCCGATTTGCTTGATTCGTTGATGACTGAACATACAGTTTTGTGAAATGAGTTTCCCCGAAACATACAAAATAAAGGCATTTTATACAACCCTTTGTTGCACAGACGGTTATATAAAATGACAAATGGTATTTTGGGTAAAAAAGCGATTTATTGCCGAGAAATCAGAACGTAACGTATCAGGTTTTGCTGGTAATGAAGCAGTTAGACATAAAAAAACAGCCAGCCAACTGGCTAGCTGTTTTCACCACTCCCTTCTCTTGCTCAATAGCCATATGGGTTTCGATCATAACCACGTCCATTGTCATAACCGCGTCCATTTCCTCGTCCACGACCGGCCATACGTTCGTAGGGGCGCATCCGGTCAATAACCCGGTCGCGCTGGTCGGGACGTAGCACCGCCATCATATCGAAAAATTCCCGTTGACGAGCTTGCCGTAGAAAATCACGCTGGCGTGGGTCGCGTGGATTTACGCTCTGGGTTTGCTGGTTGAACCGATCACGCACGCGCCGGATTTCCCGTTCCTGTTTTCTCGACAGATTCAACTCGCGATCCCACCAATCGAGGTGACGATCAAATTGATAATCATCGTAATCGTAATTGTAATTCGGCTGATTATATCCCGGTTGCTGTGGGTAGTTGTTGGGATTGGGATAACCGTAGCGTTGGGCCGAAGCACCGGTCGAGAGGAGAACAACCAGCAGTGCGGTTGTCATCAGGAGTCTTTTCATGGTTGTATACTGTTTCAGGTTGTATTTGTCTCTTTGAACAGATCGCCACGAAAAGGTTTAACTTTTTATTCAAATATTTCCATAAAAATAAAATTTCCGACCTCCAGCTTTGCATAAGCTCTTCTGAAGGCCGGAATAGTTGATATATAAATCCTCGGTTTAGTACTTATAATCAGCCAGTTCGTTCTTATCCTGCTTACGTACCACCTGATTGTAACGCTCTCGGTCAAACTCGTTTTCGTTGTTGGCGATAAAAATGGTAGCTACAGTATTACCGATAATGTTGGTAATAGATCGCGCTTCGGACATGAACCGATCTACACCAAGTAATAAGGCAAGCCCTTCAACCGGAATAACTTTGATAGCCGTTAAGGTACTGGCCAGTACGATAAATCCACTTCCTGTTACGCCAGCCGCCCCTTTCGACGTAACCATCAGGATACCGATAATAGTCAGTTCCTGACCCAGCGTGAGATCGACGCCAAATACCTGCGCCAGAAAAACCGTAGCCATCACCAGATAAATGGTCGTGCCATCGAGATTGAACGAATAACCCGCTGGTACAACCAACCCAACCACCGAGCGCGAACAGCCCAAAGCCTCCAGCTTGTCCATAATTTGCGGCAGGGCCGACTCCGACGATGACGTACCAAGCACAATCAGTAATTCTTCTTTGATAAACTTCAATACAGCCCACAGACTAATTTTATAGTAACGTAGCAGCAGGCCAAGCACCACAAAAATGAATAGAATCATTGTCGCATAGACCGTGCCCATGAGTTTAGCCAGCGGCAGCAACGTACTAAGGCCATATTTGCCAATCGTGAACGCCATCCCACCAAACGCACCGAGCGGAGCCAGTATCATTACTACGTTCAGAATGTTAAAGAATACCTTTGACAATCGCTCAAAGGTCTGAATTAGCGGCCTTCCCTTCTCGCCCATACGCGTCAGGCCCACACCGAAGAGAATCGAGAAGACAAGCACCTGCAAAATATCTCCCTCGGCAAACGCTTTTACGGCATTACTGGGAACGATATGCAGAAAAAATTCTGTCCAGTCCATACCCGCGCCCTGTTCGGTAAACTTACTGATATCCCCCCCTTTTACAGCACTAGTTTGAACGCCATCGCCGGGGCGAATCAGATTTGCCAATAACAGCCCGATTGCTAAGGCGCCCGTTGTTACAATTTCGAAATACAGAAGCGCCTTCCCCCCTACGCGACCAACCTTTTTCAGATCGCCCATATTACTGATTCCCAACACAATAGTCAGGAAAATAATGGGCGCGATGACCATTTTTATCAAGTTAATAAAGAGATCGCCGAGAGGCTTTAGTTTAGCGGCAGTCTCCGGGAAGAGGTAACCCGTTAGGATACCTAACGTAATGGCAATCAGTACACGTACGGTCAGATTCTGGAAGATTTTCATGAAAGGAGTTAAGAGTGAACGAATAACGTAGCACCTAAACTTCATTATTCGTGATGTAATCGCAATTGTATATTATCCTGATTACCGGCTCGCTAATACCTGGTGTTTGATGTCGCGGATGCGGTCGTTGAAGTTGAGGTTTAGGAAATCAACATTTGGAACAAGGGTTGTCTGGAGTAGTTCGGTAACTTTTTCGTCGTGCGGAATTCGTTTGCCCGATAGTACACTGACGTATTTCGACGTTACCCAAAGCACATTTTTGAGGTGCGTTTTACCATCATCCGTCATGATATATTCCGTAACGGTGGTGTCTTCGTTGAAGTAAATAAGCCTCGAAATGATACGTACCCATTCGCTTACCAATGCCGGACGGATATAGGCAATCTGGTGCTGGTAAACCACCCAGCTTGTTTTTAACTCCCGAAACAATTGCCCCGGATTGAAGTCATATAACTTAGCTACCTGATCTTCGCGGGCATTAAAATAATAGTCGAAGTATTTTGCGTTATTAAGGTGTTGCAACGGGTCGCAGTCCTGAAAACGGATAATTACTCTTGATTCGGTTTCGGTGGGGTAGCTGCGGTTAGGGTCGCGATGAAACATAATTCAGAATCTGGATTGAGCAGATTTTCGGATGAACTTGATTTTTGTTGATATGCGCACAGGCACAGTAATGCTAGATACACAAAATCTGTGAAATCCGATGAATCTGATAAATCCCGGTTAAGAATTTTTCCGCTTTCTTTACGTTAGTACAACAAATTTGTTGAATTCTCCAAATCCTTAAACAACCATGAAAACACTTCGCTATTTTCTGCCCATTCTTACCCTTTTTGTTTCCCTCACCTCTTTTGCTCCCAAAGATGACGCAGAGGCCGTTGTTGGAACCTGGTTAAATGGTACCAAGAGAGGACACGTCCAGATTTATAAACAGGGGGGCACCTATTTCGGTAAGCTCATCTGGTTGAGTGAACCGAACGATCCAGCTACTGGCAAACCAAAGACTGACAGCAAAAATACCGATGTGTCCAAACGTTCGCGGCCGCTTCAGAATTTACAGTTGATGTACAATTTCAAATACGACGGTGGGAATGTCTGGAGCGACGGCAAAATCTATAACCCAGAAGATGGAAAAGAGTACAATTGTAAAATGACACTCGAAAACCCAAACACGCTTCTTGTCCGTGGCTACGTTGGTATTTCACTTCTAGGCAAAACCCAGACCTGGACTCGAATTAAATGAGTTGAAAAGTTATAATGTTGTAGGGTTATAAAGTTGTAGAGTCATTATTGATTGACTGCGAAAACAGCGGCCTTTCATGCAACTTTACAACCCTATAACCCACAATTCTATAATCCTATAACTTTACAACCATACAACTCCATGACGTTAATCATTGGGGCTGGCCCAGCCGGATTAGCTATCGCAGGGCATCTAGCGCATCGGGGCCTTCCATTTACAATACTGGAAGCCAGTGATTACGTTGGCTTTTCGTGGCGAAATCATTACGACCGGTTGCATTTACACACTGTTAAAGAGCACTCAGCACTGCCACACATGCCCTTTCCGGCTAACTATCCGCAATACGTATCACGGTTAGAATTTGTTGAATACCTCGAACGCTACGTTGAGCATTTCAATATAAAACCACTTTTCAACCAGAAAGTAACTAGGATTCAGCGTACTACGTCAACGAATCAGTGGCAGGTAGAGACCGAAACCGATACGTTGACAACCGATCAGGTTGTGATATCTACGGGTTATAATCGGGTGCCGAACGTAGCAGATTTACCGGGTCAACGTAATTTTCGGGGAATAATCTGGCATAGTCATGAGTACCGCAACGGTGCTCCTTTTCGCGATGAGAACGTACTGGTGGTTGGCATGGGCAATACCGGTGCCGAACTGGCGCTTGACCTTCTGGAAAATGGAGCCAATCCGTTTATCTCGGTTCGCCGAGCCATCAACTTTGTTCGGCGCGAAGCGTTTGGGCGACCTGTTCAGAAAACGGCTATTCTGTTAGGCAAACTTCCAAACTGGTTATGTGATTTATTGGCTGGTATTTCGCAGAAATTAACCGTGGGCGACGTATCGGCTTACGGGCTTGGCAAGCCGGCTCATGCACCTTCGTACTACAGCCGTCGGGGCCAAACACCCGTTATCGACATCGGCACGCTCGATCAAATTAAAGCGGGAAAAATTACCGTTCTTCCCGGCGTTGCCCAGATAAATGCAAAAACCGTTACGTTCTCCGATGGGCGGGAGCTTCCGTTCGATGCGATTGTGCTGGCAACAGGTTATCGTCCGGGATTAACTGCTTTTTTTGATGATACGTTATCGGCAAAAATTCTGAATGAGCGAGGTTTCCCTAAAAACCTGTGGTTCAACGACTTTTCGCTACATGGATTGTATTTTCTAGGCTATACAGTGCCAGTTACCGGCGTACTTTATCAGCTAAATATTGACTCAAAACGTATCATTCAACACATGGTTGAAAACAATTTCGTCCCGGCATAGTTCTATATGTGTAATCAGGATGATTACTTATTTTCTCAACGTTTTAAACACTACAGTCATGAACGAGACTACAATCAAAGGAGGCTGGAACGAACTGAAAGGTAAAATCAAACAAGCCTATGGCGACCTCACCGACGATGATCTGACTTATGCCGAAGGCAAGGAAGACGAAATGTGGGGCAAACTCCAGCAGAAAACAGGAAAAACCAAAGACGAAATAAATAAAGCAGTTGCTGACCTATAGTTCTGGTTAAAAACTGTTTATAGATTGAAAGCCGGTACTACATGTATCGGCTTTCTGTATTTATCACGAAACTGCTTCTATTGAAGCTAACGTATCAATACAACCTGCCCCGCTTTTCTATACAGTTGCATATCCTGCGTATTTCCCTGCATCGGCGTTCTAATTTCCCAAGTGTATACCCCCGTCTGGCAGGGTTCACCCCGATAATTTCCGTCCCAAAACGATTTATCAGACGCGTAAATTAATTCGCCCCATCGGTTATAAATTGACAGTGTAAAACCGGGTGTCAGCCTCCCTTTCACTTCAAATACGTCATTTACAGCATCGCCATTCGGCGTAAATGCATCGGGCACAAACACAAGCGGCTGGCACATTTCCTCCACAACTATTGTATCTCGGGTTTCGCATTGTTGGTCATTAGTCAGACGTAGTACGTATGTGCCCGGCTGTTGAATACGTACTTGTTGAGACGTTCCGACTACCGTACCATTCGCCATAGCCCATCGATACGTAACGTTTGCGCTCACTCCTGCATCAAGAACGATTGTATCGGCAGGTAAATCAGAAAAACAGCCGGTATATCGTTTCGCTGAAAGATTTGTCCTGACTATGGGGGACACAATAATTCGAACAGTATCTTTTTTTGAGCAGGCACCCAGCGTGGCCGTCACTACGTAAGAAATGCTATTAGCTGGCGTTAACTGAGGTTCCTTACTGATTGAGTTATCGAGTCCGGCTGCTGGAAACCACGAAAAATTGGTAGCATTACTGATTGTAATCAGTTTCACCGATTGCCCCTCACATACTACAGTATCGCGCAGGGTTTGCAGATTGATATCATTCGTAAATTCAACCGTAATCGATTTACTCGCTACGCAGTTAGCCGAATCTTTAACGAACACAGTATACGTTCGTGGCGTAACAGTAAAGCGAGTTGCAGATTGATACGTAACAGAATCGATTGAATACCGATACGGAGCAGTACCATTGGTGGCACTTACCGAAATAATGCCCTCACCAGTTCCTGAACACGTCCCTTTTTGCGCAGAAGCGTTCAGTAACAAACCGCCAATGGTTACAGCTTTCGTTTTGACGAATGGTGTCCCACAGGCATTATTCTTAATGGTGAGCGTTACGTTCTTAGTGCCGCTAGTGGGCCAGTTCACTACGTAGGGGCCAATTCCAGTCCCCGATACCACACGACCACCATCCCAGTTCCAGTTGATAGTATAGTCGGTTTCAGGAACTAATTTATCACCGGTATACGTAACAGTCAGATTTTGAGCGGGACTGCAACTGGGATTTGGTGTTATGGAGAAGTCGGCGGTAGTGGGTGCATTGGCAATCGTGCAAATGTCATTGTAAACAGTACTTACATTTGCCTGCGACGAATATTGATTGGTAAACGAAACGTAGGCAAAATTAGCTTCGCCCGATTCGCAGGCAACAGACCGATCATCCCGAAACAGATAAATAGGCGTTCCAGACGTACCAACGTAGCGTCGGGCATTGTCGTTATACGATACAAACAGCCTGTCGTTTACATACACATCGATTTTCCCGGTCCGACCATCACGGGTAAAGGTTAGCAAATAGTACGTCGACGTATTGAAATAAGGACATTGACCGATGATACCATTTGGATAAAAATCGATGCAACGATCCGTTGAACCAGACGTATTCTTAAAATAAATACCGCTGTCGGTGAGACCGTTAGAAAAGTCGATAATTCTGGCCCAGGTTGGTCCCCAATTTGTTGTTTTCACATACAAGTGAATGGTATACGTATCGGTAATGGTACCCGACGTATTCGGATAGCGTAATCCCCAATGCAGATTATTGTGATAAACCGTTCGTTTAACCCCACAAAACGGTAGCGAATCCGTCCGAAAATCACCCGCAGATGCCGAAGACGAACAATTGCCCAAGGCTTTTTCCTGCGTTAATTCAGGCCCGCATTCGGACGTAGCAACGGATAAATTCCCGTAAAATCGGTACGAATGCTTAACAACTTGCCCCACGGAATTAGTGACCAGACATACTAGTAGCAGAACGTAGAGCGGTAGAGCTTTCATGACCGTGATTCAACAGTAGGGGAATTTTCCGAGGCTTCAACTAATCAAATTAGCTGTTTTTAATCCGGATTATGGCCCTGTGTTTTAGTATACGGCTTAATTCCTTTCGGCAATACCAAGGTAACGGTAAAAACAAAAAGCCGAAGCAAGGCGCTCCGGCTTTTCCTAATTCACTACGTATTAACGCTTGCGTTTTACATCGGTGGCTCCCATCCTTTTTCGTATTGACGGCTCCAGAACTTCATGGCTTCGGCGTCTTTAATATGGCCATTCTTCGTATCGACAGCGAATGATTTTTTGGTACGGAACGCAATGTTGGCCAGGTGACACAGCAACGTACTTTTAGCGCCTTCGGCAATGGGCGACGCCTGTTTTTCCTTGCCCCGGATAGCTTCAAAGAAATTCACTACGTGCCGGGTGGTCATATCGCCACCACCGCCGAGCGCAGTTCCTGCCTCACTGCCTTTCGACTTGCTGTCTTTGACAACTTTTCCCTCACGCGAGTAAAGCGTATAGCCGTCACGGTCGACGTAAACGGTGCCGTTGGTTCCGTAAATGTAGGTTCCCCGGTCGCTGCCGAACGTTTTCTGTCCATTGCGGCTGTTGCCATCCCATTTGATGATTTTATCGCCGGGGAAACGGAACGTAGCGTCCATGGTATCATACATTTCCCAGCCATCTTCCACAAAATACCGTTTGGCAGCCTCTACCGATACGTACTCAGGAAACTCGACCTGCAATGCCCAGCGTGCTACGTCCAATTCGTGCGTGGCGTTGTTTCCGGCTTCGGCTGTGCCATAATTCCAGCCATACCAGTGCCAGTTATAATCCCAGGTTTCGGATGTGTATTCCCGACGGGGAGCTGGCCCCTGAAATAAATCCCAGTCTAATCCATCGGGAACGGGGGCTTTTTTCTGATGCGGCACTTCGCCACGGGCACTCGCGTAGAAAGCAACCGCCTTAAATGGTTTACCAATGACACCGTTGTGAATCTGCCCAATAATATCAATCGACTCCGCCGACGAACGCTGCTGGTTCCCCATCTGGATCACTTTTCCCGACTTCTTCTGAAGTTCGGTCAAAATTTCGCCCTCGCGTGGATTGTGGCTACAGGGTTTTTCGACGTAAACGTGTTTACCGCCCTGAACTGCCAGCCACGTACCGGGCGCGTGCCAGTGATCGGGCGTAGCGTTGAACAGTACGTCGACATTTTTATCGGCAATGACCTTACGGATATCGTTTTCCAGCTTGGGCGTATACGTAATGTGCTTCGAGAATTTCTGCACCGCAGACTCCCGCTGTTTCTTCATTACGTCGCACAGATATACCAGTTCTACGTTGCTTTCTTTCCGGCCAATGGGCTCATAATAAGCGCCTAAACGTCGACCTAAACCCGCAATGGCTACGTTCAACCGTTCGTTGGCGCCAATGATTTTAGCATAACTTTTCGCCGACATACCAAAGCCGCCGATAGTAATACCAGCCGTGCCTAAAGCGGCTTTTTTCATAAACTCTCTCCGCGAGTTTTCCATGACTTTTATAAATGATAAATATGAAAAACGATGAGTGATGAACGATAAGTGATGAACGGTCCGCCGTAGCGGTTTGCTGACTCATCACTTATCGTTCATCACTCATCACTACAATTATGCTTTCCGTTTGCCCGACCGTGTAGCGTCACAAACGCCTTTAAAATACCCAACCGATTCGGCAATGCCCGCCAGCGGATCTTTCATGTCTTTTTCGTATTCCAAACTACAACTTCCGTCGTATTTTATCTTACGTAGCATCGCTACAAATGCCGGAATATCAATCACTCCCCGGCTCAGTTCGCAGGTTTTCCCTTCTTTAGTACCTGCCGTTACGTTCTTCAGGTGAATATCAAAAATGCGTTTGGCGTATTTCTCCAGATCGGCAATCGGGTCGTCGCCAAAGCGTTTGTCGTGGCCCATATCGAAGCAAAGACCGATACGTGGGTCCAGATTTTTTACCGCATTTATCACCGACGACGCATTCGGCCACAGTTTAATATCCGGGCCGTGAATATGAATAGCATAACGCATATCATACTCCTTTACTTTTTTGTCGATCAGTGGTAACAGGTCTTCGTTTGGTACGCCGACAATTAGCTTCACGCCAACCCGCTTCGCATACTCGAACCCGTTATTGATTTCCTGTTCGGTTTTCATGTAGATCGGCCCAACTGCATAACCCGTTACGTTCGACTGCTTGAGCTTCTCGTGGAAGGCTTTTATCTGCTCATCGGTGCTGTTGAACGGCAAATGAAAATCCTTGATACACAGGTAATGTACGTCGACTTTACGCATCATTTCCAGCGATTGATCGAGATTGAAATGCACAAAGCTATAACCCGCTATACCGAGCTTAAACAAATCTTCGCCGGGTGCCGCCGATACGTTGGTTGCCGCCACCGAAGCTATTGCCGGTGACATACTGGCTAGGGCAACTGAGCCTCCAGCGTTTTTAAGAAAGGATCTTCTTGTCGTCATGAATCGAAAAGGGTACTCAATAAGGTTGTTTCTTTTAAAAAACGTAGATACCTGTTTTTTCTACTGACCATTTATATGAGCAAGCTACAGCGTTTTCTGTTTCTGAACACAGGCTGATTTACCTAAACATCGCAATCTATCAATTACGTCAACGAAACACGAAGGTCTTCATCGCTAAAATCGGCAGTTTAATAGTTGTTTTTTTCTGCTTCGTAAAAAACGGAATCATCTCATTCCTGAAAACCTGTTTCCTTTGACTTACCAATTCGCCCTGATTATGAATCGGTTTATCTTCATAGGCTTACTTTTTTGCTCATTTACGGTCGATGCACAATCCGTAGTGGCAACCGTTCAGGAAGCAATTTCGCTGGCCCGACGTAATAATCCCGACGTAGTGAACGCTCGTCAGAATCGGGATGTGCAGGCCCAGCAACAAACCGCTGTCCGCGCTACGTTACGTCCACAAGCCCGTTTTTTCACAAATTTCGATTACAATTTTGCGCTCCCAGTTCAGTTGGTCCCAGCCGAATTTCTGCCGGGTGGCAAACCGGGCGAGTTTCGAACACTTCAGTTTGGTCTTCCTTACGTACTGGCAGCAGGGGCAGAAGTGACTGTGCCAATTGTAAATCGACCGGCCCGCGCTGACATTGGTATCACCGACCAGAATCTAAAAATTACGGATAGCCAAAATCTGGTTTTGCGGGATGAGGTTTCGACCCAGACGGCTCGGATTTATCACGCTACGTTGCTGACACAGGCCGCCATCACGCTTACTCAACGTAATTTATCGGCTGCCGATACACTTACACAAATTGCACGTAGCAGACTTGATAAAGGGCAAATTGAACCGCTGGAATACAACCGCATCCGCTCAGTTCAATTGACAACTTCCGACGTATTGTATCAAAATCAACTGGCATACATGCGTAATCTGAATCAACTTAAACTGATTATCGGTCTGGCCCCTACCGATAGTTTAGTACTTTCTGAAAATCTCGCCACGCGGCCTATTGACACATCGGTTGCGGTTCGTGAACTCGCGCCTGTTGAACGTCCGCAGATTACACTTCAACAGGCGCGAATTGAACTAGCTCAATTGCAGGTAAATCGCGAGCGTTTACAACGGTGGCCCAATTTATCAGCTTATGGCCGGTATACAGAACAAGCCCAACGGAATCAGATTAACTTCCTGAATACGAGTCAACCTTGGTATCAGATTGGCGTAGCAGGTTTACAATTTAACTGGCCACTTTACACCGGTGGACTACGTACCAGTAATTTAAACCGTGCCCGTTTGCAGCTAAAAGCGGCCGAAACGGCGCTCGTTTACGAACGTAACAAACAACAAATCGATACTGAAGACATTCGTAATACCTATAATCAGGCGGTACGTTCGCTTGATTTGAATCGGCAGAACTACGAACTCAGCACCCAAAATGTGCAAATTGCTTTAGTTAAATATCGGTCGGGGTTATTCGCTTATGACCAGTATCTGAATGTATTTAACGAAGCGTTGACAGCGCAGAATCGGTATCTTAACAATCTGTCGACTGTATTTATCAATCAGGCAATTTTACAAATTCGGAACGGCCAATAAACTCGTTTACAGCTCATTACTTACGGGTTTTTGTGAATAGGGAATCTGTAAATCGTAAACAGACAACTTCACCAATTGATGAGAACTACACTTTACATAATAGCGTCGTTTATGTTATTCATTTCCTGTAAACGGACCAACGAAGGCACGACGCCCACCTATCGGGAGCTGACGGAGGCTGTTTATGCTTCGGGAAACGTGTATCCCCGTAACGAATACACGGTCACTGCCGACGCGGCTGGCGTACTGGAGAAACGGCTGGTGAATGAAGGCGACTCCATTCACCAGAATCAATTGCTATTTGTTCTCGAAAGCGCGTCGGAAGATGCGCGTCAGCAGGCGGCCGCTAATGCCTATCGTCAGGCGCGAGCCAACCTGGGGGCAAATTCGCCAGTACTGGCTGAACTCGAAGCGCAGGTACGTAACGCCCGCACCCGACTTGCCAACGATTCGATCAATTATAATCGGTTTCGTGAGTTATACGCCCAAAACGCTACGTCGAAAGCAGAACTGGAGCGGGCCGAATTGAACTTTACACTTTCCCGCAACAACCTCCGCGCCCAGCAAAACACCTTCCAACGTAGCCGCGATCAGATTCAACTCGACGTAGCGAATAATCGGAGTCAACTGGTTAGTTCGGAAGTTGCCGGACGTAACACCCGCATTCGGAGTTTTGTAACGGGCAAGGTTTATGAGGTATTTAAAGATCCGGGCGAAGTAGTACGTATCGGCGATCAACTGGCGTTGGTTGGCAGCGGGAATCAGTTGTATGCGCAATTGGCCGTTGATGAAAGTGATTTCGGGCGGTTGCGTCACGGTCAGGAAGTCGTGCTAAAAGCCGACGTTTACCCTGACAAAGTTTTTAAAGCACGGGTGAGCAAAATTTATCCAAAACTCAATCGGACTGACCAGTCGTTTCGGGTCGATGCCGAATTTGTTGGCGAACGCCCCGATTCCTACTACGGTCTAACGGTTGAGGCCAATATCATTATCAGCCAGAACAAACACGTACTGACGATTCCAAAATCGTACGTCGTCGGAACTGATAGCGTTGTGGTGGAGCAGGACGGCAAACCACATAAAGTTAAATTCCAGAAAGGTGCCGAAAACTTTGATTTCGTCGAAGTAAAATCCGGCCTGACGGAGAAGACAAAACTTATTATTAATGAGTGAAAGAGCGAAAGAGTGAACTAGCTAAGTATACTCTTTCACCATTCACTCTTTCACTCTTTCGCTCTTTATTCATGAACCTTCGTATCGCATCACAAATTGCCAAAACGCATCTGTTGGCCAAAAAGCGACAGACGCTCGTTGCGATGCTCGGCGTTACGTTCGGCATTGCCATGTTCATTACTATGATCTCATTTATGCAGGGCGTCAACCAGTTTCTGGAAGATTCGGCGCTGGATGCGAGTCCGCATATTCGGATGTATAACGAAGTAAACACGCAGCGACCGGGCCTGATCGAGCAGTTGAATCCAGGTCAGTTCAACGTGATTTACCACCAGAAACCCAAAGACGAACAGGCACGTATCAAAAACGGAATGACCATTGCCGAACGTATCGAAAAGGAATCGGGGGTGCTGGGCGTATCGCCACAGGTAGCTACCCAGGCATTTTATAACAATGGTCCTATCCAGCTTTCAGGCACCATTTCAGGTGTAGACATAGATCGGGAGAATCGGCTTTATAATTTAAAATCGAGGTTAAAATCTGGTGCTATTAACACGTTGAAAACCAACCCCGATGGATTAATTATGGGTAGCGTTTTGGCCCGTAAACTCAACGTTCGGGTGGGCGATAAAGTGAGTGTAACAACCGGTCCGACGTCTCGGCCGGCTGGCGGAACGCGAATTCTGCGCGTGGTCGGTACGTTTGGGTTTGGCGTCGGTACGGTCGACAATACGAAGAGTTACGCCAACCTATCGACGGTGCAGGAAATGCTCCAGAAAGACCCGAGTTACATTACCGACATTCATATTAAAATGGTCGACCCGTTGCAAGCCCTTCCCTTTGGCAAGAAATTACGCGCTTCATACGGCTATTATACGGAAGACTGGGCCACGGCAAACACAGCGATTCTGGCTGGGGAAAAGATACGTAACGTAATGACGTTTGTGGTTTCGATGACCCTACTGGTGGTAGCCGGTTTTGGTATTTACAACATCATGAACATGACCGTCATTAACAAAATCAAGGACATCGCTATTCTGAAAGCTACCGGTTTCGACGGGCGCGACATCGTAGCGATTTTTCTGTTTCAGGCGGTATTTATCGGTTTGTCGGGCGGTCTGCTTGGCTTGGCGATTGGATTCGGATTGAGTTATATTTTATCGATAACGCCGTTCGATGCCGGTGATTTCCTGAGTATCAAAACATTTCCGGTTATTTTCGATGTAAAATACTACGTAATGGGCATTTTGTTCGGCGTTATCACAACCGTACTGGCAGGCTTTTTCCCCTCCCGAAAAGCCGCACAGGTCGACCCGGTTTCGATATTGCGAGGATAAGTTTAGATGTATGATGTAGAATGTATTTTCCACTTCTTCCAATTTGTATTTCATACACCATATATCATACATCATACATCATACATCACATATGAATACTGTTCTTTCAGCGAATCATGTAAATAAATACTTCTACGATCCTGATAAATTTCAGGTGTTGAAGGACGTAACGTTTACGGTTCAAAAAGGTGAATTTCTGTCGATTGTTGGTAAATCGGGTTGTGGTAAATCAACGCTATTGTATTTACTGTCAACCATGGATACCGAATATGAGGGGCAGATTGAGATGGCCGGTACAAAACTCACCGGACGCAGTCAGGATTTTCTGGCACATTTCCGCAACGAGCATCTTGGCTTTGTGTTTCAATTTCACTTTCTGCTTCCTGAATTTTCGGCTTTGCAGAACGTAATGCTACCGGGCCTAAAACTTGGAAAATACCCCGAAAAAGAAGTAGAAGAACGGGCTATGGAAAAGCTACGTATCATTGGCATGGCCGATTTTGCTCGTAAACCAGCCAGCAAACTCTCTGGCGGTCAGCAACAACGCGTTGCTATTGCCCGCGCGCTAATCAACGATCCGACCATTATTATGGGCGATGAACCAACCGGCAACCTCGACAAAGCCAATACCGCCAACGTATTCGAGATTTTCCGCGATTTGGCGCAGAAAGGGCAAACCATTATTGCCGTTACGCACGACCCCGATTTTGCCGAAGGAACCGACCGCGTCATCGAAATGTCGGACGGAATGATTATCGCCAGCCATGAAAATAAAGTTCAATAAATACGTCGAAGTCGTTCTTTTGTGGCTTTCGCTGGCGGGCGTAGTAGGTCGACAATGGGTAGTTCCCAGCATCTCCTGGCAACTTCAGGTGATTCTATTTTTCGTCTCATTCATTGTCTTTAACCTAATCTGGATTTTCCATTACCGATTTAATGAATGGTTGAATCGAAAGCTTCCTTTTGAAAAAAATGTTCAATGGCGTGTCATTGTCCAATTGTTTGGTGGATGGACAATTGCCAAGACGCTTCTGTTTACAATTGGCTATATTGTTCTTACGCACGTATTTCCAGACGTATTGACGCAATTTAACCGCTCTATTCTGGTCATCATTGGCCTGCTGGTGTTTACTGTAAACACTGTTACAGGATTAGGGTTTATTGCCAGTCACTTACTTAAACAGTGGCAAAAAAATGCGTTGCGTGCAGCTCAGCTTGAGAAAGAAAAGGTTCAGGTTCAGCTCGATAGCCTGAAAAATCAGATTAGCCCGCATTTCCTGTTTAACAGTTTGTCATCGCTCGACAGTCTGATTGACGATAATCCCGCACTGGCACGCCAATTTCTGCAACAGTTGTCAAAAGTATTTCGCTACGTATTGCAACACAAAGAGAAAGCACTTGTATCGGTCGATACGGAGTTAACATTTATAAAGAACTACGTATCACTCCTGAAAACCCGCTTCGACGGTGCGTTTATTGTTAACTGTAACGTTGACGATGATGCCTTGGATAAGCAAATTGTTCCCGTTACGCTTCAGATACTTATTGAAAATGCCATCAAGCACAATACCATCAGCGAAGCACGTCCACTTACCGTTACAATCAGTGCGCATGATGGCTATTTGTCAATCACCAACCCTGTTCAACGTAAACGACAGGTGGAAACTTCGAACAAGCAGGGGTTAGAAAATATAAAGCTGTTATATAGCTATTTAAGCACGCAATCAGTTGACGTTGTTGAGGATGAAACAGAGTTTTGTGTGCGACTTCCTTTGCTTAATTAAGTATTCTGTAGAATTTCACTACGTTAAATATTTAGTATACAGAAAGTTAACCAACTAATGTTTATTAACAAATGGAAATACTAGTTGTAGTAGCACTCATTGGGTATATAATTTACTTACGCTACTATGCGGATTTACGTACTACGTCGGAACAGGATTTCGATAAACTACAGGTCGGTATTAAACTGTATACAAAAGAGCAATTCGAGGATGCATTGGCTTTTTTCAATCAATATCTGGCGAAAGATCCAAAATCAACTGTCGCGTATCTGTATCAGGCTCGGTGTTACAGAGCATTGGGCAACGTAGCATCTGCCATAACTGCCTTAAAAACAGGTGAAAGTTACGATGATACAGTGGCAGAACTTCATTTGGAAATAGGACAGATTCTCTATGAACAGGCCGATTATAACGGAGCCTTTCTTGAGTTCGACAAAGCCGTGTTTCATTCGAAAGGCGTTCAGGCCGATACGTATCAATGGCGCGGTATGGCCCGCCAGCAACGTCAGCAAATTACCGAAGCTGAGCAGGATTTCGAACGTGCAGAATCACTACGTATTGCCGGAAAAATATCGAATTCTACAAGCTACCAACGCAATTTTTTCGACCGTCAGTTTTTAATTCATACTCTTCTGATTCTGATTAATAGTCTCATTTTATTGCTTGCTATAAAAAACGCTACGGTGATTCATCTGCCTTACCTTTTAGCGGCTGTAGCAGCCGCCAGTATTGGTTTTCTTGAACCTCAAAAAGGCTGGTTACTAGCTATTTTGCAGGTTTTCATCCTCTGGCTCAGCTATACGTTTTTTACAACTATTCCACAAACCAGCGGTACCCGTGAACTGGAAGCGTTTGGATTATATGGCTCAATTATTTTAACCTTCGTCGGAAGTTTTATCGGTGGTTTGCTAAAACGTCAGCTTACTCGGTAAATCATATAGTGTTACGTCTGATAACTAATTTGCCTACTGATTGACAAACGCTACGTGCTTATGACCATCCTGCTTATTGAAGATGAACCGCTAATTGCCCGTCAGCTTCAAAAGCTGGTGCAGCAACTGGAACCCAGCGCTCAGATTGACGGGCCGCTGGGCAGCGTACAGGCAATTTGTGATTATTTCAACGCGCACCAGCAGTCGAATCAGCCCCTCCCCGACCTTGTCATTACCGATATTCAGCTTTCTGATGGGGTAAGTTTTGAAGCTTTTCAGCAAGTGAGCCTAAACGTACCGGTCATTTTCACAACGGCTTACGACGAGTACGCGATTCGGGCTTTTAAACTCAATAGTCTCGACTACCTCCTCAAACCAATTGATCCTGAAGAGCTTAAAGCGGCACTAACTAAATACCATCGGTGGGCGCAGAATGGTACGTCCGATTTTGGCGAGCAGCTTCGGCATTTTCTGCACCAGATAACCGAACAATCGCCCACACCCTTGTACAAACGTCGGTTTACGGGTCATCATCTTCGGCAAATTATCTCGATACCACAGGAACAGGTTGCCTGTTTTCTACGGAACGAGCTGATTTATCTCTATACTACCGACGGCACGAAATTAGTAACCGATTACAAAACACTCGACGAGCTGGAAGATTTGGTTGACCCAGCTTGCTTTTTCCGCGCCAATCGACAATTTCTCATTCAACTCAATGCTGTTTCGGGATATCGGCATTACGACAGTAGTAAATTACTCGCTTTTCTAAAAAGTCCGAATAATAATTTGGAAGTGTTGATTAGTAAAGAAAAATCCAGCGCATTTAAACATTGGCTCGAAAGTTAACCTACCGCTCATCAGCGTTTTCGTTAAAAATGTATAAAATCAATTGACAAAGGCTTGATTTATCCTTTTATTCGTAACTATACGACTAGTTTAACATACTCATCCTAACTATTTTTTTATGCAATCACCTTTTCATCGGCCTGGCGCAATTCATACTGGATTGAAACGCACAGGACTGATAGCTGCTACGTTGTTGGTAGGGAATCTTTCCCTCGTTACAGCGCAAAACAAGCCGGCTGCTGTTACGTTACCAGCAGGCGTCACCAAAGGCGCATCGGTAGAAGGTATTACTGAATACAATCTCAAAAACGGACTTAAAGTCCTGCTTTTCCCCGATCCATCAAAACCTACCATTACTGTTAATATTACGTATCTGGTTGGTTCGCGGCACGAAGGTCTGGGCGAAGCGGGCATGGCTCACCTGCTCGAACACATGGTGTTTAAAGGTTCGCCAAAACACCCCAACGTAGCGAAGGAACTATCTGACCATGGTGCTGATTTCAATGGAACCACTTGGCTCGACCGAACCAACTATTACGAAACGCTGGCCGCCAACGACGAAAACCTGAAATGGGCGATCGACATGGAAGCCGACCGGATGATTAACTCATTCATCAAGAAGGAAGACCTTGCCTCTGAATTTTCGGTAGTACGTAATGAGTTTGAACGGGGCGAAAACTCACCGGAACGCATTCTGAGAGAGCGCGTTATTTCGTCGGCTTACCTGTGGCACAACTATGGTAAAGCGACTATTGGTAACCGTTCCGATATTGAGAAGGTACCGATTGAGAATTTGCAGGCTTTCTACAAAAAATTCTATCAGCCTGATAATGCAGTTCTGGTGGTTGCCGGGAAGATTGACGAAGCCAAAACGCTGGCGTTGATCAGTCAGTCTTTCGGTGCTATTCAACGGCCAACGCGTGAATTAGTAACCTCGCACACCATCGAGCCTGTGCAGGACGGCGAACGTAACGTAACGCTCCAGCGCGTAGGCGATACGAAAGTAGTAGCGGCAGCCTATCATATTATGCCCGGATCGCACGCCGATTACCCAACGATGGACGTTCTGGTTGAATTGTTGACTAGCAAACCAGCTGGCCGTCTCTACAAAAAAGTGGTGGAAACCCAAAAAGCGTCGAGTCAGTATGGTTATACGTTCGCGTTGAAAGAGCCAGGTATCGTTTATTTTGCGGCTGAGTTGCTGAAAGAAAAATCGCTGGATGTGGCGAAGGCTGCACTGCTTAATACGTTGGATTCTGTCGCCATCGATGCACCAACGTCGACTGAAGTGGATCGGGCAAAGGCGAAACTGTTGAAGGATGTTGAACTCGAATTCCGCAATACAGAAAACGTTGGCGTTGCACTTAGCGAACACATTGCTTCTGGTGACTGGCGTCTTGGCTTTCTATACCGCGACCGGCTCGAAAAAGTAACTCCTGCCGACGTAGCACGTATCGCCAAATATTATTTCAAACCGTCGAACCGCACAGTTGGTCTTTTCGTTCCTGATGCTACACCCGACCGCACAGAAGTTCCTGACTCTCCCGACGTAGCGGCAATGGTTGAGGGCTACAAAGGCCGGGCTGTAGTAGCTCAGGGCGAAGCCTTTGATGCTTCTCCTGCCAATATCGACGGTCGCACCAAACGTATCGAATTGCCGAATACCATCGAACTGGCCATGTTGCCTAAATTAACCAAAGGCAACGAAGTAAATGCCCGACTGACGCTACGTTATGGCGACGAGAAAAGCCTGATGAATAAAGGGTTGATCAGTACCATGACGGCCGCTATGCTTGATAAAGGTACTTCTAATCGTACGCGCCAGCAGATTCGCGACGAACTGGATAAGCTAAAAGCGCAGGTAGGCGTATCGGGTGGTGGTAATCAGATGAACGTATCAATTAAAACCGATAAAGCAAACCTCCCCGCGGTGATACGGTTAGTTGGCGATATCCTGAAAAACCCAGTTTTCGACGCTGGCGAATTTGAAAAACTTCGTCAGGAACGAATTGCTCAGATTGAATCGCAGCGTTCGGAACCATCGGCTCAGGCAAGCAACCTGTACACCCGCACGGTTAATCCATACGCCAAAGAAGATGTACGGTACGTTCAGACTTTTGACGAGCAAATTGCGACCCTAAAAGGAATGACCATCGATCAATTAAAGGAATTCCATCGCGATTTTTACGGTACCCAGAACGCAACAATGGCCATTATAGGTGATTTTGATGAAACCCCAGTTCGCAAAACCATTATGGACGAAATTGGGGTGTGGCAGGCAAAAAAACCGTTTACCCGCATCGCCAGCGTAGTGAAACCTGTCAAGTCGGAAACCCAAGCACTGGAAACCCCGGATAAAGCGAATGCTATTTTAATATCGGGTTTCAACATGGCAATCCGCGATGATGACCCCGATTATCCAGCACTTATGATCGGCAACTACATGCTCGGCGGTGGCGCCCTTAGCTCCCGCCTGATGGCCCGTATTCGGCAGAAAGAAGGACTTAGTTACGGCGTAGGCTCACAGGTAAATGCTAGTTCGCTGGATAAATTTGGCACCTTCATGACCTATGCTATGTACAATCCTGAGAATGCCGAAAAGCTCGAAAAGGCATTCCGCGAAGAACTCGACAAGATGCGGACACAGGGTTTTAGCGCTGATGAGGTGAAAGAAGCAAAAAAAGGGTTTTTACAGGAACGTCAGGTCACTTTGGCTCAAGACCCGGCTCTGGCTTTCATGCTGAACAATAACCTGTATATAAATCGTAGTATGGCATTTGAGGCTGACCTCGATAAAAAGATCGCAGCCCTTACACCAGAGCAGATTAACGCAGCCGTGAAAAAGCACATCGATCCAGCTAAACTGGTAACTATCAAAGCTGGTGACTTCGCTAAAGCTGCGAAGAAAATGGCCGAGAAAAACGAGAAACAACCGCAGCCAGCTTCAGCAGGTGGTGGCAACAAAAACTAAAAAAAGTTGAACCGGGATTAACCGGATTTATGGAATTCGAAGTTTTTTTTCATCTCGTTTAGTAACGGGGTAAAATCTGCTTAATCCCTAAATCCGGTGAATTCCGGTTCTTTTTTATATTTTAAAACTATAAATATCGTTATTTACCTAAAAATTACGTTTCTATGAAAAGGCCCTTATTTTTTCTGGTATTTACGCTCTTTTCGCTTACGGTACAAGCTCAGGTGAACGTAGTGCTTCTGCGCGATACGGCTGCCTATCAGGTAAGTCTATCAGCACTGGACAAAAAGCACACCCCGTTGACCGAACTTCTCAAAAAGCAGCCCAAGGGAGCCTTTGATGCCATGCGCGAACGCCATAAACAATTGGAGGCTTTTATGAAAAAACGTACTGACGTACCGCAAAAAGGCTTTAGCGTAATGGTATATGAATATTATGGACCCGATGGAGTCATAAACTGGGCTTTTTTAAGTACAGATCGGCCGCTTCCGGATTCCATACTCTCACCCATGAAAACGTGTTTTCATGAATTCTATGCAACTACACCCTACCCAGCTACCGGATCTGTTGCTTTCCGGGTTATGACCATGATGCAGTACGGTAAAACGTATGCTGCTCCCCGCACCGTTCGTAAAGGAAAAGGCATCATCAGTACGATCAAAGCCGCTGAGAGCACAACCCGCCCCGACACGGTAAAGATGCTCGCCTTTAACCAATTGGATTTAACGGCTGTTCCCGAAATTGTTTATCGTTTCCCAAATCTGGAGGAACTAGATTTATCTAAAAATGCGCTCCACGAACTTCCAGCCCGTCTTACCTCCGACATTCCCACTCTGAAACGCCTAAGCGTACTGTACAACGTAATACCCAACGACAGTGTATTTATTACTCGAAATAAACACCTTCAATCGCTCAATTTGCAGGGTAACAAACTGACCAAAATCCCGGAATCTGTTCGTCAGAATCGTCGGCTAGAAAGTCTTTGGATGGGCAATAATAAACTGAAAGAGCTTGATGTCAGAACGTTACGTCGGATGAGAAGCCTAAATGATTTGAACTTATACAATGCAGAATTAACGACCATTCCTAAAACTATCAAACGGCTCAAACACGTTAAAGTCCTTGACTTATACTACAACAAATTGACTGTGCTTCCTCCTCAACTTGGGCGGATGAAACGGCTGGAACAATTGGCGGTTGCCCATAACGATCTGAAAGAATTACCCACGTCTTTATCGAAACTCCGCCGACTTCAGGTGTTATACGCTCATCATAACCGTTTAAGCCAATTACCAACCTCTTTTCAACGGCTTCAACAGTTGCGTGTTCTTGATCTGGGTTACAACTGGTATACTGTTGTACCGAACGTACTTAGCTCTCTACCATCGCTTGACGAATTATCGCTGAATAATAACAACTTACAGGAATTCCCATCGGTTGTGTTGTCGATAAAAAATCTCCGGAAACTATATATCGGTAGCAACCCGCTTTTTGGCCGTGAAGCGATGAATAGTCCTTATGCATCACAGATCAAACAACTTGAAGCCAATCAGACACAGGTAACGTATTAAACACTACGTAGTATTGAGTGGACAAGTGCTGAACGGCATAACTGCGTTAATCTTTTGTAATGCGTTGAGCCTAGTATCCACCGTAGAACTTCCGAAGACCCCACTCGACGGCGGCCAATGTGAGCACCAGAAAAAATAGCCAGCGCCAGTTAATCAGTTCATTCATTTCCTCTGTACTTGTCAGCCGTGCCGGAATTGAACGGGTGCCCAGATTACGTACTAAATCATTGATACGATTAGCCGTATAAAACTGTCCACCAGACTGTTGCGCTAGTTGACGTAGCATTCCATGATCGGCGGTAGTATTGATGGCTTCAAGTTGAAGATCACGAACCACAAACTGCCCCGACGATTGTTCGGAACGGTTATTTATGCTGGCCGTAGCTTTGAACCGATACGCTCCTTCGGGCAAACGACTGATTTCGAAACGGCGATTGGTGGCGGTTGGCGTGTAATTATACGAACGGGTAATACCTTTTTCATCAGCGATTTCCAACCGAACAGGTTTATCGAACACCTCTTCGTAAATGTCGTTATACATCTCCGTTTCAAAAATCACTTTCTCGCCTGCTACAAACTCATTCCGAATCGGATACACACGCAGCTTGCGTCGATCTTCCTTCACCGAAATCAATTGAATAACCTTCTGAAAGAGTTCGTCTACTACGTCCTGCTTATCGGTCAACGCAAACTCTTCCAGTCGCCAGCCCCAGAGTCCTTCACCTGCCAGTACCGCCGTTTTGCGCGGGCTTGTTACGTTCAGTGCCAATAGTGGCTTGGTTGTACGGACACTTCCAACCTGTTGCCAAAGCACTACCTCGCTGCCCGGCTGTAATTTGAATTCGCCATAAGGAGCCAGTAAAGGCGGAAATTTCGAGAGAATAGCTAATTTATCGGCATCCAGATTCAGTTGTTTAAATTCCGGATTAAATGCCCCTGTCACTTTATCGCTCTGATTGGCCTGAACGGCAATCTGCATCACCGAATTCGACGTATTGAATGGCCCAACTGCCGATTGGTTACCCAAAATGAACAACGTAGGTGTATTTCGAGCTAAATATTTCTGAACCAACGTATTGCCTACACTACCATTATCTGGAATCTGGTGCAGAATCAGCAGATCGTATACTTTGTCAGGTACTGGCGGAGCATCGGCAGGGGTGCCGGTCAGCATGCGAATATCAAGCTCGTAGTTCTGGTTTCGTTCCAGAATAGTTCGGATCGCTTTAATGTCTGGATGCGGAGCGAGTGCCAATAAGAGCACCTTTTCTTTTCCATCGATTACGTCCAGATACACATCCTGCTTGTTGTTACGGGTGCTGAATTCGCCGGTTTGTGGCAACACTTCTACTACGTAGTGCTGAACACCTTTTTGCGTAGCTGTCGTGTTAAACGTTACCTGATTGAACGTATCATTCTTACCAAAAGAAATCGATTGGCGGCCCAACTCTTTACCGTTTTGGCGAAGCACGACCACCGCACTACGTCCCTGAAAACCATTACTGACTATTTCGGCCTGCACCGGAAACTGATTTCCCAGATATGCAATTCGGTTAACTACTACACCCCGAAGCTGAACATCACGTTTAGCAACAGTATCGCCCAAACCAACCGCTTGTACAGCAAATGGATATTGGCCAAACGTGGGCGAAAGCCCTTTGTTGAAAATACCATCCGACACCAACACTACGTCGGTCAGATTACGGCCTTCATAATCGGAACGAATTCCAGAAAGCAATCCCGACAGGTCGGTTGTTCGTTCGGTAAATGGAATCTGAGTCAGGTCATTACTGCCCTCGGCAACGGTATCGCCAAAGGTACGTATCGCTACGTCGAGCCCTTTGTCGGTCAATTGCTGACGTAGCGTCTGCAAACCAGCCAATGCCTGATTGAGCGTCGGGCGGCCTGCAGCCGCTACCGATTCGGAGTTATCAACGGCCAGCACAACTTTCGGTTTTTCAGTGATTGTGCGTGTATTCCGAATCAGCGGATTCAGCAGTAGAAAGCACAAAAAACTGACGATTATAAACCGTAAAGCCGCCAAACCATACGTAGTGCGTTTATCAAAACCACCCACGGAGGTGCTTCCTCCGCCAGCCATCAGGCGCGGCAGAGGCTGATACATAGCAAAGGCATACGCTGCTCCTACGAGCAGGCATACAAGAATCCACCAGGGTGAGGATTGAAAAATAAAATCCATTTTTTTTAAGGAGCGAGGAGCAAGGAGTGAGAATGGCTGGCGCAAAATGTATTGCAACCGGATGGATTCTCGCTCCTCACTTCTAATACTAAGTTAACATTCCGCCATCCACTTGCAGCACCTGTCCGGTGATATAGCGGGAGAGGTCGGAAGCCAGAAAAACGGCACAATCGGCAACTTCTTCGGGTTGGCCACCACGTTTCATCGGAATCTGTTGTTTCCAGTCTTCGAGGGCTTTTTCGTTGATTTCGCCAGTCATTTCTGTTTCAATAAAACCGGGAGCAATGGCATTGGAGCGAATATTTCTCGACCCCAGCTCCAGTGCAACCGACTTGGTAAAGCCAATAATACCGGCTTTTGAAGCGGCATAATTGGCCTGACCAGCGTTGCCCCGAATACCAACCACAGATGTCAGATTGATGATCGACCCAGTTTTTGCTTTCATCATTGGTTTGATGGCGGCTTTGGTCAGGTTAAACACCGACTTTAAATTAACGGTAATAACGCTGTCCCATTGTTCTTCCGACATCCGCATTAGCAAACCATCTTTCGTGATACCAGCGTTGTTGATGAGCACATCGAGCTTCCCGAAATCGGTAATCACCTGACTAATAAGTGCTTCGGCTGCCTGAAAGTCCGACGCATCGGAACGATAACCTTTTGCCTGGCCACCAAATGCCCGAAGTTCTTCTTCCAGCGCCTGCCCTTTTTCAACGCTCGATAAATACGTGAAAGCAACCGTGGCCCCTTCCTTAGCAAATTTCAGAGCCATAGCCCGGCCAATACCACGCGATGCTCCCGTAATTAACGCAACTTTTCCCTGTAGTAAACCCATTGTAAATAGATAGTGTCATTAATCTCTATATAATGACGAAACATGACCAAAATACTTGTCGAGTATTCGTAAATATATAGTTTACTATTGCCAAAAATAGCGTATTAGGCCCAAATGGCAAGCAAAAGGAAATCTATTGGAATACGTAACGAATGGCAATGTTTCCGCTAATACCGCCTTTGACACCGGCTCCCCAATTGCTACGTTGGAGTTCTGAGCTGGTTAATTTATCCCATGCATAGGTTACGTTTGCGCTTGCGAGGGAGGTTTCGATATTAAACCGTTGCCCCGCCATATAAGCCAGACCAACATCTATGCCAGCATTAATACTACTGCCACGGCTAGCTATATTGTTCGAATAAACATAGCCGGTACTTATTCGTGTGTAAGGAGTTAATCGAGCCGCTGCCCAATAATGCTGAAAATAGGGGGTGATACCAATCTGCCACCACTCGTCGCTACGTGCCTGTTGATTTTTCGAATTATAATTGGTTGTTGAATAGGTAAATGGCAACGCAACACCTATCAAATTCCTGTTTTTAAGAAAAAAACCAATTGATGGACTAATCATATACCGCTGAGAGTTGCTTGAATAATCATACGTCCCTGCTGACGAAGTTCGGCTTTCCCGCCCGTTTCCCATTCCAAAGCTACCTTCCAAAACCCACTTTCCTGCTTGCAATTGGTTACTATTGCTCTCGTCTGATGCACGATTATTTGGGACACTTCCTGTTGAGTAAATAAGCCCGGCGCTTACACCTGCAGCATTGATAGGTAATGCATCTGCGCTGGCCACTAACTGTATTCCTAGCCGATTGGCCAAAAAATACGTTAGCCCAACTTCCAGACGCGGATTAACCGAAAATCCCGAATTCGATTGATCATCCACTGTAATCGTTCCTAAATTTCTAACAAATCCGTTAGCGGTTGCCCTATAACTGTTTAATGATAAGCCAGCTCCAGCAAAAAGGTAAACCGATTGTACAGCCCAATAGCGACGTACAAATGGAGTAACAGTAAACGCAGATTGAGACGATTTATTAGTTGATTCAAAACTACTTGACTCCTGACTCTGGTGATACGTTGAAGAAGATCCCGACAAGCTCAGCCCCATTAGCCAGTTATCTTTCCAGAAACGCCCTGCTGTAGCGCTAACTATTGGATTCCATTTTATTATTACGTTGTCGGGAATTGCATGTTTATCAAAAAGCGGCTCTTTTTGCCGATTGTAATTAAGCGAAAGTGAGCCACTAATGAGCCTATTTCCTTTTTGCGTTTGTGCACTACAATGATTTGCTAGAAAAATGACTGCAAGTATCAGTTTACAATATTCCATACAGTTAACAATAAAAATCCCCCACAAGTATATTTAAAATAAAAAATTGGCACATATTGAATTGATAACTTTTCAGTTAAAAATTTGTAAAATAATAATATATAATTTCTAAACAGTTGACCAGCAAGCCATTTGACATTATAAATTCTGCCGTTTAATTTACCGACTAAATTTGCGGAAACATCTAATCCGCTACAGACAACAGACCAAAAATCACCCTATTTTTGATCTTTCGTTTTTATTCTGATTTTAACGATATCAGGTTGCTTTAAAATAACTCGACAACAAGTACTTCTGATCCTAAAACCAATTCCATTATGCTACGTATTCCCTTTATTATACACTTACTATTCCTTGCTATAGTTTCCCAAAGCACTTTCGCTCAGAAAATCCATTCGCACAACGATTACGAAAAACCGCGTCCGTTTATCGATGCCTACGAGCAACGCGCCGATTTTATTGAGGCCGATGTCTGGCTTCAAAATGGTACGTTAGTTGTTTCACATGACCAGCCAAAACCCAATGCGCCAACGCTGGATTCCCTCTACCTGAAACCGATTGCGGCTCTATTTACCCAACATAAAGGCAAGCCCAGTGCCGACCGGGATTATACGTTCTCGCTGGTGGTCGATATTAAAGACAATCCAGCCGATGTGCTGCCCAAACTGGTGGAACTGCTTCAGCAAAATCTGCCTTCATTTAACCGAGCGGCCAATGCAAAAGCTGTTCAGGTAGTTATCAGTGGTAATCGGCCTAAAATTCCTGTTTTCTTCGATTACCCAATACTCCAGTTTGATGGGCGACCCAGCGAAGTCTATGACGAGGAAACGCTCCAGCATATAGCACTTATCAGCGATAATTTTCGGTTATATTCTCAGTGGAATGGCGAGGGCGAACTGTCAGATGTTGACCGCGAAAAGCTTAAGCGTGTGATTAAACGGGCACACGGCGATAAAAAACCGATACGTTTCTGGGCAATTCCCGATAATCCGAATGCCTGGAAACAACTGAAAAAAGTAGGCGTCGATGTTATTAATACAGATAAAGTAGCTGAGTGTGTGCAGGCCATGCGCTAATCAATTACTTTGTCGAGTACATCCGCAAACGTAACAATACAAGAAATGTCTGTTAAGAATTTTTATCAAACACTTTATCAACCCGATCAGCTTTTCCGGGTATCTGGCGAATCGTGGGGAGACGACGTAGCAGAAGTCGACGTTACGTCAATCGTTACGGATACTGACCTGCCTACTGCGCTAGAAACAATTGCATTGAACGTAACAGTCTCAGAAACAGAACTGATTGAACGTAAAATAGCCGTATCAATTCCGTCAATAGTTATTGCGCAAGCCAGCGTACCAGAACCATTGCCAGAGCCTGCACCTCGCCCTGTTGTTCCGTCTGTTCTACCTCCAATTCAGCCCAAACCGCGTATGCCGCAATTGAATCATAAGGTACTACTGCTGGCCGATGAAGAACTGGACCCAAGCAATCTGCTCTTTCTGGAAAAAATACTAAAAGCTGTAAACCTCAATGTTGATGGTGTAGATTTACTTAATCTACACGGTGTAAAGGACATAAATTTTGCGGAGTTGCTACGTGGCAAACACATCCATCATTTCATTACATTCGGCGTACCATTCGAACGGCTCAATCTGGATATTATGATGGATCGGTACTCGCCCGTTCGGTTCGAGGGTATTACGTTCCTGATGGCCGACTCCCTCCCCACTATCGAAGCCGATCAGAATCTCAAAAAGCGGCTCTGGGGCGCCTTACAGCGCGTTTTTTTACGATAAGAAGCTATTATTCCCCACAAAAAAATCAAAACCAGACGCACTTTAATCAACTTCTGATAGCTACTGGTACCTGTTACAGTTCGACATTTTTTTATCGGAACCAGAATACATAACTATCTACCAGCCTGACACATCTGGTTAACCAACTATTATTAGCAAATAAAATTTTGCTAATAATTTTCATAACCTATCTCATCCAGAACAAAAAAATGAGTGACAATAGGAGAAAAATACAATAATTTTGCGTTAGCAACAGCAATAGTTGTCAGTTGTATGCAAGCCGTTAGTTCTCCTCTCGTTCCAACGCCCAATCGTATCACACTTTGGGCAAATTTAGTTTCGGTCTATATCCTTTGGGGTTCCACTTACCTCTTTATTCATTTCATGACCGAGCGAATGCCGCCCTTATATATGGTTGGGGCTCGGTATATAGTGGCAGGTATCTTACTGTATAGCTATGCCCGCCTAACAGGTACGTCGCGCCCTACCTGGCAGGAGTGGCGTTCTGCGGGTACACTGGGAATTATACTGCTTACTATTTCCAATGGCTGCCTTTCGATAGGGATGCAATATGTACCCAGCGGAATGGCGGCTTTATTAGGGGGGTTATTACCTGTTTATCTGTTAACGCTCAACTGGTTCTCATTTGGCAAAAAACGCCCAAGCAATCTGGCACTGGCAGGATTGGCCGTTGGACTGATCGGTATTTTTCTGCTCGTCAAACCAGATAAATTGCAAGCTGCGGGGGGAATGGATGCAAAACTAATCGGGTCTGGCCTGATTGCTCTGGGTAATTTTGCCTGGGCTATCGGTACGTTGATGACGCCCCGACTTACGTTACCGTCAGCAACCGTTTCGAGTGGTATTCAAATGCTTGTGGGTGGATTTGCTACATTGCTGCTCAGTCTGGCGGTTGAACCCGTCACTCCTCTTAGTATATTGGATGCCCCAGCCAAAGCCATCGGCTCCATGATTTACCTCGTCATTTTTGGCAGCATCATTGGTTTTTCGTCGTATTCATGGCTTGCCCGAAACGCACCTCCTCAATTGGTTGCTACGTATGCCTTTGTCAATCCGGTTGTAGCCATGCTGCTAGGTTCCCTATTCGCTGGTGAAATCTTTTCTCAACAATCTTTTCTCGGTGCCCTAGTCTCACTCGGTGGCGTAATTCTTATTACGTTGGGGAGAAAATGATTGAATTTGTTGACTGATTGAATAAGCTTTTCGTCAATTTACATAGTCAATCACTCAACAATTCAATCAGTCAACGTTATTTCGGCGGGATACCTACACTTGTCCAACCGCCATCAACAACCAGACTTTGACCAGTAATGTGCCGAGATGCCGGGGCTATAAGAAATAATGCAGCATTGGTAATATCATCGACAGTAGCTGGGCGGCCCATAGGTGTAATGCGCGACCAGATGGGTATATACGTTGGGTCATCTAAGGTTCGCTCGGTGAGGGTTGCCCCCGGTGCGATGGAGTTGACATTGATGCCCAGTGGCGAAAAATCAATAACCAATTGTTTCGCCAGCATTTCCAATCCGGCTTTTGTCATGCTATAGACCGGCAAACCGGGGTGCGCCTGATGCCCCACCACCGACGACATAAACAGGACACTTCCCCCTCGCCCTTGCTCCCGCATCTGCTTACCGGCTATCTGAGCCAGAAAAAAACTGCCCCGCAGATTTAAATCAACAATTTTCTGGAAAGCCTCAGGGGTTGTGGTAAAAATATCGCCGAAAATGGTAATTCCGGCATTGGCAATAGCCAGATTGACCTCGCCAAATTGCTCAACAGCATAATCGACCAGTTGTTGAATAAACACTACGTCAGAAGCATCGCCGGGGAAAGCTTCACAACGCCCTGCCTGCTTAGCGGTGGTTTCCTGTTGAATGGTGCTAACTGCCTGTTTTGCTAACGTAGCATCGAAATCATTTACTACTACGTTAGCACCTTGCTCAACGAGTGCACGGGCAATTGCAAATCCTATACCCTGTCCGGCTCCGGTAATAATTGCCGTTAGTGAAGAAAAACCTGTCATGCAAAAACACTACAATACGTAGCAACTTATACGTAGCGGCAAGTTATTCAAAATATGGTTTTCCAGAACCGACGTAACAAGAAAAGCCCGGTTTTGGCCGAGCTTTTCCCAAAATACGCATTTATGAATTTGTTCTATCGTCTGGTTACGAACGTCGCAGTACGTCGCACTGGGCGAGCAATTACCGTTTCCATACCCAGCAGGCGGGCCCGCTCGCTACGGAGAACTGTTCGGATGTGTCTGGTTGTTTTCATATTCTTTGTTGTTCAGATTGTTTGTAATCGTTAAAATTTTGCGGTCAGCCCCAATTTTAGAGCCGATACACCATAGCCCACTTCGGCAAAGGCGCCAATTTTATCGCTAAACATAAACCGGGAACCCAGATGTACACCAAGATATAGACCACTATTGTAGCTACTGCCATAGGAATAATCATAACCATACGAATCGCTATAACCAGCGTAGCGGAACCCCAAGGTTGCCCCGATATACGGATCAAATTTATCGTTTTGTGTATTCAACGCTTCTCCGAGGTGATACGAAGCGCGAGCGCCAGCGTAAATGAAATTGTAATGGCTCGAATAATATCCGTAATTATACCGGAAGTAATCGAGAGAAGCGCCTACGGAGAAGTTCTTGTTACTTTTCAGACTGGCTTCATACGACAGCCCTATGGGTACTCCGCCCCCATAATACGTAGCCAGACCAATGCCTAAATTCAAGTACTTGGCACGCGCCCCAACAGACCGATTCGAAACGCTACGGGCAGGCTGTGCTGATGATTGACGGCGAACTGCTGCCTGTGAAGCTGACGTAGTCACGGGCTCCGTTTTTGTCTGACTTACAGCAGGCTGGACAGAAGCAGACTGTTCTGGAGCAGGTTTAGCCGGAGCAGTACTTACTGATTTAGCTGGAGTTAATGGGGCCTGACGTACTGAAGGCCGGGTTTGTGTAGTTTGTTTAGTCTGGCTGGATGGTGTTGTCCGACGGGCAGAAGATTGAGCTGAGACCAGTGTAGTAGTGCCTATTATCGCCATCATTACGTTGGCCAGGCAAAAAGTAGTTAATCGTGTCATTTGTTTTTGTTGTTTAGAAAAAGAGGAAGATTTAGCTCTCTGCAACTGTTTGTCTCGAAAGCCTATGCAAACTTATAGTTCGCTTTTACCTGTACCGACTCAGTATTGGTTCAATTGACACAAGTGATTGTTCAATCGGATAATTGGCCGTATGAAACGGTTGTTGGGAAAAGATGTATCTTCATAAGATAGTTCGTCAGGAACTCTCAACTGCGAAAAATGCAACTATCTGAATCCGATATTCTAACCCATTTAGCGCAAGATCCGGTCATGGCCCGCATCATTGCGGAAACAGCCGTGCCTAAAATTTTCACAAACTATGCCGACGATGTTTATCTCGCTCTACTCGAAAGCATTGTCTCACAACAGATTTCGGTGAAGGCGGCTGATGCCATTTTTGCCCGTTTCCGTGCCCTTTTCCCGGATAATTACCCCCATGCAGAAGCATTACTTCTGAAAACGACAGAAGAACTACGTAGCGCCGGTCTGTCTTCTCAGAAGATTAACTACCTGCAGAGTGTTGCTACGTTCTCTTTAGAAAACGCTATAGATCGGTTGTATCTGGACGGAATGACCGATGAAGAAATTGTCCAATATCTAACTCCGATAAAGGGCGTTGGTCGATGGACAGTTGAGATGTTATTGATGTTCGTACTTGGGCGGCCGGATGTATTTCCTATCGACGATTTAGTGATTCGTCAGCGTGTTATTCGGGCTTATGAAGACCAGACCCAAAATCTAACCGGTCGGGCACTTTATAAAGTTGTCAATCAGATTGCCGATAACTGGCGACCTTATCGAACTACGGCCTGTCAGTATCTTTGGCGTTGGAATCCAGCAACGTAGTACTTAAACGTAGTAACTTTCAGCGTGCTACGTTACTTCGCTACGTAGCACAGAAGCTATCTAGCTGAAATTGAATCAGTTGCACCCAAATAAAACGAATAGTCAATTTACAATTTCTTTACCTTCACCGCTATTTTCGACCGTACTTTAATCAGCAACTGAACACCGTCGGGACGTACTACAATACGCTGAGGTACAAGCCGAAACGTATCAATATCGAGGGCGGTCTTTTTGCCCGCTTTGGCATTCGAAAATGCCGTTTCTATTTTCTCCGGAATACTGGTAATCTGTTGACGTAGTGGCACTACCATAGCCGCCTGAATTGTATCACGCAAATTATCATGAAGCAACCAGTCGGCTGTTTGAAACAAACGTTCCTTCGTCTCTACGTCGAAATCAACATCTTTGATACGTAGCGTATTTGTCAGCGTATCGTAAGCTGGCATTCCGTGAAAATAAAGCGTACCATTTACGGCACCAGCCACGTCTGTTTTCAAAATTAATTTCTTGCCACTCCCGTAAATGGTTGCACTTTTAATTTTCAGATTTCCGCCTATTAGGTTCAATTTCTCCTTTTCCAGTGTGCGCGACAATACGTTATTCACATCGGTATACGGGATAAACGCCAGAACCTCCAGCCGTGCCGCTTTGGGCAGCGCATTACGATGCAATAATTTAGGAAGTCGCTCCAACGTATCGACTTTGGGTTCTGGGCCAATGCGCGTATCGACTCGAAACGCAATCTGAATCGGCACCGAAATTCGTTGTTTATTCCCATAAACTGGAGCGGCAGCAATACTGAATGGCTTTGGCAGCAACCAGATGTTTTCAGGTACCCGGCTGATACGTAGTGGCTTCTGCATATCGCGCCAGATTTTACCTACTTCCTTATCGAGCCGGAGCCCCTTATACACCGCCTTATCGATAGCATCCTCAATATCGGCCCGTCGTTTGTCCAGTATTTTTTCGGCAATTTTCTGAACGCTGATTTTAATACCCAATAGTTTAACCGACGGTTTTTCAATCCACTGATATTCTTCAAATTTCGATTGTGTCAATAATCGCCAATTGGGCCCTACTCCAACCGGACTAGTAAAATTTACAGCCAAAGCACATAGTGGGCGGCTTTTTCGCTTCTCGCTTTTTCGTAGACCAATTGGATTGGTGTACCAAACCTGAAGAGGAGCCGACATGAATACCCGTCGGTTTTCGTAACGAATTGTGATTGGGCCGGTACGTTCGACACGCAACCGCCACGACTCTCCTTTCTTACCTTCAAAGGTTTCTTCGGTAACCAACGTAGTGGGAAGTCCATTATTAATTTTCCGCTCCAGGTCGCGAATATTAAACGAAATATTTCCCGCCATGTACGACACGGGACTTAAAACAGGCGGCTCAAATGCTTCAGCGGCTGGCGCTTCTGGTCGCACACGTTTGCAGCCATCAAGTAAAGACGTGATGGTGAGGAGAATAAAAAAACCGATGATTCGTTGAGCATTCATTGCATCAACAAAACCATCGGCTTAACAAAATGTTACGTAACGTCTACGCAGTTATTCTTCGTTTAGTCGAACGAGACGCGTTAGCGTCTGTAGCACAACCACATCCTTTTCCACAACCCGCCTGTTTCTTCGAAAAATTCCGATAAATACGGTATCCCAGATAGGCTGAAGCAGCCGCAAAAACCAGTAAAATGATGAGTTCCTGCATGTCTTTTTACTGAATAATGGAAATTGAATAATGCACAATGGCAGACAACTTACCAGCCTCATTATTACTTATTATACATTTTTTCACCTCCAACCGTTCCGTTCGGCCAGGCGATAGGCGTGCTGGTAATGGTGTTCGCCGTGCCAGACATACAGTGCCACAACTTCACGTAGTGTAAATGAACGTTGACTGCCGGGGTGGAAATAAGTTTTTTCGAAGTCTCTCTCGCTCAACGATCTAAAGATAGCAACCCAGCGCACATGCATAGTTCGGAGAATGACCAGCGATGGAGTTATATCGAGCAGGCTATCAGCCAGTTTTGCCCATTCGCCTTCTTCGTAAGGCTTGATCGTGGGATTGTCTTCTGTAAGAGTCAACTTCGTGCGAACATAGGCATTCATATGACTATCGGCCACGTGATGTATGAGTTGACGTACTGTCCAGCCACCGGGGCGGTATGGCGTATCGAGTCGATCATCGCCCCATTCTCCAACCAATTCGGTCAGTTTAATGGGTAGCTCATCCAGAGCTGTAAAATGTTGTTGGGTATCCTCAGCGGAATAAGTTTTCCCATAAACAAAATCGCCGATGGGATAACGAAGCGATTCAAGATCCTGCATAATAAGTGGGATTATGTTTCAGATATCAATCAGGTATGCTGCAAATATTACGCTACGTCATCATCTATTCATCATCCGATTTTCGAAATCTGGCTAGTCCGGTTTAGCCAAAACGCTACGTAGGCCAGTACTCCTGAATCGCACGAATCAGCTCGGGATGGACGCCACAACTCGCCACTACGTCGCCCCGGAATAAAAACTCATTTCCACCCGTGAAATCGGTCACAGTACCACCCGCTTCCCGAACGAGTAACACACCGGCGGCCATATCCCAAGACTGTAAGTTGTATTCATAAAAAGCTTCGAACCGACCACACGCTACGTATGACAGATCGATAGCCGCAGACCCCATCCGGCGAAGTCCGTGCGTTTTTTGCATCAACGATTCCAGAATTTGCAGGTAATTCTGCATCTGATCGAATCGGTAATAAGGGAAACCTGTTGCAATCAGGCTTTCTCCCAACGTAGTAGCTGGCGATACTGAAATTTTAGAACCATTGCAATACGCTCCCCCACCCGACCAGGCCGAAAAACACTCGTTACGATTGGGATCATACACCACGCCAGCAATAGGCGTATTGCCTTCGGCCAGTCCTATACTAACCGAGAATACGGGAAGGCCATGAATAAAATTAGCCGTACCATCGAGCGGATCGATTATCCAGTTCAGCGCCTGTTGATCGGCTTCTTGCCCCGTTGTGCCTTCTTCGGTGATAAAGCCAGCTTCGGGCAATAATTTATTCAGTTGATCGACCAGCCGTTTTTCGGTCTCCTTATCCACATAAGAAACCAGATTATTCAAGCCTTTATATTCGATGGCATCGCGCTGAAATGAACTCCGTTCCTGAAGCAGAAATGCACCGGCATCGGTAGCTATCTGGCAGATTTCGCGCGTGATAGAAGCTAAATCCTGAGACATAATTCGTGATTTTCAACTACAATTGAAAACAAAAAAGACGCAGACTGTTGGCACGGCGCCATACATTCTACGTCTTTTTTTGGGTTTATATTATTTCATAATTTCGCCTAATGCATTGTCGTATAACGCTTTTGCTTCGGCATTGGAGAGAATCAAAGTATCGTCCACCTGCAGGCCGTCGGCTGTTACGTGTCCTAGCAGACGGAATGGCAAAATGGTATCGTTCAGATAACCCTGTACATGCTGTTGCTGTTCTGGTGAAATCGAAATAACAACCCGACTCTGGCTTTCGCCAAACAGAAACGAATCCGTGCGATGACGTGTGTCAATAGCAATCTGAAACCCTTTTCCACCGGCCATTGCCGACTCAGCCAACGTAACAAATAACCCACCGTCTGATACATCGTGTGCCGACTGCAACCAGCCATGACGAATCATCGTCTTGATACCTTCCTGCACATGCCATTCGGTGTCGAAATCAAACTCAGGTGCAGGCGATGCTTTGATACCCAGATACGAGTATAAGTATTCCGACGAAGCGATATCGTTGGTCGATGGGCCAACGAGGTAGATTAAATCGCCTTCATTTTTAAAATTCAGCGTTGTCTGATGCTCCGGATTTTCCATTAAACCAAGCATACCAATGGTTGGTGTCGGGAAAACCGGGCCATGATCGGAGCTTTGGTTGTAGAAACTCACATTACCGCCCGTAACTGGGGTGCTAAACCGACGGCAAGCCTCGCCCATACCCTGAACGGCTTCAACAAAATGCCAGTAAACTTCTGGTACGTAGGGATTTCCGAAATTCAGGTTATTTGTAACAGCCAACGGCTCACCACCCGTACAAACGATGTTCCGGCAGGCTTCGGCCACCGCAATCATAGCACCTTTACGAGGATCAGCATTCACGTATCGGCTGTTACAATCAACGGTAATGACGATTGATTTGTCAGTAGCTGGTATACCCGGACCTTTTACCCGAACAACCGCAGCATCCGAAGGAGCATTAGTGCTACGGTTTGCCGTTCCTACCATTGAATCATATTGTTCATACACCCATTTACGCGAACAGATATTCGGATGCGCAAGCAAGTGTTCAGCAATTTTCTTTACGTCGGAGAGTTCAATATCCTCGACGTCATCAGCATCGAATTTGGCAAATTCCTTGATATAAGCAGGCTCTGTGTACTCCCGATGATACTGTGGCGCCCCACCACCTAATACCAAATCGTATGCCGGTACGTCGGCCACAAGTTCGCCATAACGGTAAAAATGCAGTCGTTGTGTATCCGTTACTTCACCAATTTGCGCGCAATTCAAATCCCATTTATCGAAAATGGCCTGAATAACGTCCTCCTTTCCTTTCTCGATCACAACCAGCATCCGCTCCTGCGATTCCGACAACAAAATTTCGAACGGAGCCATATTTAACTGACGAGTCGGCACTTTGTCGAGGTCGATGATCATGCCATGTTCACCTTTAGCACTCATTTCAGACGTAGAGCAGATAATTCCAGCCGCGCCCATGTCCTGAATACCAATTACATGCCCCGTTGCAATGATTTCGAGTGTGGCTTCCAACAGCAGTTTTTCCATGAAAGGATCACCCACCTGCACAGCGGGTAATTTTTCGGTCGAAGCTGCCGTAATATCTTCCGAAGCAAACGTAGCGCCGTGAATACCATCTTTCCCAGTTGCCGATCCAACGATAAACACAGGGTTTCCTACTCCATAGCTGGTTGCTTTTGCTACGTTACCAACTTCGACAATACCCGCCGAAAAGGCATTGACCAATGGGTTGGTATTATAACACTCGTCAAAGTAAATCTCTCCTCCTACTGTTGGAATGCCAAATGCATTACCATAATCACCGATTCCTTTTACAACGCCACGTAGCAGACGCTTTGTTTTATTTAAACTCAGGTCGCCAAAACGTAATGAATTCAATTGCGCAATTGGACGTGCGCCCATCGTAAAAATATCCCGATTGATACCACCAACTCCCGTTGCCGCTCCCTGATACGGCTCAAGTGCCGAGGGGTGATTATGTGATTCAATCTTAAACGAACAAGCCAGTCCGTCGCCAATATCCACCAATCCAGCATTTTCCTCCCCAGCCTTAGCCAGCATCCGGTCAGAATCTCGTGGTAGCGTTTTGAGCCAGATGATTGAGTTTTTGTAGGAGCAATGTTCAGACCACATCACTGAGAAAATACTTAGCTCAGTAAAATTTGGCTGACGGCCCAGAATTTGCTGAATTTTATCAAATTCTTCGGGTAATAAGCCCAGCTTGCGGGCGGTCTCAACGGTTGGGATTGATTCAGTAGCGTCCATGTTATCTAATTGGGAATGAGCATCTGAGCAACTGAGCGTCTACTGAAATCATACAAGACTCACTCAATTGAGCGCATACTCATTCGCTCTTTGAATACGACAAAACTACAGTTTTTGGCCCAAATTGCCCTGTTGTATGTTGACAAATGTGAAAATGCTTGTATATTTGCACCCAGAAAGAGAGATGGCAGAGTGGTCGATTGCGTCGGTCTTGAAAACCGAAGACTGTAACAGGTCCGGGGGTTCGAATCCCTCTCTCTCTGCAAGAAGTAATTAAAGCACTCATAATCAACGATTTGAGTGCTTTTTTCTGTTATTGCCGATTATAGTTAGTCTTCTGGCGTTAAGCTATCTAGGGCTAAGTTAACGGCTTGCCCGGACACATTCTCAACATATTCCACAAAGTCATATACCCTTTTGTTTGAGTTGATTCCGGCTCATTATCTAACTCTAATTGAAATCTAATAAACATTTTTCCCCGTTATTAGTATTTTGAGAAAACGTGTCTAGATGTCAATTACTTCCCATCCAAGAAAAGCCAGATTCACCATCTTATTGCTAGAAGATGAATTGAACATCTTTGATGTGCTTCAACGAACCGCAACAACCAGTTTTCCAGAAGCAGAGTTTATTCCTGTAACAAGTTTTGATGATGCACAAACTTATCTGTTTAATCTGGCTGGGAATGGACCACGATTAGTTCTCGTCGATATATCGCTGGGCGGTTCACGGACGGGGCTGGATTTTCTGAAGGTTCTAAAAGAGCATCCTTTAGGAAGACTGGTTCCGGTTGTCGTCCTCTCGTCTATGACGGATAAGAAACATATAATACAAGCCTATACGCTCGGTGCTTCTTCCTACTTTGTTAAACCATTTTCGCTACAGGAATGGAAAAACCTACTAAGCAATCTTCGTCAGTACTGGTACGATACGTGTACACTCCCCCAAACTTATTTCGAGCGGCTCGAAGAAATCAAGAAAAAACCTTGACCAGTAGGCTATATAGTCCACCTAATCAAATAATTTGAACAAGCTAAAGATTTTGTCGATTACATCCCCCAGGGTAAAAAACGCATCCCAGAACCCACCTTTTTCCTCTTTCTTTTCTGGCTGTTTCTCTTCCATAATCAGTTAGTTGAATAGTAGTCATTTTTAGCGTAATTAATATTTCCCTTCTGGTTCAACAACCATTTTTTAAGGTTCCGGATTTCCGCAACACAACTTATAGTGACATTTAAAAACAGCCGATAACTAACTGTTTATCAACTCAATAACAGCTTTTTCTTTCATCTTACACTCAAAAACAATATCTACTTCTTTGTCATACGTATTAACTGGAGAGTATAGCCAATCGGCATGGGCTTCGCGACGAGCTTTAGGATCTTCGTACTGTTGCCGGGAATCGGAATAGTGAAAAACGGGTCGTACATCCCACGTATTATAAGCCGTCATAAAGGCTTCTTCTTCTGTCTGAATACCCGGATTTAACGAATGATGAAAATAATCGAATACAATAGGCGTACCGATTGATTCATAAAGCATCACCAGATCTTCTACTGTATACAAACTCATCCTATCGTCATTTTCGACCGTGAGCCGAGCCCGTAGATTTTCCGATAGAAGACCAAAATTTTGAGCAAACCGTTTCAACGTAGCAACTTTATCGCCATACGTACCACCAGCATGAATATTGATTTTGTTCCAGTGCGAAGGTTTGAGTCCCATTAAATCAAACAGCTCTGATTGATATTCAAGATCAACGATTGTGTTGTCGAGCACTTTCCCTTGCCCCGCCAGATGATTAAATGGTCCCGGATGGGTTGTGAGCCGGATTGGCCGGGTTCCAATTTCTTCAAGCGTAGCCCTAATATCAGGATAATCAGGCAAATCAGCGATCCGATATTCCGACGCCCAAGGAAACAGATCGGACGAAATCCGAAAGAGACGAAATCCATTTTCGAGATTCCAGTCTACTATTTTCAGTAAATCCTGTACATTTTTCAAAGCTAGTTCCGACGAATAAGCGATCCCTTTTTCAGTAAACGTCTTACGGATCATTCCTCGATTTGTTGTGATTTTGCTAGCCTGAAGACTGAGGTTTATACAGGCATATCCGACGCTGTGAGGTGTTAGAATCATAATCTATTTAACCAGATTTGCCAACTTGTAGTTTTCAAATTATAACCGTTCCATCAAAAGTAGATCGACTATTGCATTTTTGTGACGTAACTTAACCTCGGCAGTCAAAGGCATTTCAGGAACAGAGCGGCTCTGACTCTCAATGGATGTATGGAAGATTTTACACTTGAGCAAATCAACAGCATTAGCAACGGCTACCGAAATTTAGCTCGCGCGCTCAACGAATTTCAGGGGCAGCACTGGCTGGACTTGGCCGATGAGCAACACCTTGATTTGAACGCTTATCAGAACAGCTTGCTCAATAGGGCACATGACCTGCAAGCACGTATCGTGCGGCCTGCTTTTACAAATACATCCGACGTAGCAGAGCAAGTTCGTCGGGCCACCAATGAGGCTCGAACCAGTCTTCACTACGTTAACAATCTGCCTCTTGCCCTGAACATAGGGGCTATTATGGTTGCTCTGGCATCTTACGTAGCTCGTCCAAACATGCGGGGAGTTCAGACTGCACTGCGCGAACTTGATGAATTGCTTAAGCTGAAAGTAGAATAAAAAGGGGAGCAGTAAACCAATATCTTCATAGCGAAAATATTGGTTTACTGCTCCCCTTTTTTCGTTCCCAAAACGCTACTGCGCCTTGTTTAATTCGGCTTTACACCTACCAGTTCAATCTCAAACGTTAAATCCTGACCGGCCAACGGATGGTTCGCATCGAGCGTAACGCTGGTATCGGTCAGCTCCCTCACAATAACCGGAATTGGACGAGGATTCCCATCTTCGTGCATATTGAGCGTTGAGCCTATCTCAAGCGGAATATCTTCGGGAATATCCGAGCGATTCAACGTAAAAATCATTTCTTCATTTGCAGGACCATACGCATCTTCAACGGGTATATTTATTGTCTTTTTTTCGCCCTGATTCATACCTGCCACACCTTCATCAAATCCTTTGATGACCTGTCCGCTACCAACCGTGAACTCCAGTGGGGTACGGCCTTCTGATGAGTCAAAAATTGTTCCGTCGTTTAACGTCCCTGTATAATGAACCTGAACGGTATCGCCAGATTTTGCCTGTGTCATAATGCTTTCTGTTTTTATTAGATATGCAGCCGTAAAGGTACCGGAAGTTCTGGTACAGTTTAAGCTGTACGATAACTTTTACCAACTCTTAACAAGGGCCAAAAGTTCACGCTGAATAGACTGAGTCCGGTCGTCGTTATACCACCGTTGTGCTCGTTCTATGGCTTCCGTGAATGGAAGATTTTCCGTTTTCCACTCATTCATACGTAGTTGTAAATCGTCAGGGCGAGGGCCCCATGTACCAAGTTCACGTCTGACTGGATTATTCAGATCGGATTCACGGAAGCAAATCAACTTCGGAATCGACTTGCCCCCGTTGGTCAGATAAGCGTTCATTACGTCGGGGTTTTTATCACGTAGTAAAAACCGAATTTTCACTTTAGATGATAACCTTGCTACGTGATTTAGAACTGGCACCGACTGGGCAGCATCGCCACACCAGGATTCGGTCAGTACTACCCATATTAATGACTCAGTTAACTCATTCACAGCCTCTTTCAACTCATCGTTTATCACCGTCAATTTATCCAAACGGCTCATTCGGTGCAGATTCAAACGGGCATAGCCCACTATTTCGGGCGTATTATATGCAGGCGCATCAGACGTAGTATGTCCCTGAGCCAACAATTCTGCGGAAAGTGCTACGTACTGTTCATAGGTAAGCGCCGACTCAATCAAATCGGTTGTAATTACAGGTTGTTGAGCAATCATTACGTTATTAGAGTGTTGGTTTATTTCAGCAACAGGTCTTCCAGCGTGTTTCGTTCATAAATTTTACTACTAGGAAAATGTAAAAAACATATACTTTTCAGTATATATTAGAAAATTATATATCTTCACAGTAAACTCTTCAACAAATACGTCTTTATATAGTATGGAAACATCGGGTAGTGAATTTCTTCGGGGTACGCTAAAAACCATCGTATTGAAGCTACTGGCCGAAAAGAAGCCGCCCAATCGCGGACGGATGTATGGCTATGAAATTACGCAGGCCGTTAAAGAGCGTACAAATGGCGAAATCGTACTTACGTTCGGGGCTTTATATCCCGTTCTGCATAAACTGGAACAGGAAGGCTTATTGATTACAGAAACAGAAGAAGCTGAAGGGCGCTTACGAAAATATTACTCACTAACTCCCCAAGGAAACGTAACGGCTACACAAAAAATATCTGATTTTGAGCGTTTTATGGAGAATATGCGCTTACTAATGCAATTTCCAGTTAGTCTGACCACTGGCCATTAACTATCACTCACAGGTATCTATAAACGTCTGAAAGCGTCATGGAAAAACTCAGTCCGCAACAAGTTGCCATTCTGCACAACCACCTTATCCAGAATGGCTCAACCGATGTATTGGTCGATGAGCTCGTTGATCATCTTGCCTGTGAAGTAGAGTATTATATGTGGGTCGGTTTACCATTTGAGTCGGCCCTCAACACTGTACTTGATCAGGCTAACGTAACGGCTGTTCGACACCTGCGTGATACGTATCAGGTTGAACTTGCTATGACCCCTGAGCAACTGGGTGAAGCAAGTCTCGATGATATTGTTTTCGAGTTCCGAAATAAAGCCTACGGTGCTTATGACTTACGCCAGGCATATCGGCTGGCACTACGTAATGCGTTTATTATGGCCGTTGGGTTGTGTATGATGCTTATGGCTATGATGGATTTACTGAGCCGAAAAACCTGGTCTTATTTCAGTACGTGGGGCGCTATCTGGCTCATTGGTTTATGTGGCGTTACGTTTGCCGTTTCGAGCTGGTATATGGAACGAACACGTCAGCAGGAGTTGGCCGTGCGCTAGCTGAGAAAATAATTAGCGAGGTGTTTATTATCAGAACGTAACTATCCTGACAATAAACACCCCGCTAATTAACTTTTATAAACCTTTTCGCTAATAAGCCCGGGCAAATACTACCCTACCTTTAGAAGGATTACCCGAGAATACACAAATGCCTTCTTCTGGTTCCTGATCGAAGGGAATGCATCGAATAGTCGCTTTAGTGGCATCTTTTATTGCATCTTCTGTTTCCGACGTACCATCCCAGTGTGCCAACAGGAAACCACCTTTCTCGATTTGTTCTTTAAACTGCTCGAACGTATCGACACGGTATGTATTCTCTTGCCGAAACGCCTTTGCCTTCTCGTAAATCGTTTGCTGAATATCGTCTAGCAACGCCTGAATTCGTTCGGTAAGTCCATCGAACGGAACGGTTTCTTTGGTTTTCAAATCGCGCCGGGCAATCTCAACGGTTCCATTTTCCAGATCTCGGGCACCAATGGCTAGCCGAACCGGTACGCCACGTAACTCATATTCAGCAAACTTCCAGCCGGGCTTGTTGGCGTCTGAGTCGTCGAATTTCACCGAAATACCTACTTTTTTCAGCGATTGAACCAACGGTTTTACTTTAGCTGAAATCAGATCCAGTTGTTCTTCATTCCGATAAATCGGCACAATAACCACCTGAATTGGGGCCAGTTTTGGCGGCAAAACTAGTCCATCATCATCGGAGTGTGCCATGATAAGCGCCCCCATCAATCGGGTCGATACGCCCCACGAAGTTCCCCAAACGTAATCAAGCTGATTCTGTTTATTGAGGAACTGTACATCAAACGCTTTGGCGAAATTCTGACCGAGAAAATGCGACGTACCGGCCTGTAATGCTTTTCCATCCTGCATCATGGCTTCGATACAAAGCGTATCTTCAGCACCTGCAAATCGCTCATTTGCCGTTTTTGCGCCTTTAACAACCGGCACCGCCATCCATTCTTCGGCAAACTGTGCATACACATCAAGCATCTGCCGGGTTTCAGCAATTGCTTCTTCCGACGTAGCATGTGCGGTATGTCCTTCCTGCCAAAGGAATTCGGCGGTACGTAGGAAAATTCGCGTCCGCATTTCCCATCGTACTACGTTAGCCCATTGATTGATCAACAGTGGCAAATCGCGATACGACTGAATCCAGTTTTTATACGTGCTCCAGATTACAGTTTCGGATGTTGGCCGAACAATCAGTTCTTCCTCAAGCTTTGCCTCCGGGTCAACAATAACGCCCGAACCATCTTCAGCATTTTTGAGCCGATAATGCGTTACCACCGCACATTCTTTGGCGAACCCTTCAACGTGAGAGGCTTCTTTACTCAAATACGATTTCGGAATAAAGAGCGGGAAATAGGCGTTCGAATGTCCTGTTTCCTTAAACATATCATCCAGCGCACGCTGCATTTTTTCCCAGATCGAAAACCCATAGGGCTTAATGACCATACAACCGCGCACGGCTGAATTTTCGGCCAGATCGGCCTTCTTGATTAACTCGTTATACCACTCCGAATAATTTTCGCTGCGGGAAGGAATTGCTTTAGCCATACGAATTTTGGGTTGTATGGTTATAGGGTTGAAAAGTAGTAAGGTTGTGGAGTTATAGGTTTATAGAGTTATATAGTTTTTCAACCCTATAACCATACAACTTTATAACTCTGTAACCTTACTACTTTTCAACCCTATAACTTTTTAACCACAACAAAATTTAACTTTTTTTAAAACTCAATTAAACCTTACAGAACAAATGCGAATCTAATAGGTTGAGAACTTGCAAAGATAGGTTTTTACTCTATTTTTGTAATGAAACAAGGTAATCCTGTGTTATATAATAAATCGATACTCATTGATGAGTTTTCACTACGTTAATTCCCTTGCCAAATGAAAACGCAACCCTTATATCGCTATTTGACACTGGCTGCTCTGATTAGTATCTGGAGTTGTTCCTCCAGTCGTCAAACAGCCCAAAATACGTCAGAATCTGATGATCTGTATGGTATTGCCAATAACTCGGAGATATATGCAAGCAATCAGGATTCTTACAGTGATTCGCAACTGAGCCGCCGTCAACAACGGTACGAACGTCAGCAACAACGTTCACGCAACGACAATCCGGATTATAACGACGAACAGAACTATAGTGCAAATACCGATGAGTATTACACCGAACTGAGCGCTCGTAAACTTAATCGTGGCATTTCTCCTGATCCAGGTTGGGGCGACGACAATAGTTACAACTCGGGTTTCGTGAACGGATATAATGCCGCTACAGCATCGGCTTATAGCTGGAATCGCTGGGGCTTCAACAATACGGGCTTTTATAATGGACTGGGCCTTGGTTTAGGCATGAGTGCATTTAGCCCGGGCTTTGGTATTGGATTCGGTAGTCCATTTTATTCGCCTTACGGATACGGTAACGCTTTTGCGTACAACTCGTTCTACTCACCTTACGGATATGGCGGTTTCGGTGGCTGGGGCTATAATGATTTCTACAGCCCATTCTATTCACCTTATTCTTATTATGGATATGGTGGCTGGGGTGGCTGGGGCGGTCGTCCAGTATATGTTAACAATGTTTACGTAGCAGGTGCCGATCCTTATCGGAATCGCTCTTACGTACGTAGCAACGACCGTTCTGCAGGCCGTTATGCAAATGGCTTCGACAACTCGCCCCGTACGTATAATCCGAATGGAGGCCGTCGGAGTGCCGATTACAATGGCTCAACCAGTCCTGCCACAAGCGGCAGCGATGGTTACTACGCTCGTCCAAGTACCAGCAGCCGTGGTTCGAGCCGTGGCTCGTCGTACTATTACGACAACGGTAGTGGAGCTACCAGCAGCGGTGGCCGCGCAGGCAATGCCGTTTCGGCTCCTTCTTACAATAGCAATTCGGGCTCAGGCGACTATTACGCTCGCCCTCGCCAAAGCAGCCGGGGTAGCTTCTCTCCTTCCGAAAGCGGACGGAGCAGCATTACTCCCCAACGCTATCAGCAATCGCAGCCTAGCTTCCAGCAGCCATCACAAAGCAGCCGTAGTTTCCAGCAGCCTAGCTACAGTGCGCCAAGTCAGCCTAGCTTCAGTGCGCCCAGCAGTGGAGGTGGCGGCCGCTCCTTCGGTGGCGGAGGAGGTGGTGGCGGACGTGGTCCAAGATAAGCCATTAAATTATTAGTAAAAAATCCCCGTTAATTAGGACAATTAGCGGGGATTTTCGTTTTGTTTACATTGTGAGTCTGCTACGTATTTTTTCACCTTCATTAAACGTTTGATCGAGTAATCATTCTAAGGTGCATAAGACGTGACAACCTCCACCAATCGCTTTATAAATATGAAAAAACAGTTCTTTCTTTCGGCGGTCACCGCGTTAGCAGCACAACTGTCCTATGGTCAGGGGCCAACCGCTGATTATGCGGATGACGCCTTTCGGTTTTCTGATTTTAGTCAGAATGGTACGGCTCGATTTCGGGGCATAGGTGGCAATCATGCTGCTTTGGGGGGTGATGCCAGTAATATTTTTGGAAACCCAGCCGGGTTAGGGTTTTACAACCGTTCGGAGCTGAGTATCAGCCCAGCTTTTACGTCGTCAAACAATCAAACGACTTTTCTGGGTCAGCAGCTAAATGGTAGCAATGGCAAAGTGAGTGTGGGCGAACTGGGGCTTGTCATTGCCGGTAGCACAAACGGAAGCCGTCGTTGGAAACGTTCAGCGTTTGGCGTTACGTATTCACAGTCAACGAATTTCTACGACTACTCCGATGCTCGTGGGCAAAACAACAACGCAAACTCATCGTTGCTCCAAACGTATATTAATGGTGCTAACAGTGCCCGATACAGCGAAGCCGAGCTGAGCGATGGATTCAGACCCGGTGAACGGCAGGCTGATTTTACCGAAGCTGCAGCCTATGGCCTTTACCTCATTAACCCCACCGATTTAGGTCAAAATGGTTCAGGCCCTCCGTACACCCGTTACGATGCGAACACCCGTAAAGACCAACGAGCTACCCGTACGCAATCAGGCACACACTCACAGTGGACATTGGCCTATGCAGGTAACCTCGATAACAAATTCTACATAGGTGGTTCACTTGCTTTAACTCGTCTACGTTACGCTTATGAATCGGTATTTATAGAAACCCCGATCAATGGTGCGTATTTTAACAACTATGGTCAAACAACCCGTGTTGACGTAACCGGCAATGGCATCAATCTAACGCTGGGTATGATTTACAAACTGATGCCCGAATTGCAGGTGGGCGCAACCATCGTGTCACCAACATGGAGCAGTGCCAACGAAGTATTCGGCCGTACGTTAAATGCATCTGTTCGTACGCCCAATCCCGATGGAATTGTTTTGCAGACGAACTACGTAGACGTAGTAACGCCTTACGATAATTTTGAATATTCGCTGCAAACACCGTTACGTGCATCGGCAGGCGCTACGTTCTTTATGGGTAAATTCGGTTTTCTAACCGCCACAGCCGAATATGTGGGCTATCAAACCATGCGTGTTCGTACCTCTACGTTCTCGAATCAACAGGATAATACGGATTTCAAAAATGACGTAAAATCGATCATTCAGGATAGCTACGACAATGTTATTAATCTGCGTGGTGGTGCCGAAATTCGGGCCGGATTATTCCGCATTCGGGCGGGCGTAGGGTATCTGCCAAGTGCCTACAAACTTAATCTCGACCGGGTCGCTCGTGCAGATCGGACTAAACTGCTCTTTTCGGGTGGTATCGGAGTCCGGAACGACCGATTCTTTGCCGATCTATCAGGCACCTACCTGACCTACAAATCAGGCTTTTCGCCCTTTCAATTGCCTAGTGATGCCGATACCCCCACTGTTGCTGTCAGCAACCGAAATACCAATGTCATGCTATCTTTAGGCGTGTTTTTTTAAAAATATTAGGAGCGAGTGATAAGGAGGAAAAAATACCCTCATCACTCGCTCCTCACTCCTGATACTAGATTCACTCACAACCATTTCCCTAATTCTAGTAGAATTTCTTCTTCGTTTATCTCTCCCGAAAGGATTATGTTAGCCTGTCTATAAATTGGCAATCGGTTAACGTAGCGTTGCTCTAGTACTGCCTGTAAATTGGGATCGCTGGGATTATTAAGCGGACGATCTTCCTGAGCATGTGCCAGAATACGACGTAGTAACACGTCAATAGGAACATCTAGAAAAACGGATATACCCGTAGTATTTATATAGGTCATATTGTCGTGAAAACACGGCATCCCCCCTCCGGTCGACACAACAGTATTGCCCCCCGGCCGAATCGTACGTAGTATCCGACGTTCAGCTTCCCGAAAATAATCTTCGCCCGATTGCGCAAAAATATCGGCTATCGAACGCCCTTCATCCCGAACAATCAATTTATCGGTATCAACGAAACGGTAGTGCAGTGTGTCGGCAATACGTTTCCCCAACGTACTCTTACCCGACGAAGGCATTCCAATAAGGAAAATATTTTTCATCTATAGAAAGAGTAAAAGAGCGAAAGAGTGAAAGAGTGAAAACCATTGGGGCAATTCGCTCTTTCACTCTTTCACTCTTTTACTCATGTTACTCGTTCACAACTTTCTTTACCTGTTCCGCATCGGGCGTACTATTATAATGCCACTTACCACGTACTACGCCGTTATTAAGCAGCCATGTACCCGGATTTGACCGCATTATTGTTTTTAGAACCGTAGCGTCGGCTTTGTAATAAGGCACACTTTCCAGTTGAAACTCCTTCCGGAACGCCTTAATTTCGTCGTCGCTGGTTGAGGTAAGAATAAATGGCTTAATGTCGGAGCCTTCTAGCCCCTCAACCAAAGAACGTATCGCTGGCAGGCTCCCAGCATCGATATCGGCTGTATTCTTGATGATGATAAACAGCTTTTTACCTTCGAAAGTCTCCTGAGTGAAATCACCCGTATCGTCCCAAACCCGGTAGTCTGTGATTTTTGGCTTGGCATTCTCATTAACCAGCACCATTTCTTTAAAGGTGTATCCCGGCTCGGTAGGATATTTTTCCAGTTCAACCGTCTGGCCAGCATGTTCCATAATATACTTGTAACGTAGCGGTTCAGAAGGTTTCATCTGCGTCGGAATACTTTTCCCGACTGCATAAGGAAGCATATCGATTGGTGGTAAAAACTGAACGGCGTAAACACCCAGCCCAAGCGTCAGAATGGTTATTAAAGCCACCAGCCAGCCTGTGTTACGCGCACGTAATCGGTTTCGATGCCCAATAATAAATAGAATCAGTACGGTCAGTACTACGTCCTTTCCAAACGAAGTCCAGGGTTTTAGTTTGATTGCATCACCAAAGCAACCACAGTCTGTTACCCGGTTGAAATATGCCGAATAAAATGTTAGGAAAGTAAAGAAGATGATCAGGGAAAATAATAGCCAAACCGTAACTTTGGGTTTATAAGCCGCCAGCAACGCTACGCCCAGAATGATTTCGGCCGCACAAAACAGCACCGACATCACCAGTGTAAATGGCACCAGCCCCATAAAGAAGTCATGCAGAAAAGGTATGTCCTGCGCAAACACTTCAAAATATTCCTCAAACTTAATCTGGGTCCCAACCGGGTCATTCAGTTTAATAAAACCCGAAAAAATAAAAACGATTCCGACCAGAATTCGGGCTGTACGGGCGGCAATCAGCATCGGTGGCGTGCCGGTCTTAACTTTAGGCTGAGAAGCTGTTGGGTTCATATTTTTTTAATGAATAATAATGTAGCGAGGTAAGCATTATTCCTTCTACATTATCAATTATTCATTTATTAGTCAGTTTAATCAGACAAAAAACGGCGTAATTGATCATATCCATATAATTAGCATCAACGCCTTCCGACACTAGCGTAGTACCCTGATTATCTTCGATCTGCTTCGTTCGCAGAAGTTTCATCAGAATAATATCGGTCATTGAACTAACCCTCATTTCGCGCCAGGCTTCGCCATAGTCATGATTTTTGGCAAATAACAGGTCAATAACCTTGCCAACTTCCCTATCGTAGAGTTGTTCAAGTTCATCGGTCGGAATATCCATCCGGGGCGATTCTGCCAACGTATCATTTGCCAGACGCAACTGAATCAGCGCCATTACACAATAATTAATGATACCAACAAATTCAGGTTCAATGCCTTCGCCTACCCGGCTGACACCCGTTTCCTGTAAGGTCCGAATACGTTGGGCTTTGATAAAAATCTGGTCGGTGATGCTGGGCAGCCGTAAAATGCGCCATGCCGTACCATAGTCTTTGTTCTTTTTTAAGAAGAGATCTTTGCAGCGTTGGATAACCTGCCGATATTCGGTTTCAGTATTGCTCATAGTCGCCAGTCGACAACCACAAGTCGGTAGTTACAATAAAAATGCTCTAATAGCGACTAACGACTAATGACTTTTTTTATGCCGAAAGTTACGAAAAAAACGCTGAACTGCCGGGGAAGGCTGGTAGATTTACAAACGCCCGCCGTAATGGGAATCCTGAATGTAACACCTGATTCGTTCTTTGCCGACAGTCGCGTTACGTTAGAAAAAACCGTTGAAGCGGCCCGAAAAATGCTTGACGAAGGTGCTACGTTTCTGGATGTGGGTGGCTATTCTACCCGGCCCGGTGCGGCCGAAGTTTCACCCACCGAAGAGGCCGATCGTGTATTGCCAGTTATTGAAGCTATTCTTAACACTTTCCCCGACGCTCTAATTTCGGTCGATACGTTCCGCGCTTCGGTTGCTCGTCAGGCTGTAGAAACTGGCGCAGCGTTAATTAATGACGTAGCAGGTGGCTCACTTGACCCCGATATGTTTGAGACAGTAGCAAAATTAAGTGTCCCATACGTACTGATGCATATGCGTGGCACTCCTCAAACAATGCAATCACTGGCCAACTATGATAATCTCGTATTGGAAGTGCTAGATGAATTAGCGGTTCGAATAACAGAACTGAGACATTGGGGTTTGAAAGATGTCATTATTGATCCCGGATTTGGCTTTGCGAAGACGCCAGCGCAAAATTTTTTTTTACTAAACCAGCTTCACTCGTTCACTTTGTTCGACGAGCCAATTCTGGTTGGTCTATCCAGAAAAACGACTATTTGGAAAACACTGAACATCAGTGCCGATAAGTCGCTAAATGGTACTACTGTTTTGCACACCACAGCCCTACTGAAAGGTGCGTCAATACTACGTGTACATGACGTTTTAGAGGCTGTAGAGGCCATAAAACTGACTCAGCAATTAAATTTTTTTTGAGTGAGGCTTGCATCTAGAAAAATAAACTTCTACTTTTGCAATCCCAAACGACGACAACGAAACACGGACGACTCGAAAGGGAAAATGATTTGGTAGCTCAGCTGGTAGAGCAATACACTTTTAATGTATGGGTCCTGGGTTCGAATCCCAGCCGAATCACAGAGTAAACGAAGGGCGAAACGATCTCAAATTGGTCATTTCGCCCTTCGTCATTTTGGTATTTTTCCTAGTTCAAGTGTCTTGCAAATGATTCATTTTATTCACTTTTCAAGAACAAGTATAACCAAAATTACAATTAGAGCCATTCCCTATAAAATTCCGGGGAAACCTGTTTTTACCGACTTTTTTTTGTAGTATATTGCGTGACTTTGTCACAAACGCCCGTCAATTCAGCCGCACTCCTTCATAATGTTTTCCGGCTGGATTATTTTGATAATTTAGATTTTCTTACAATTCGCCCCTGTTTGTTGCAATTTTGGCAACAGCGTTCGGCAAACAGCGGCATTACCCAACACTGTTACGACCATGTCTGATCAGGTTGACCAACTGGCGGGACTTTACCGCCCTGAATTTGAACACGATAACTGCGGTATTGGCTTTGTGGCCCATATCAAAGGCCGCAAGTCTCACCAGATTGTTTCGGATGCGCTCCAGATGCTTCGTCGGATGGAACACCGGGGCGCCGTTGGCTCCGAGCCAAATTCTGGCGACGGCGCGGGCTTGCTAATTCAACTACCGCACGAATTTTTCGTAGACGAAACCCGCAAGTTGGGCGTTCATTTACCTCCTGCACTCGAATACGGTGTCGGTATGGTATATTTTCCGAAAGATGTTTGGCTGCGCGAAGAATGCCGGGCCATTCTGAACCGGAACATGAAGAAATTGGGTCTTGAGTTACTTTGTTATCGGGTGGTGCCCGTTAATAACAGTGATTTGGGTGCTGGCTCTCGTTCGGCTGAGCCACAAATGGAGCAGGTGTTTATTAAACGACCTGCCGATATTACTAACCCCGAAGACTTTGAGCGAAAACTCTACATTCTCCGAAATTACAGCACTCGGCTTATTAATGAGACGGTAGCAGGTGTCGATCATTTCTATTTTTCGTCACTTTCCTGCCGTACCATTACGTATAAAGGTCAGTTGACTACTCTTCAACTGGAACCTTACTTTCCGGATCTTCAACAGGATGGAGTGGTTTCGGCAATTGGGGTTGTTCACTCACGTTTCTCAACCAATACGTTCCCATCGTGGAAGCTGGCTCAGCCATTCCGGTATATTGCCCACAACGGGGAGATCAATACGGTACGTGGTAATGTAAACTGGATGAAAGCTGCCGAAGGGTTGCTACAAACTTCGAAATTTACGAAAGATGAGATGGACATGCTGCTGCCCATCTGCGATCCTAAACAGTCGGATTCAGCCAACCTCGACAATGCAATCGAGCTACTTGTGATGAGTGGGCGGTCATTGCCGCATGTGATGATGATGCTTGTTCCTGAAGCCTGGGATGGTAATGAGCACATGGACCCCGTTCGGAAGGCGTTCTATGAATTCCATGCTGCCCTTATTGAGCCCTGGGATGGTCCTGCATCGATCTCGTTTACCGATGGACGTATCGTAGGCGCAACCCTCGACCGGAACGGCCTTCGTCCATCACGTTTCTGGGTGACCAACGAAGATATCGTTATTATGGCGTCGGAAGTGGGTGTACTCGACATCGACCCTGCTAAAGTGGTATCGAAAGGCCGTTTGCAACCGGGAAAAATGTTCCTGGTTGATATGGAACAGGGCCGGATTGTTGCTGACGAAGAAATTAAAGCCGAAATCTGTTCGCGTAAGCCTTATCAGCAATGGCTCGAAGATAATAAAATCAAGATTCAAGATCTTGAGGCTCCAATCCGTTCGTATAACCACTACGATCCGGCTAAGTTGCTACGTATGCAGCAAGCCTTTGGCTTCACGTCGGAAGATCTTCGGATGATTCTGACGCCGATGGTTGAAACGGGCAAGGAAGCGCTAGGCTCTATGGGTACCGACGTACCACTGGCCGTTTTATCGGAACAAAGCCAGCACCTGAGCCATTACTTCAAACAACTGTTTGCGCAGGTTACCAACCCTCCTATCGATTCGATTCGGGAACGTGCGATTATGTCACTGATTTCATTCGTAGGAGCAACGTATAACCTATTGAGTGAGTCGCCGGAGCATTGCCGTCAGGTCGAACTGGAACAACCTGTACTGACAACCAAAGAGTTTGATAAGCTTCGGTTTATCGATAAGCCGAAGTTTCAAGCCAAAACCATCAATTGTTTGTTTACGGCCGATGGGCAGGGCAAATCGCTTGAGAGAGCACTTGACCGTATCTGTCGTTACGCCGAAGATGCGATTCAGGATGGCTACTCGATTCTGGTGCTCTCTGACCGGGCCATCGATTCCAGCCACGCGCCGATTCCGTCGTTACTTGCTACGTCAGCCATCCACCACTACCTGATTCGTCAGGGATTACGGGGTAAAATTGGTATCGTCGTAGAAGCAGGCGACGTTTGGGAAACGCACCACGTTGCTACGTTGATTGGTTATGGCGCATCGGGTGTCAACCCGTATATGGCATTTGAGTCCATCGCCAGCCTTAAAGAGAAAGGTTTACTGGGCGTTGATTACGATCTTGACAAATTGTACAAAAACTATGTCAAGGCAGTAAACGGAGAGTTGCTCAAAATCTTCTCGAAGATGGGTATCTCTACCCTGCAATCATATCAGGGCGCCATGATTTTCGAATGTCTTGGCCTGAACTCGGACGTAGTGAGCCGGTACTTCACGGGCACCGTATCACGCATTGGTGGTATGGGTCTCGACGAGATTGCCCGTGAGATTCTGGTACGTCACTCTGTTGCCTTCCCGGACACACCGATGGTGGCACCACGTCTTGAAGTTGGTGGTATTTATCAGTGGAAACAACGGGGTGAGAAACACATTTTCAACCCCGACACGATTCACTTGCTGCAACAGTCGACCAAAAAGAACGATTACGCGCTCTTTAAGAAATACTCGAAGCTTATCGACGATCAGACCCAGAAAGCGATTACGCTACGTGGTCTGTTGAAGTTCAAGAAAGGTAACGCTGTACCTATTGATGAAGTTGAACCAATCGAAAACATCTTCAAGCGGTTTGCTACAGGTGCCATGTCGTTCGGTTCGATTTCGTGGGAAGCACATACTACGTTAGCGATTGCCATGAACCGGATTGGCGGTAAGAGCAATTCAGGCGAGGGTGGTGAAGACGAACTCCGTTACAGCAAACTCGAAAACGGAGATAGCATGAATTCGGCTATTAAGCAGGTCGCTTCGGGTCGATTTGGTGTCACGAGTTATTACCTGACCAATGCGAGTGAGCTGCAAATAAAAATGGCGCAGGGTGCGAAACCCGGCGAAGGTGGTCAGTTACCTGGCTTTAAAGTCGATGACTGGATCGGCCGGACGCGCCATTCAACACCCGGTGTTGGTCTGATTTCGCCCCCGCCCCACCACGATATTTACTCGATCGAAGATTTAGCACAGCTAATTTCCGATCTGAAGAATGCCAACCGTGCAGCACGTATCAGCGTTAAACTTGTATCGGAAGCAGGCGTTGGAACGATTGCTGCCGGTGTAGCAAAAGCCCATGCTGACCACATTCTGATTTCGGGTTACGATGGTGGAACGGGCGCTTCTCCCCTGTCATCGATTCGTCACGCGGGCCTGCCCTGGGAACTTGGGCTGGCCGAAGCGCATCAGACACTGGTAAAAAATAAACTACGTGGTCGGGTAACGGTACAGGCCGATGGGCAAATTCGTACAGGTCGCGATCTGGCAGTAGCCGCTTTGCTGGGTGCCGAAGAGTTTGGTGTAGCAACGGCTGCGCTGGTTGCAGCGGGTTGTATCATGATGCGGAAGTGTCACCTCAATACCTGTCCGGTAGGCGTAGCAACGCAAAATAAAGAACTGCGCGCGCTGTTTACGGGTAAGCCTGAGCACGTAGTGAACATGTTTACGTTCCTGGCGATGGAGCTTCGTGAGATTATGGCTGAGCTGGGTTTCCGTACTATCAACGAAATGGTCGGTCAGTCACAAATGCTCGAGCTTCGGAGCAATCTGCCTCACTGGAAATACAAAAACCTGAATTTCGACGCGCTTCTTTATAAAGAGCCAACGAATCTCGACGTAGCACTTTTCAAGCAGGAAGAGCAAAATCACCATCTCGACGAAGTTCTCGACCGTAAGCTTATCGAACTGGCCCAACCAGCTTTAGCTTCTGCCGAGTCGGTTTATGGCGAGTTTACCGTTCAGAACATCGACCGGAGTATCGGTACCATGTTGTCGAATGAAATTTCGAAAGTATATGGTGGCCCCGGTCTACCAGAAAGTACCATCCACGTAAAACTTCGCGGAACAGCTGGACAGAGTTTTGGTGCCTTCAGCACGAGTGGTATTAAACTAGAACTCGAAGGCGACGCCAATGATTACTTCGGCAAAGGTCTTTGTGGTGCTCAATTGATCGTATATCCTGATCGGACGGCTCAATTCAAACCCGAAGAAAACAGCGTTGTTGGCAACGTATCGTTCTACGGGGCTACGTCGGGCGAAGCCTTTATTCGGGGTATGGCTGGTGAACGGTTCTGCGTTCGTAACTCAGGTGCTAAAGTTGTGGTTGAGGGCGTGGGTGACCATGGTCTGGAATACATGACGGGTGGATTGGTTGTCATTCTGGGCAACACAGGTCGCAACTTCGCGGCTGGCATGTCGGGCGGTGTGGCGTATGTCTGGGATAAGGATGGCACGTTCGCGTCGAAGGTAAACGCCGAAATGGTTAGCCTCGAATCGCTAACGGCTGAAGATCACGGAATTGTTCGGGAATACGTCGATAAACACTTCCAGTATACAACCAGCAACGTAGCACTTTCATTGATTCAGAACTGGGACAATATGATTGGCCAGTTTGTGAAAGTAATGCCTGGTGATTTCCGTCAGGCGCTGGCAGGTCGTGGCATTTCGCTAGCCGATCAGATTCGCGACAAGAATGTTGTTTATCAGGATATTACCGTTGACGTAACAAACGGTTGAGCATAAATTAGAATGGGAAAACCTACCGGATTTTTAGAGTATGCGCGTGAGCTACCCAAAAAACGCGCTCCACAAGACCGTATTCACGATTACAAGGAAATTGAAGTACCACATTCTGAACAGGATTCAGGCCGTCAGGCCGCCCGTTGTATGGACTGCGGTACCCCTTTCTGCCATAGCGGATGTCCGCTCGGGAATATCATTCCAGAGTTTAATGACGCGGTTTTTGAGCAGAACTGGGCCTACGCATATGAATTACTGAGTTCAACCAACAACTTCCCGGAGTTTACAGGACGCATTTGTCCGGCCCCCTGCGAAGCGTCGTGCGTATTGGGCATCAATAAACCGCCCGTTGCTATTGAGTTTATCGAGAAGTCGATTGCTGAAGTAGCTTTTGAACGGGGTTATGTAACGCCGAAACTACCCAAAGAACGTACCGGCAAAAAGATAGCCGTTGTGGGTTCGGGTCCGGCGGGCTTAGCGGCTGCCGCACAAATGAACAAAGCAGGGCACACCGTTACGGTTTTTGAGCGGGCCGATCAGATTGGTGGTTTGCTACGTTACGGTATTCCTGATTTTAAACTGGAAAAATGGACTATCGACCGTCGTGTTGCGGTTATGGAGGCCGAAGGCATTACGTTTAAAACCGGCGTTAACGTTGGAGTTAATCTGAAAGCCAACGATTTACTGAATGATTTTGATCTTATTATTCTGACAGGTGGCTCCACCGTTCCGCGCGATTTGCCAATTAAAGGTCGTGATCTGAAAGGTATTTATCCGGCGATGGAATTCCTGAGCCAGCAAAACAAACGTAACGCTGGTTTACCTGTTGTAGTCGATCATCGGGGCGAGAAATATGGCGATGGTGACCTTTGGGCAACCGAAAAGAACGTAGTGGTAATTGGTGGTGGCGATACGGGTTCTGACTGCGTTGGTACGTCGAATCGGCATGGAGCCAGTTCGGTTACGCAAATTGAACTGATGCCAATGCCACCAAAAGATCGCGCTGAAAGTACGCCCTGGCCAAACTGGCCCATGATGCTACGTACCAGTACGTCGCATGAGGAAGGCTGCGACCGGCATTGGTCGATCAATACAAAAGAGTTTGTTGGTGACGAAAATGGCAATCTGAAAGCATTACGTATCGTTAATCTCGACTGGAAAAACGAAAACGGCCGGATGCAGATGGTTGAAGTACCGGGTTCTGAGCGTGATATTCCGTGTGAACTAGCTCTTCTGGCTGCTGGTTTCCTACATCCTCAACACAATGGTCTGCTCGACGATCTTGGCGTGGAATATGATGAGCGTGGAAATGTAAAAGCTACTAATTATCAGACCACGACAAACCCTAAAGTGTTTACTGCTGGCGATATGCGCCGTGGTCAATCGCTGGTAGTTTGGGCTATCTCGGAAGGTCGTGAAGCTGCCCGTGCTGCCGATACGTACCTGATGGGCGATAGTAAACTGGAGGCCAAGGCTGTTTCGCTGGTTGCTGTAGTTTGATCGTTTTAAAAGACACAAAAGCAGAAAGGCTCGCCAATATTGGTGAGCCTTTCTGCTTTTGTGTCTTTTAAAACGAATTAACTTTTACAGTCTGTTTTTCAGACAGTTACTTCACTGCAATAACTTCAATCTCAACTAATACGTTATCTTTACCAATCGCCTTCACACTGTTCGTTTTGGTTATCTTCGATTTATTTTCTCCCGCAAAGTACGTATTGGCAACACTCGTTACCTGTTGGGCTAGAGCGGGCTCTACTAATCCTTTTCCCGATTCACCTTTCACATTATAGGTAATCTGCGTTACGTTATCCATCGACATTCCAACACGACCTAGTGCTGCTTTAATATTTTCTAAGACCTGCTCGGCTTGTTTCGCAACACTACCAACCCCTACTAACTCGCCTTTTGCATTATACGGACGTTGTCCGCTAATGTAAACTTCTTTGCCCGGAATAGCCGAAGTTACTTTGTACGTATAGCCAAGCGACAGTTGCGATGGTGTTTGCGCCTTTGTCAACGTAACACATAAGGTGCTCATTAACAGAAAAAAGCAAAATTTCATACCGAAAAAACTTGGTTTATGACTACTATTTTTCATTCTAATCATGGTTTTCCAACTCCTCTTTCAACACATCACAACCAGCAATACGAATAGGTAGCCTATAATAACGTAACAGGCTCTTCTTTTTCGTCAAAAAATAAGTAATTCAGCCAGTCACAGTAAGGTTTCAGCAAGCGGCACCCTTGTATAAGTTCATCAGCAAATTGTGCGCCCAAAACTTCTTTATCGGTGAACCGATGGATAAAAAATAACTCTTTCCGACGTAGCAAATCAATTTCAGGATGATCGGCTGAATAGCCTTTCGGAGCACCTTTCAATAACTCGCCCTGCGCTTCAGTAAAATACGATTTGAACGTATCGTTTTCGATGATGTCTTTTAGTTCATCAACATTGTAATCAACTTCCTGTCGAAACTTGGCGAGATTCGTTGGCGTAGGCTGCCACATTCCCGCTCCCACAAACGATTGGCCGCCCGGCTGAATATGGACGTAGTAATCGATTCGTCCGGAATGACGGCCACCGGGGCCAATGGCAAAGGCTAAATTTGATTTGTAGGGTGCTTTATCTTTCGAGAATCGAATATCCCGATTGATTCGAAAAATGCAGTCTTTTACCGACGTATTGGCCAGTGGTTCAACTGGTCCTAAGCCCTTCAATACGTAGTCAACGACATTACAGAGTTCGGCTTTGGCCGCATCATAACGCGACCGATTGGCATGAAACCACTCGCGATTATTATTCTGAACCAAGTCGCGAAGGAAGGTAAGCGTATCGGATGTAAAGACAGCTTTTGGGGCAGATTTTGCTTTCATAACTAATCAAAGATACGTATTTCTGTCCCACAACGGATGTTGAAACTGGCAATTTGTTACCAAACTAGGCAAATCTGACTATACGGGTAACTGATTTGACGTTAACATACTGGCTATCAACTTGATTTCTTTGTACTCATTATGTACATTCGGTACAGTTTCACTAAATGCTTACTCGTATGAACCTATTACATCGCATTGAGCATTGGGGCGATACACATCACCCCGCCTGGACTGACGCTCTCCGCATTATGCTGGGGATTATTCTGGTGCTGAAAGGCATTAGTTTTATTAGTGATACTGGCTACCTGCATAACCTTGTGGGTGGGTTGCATTTTGACCTTTACGCGGTCATGGCTGTTCATTACGTTGCCTTTGCTCACTTGATGGGCGGCTTTCTAATTATGGTTGGCTGCCTCACGCGACTCATGTGCATTCTCCAGTTACCGATTCTGGTGGCTGCGGTTTTTTTTGTCAACATTCGGCAGGGATTTTCTTTCCTGAACTCAGAGCTTTGGTTATCCTTGATTGTTCTGGCCCTACTTATGGCATTTATCGTGCTAGGCTCTGGTCGCTTCTCGATGGACGAGTACGTGAAACAACATAGTCGTTAGAACCCGCCGGATTTAGCAGATTTAAGGATTAACCGGATTTTGTTTTCGCTTCTTCAAAGCGCTTTATCAATCAACAAAATCCGGTTAATCCTTAAATCTGCTAAATCCGGGTTCAGAAAATATACCGAATCGCACACCACGGAATCTCTTCTCGAACTAGCCCTTCAAATATCTCAATCATTTTTCGCTTCAACTGATGATTGTAGCGAATGTTCCAGCCGCCAAACTGACTTACTTTACTCTCCTGCAATTCAGGTACCCACAATAATTCTTCAGCTTTTGGATTAATGGCCAGATTGGCCTGATGTTGCCACTGGTTGTGCGTCAGAAAAATGACTTCGCATTTGAGTTGCGCCCGCACTTCGGGACGTAGTGCAGCATCGAGTTGGCGAAATAAATCGCGGTAATCATGTCGCCATTGTTTACCACCATACACAATTACAGGTGAAAAGTTTACGTGGACTTCGTAACCAGCGTCGTAAAAATCGTTGATGGCGGCAATACGTTTCTCGATGCTATCGGTTCGTACATCTACCAATTTGCTCACATGGGCGGGCATCAGACTGAAGCGAATCCGAATTTTTCGCTGTGGATCGAATGATAACATTTCCGGGTTCACAAACTTCGTCGCAAACGTGGCTTTCGCCTTTGGATGATCCCGATAAAAGTCAAAAACCTGCTGGATTCCGCTGGTCAGACTGTAGTCGACCGAAATATCGGAGTTACAGCCGATGTCATAGGTATAGAACGTAGTGTCGGTCTGGTTTCCGGTTTTGGGCCACGGTAAGCTCATTACGTGCCGGTCGACCGATGCGAGGTTTTCCTCTATATTGGTAAAGAGTGTAATTGGATTAACAGCTTTATGTCGGTCAACGTAGCAATAGGTACAGCCACCAAAACATCCATTGGCCAAACTTGGCGCAATGTAGTCGGCGCTACGTCCACTCCATTTAATTTCCTGCGACTTTAATCGACCCAGAACCAGTACGTCGGATTTGATTTTAAAATGATTCATACCCAGTTCGGGCAACCGGTTATGTTGCTTTACTTCAAGCGCTTCGGCTTCCGGAAATTTTGCCAGCACAGCCTCACCTCTTCCATTCAGAGCATCGGCAGTATAAAGTATATAAGACGGATTGAAATCGGGCATAAAAAGACGTTGAGGCTACAACTGATAAACGTCTGACAGGCAGGCTTAGTTCAATTTCAACCCACTGACCGTCAAAGCATTACACAAATCAATAACACAGTTTTTTATGATCCCTTATGATCTGTGTACATCATAACGATCATAATAATCTGTGTTCCAGTAATCAATGTTTAAGAGTCAAATGTATCCTCAAAAACTACGTTCCCATCGGGTTTTGTAAATCGAACAGCATCTACCGACCCCGTCCCTTCAAAATCGTAGCTAATTCCTACAATGTCTTTTGCTTCAACCGTAATTTTAAACTCGTAAGCCTTTTTACCATCCACATACACTTTCGCTAATCCATTCCGAACCTCGCAACGAAGATTTACCCACTTCGATAAATCGGCTCCGAAAGCAGATAAATCGGTGTCTTTCGCATCAGCGTAATGACCTGGTAAGCAAATACCTAAATCCCCAATACAACCTTTTGCCGACAGTGGAATGGAAAAGTACTCGTTCTTGCAATGAATCATGATGGTAACACGCTGGCAGATTGACGAGCCTTTTTGAAAGTCATTTTTTAGTCGGGTTTCCATCGTAAAGTTATCGCTCCGAAGATTAGTAAATTCTCGAACGTAGCGGTAACGAACGGTTGGTGGCTTGGGCTGCATCGGAATATTCTGTTGCTCAATCAGGGCTACCGGAACACCTAAACTACCCTTTTGGCGAACTTCTGCCTCTTTGAAATACACAGGTACCGGCTCCTGCATCACTGCTACGTTCCAGCCTTCCGACGGAATCAGTAAATTATGCTCCTGCACAATCTGATTACCGATTACCAGCTTCGCGCGAAAATAGCCGGGGTAATAATAGATTGACGTATGGGAATGACCGTCTTTGGGCACAAGTTGCCGACGCCGTGGGTCCCACGATTGTTGGATAAATATGGAGTCAGTTGGTGATGACCTAGCATCGTAATGAAATACTACCGAATTGGGAATTCCTTTTGTTACGGGCTGGCTGCTGAACGAAAAATCATCTGGCGAAAGTGGCCGATGTTGCATGTAATTCAGGAAAATGGCCAACACACTAATGAGGCCCATCAGGAGCAATGCACCAATCCACAAACGTCGGGCCGAATTTGGTCGAGTGGGTTTCGGAGAAATGGTCACGCTACGTTCTGGCGAATCGGATTCAGGTATTGAATCAGGCCCTAATCCTTTTTTGAACTGCTGCCAGTTTTCGTAGCCGATAAACTGAACTAAGGCATTCAACGTAGTGGTTGTGGGTGCTGATTCGTATTTCACGCGGCCCCATACACGTTTTAGCGTCGTTACGCTTAAGGAAACGTTCGTCTGCCTGGCGATGAGTTCGCTTAATTGCTCAAAATCCTGCGTCGACCAGTTTCCCGAATTCCCCCAGGCTACTTTTTCTTCAATCAACTGGCGACACCGAGCAAGTTGCCATTCCTGCTGCTCCGCTACCATATACATATCATTATCAATTCATTACGTATTTGTACAAACTTGAACACAAGTTGAACAGCTTTGAATCGTCTATTTATCCGTCAAGTTGGAAGTTTGTTTCGATTCGATCAAATGTACTGAAACGAGCAACGAAAACCGAAAACTCATCCCTGAACGCTAACTATCAAATTTATGCAAATCAAACTATTGCTCTCACTTGCCATAACCGCCCTCGGACTTAACACGGCCATGGCTCAGGGCTCTCCACAGAAACTGCCCCTCAACAGCACAGATGGATTGATTCCAGTTCAGGTGAAGTTATCTGCCGAGACCTATCTTGGTAAGAAATCTGTCCGTGTGGTCGATGCTGGAGACCCGTCGACGGCGGGTGCTTCACAGATCTATGCCAAAATCAAGGATTCACATTTTCACAACGGCACCATTGAACTGGAAGTTGCTGGCAAACCCTTGCCCACTGCCGGTGAACAGGCGCGAGGTTTTGTTGGCATTGTCTTTCGCATTGTTGAGGAGGGCAAATTTGAGTGCATCTACTTACGCCCAACCAATGGCCGTTCTGAAGACCAGGTTCGGCGCAATCATTCCGTTCAATACAGCGCACACCCTGACTTTCCTTTTGATGTGAGTCGTAAGGAAGCCCCCGAAAAGTATGAAGCGTATGTCGATCTGGTAGCTGGCGAATGGACAAAAGTAAAGATTGTGGTTGATGGTCAAAAAGCCCGGCTATATGTCCACGGTGCCGCTCAACCCACGTTGATTGTCAATGATCTGAAACACGGTCCGAATGATGCAGGAGCCATTGGTTTAATGATTGGCCCCGGTACCGATGCTCATTTTGCGAATTTAGTGGTAATTCCTAAGAACTAATACGTTTACCCAGACCAACGTTCGGCAACACGTAATAGACCCATAGGTCAATCAGTACGTACTAACTACCAATACTGTTACGTACTGATTACATCGCCAACTTTCCGTCGGCTCCAGATCGGATTGCTCGATTGTAATTTTGTCAATGTTGTTTCAACAAACCAAAGCTGCTGGCGTTCATCGAATTCGATCAGGACGATACGTTCTGGTTCAGACGAGGTTCGATACGTAGCATCAATTCGTTCATCCGTTTCGATACGTCCCTGCACCAGTCGAACAACGCGGTCAGCTAACGCCTGTACATCCAGCACATGATGGCTTACCAACAACGTAGTGGTTCCCCAGCGTTTGTGTAATTCGAGTAAAACCTGACGTAACACCTGACTGGACTCTTCATCCAACGCAGCAAATGGCTCATCCAATAACAAAATTTGCGGACGACGTACCAACGCACGAGCCAGCGCCACCCGTTGCCGTTGCCCCCCCGACAAACGCGCTGGTTTCTGATTCACGAACGTTTCCAGCCCTGTTGCTTCCAGTAATTCTTCGAGCAAATCCTGTTGTCCACGTAGTGCTGCATACTCAATATTCTCGCGAACGGTCATGTTCGGAAACAAAGCTGTATCCTGAAAAACGTAACCAATTGAACGTTGCTGCGGAGCCAGATTAATACGTTGGTCCGTATCGAACCATACCGACTCGTTCACAACGATACGTCCTTTACGGGGTTTTTCTAAACCGGCCAGTAAACGTAGCACAGTCGTTTTTCCCGAACCCGATGGGCCAACCAACGCCGTCAGGCTGCCCGACTCGATTTGGAGACTGACCTGAAGTTCGCTCGCTTTTTCGGTAAACAAACGCGGAATTGCTACGTCCAGCTCGATCATATTGTTACACGTTTATTGATGATATAAACCAGCAACAGAATAGCAAACGACAGGGCCAGCAGCAAAGCCGCATAGGCATGAGCCGTCTCAAAATGAAGCAGCTCTACTTCGTCGTAAATCGCTATCGACGCTACCCGCGTCTGACCGGGCAGGTTTCCGCCAATCATCAGCACCAGCCCAAATTCGCCAATGGTATGCGCAAACGTCAGCACAATTCCGGTCAGCAATGCTGGTTTACAATTAGGCAACAAAACTCGCCACAACGTTCTCGCTGGCGATTGACCGAGTGTATACGATGCTTCGCGCCAGGAAACAGGCAGATTTTCCAGCCCCGCCTGAATCGGATGGACCATAAACGGCAAACTATATAGCAGCGAGGCTACGATTAATCCTTCGAACGAAAAGACAAGTTGCAGATTAACAACACGTAACAGCCAGGCTCCAAAGCCACTAGTTGGGCTAAACGCCAGTAACAGATAAAACCCTACTACCGACGGCGGCAACACTAACGGCAAACTTATAATGGCTTCAACAACGGGCTTCAGCCGGAACCGACTTAGTGCAAGCCAGCCTGCCAGCGGCACGCCGATCAGCAACAGCAGCAACGTAGTGATGCCCGCCAGCCGAAGCGTCAGCCAAATAGGTTCCCAATCGATGGGCATAAATTGGTAATGAATAATGGATAATGTAAAATGGATAATGCAGAATGGGTAATGAGCATAAAAGAAGTGAACTTCTACTCTTCATTGTCCATTATTCATTTTGCATTAACGTTTCACGCGATAGCCGTATTTCTGTAAGATATTCCGTGCTTCGGCACTACGTAAAAAAGTCATAAACTGCTCAGTGGCTTTTGCCTGAGTTGTCCGTTTTAAGACAACAACGCCCTGTGCAATAGGCGGATAACTTGTTTGTGGCAGCTCAATCCATTTTCCTTTTTTGGTAAGTGTTGGGTCAAGAACAACGGATTTGGCCGTAAACCCAATCTCAGCCGAACCGGATAAAATGTACTGATTCACCTGCGAAATACTTTGCCCGTACACGATTTTAGACTGCACCTTTTCCAGCATTTTTCTTGATTTTAGATACGTAACGGCGGCTTCACCATACGGAGCCATAGCTGGGTTCGCAATAGCGATATGACGTACTGTCGGGTCAGATAACACGTTCAAATCAGCCGAAACGGGCAATTCGCCTGCTGTCCAGAGCACCAACGTACCGTAAGCATACACAACCGGAGCGGCTTGGGTTAATCCTTCTTTGTGCAAGGTTTGCGGGTACTCCATATCGGCCGACAGAAATACATCGTAAGGTGCTCCCTGCTGAATCTGTGTCGTCAATTTACCCGATGAGTTCACAATCGCTTCAACTTCTACTCCTGTTTTTTTCTGGAAAGCCGTTTTCAGTTGTTCCATCACAAACTGAGCATTCGCAGCTACCGCCACACGTAGCGGCTGAGCCAGCAAACTCAATGGACACAACAGCAGACAAAGAAGTAGTTTTTTCATAGATAAAAAATCTGGCTATTAAACCCAACAAGGACTATTTATGACTAATCTGATGTGGGTTGGCGAATTGCGGATTCTGAACGAACGTACTGTCGGTAAACAAACGCATAAACGCAATCAAATCCGTCTTTTCGCTTTTCGTTAAGTGAAAGCCATTTGCTTGACCCGGCAATTCGTGGCTCAAGGTCGGGCTACTTTTAATGTGCTCACTGTAATGATCAAGTACGGCGTCTAACGTAGCAAGTCGACCATCGTGCATGTATGGCGCAGTGAGCGCAATGTTACGTAGCGTCGGTACGCGGAAACGCCCTTTATCGAGGTCTAGTTTTGTAATAGCCTGACGACCAATATCTGTCGGCTTCTGCTCAAGACCATTGTTGTGAAAAACCTCCTGATACAATTTCGGGCCGCCGTGACAGTGCGCGCAGTTGCCCCCCCGAATGTTACGTTCCATGGCCGGTGCGGCATTGAAAAGTTGCATACCCCGTTTTTCCGAATCGGTTAGCTGATAATTTCCCTGCAAATAGTGATCATAACGGGAATTAGCAGAAATGAGGGTTCGCTCAAATTGGGCGATGGCTTTGCCAATACGGGCATCGGTAATCTCGTCAGTACCAAAAACCTGTTTGAACAATGCCGGATAATTCGTCGTTTTCTGCAACGTTCGGGCGGCTTCTCCCGGCTTCGCTCCCATTTCGTCGGCGTGTCCGAGCGGTACCAACGCCTGTTCTTCCAAACTATTCGAACGCCCATCCCAAAATAACTGTCTGACCCAGAGCAAATTGGTCAGCGACATCGAATTTCGCTGTGTAGGCTTGCCACTTACTCCTACGCTACGTGCCAGTCCGTCGGTAAACGCCCGTTCCTGCTTGTGGCAGCTTGCACAGGCAATGGTTTGGGACGATGACAGTTTGGGTTCATAAAACAATAGCCGACCCAGATAAACCCCTTCCTGTGTGGTTGGGTTATCGGCCGGAATGGTAAATCGCCCTCCGAATGCAGCCGGATAAGTCAATGGGTATGGGCCAGTTGGTATCGGTTTGTCGGCTATCGTCCAGGCCGATACGCCAGCAATAACAACCGTCCCGATAAGTCCAACTACCCAGATTCTCATTTGATGTATGATGTAGAATGTATGATATATGAAGTTGAATGCATCCTACATTCTACATCATATATCATACATTCTATTTAGCAAACCGTACTTCTATCGACTTTACTTCGCGAATCCAGCGGGCCGGTTTTTTCTCGCCCGGTACCACAACGCGATACGGCCCAACGCCCTGCGCCAATGGAGCACCGTCGACAGCATCGGCCAGAATAATGGTTCGTGTAGCAAATTCGGGATCAATCTCGGGAAGTGCAAATACAATTTCGTAACCGTCTATCGCTTTCACCACTACGTATTTCGTTAGGTTTTCGCCCCGTAATTCGCTTCCCAACGTAGCACCAGCCTGTTTCAGCAAATCGACCAGCGGAATACCCGAATACGTGTGGTCTTTACCATCGCGCTCTTTGGCTGTTACGTCGGTATGCGCCATTGCTTTCAAATCAGCAGCCTGCCATATTAATGGTTTTGTCACTTCGCCCGATATCGACAGCACCGTTTGTGCGTGAACAGCAAGCGTAAGAAATGAACAAACGAGCGTTATAGCCGCAATGCGTAAATGGTTTATCGGTGATTTCAGCGTCTGCATAACACGTTCTATAAGTTACTGATTACGAGATTAACAAAGAAATTACGGCCCGGTTCCGGGAACCCTTCCGACAAGGCATAATTCCGGTCGAAAATGTTGTTGACACCGCCTTCTAAACTAACGTAGCGTTGGATACGTACCGAGCCTTTGGCGTTGGCCACCATAAACCCACCGGCCTGTGTACCGTAGCTAGTGCTATACCGGCTTGAATTATATTCTACGTTTCCAATCAGCGCAATCCGACGGACAATCTGCGCCTGTGCATACACAAAAACCTTATTCTCAGGCACATCAACAAATTTCAAATCAGGATTACTCAGGTTCCGACGACGAATGTAGGAATACTGCGCACCAGCCTGAAAGGCCGTACTGACCGGAACTTTCAGCGATACGTCGCCCCCATAAAACTCGGCCCGGCCTGTATTCTGGAACTGATAGATATTTGGCTGAACATTATTTACCTGCTGAATCGCATCGCTCAGGCGGCTATAAAATGCACTAGCCTGAACCGCTACGTATCGGCTAAGCTGGTCAGAATAAGCGGCTTCGAAGTGCAGAGCCGATTCTGCTTTTAAATCAGGATTCGGAACAGCGGCTCCCATGCGGTACGAATACCGGTCTTTCACGGTAGCAAAGCGGGTTTTCTTGGCCGCCGTCAGGCTGAGCTGACGCTGCGAAATTGGGCTGTAGAATAAGCCAATCTGTGCATTTACCGCGTCGCTGTTATTTCCGGGGAACGACGAAATCGAACGGGTGGCACTCTCATAATTTTCGGCCCGCAAACTCTGCCGACTGTTGTAACTCACACCCGGTACCAACGACACTTTACTACTTAATGCCCAAACATCTTCCACACCAACTGACATGGTTTGGTCGATAAAATTACGAACGGGTTCACCAGCATTGTTTTCTCGGTGATGATCGTGTTTATAATGAAACGATGCTTTCAGGTTGTGGCTCGATGCAATGCGATTACCATATTCAAGTGAGCCACCTTTGGTGTCGTCGTTGTAGTAGCTATTGAACGACGAACCCCGAGTCTGCGTCGTATACGTATTGTTATCATATGCACTAAGCAAGTTTTTAAACTTGTCGTAGAACAGCCGCACTTTCAGATAACTATTCGTTGAAAGAGCCGTGCGGGAAATAAAATACAGACTTTCTTTGTCCCAATAAGGCCATTGCCAGAATCGGGCCGTCTGGCGGGAATCGCTACCAACGTAGGGAGGTGTGCCTTTAGTACCGTGCTGATTGATGTAGCTGATGGTGTATTCGTCGGTTGCGTTCGGCGTAAAACCGACTTTCAGACTATACTTGCGGTCGGTGCGAAACGCATTGGCTCGGTCGCCCCCATCTTCCTGCGGTTGCGGCACAAAATCGGCCGATAGCGGAAAGGTTTGCTGTTTCAGTTGCGACGCCGATCCCTGAATATAGAATTTACCAAGGTTACTGCCAATGTTCAGGTTTAGCCGATGCCCCTGCCCACTCAACAATCCAGCCCGGCCATCGAACTCCAGTTTTTTCTGTGGTCGGCGCGAAATCAGGTTGATTGCTCCACCTAACGTATTAGGGCCATAAGTTACCGACGAAAACCCTTTTGCTACGTTCACTTCGGCCAGATCGAACGTAGTGAATCGGGCTAAATCGACGTAGCCATCGTAGGGTACATAAACTGGAATTCCATCAATAAAAACGGGCACCTGCCGCAAATCGAAACCCCGAACGTATACCATTGATTCGTTGCGTGCTCCAACATTTGATAATGTAACACCGGGCAATAAATTCAGTGCCCGCCCCACGTCGAGCCGGTTGAAGGCTTCGATACGTTCGCTTAATGCCGAGTTGGTGGAATCAATACCGCGTCGACCCAGAACGGTTACTTCACCCAACTTAAAAATACGAGCCGTGCTTAACGTATCGACTTGCTGCGCCAGAGCGGATTGCACGAAAACAGATAAGCCAATAAAACCCGCAACTGCGGTAACGTGAGTAAATCTTAACATGCGTAAAAAAAGAGGAAGGCCATTAAATTCAAAAGAGGAAGGTCCGTTATATTCGTACAAATATAACGTTATCTTATTAGGTTTGATGCCCCAACGTTTCGTCTCTGTTGGCTTTGCTGATTATCTTCGCCCGACAGCTTCTGTTACGTTGATTTATGACGACTTCTCCCCCGCAGATCGAACCTCCGGCCTCCAGACAATCTTTCTGGAAAATACAATTCCTGTATCTGGCAGTTAGTAGCCTGCTTTTAGGTGGTATGATCTGGCTACCGAAAAATCAAAAATGGTTATCCGAAACCGTTGGCCGATTTTATGATCAGCATCAGAAATTAGCCAACAAAACCGACATAGCTGTTCGTCGGCAGGAGGGTTATAAAAGCTACTATTCGTATATCGAATTGATACAAAATCGCTGTAAACCAAACGATTACTTTCTGATTCCGCCACAAGCTTATATGATTCGCAATGCCTATCAGCAGGGAAAGGCTACGGGCTATTCGTGGTTATACCCGAGTGTGCTGTATTATCACCTTGGCAAGTCGGTTAAGCTGATCGATATGACGGCACCAGATTCTTTGTTGCAACAGGCAACCCACACGTTCTGGGTGTATGACAACAAGATTTTTCTCCTAACATTCAAAGATCACAACCGGCCGCTGGTGCTGGGCGAATTCAAAAAATACAATCCGAAATTTTTCGCTTACACCCCGAAACAGGCGCAGGCCTTTTACAAAACCAAGCCATGAGCCTAGCCGTTACGTTCGTTATCATTACTCAATTTCTGATAGGTTTCGGCCTGATTACCCGGTTTCGGGTAGCTATTAACGTAGCAAGTTTGGTCGGTTTGTCGATGCTGGCGGGTTTAGGAATCAGCTCAGTACTTCCGTTTGTATTGGAGTTTTCACACGTATCAATTTCGCTCAAACCGATGCTGATAGGGATGGGCATCATAGCCGCACTTTCGTTAGTTCTACTACGTGGCCAATTGCCTTACCTACGTAGTGTTTTCGACTGGAAATCGTTTTCACTACGTCTGTGCGAATTGCCTTTTTTCGGTTTTTGGACTTACATTCTATTTATAAGCATCTGGAAATGTGCATGGTATCCGAATCTACCATTCGATACCATTGTCGGGCCGGATTTAGTCGCTACGTTTGCCGTTCGGGAGCACACCCTGATTTCATCGGTTTTTACCGAGCATCTCCCTTCGGTTTCGGTGTATAGCAATCAGCCTTTTTATGCACCGTTTACAGCTATGCAGCAGATTATTTATTTGCTCGCTTCCGAGGGTATTGGTCCGTTTGCGTTCGGAAAAATCTGGCTCCCAATTCTTGTTATTGCGTTCGGCTTATTCTTTTACGCCGAACTACGCGAACGAATTCACCCATTATTGGCTGGATTTCTGGTCAGTATTCTGGCCTGTAGCCCTGAGCTTTTCGCCTACACATTTCTGGTCCAGACCGACTGGGCCAATGCGGCTTTTTTTGTAACGGGTGTTATGCTCCTGCAACGACATTTTGCCGATTCAGCACGTAGTACGTTACTGGCTGCTACGTTATTTTTTGCGCTGGCCTGCTGGACACGTACCGAAACCATTTTGTTTGTGCTACCCGGCTCTTTACTGCTCTTTATCAACTCACTACGTTCTTCGCCCGGCAAAGCGATCCTGAAAGCGTCGCTGCCTGTAGTAGTCTGTTTGCTGCCGTTTGTTTTCTGGAATTATATTTTTCTGGGCTACTACGTTCCTTTTAAACCAGGTACGTTTCATTTGTTTGTATCTGATTACGTAAACAAGCTTTGGGCAATCTACGCGACCATGAATGAACAGATTGTTTTCGATACCGATTACTGGAACTACGCTGTTTATGTATTTCTTGGTCTGACGTTACTTAACCTGGTCATTTTCCGCGACAAACGTAGCGTCCCAATTCTCATCTGGATCATTGGCTTATATCTACTATTTGGTCTGCTGATTCTTCACGTCGACGGAGCCAATATTCCGTATACGTTCCGCCGGGGATTCTTTAAATTACTCGTGCTGATGTATTATTATTTAGGCTCTACTACGTTGCTCCAATGGTTATCAGGCTGGCTGTATCGTTGGGATACACGTAGTCTTTCCACCAACGTAGTGGCCAACTGACTTTATAAATCCTGAACTTCTTTGAGCGGTTTCCAGCTTTTTTTTGCCAGTTCTGCGTCTTTTGGATCGCCCGAACAGACCGCACATAAGTACATAATTTCTAATGACCAGCCTCTATCAGAATTACCGAGTGCCAGCCGAATTTGCGTTCGTGGAGTTTGCCAGTTGACGGTTTGAAGCTCGCCAACCTGCTCGGTTTTCCCTTTGCCGTATTTATCGGTTATCAGTGCGGCTAAATCAATGGCTGCCTGTTTTACCTCGGCTTCTGGAATGCTTGGTCGTACGTAGTAAAAATAGTTTGCCGACAGGAGCGAATCGCCATTGAATTCATACTCAAGCCCCACCATCCGGTCGGCCAATGGAACCTGAGCGTAGGTGATCTTTTCTTTTTTCACCGAAGTTGGTTTAATCGATTCGGCTTCTCTTACCTGTTTCGGTGAAAAGCCCCAACGCACTTTTCGAACGTCAAATTCCTGCTGAGCAAACAGTTGATTGACGAAAAGTACTTGCAGTAGCAACAAACTCAAAGCTCGAAAAAAGGCAGTTTTCATAATTGACACGGAGCGTCGCTTTCCTAAAATACGGTCAGCATAAGTAAAAGTAGAATATGATGTGGATTGTTCGGGAAGTAAGGGGACAAGCTGCCACTTATTACTAAACAACAATGAAAAGCCAAAAAGTTGTAGCTTCGTGGAAACGTTCGTTCATGATGGAAAATCTTCTGGCTCGTGTCACGCTCAACCCTGCGGTTAGTCAAGGTAAGCCAACCCTGCGCAATATGCGCTTCACGGTGGCCCAACTACTCGAACTACTGGCTGCGGGCATGACCCATCAAGAAATTTTGGCTGACTATCCCTATCTGGAAGAAGCTGATATTCAGGCCGCGTTACTATATGCAGCTCATATTGCCAATGCCCGGAGTATCGTAGTACTGCCATTAGCATCTTAATTGCCTGTGCTCAAGTTTCTGGTCGATACACAGCTACCTCCTATGCTGGCAACCTACCTGCGCTGGAAGGGCGCGGATGCTATTCATACGACCCACTTTCCAGAAGGTCATCTATTGCAGGATACAGACATAGCCCAAATAGCCCTACAAGAAGAGCGAATTATTGTTACTAAAGACTCCGATTTTCCCGATGTATTTTTTCTCAAAGGGGCACCACCCCGGCTGATTTATCTGCGCTTAGGTAACATACGTAATCGGGAATTAACCGCTTTTCTGGAAACTCGTTGGGCCATGCTGGAAGAGTTGTTAGCCCAAGATGTCGGTATGCTTGTTGTCAATCAGCAACAAATAATCAGTTACTAACTCATGTCAACCTGAGCAACTTAACAGCTTAATTTGCCCAACCTTGGCGTCCAATCTGGCTTACATCGGCGGCAAGCGTAAACTCTAAAAGCCCCTCATAGGGCGGCTTGTTGCATGAATATTGGCTTTTATACCCAACTTAAGCAATGCCCCCCAACTTTAGTAGTATCCGTCAAAGCTAGTCAGTCGAAAAGGCTCAATCATAAAGTTAGTATGGCCCTGAAGGGTTAGTTCGGCCAGAATCTGGCCCACCGCTGCCGAATGTTTGAACCCATGCCCTGAACAGGCCGACGCCAGCAAAACATTGACGTTATCGGGATGATGGTCGATAACAAAATCACCATTGGGCGTCATGGTATATAAACAAACCGCTGATTTTACGCATTCAGGACCAATGCCCACAAAATTGGGCACTACGTATTGCTCATACATAATCTGCTGTTCATTCGCCGAAACGGTTCGATCAACCTCGCCTGGCAACGTAGTGACGGCATAGGTTTCGGTAGCAACTTTGAGTCCTCCTTCTGGCCCATTTACTGCCGGAAATCCATAAACACCCCGATCATTTAAGATAAAAACGGGTAGCTTTTCATACTGAGCATAATCACCTTGAATAGCAAACCAGTACAAAACCTGTCGATAAACCCGAAGCATGTTTTCGTAGGACGTATTCCGTAGCGATTCCGTAATCCATGCGCCCGTGGTCAGAATCAGTTTTCGGGTTTGATACGTTGCCCTATTTGTTTGAATGGTAATACCCGTTTTGGTTTCCGAATAAGCTATCATTCGCTCATGGGTATTTATGGACGCACCATTTCGGCGAGCCTGTTCAAGCTGAACCGCTACACAGCGTTCGGGTCTGAGGAATCCAGCTTCTTCCTCATAATAACCAATATCATTCGACTGAAACCGAAATTGGGGAAACTCACGACGTAGTGCATCTGACTCAAGAATATGATGCGCTATACCAAACTGTTCAGCCGCCTGAAGGGTGGTTGTGAGCCAGCCGGGTTTGTTACGTGTCAGCACCGACGAATCTCGTTCGCCCACAAAAAGGCCGCCGGTGATGGTCAGGAGCTGTTCGCCGGAAAGCCGTTCGAGTTCGCGCCAGATTTCATAGGAACGTAGCGCCAGCGGCACAAAATGAGCGCCTTCGCCAATAGCCTGCCGTGTAATTCGCGTATCGCCGTGGGTTGAGCCTAGCGTATGAGGTGGCGCAAACTGATCGATTCCCAATACGTTAGACGTCTGCTTTGAGAGCTGATACAGCGCGGCACTTCCCATTGCACCCAACCCCACAACAATCGCATCAAAAACCATTATTCAGCTAAGTTTATAGAACTATCGACTTGTTTCCCCGGCTCTAATTTACCGATTTGACGTCTGTCTAAAAAAACCAGACGTCCAAATATCTGATTGACAAACCCATACCTCATTCATCAATATGAGGTAAAAAAAATCTTTTAGTAAATGAACGTTTACTTATTAATTTCTATTTGATAAGCATATTCATCTCCGTGAAGATATGAGACCAAAGAACATCGCCAAAGAAGAAGCCATCCGTGATCTGGCGCTTCAGATCATAGCCGAAGAAGGTCTGGAAAATTTGAGTATGCAGAAACTAGCAAAAGCCGCCAACGTATCGCCCCGCACGATTTATCTGAAATACGAGAATAAAGACGATCTGCTGATTACGCTCTATATCCACGATGTATTAGGTGCTTATGAAAAAGTCACAATCCATAACGTTACAGAAACCATGGATTTTGCAGCTGGTGTAAAGCAGATATGGCTTAATATTTTCCATTACTTTAAAAACAACCGGCAGGCATTCGCGCTGGTACAGTACGGCAAATCGTCGCCCTTATTGAACAAGGCGTTTCAGGAAAATAATATCAAGGAAGGCCAATTTTTCGCCCCTATCCATCGCTTTTTAAAACACCACGCGACCCAAGGAACGATCAAGAAATTCCCGAATGATGTGTATCGAGCACTGTTGTTTTCGCCGGTTCTGGAACTGGTCAATGAATACTTCGACCACCAGAATCGACCGAAACAGATTATTACCGAAAAAATGGTTGCAGACTGCTGCAACGTAGTAATCAAAGGTATGCTTGTTTAACATCTGAATACTCTCAAACGACAAAACCAATGAATCCAATTACCAACAAAAAGATCGCCATTGTGGGCGGTGGCCCCGGCGGATTAACCCTCGCCCGACTCCTACAACAAACTGGGGCCGACGTAACAGTCTATGAACGAGACCTTACTAAAGATGCCAGAGTACAGGGCGCTACGTTAGATTTACATGTAGAATCAGGGCTGGAAGCACTACGTAGAGCTGGATTAATGGATGCGTTCAGAGCCAACTATCGACCGGGTGCCGACAAAACGCGGGTTACAGACAAAACCGCAACCATTCTGTATGACGACGCCTACAAAGGAGATTCGGACGAATTATTCCGACCCGAAATAGACCGTGGCCCACTACGTAAACTGCTCATCGACTCGTTACAGCCAGAAACAATTGTCTGGAATAGTCAGTTGGTTTCGGTTACGCCCGCTGGTACTGGCTGGCAACTAACGTTTTCAAACGGCACATCTGCCCTTGCCGATTTAGTAGTTGCCGCCGATGGGGCTAATTCGAAAATCCGCCCGTTTATTACGTCCATAAAACCGTTTTATTCGGGTATCACGATCGTTGAAGGCTCCGTTTACGATTCAGAGAAAACCGTTCCCAACGTTCATAAACTCCTGAATGGCGGAAAGATATTCGCCCTTAGCGATGGAAAATCATTGATTGTTAGCTCAAAAGGCGATGGTAGTCTGGTCTTTTACACAGGTTGTAATACCGACGAAAATTGGGCACAAACCAGCGGCATTGATTTCTCGGATAAGAAACAGGTTCTGGCCTGGTTTCAGGGAGAATTTACAGATTGGTCGCCCGTTTGGTCGGAGTTGTTCGAGAAAGTCAGCGTTCCATTTATTCCTCGTCCGCAATATTTCATGCCATTTGATCAAAGCTGGGAAGCTTTACCGAACCTCACCATGCTGGGCGATGCAGCACACTTGATGCCACCGTATGCGGGTGAAGGCGTAAATATGGCCATGCTGGATGCGCTGGAACTAAGTGATTGCCTAACGAACGAAGCATTCTCTGACCTGCAAACCGCCATTTCAGCCTACGAAGGCCAAATGCGTGTCCGCGCATCGGAAATGGCCAAAATGACGATGGAGCAAACCAATTCCATTCACTCGCATGATGGACTTTCCAATCTTCTCGATCTATTTAGCCAGCCTTTTCGCGAATAGAGTGCGCTACTAGTTAAACGTTGAGTAAGGTTTTGACACAGAGAGGCCCGGAGTTCAAAAGAGATGCACGGAGAATAAAATATCCCTCTGCGTATCTCTTTTTGAACTCCGGGCCTCTCTGTGTCAAAACTTCTGGCGTCAGCTATACGACGGCTTAGCTATAATTCACGATGTTACTTAAATGCTCCGGTTACAATACGAACAAATTGCGTCAGGATAACCGGAACGACACCAGCGACCAGAATTAAACCAAACTCGGTGGTTGTCATTGGCTGAATATTCAATACGTCGTGCAGCAATGGCACGTAGTACGTAAACGCCAGAATAGCAATACAGAGCCCAATGGCGTACCAAACGTAGCGGTTTCGTGTGATTTCGTTCACAAAAAACGATTTCTCCGAGTGCAGATTGAAGACGTGCATCAACTGCGCGAATGAAAGAGCGTAAAACGTCAGATTGTTTCCTTCGTCCTGACTCAGTCCTAAGTAACGGGTGCCAATGATAAAAACGCCTAATACTGCAATGGTCAATGAGAGGGCGTAAATAACCACCGTTCGCCAATCGCGGGTGTCCATGATTGGCGTTTTCGGATCGCGGGGAGGCTGCTCCATCAGGCTTGCATTTTCGCGACCAACGCCAAGTGCCAGCGCCGGAAACACATCAGTTACGATGTTGATAAACAGAATTTGCAGCGGTAACAATGGCGTACCTACGTTTAGAAAACCGGCAAACGTAACCACAAAAATTTCGCTCAGATTACACGATAGCAGAAACAGCACGAACTTGCGGATGTTCTCGAAAATCACCCGTCCCTGCGCAATAGCGGCCACTATCGACGAAAACGAATCATCTTTCAGCACCATATCGGCGGTTTCGGCGGCAACCTGCGTACCACGTAGTCCCATGGCAATACCAATGTCCGATTTTTTGAGCGCGGGAGCATCGTTAACCCCATCGCCAGTCATGCCCACAATATCTCCTTCCTGCTGATACAGATCAATCATATCCAATTTCTGGGCTGGACTGACCCGCGCAAATACCCGGCATTCCATCAATTTCTTTTTCTCATCGGCCGAAAGTTCAGCAATGGGTTTCAGGTCTTTCCCGGTCAATACGATTTCTTCACCAGCTTCAACTAGTTTCACTTTCGATGCAATGGTCAGTGCCGTAGCCGGATGATCGCCGGTAACCATAATCACCTTTATACCGGCCCGACGGCAGGCCTCGAGCGAAGGCGTCACTTCGGTACGCGGTGGGTCAAGAAAACCAATTAGGCCGAGGTATGTTAGGTCATGGTCGGCAAAGTCGTTGCCGGGTTTTGCTTTTTTATCGAATTCACGATACGCAAACGCCAGCGTTCGAAGTCCATCGGCGGCCATTTTTTCGGAAATATCGTACTGCGTTTTCCGTGCTTTTTCATCCAACGACTTATCGCGTTTCATTACTTCTTCGGCGGCTCCTTTTACGGCCACTACGTAGCGTTCGTCGTGCTCGTGCAGCGTACCCATTATCCGCGTATCGGAGCTGAACGCTTTTTCGGCTTTGCGCGGATAGTCCTGATGTATGTCATCCGGGTTTTGTCCGGCAGCGATGGCAAATTTCAACAAGGAAACCTCCACCGGGTCACCAACTTCCTTGGCCTGCCCGTCTACTACGTCATAATCGGCATTATTGCACAAAACCCCAATCAGTACCAGTTTCTGGAACGTATCATCTTCGGCAATAGTCTGATCGCCGTCTACTACGTTCAGTTTTTTAGCGTCCACATCAGCTTCTACTTCCGCCGACTGATCGATCAACTGAACGGTATTGACCTCAATACGATTCTGGGTCAACGTACCGGTTTTGTCCGTGAATATTACGTTGGTTCCGCCCAGCGTTTCAACAGCCGATAGTCGTTTTACAATCACTTTTTTCTCGGCCAGACGTAGCATACCATACGCCAACGCAATGGTCGCGACCACCGACATTCCCTCGGGAATTGCTGCAATAGCCAACGCCAACGCCGTTTCAATTAACCGAAGCGGTTCTTCGCCACGAATAAAACCGACTGCCAGAAACAAAGCGGCTAGCCCAACCGTAACCCAAATAAGCACTTTTGCCAGCGCGTCCAGTTTTTCTTCCAGCGGTGTAGCCGAGCGTTCGGCTTCTTCAACCAACGTAGCAATTTTGCCCAGTTCGGTCTGTTGCCCGATACCAGTTACAATGGCCCGACCATTTCCCGCCGTTACGGCTGTTCCTTTAAACAAGCGATTGTGCTGATCACCCAGTGGCGCGTCTTTATTGACTACGTCCGTATTTTTATCAACGGGCAACGACTCCCCCGTCAACGCCGACTCATCGACCTGCAATTGGTTGACTTCGAAAAGATTAGCATCTGCTGCAACCAGATCACCTGCTTCAACGATCAATACATCACCAATCGTTACTTCATCGGATGAAATTTCCCGAACGCGCCCATCACGTAGGACGCGGGTGGGCGTAGTGTCGAGCTTCCGCAACGCATCCATCGACTGACGGGCATTCCATTCGAGCACGAAACCTGTTATGGCATTGATCAGCAACACAGCGATAATGGCAAACCCTTCGACGGTATCACCCAGGAAAAACGAGATACCTGCCGCTGCGACCAGAATGTAGACGATTACGCCTGTAAACTGACGTAGCAGCATCATCAATACACTTTCCTGTTTGGCTTCCTGCAACGCATTAGGACCAAATTCGTCTGATCGGGAACGTGCTTCGCTGGCCGATAAACCCGTTTTGGGTTTAACATCCAAATCCTGAAAAAGCTGTTCGACAGGGAGTTGATGAGGGAGTTCGGGGAAGGAAAGTTTAGACATGAGAGGCTGTATTGGGAGAAGCTTAGCAAATAAAGTATTTTAACCCCATTTTAATACAACCTTAACCAGTCATTTTCTTACTTGGTTTGAAATGGATTTCAACTCATTAATCAGAACTTGCAATATCGTAGTAGTAAACCTACAATCAGGCTCAATCAACATCTGTTATGCCCACGAATATCGCCGTAGAAATTGATAGTGCCGTTACTACAATTATTATCCATCGACCTTATAAAAATCAGATTCCAGCTTATGAAAACTGGCTAAAGGAGATTGTTCCGGCAGCGCAGGCTTCACCGGGACACCGGGGTGTAAACGTAATCAGGCCACACGGCAACAGCGACGAATACACCATTGTGCTTCATTTTTCGTCGGAAACGAACCTACGAAATTGGCTGGATAGTGATTTACGGAAGCAGTTGATCAATCAAGTACGTCCCCTATTAAACACAGACGAGAAAATCGACATTAAAACCGGGCTTGAGTTTTGGTTCACTCCGCCCAAAAGCAACAAAACGGCCCCTTCCTATAAGCAATTCCTGATTACATGGTCGGCCATTTTTCCGCTATCGCTGCTGATTCCTTGGCTGCTTTCACCCATTTCGTCGGCAATACCCTTCTTGTCTGTTCCTTTCGTGAAGCCGTTGTTGACAAGCCTGATTATTGTCGGACTCATGACCTTTGTCATAATGCCCCGCTACGTCCGATTAGTAGCGAAATGGCTATATCGCTAACGTTAACAGGCATTTAACGGCTTCCTTCAATGGTTGTCACAACGCTACTGGTTGACATAGTTATTGAAATCGACGATTTTGTGGCTGTGCCAATTTTAGTGCTACGTGCCTGTTCACTGTATAAATCGATATTGGTTGTTGTACCAGACATATAAACCGTACCAGCCTGTTCTCCCGTTACTGCTGTTCCCTGTTTTATAACAAAGTTGATCGTTGCCGAATGCGTTGACTGACGAGTGAACGCAATAGAAGCTGTTTGCCCATTTGACGGCAGATTTAGTACCGAACTCCCCTGCTTAACTTGGGTTATATTGTATATTCCTTCAAGGGTTGCTGCTAAATCAGGATTAGGCTCAGGTCCCTTGCCACAACCGAACAAAATAACTCCTACCAAAGCCAAAACGTATAGCCGTATTTTCATAGATTTCATTGTATAACTCACCAACAAGATGTACAAGAATCAGGCCAGACGGTACACATCTATTTTACAGAAAACATCGTCCAAACACATCGATATTACGTAGTAAACTCGATCAGAAACTCAGTCCAGCCGTTGGGTTGGGTTTTTAGGGAGAACGCAAAGCCGTGATTCATCAGAATTTCGCGGGCAACGGTTAAGCCAATCCCCTGCCCATCGGGTTTGGTACTATAGAATGGGTTGAAAATGTTAGCTGTCGTTTCTTCAGGAATGGGTTTGCCATTATCGCGAATGAGCAGCGTTTTGGCCTGAGCAATCACTTCCACTCGATCACCGGATTTACAGGCTTCGATTGCGTTTTTTACTACGTTCACCAAAACTTGCTCCAACTGCTCTACATCGACTTGTTGTTTATTTTCGGAGTCAGTAGCCAGAACCAACGTAACGCCCACCATTTCAGCCTGTTGCTGCATCAGTCGCACTACGTTATCGGCAATCGGATTGACATCGGCAAGTTGTTTTTGCGGGAGTGGTAAACGCACTACGTCGGCAAATCGACGCATGAACCGGTTCAATCGGTCGTTACGTTCAATGGCAACTTTAAGTGCGTGCTGTACATCGGGTTCTGCTACGTAAGATGTTGTTACGTCGAGAATGGAGTTGACGGCACCAATCGAATTATTGACCTCGTGCGCCATCATCCGAATTACTTTGCTATAGGCTTTCTTTTCGGTGGCCAGAATTTCGGGCGTCAACTCTTCTATGATCAGAAACGACCGCCGGAAACCCCGATCCATAAAATTGGAACGTAGCACTTTGAAGGTTTCAATACCGTTGGGCTTCATAACCCGCGAATCACCGTCGGCTAAATCGGCCATTTGTGCCAGTAACGAAAAACCAATCTGGTCGAGGTATTTGCCTACTACGTCGTTAGCCTGTACCGATAAGAGTTGGGTGGCTCTTGGGTTAATAGACGCAATACGTCCATCCAGATCGAAAATCAGGATGGCAATGGGTGCGGCTTCAACGAGTTTTTCCAGAAAAAACTGCTGCTCAACCTGCCTGGTGCGTTCCTGCCGAAGTTGGTCGATCATGAGGTTATACACCGTTATCAATTCATCAACTTCCTGATTGCCCGTCGGCACAAATTTGACGGTAAAATCCTTATCCCGAATGGCTTCGATTCCCGACGCAATGAATTCAGAAGGTTGCTGAAACTGCCGGTAAATGCTGATGGCAACAATAATGGAAATGACCAACCCAGCTTCACTGGCAATAAAAACGAGCTTGTCCTCCCGCAAAACCATAAATAATAAACTAGCTATAGCTATGTGAATAGCGATAATATAAAGCAGATAGCGAGTGCGGAAGTTGACGTGCATGGGGTTGGTGGGTGAAGAGCTTAGGGCATGGGGCTTAGGGCAACAATACATGCTATTCCTCCACCCTGTGCCCCACGCCCTAAGCTCTACACATCTTCATACGAGATTCCAAATTTCTCTAATCGTCGGTAGAGTGCAAAACGGGTGATGCCCAGTGCTCGTGCTACTCTGGCTACGCGGTTCTGGTGAAAGGCCATTGCGCGTTGAATCATCTGAAATTCCATTTCCTCCAACGTCATCATACCAACATCGGGCATGGATTGCGCGGAAGGAACGGTTTGCATGGGAATGCTGATATTACGTTCAAAATCGTCGGGCTGGAGTTCGTCGTTGGGCGATAACAAAACGGTACGTTCCACTACGTTTTTTAGCTGGCGGATATTGCCGGGTAGCGCCAGATTTTTCAACCATTTCTGCGCCGTTGGACTCACGCTCAAATCAGGTCGATTATAAATGGTTTTCAGGTTGTTGACAAAATAATTTACCAGCAATGGAATATCGCCGGGTCGTTCGCGGAGGGCGGGCAATCGTACCGTAATAAGGTTGATGCGGTAGAACAGATCTTCGCGAAACTGTCCTCTGCTGACCATTTCTTCCAGATTTCGGTTGGTGGCGCAGATAACCCGCACATCCACCGTTCTGGATTTACTGCTTCCCAGCGGCTCAAACGTTCGATCCTGCAACACACGTAGCAATTTGACCTGACTCGCTGGATCGAGATCGCCGATTTCGTCGAGAAAAATAGAGCCTTTGTTCGCCAGTTCAAACCGGCCAATACGATCCGTTTTTGCATCGGTAAACGCACCGCGAACGTGGCCAAACAGTTCACTCTCGAACAATGTACTGGAAATACCACCGAGGTTAACCTTCACAAATGCCTGTCGTTTTCGGCGGCTGTTCTGGTGAATGGCTTCAGCAATGAGTTCTTTTCCCGTACCACTTTCGCCCGTAATCAGCACCGGTGCATCGGTGGGCGCTACCCGACCAATAGTAGTTAGAATATCAAGCAGTTTTGTGTCTTCTCCAACGATATTCTCAAATTGAAATTGCTGGTCGAGCTTTCGGCGATTTGGCGATGCGGGCGTGGTTTGCGCCAGATTCAGCGCAGTGCGTACCGACTGAACGATATGATCGTTCTGCCACGGTTTTGTAATAAAATCCTTCGCTCCGGCTTTCATTCCGTCAACCGCCAGATCGATACTCCCCCACCCGGTAATCAGAATAACCGGTACGCTGGGCAACTGCTCCCGAATCCGACGTAGTAATCGCAATCCATCATCGCCCGACGTATCAACCGAGAAATTCATATCCAGCAGAATCACATCGGGCGTTTCTTCGGCCAGTACCTCAAACGTCTCGAACGGCCCATCGGCCACACGCACAGCAAACCCTTCTTTCCGAAAGAGTAAAGAGAGCGAAGTCTGAATGGCAATATCGTCGTCAATGATCAGTAGAGACGCAATACGTTGCGTCTCCTGCCCGGATAGTTTTTGGTTACTTTGCATGAGGGTAAGCTAAACGAATATATACCGTTGCTGATGTCAACTATTGCTGGCGCACTGGAGACGCGGAGACGCAAGGTATTGCGTCTCTACTCTTCATGCAAGGCGGTGGCGGGTTGAATCAGGGCAGCTTGTCGGCTTGGGAACAGGGCGCACAACGTAACAATTCCGTAGATGACGGCAATAGCAATCAGAATAGCCGTTACGTAGATGCCCGACGACAAATCGAATACGTTTAATAACGGGAATTGAGCGGCAAACAGCAGGCCGATTAACATCGCGAACGTAGCAAGTACCCAAATTTCGCCCACAAACTGGGTTGATATGCCGCTACCCGTAGCACCGATAGCCCGCCGTAAGCCGATTTCGCCACGGCGTTTGGCAATGCTCAGATTTAATACGCCGAACAAGCCAAGTGCTACGTTGATGAGCAGAAAAATTGAGATAATAGACGCAATGATTACAGGCACAAGCACCAGATTATGCTGATTTTTGCGCGAATCGGTCAGATAATCAACTTCTACGCTCCAGCCTTTCGCCATCGATGCAATATCTTTCACCACTTTGGCCTCAAATACAGCATCAGTTCCTGGCTTTGTCTTAATCAGAATTGTATTATTCCACGAATCGCTAACTTTTACCAGTTCAAAATAAGCGGGTTTATTCGCCATAAACTCGCCCTTTGATTTAAAATTATCAATCACGCCCATTACTTTTAAGTCGTTGCTGACAATTTTTCCTAATGGATTTTCGGTACCAAAAAGTTCTTCCTTTGCTTTCTGATTAATAACAATGGGCTTGTATTTACCGATGCTGTCGGCATTTCGATACCATCTTCCATCAACAACGGCGATATCTAGCGTTTTGGCAAAGTCCTCGTCGGTCATATAATGATCAGACATTACGTTTCGCTTATTGAACTCAATGCCATTGTTTGTCTGACTCGCCGAAAACGGAAAGTTATTTCCCATTCGTGACACAGACTCAACTTCAGGATACGCTTTCAATCGCCCTACAATTCGTTGTAGCTTCTCTGCTACGTCGGTAGTATCCTCATTATTATTCAGGCCCACGGCCCAGACTTTCTCATACGTGAAGCCAAGCGGTTGACGGTAATTACCGACATTCACCACCATAAGGGTAGCCAGACCAAACAGTACCATAAACGAAGCCCATATCTCTACGATGAGAAGCATATGCGCTTTCTTCTTGTTCCAAATAAGTTTAAACAGATGACGTAGCATAATTAAAGAGTGAACGAGTGAATGAGCGATTGAGTGAAAAATAGAGAGCGCCAGCTATTCGCACTTTCACCCTTTCGCTCTTTACGATTTGAGTGCTTCGGCAATGGTTAGTTTCGACATACGTAGTGCGGGGAGTACGCCCGACAGAAACCCAAAAATCAGGCATACAAATAGACTGATTAGAAACACGCTCAGATTGATTGTCAGGTCGGCGTAGGCAATCCAGCCACTGCTGTTAATAAAATGAATCACTATCACCGACAGTAGCAAGGCAATGGCTCCTCCGATGAACGTAATGAAAATATTCTCGACAATAAACTGCCAGACCAGGGTTTGAACGGGGGCACCGAAGGCTTTGCGAATTCCGATTTCTGATGCCCGCTCCATAATTCGACTTACGTTGATATTGACCAGATTAATGGCAGGCAGACCCATCAGCATAAACAAAACAAAGGAAATAACGCCCCAGAAAACTACTTTTAACCCAGGCCCCCCATCCAGGATCATTCCCAGAAAATTTTCGGCGTAGGGAACCGCTTTTACTTCCAGAGAATGGAATTTCCAGCCATTATCTTCTGCGGGCAACGGAATCCGACCAACACGGCTTTGAAACTCGTCCTGAATGGCCGCAAAATCTGCTTTTTGTTTGGCGAGTACAATACTGACAAAACCTCCCCGAAAACCGCTGCGCTGGTAATTACTTTTGGGGGAAGTGTAGGGAAAATAAACATCGGCATACGTAAATGGGCGCGTTGCAGGACTTCCTTTCACCACGCCAATGATCTTGTAATTGATATTTTCAACGTCGATGGATTTGCCCACGACCGACTCATCTGTAACCCCAAAATATTGTTTTTTCAGATCATCGTTAATCACCACTACATAGTCGCCATTGGCGATATTCTGCTCATTGTAAGGCTTCCCTTCCAGAAATTCGAATCTCATTACGTGCCAGAAATCGGCATCGGTAAATTTGGTATTCAATTTTATTTTCTGCGAACCAACATACGCATTCGACGTATTGATCATGGTTGAGATCGAAACACGTTCGGGCGTTTTGAGCGTTTTGGCAAAATCGCTCAAAAACTTAAAACTCATCGGCCCAGAACTCTGACCTGTCTGAGCCGAATCTCGCTGCCTCATATTCATGATATAGAGCGAACGATCCCGGTTCACTTCCGGATAATGCGTTCCTAAAAGATGGTCGAGAAAAGACGTTAGCACCATCAGCACCGTGAGCGTAAGACTAATGCCGAAGAGCGTAATGAAGGTGTAGAACGGATGCCGCAGTAATACCTTCCAGGCGATTTTTATATAGTTCAGTAGCATAATTTAAAGAGCGAAAGGGTGAAAGAGTGAAAGAGCGCTGAAGAAGAATGTGCTGTTGCTTTTCGCTCATTCATCCTTTCGCTCCGCTTCGGCGGTCCGATTTCACTCTTTATAATACCTGCGTTCCGTCGAATAAGCGAATTAATCGGTGTGTGCGTTTGGCCATTTGTTCGTCGTGCGTAACCATCACAATGGTGGTGCCTTCCTCGTTGAGCTGTTGCAGAATGTTCATGATTTCGTTGCCCATTGCACTGTCGAGGTTGCCGGTTGGTTCATCAGCCAGAATAATATCCGGGTTTCCGACAATGGCTCGGGCAATAGCCACCCGTTGTTTCTGTCCGCCCGACAGTTGTTTCGGAAAATGTTTCATCCGGTTACCTAGCCCAACTTTTGTCAGTGCTTCTTTGGCATATTCCTGACGCGGTTTGCCATTGGTGGCCCGGTATAGCAGCGGAATCTCTACGTTATCGAGAACCGACAGGTCATTGATCAAGTGGAAACTCTGAAAAATGAAGCCGATTTTCTGGTTACGGAGCCGGGCAAGATCTTTGTCACGATACTGCATAACAGCTTGTCCATCAAGCTCCACTGTACCTTTCGATGGTTGATCAAGCAATCCTATTACGTTCAGCAGCGTGCTTTTACCACAGCCCGATGGCCCCATGATAGAAATAAACTCCCCCTTCTTAATGTCGAGGTTGATGTTGTTCAGTGCCAGCGTCTCGATAGTGCTGGTCCGGTACACTTTTTCGATGTTTTTGAGATGTATCATAATTAGCGTTGGGTAGAGGGCGTGGAGCATGGAGCATGGGGTTGCGTTTAAGTCACCCTCTGCCCTTCCCCCTTCGCCCTATGCTATTTTATTTTCTGGTTATTTTCAAAATCGTATAAAGTCAATAAACGGAGCGTATAATACGCCTGCCAATAGTCACGTAGCGCCAGAATAGCATCGCGACGGGCGCGATCTTTATCCTGAATGGCAATACCTAAATCCGTTACGCTCAGGTCGCTGAGCTTGAACCGATCCTGCGCAATCTGGTAACGACTCTGGGCAATCTGGTCTGCTTTGGCTGTGAGTGTTACTTGTTGGCGTAGCATTTGCAAAAGCGTAACCTGTGTAAATATTTCCTGCTCAAACGTCAGTTTATCCTGTTCTACCGTCTGCTGCGTCAGCTCCTGATTCGCTTTGGCAGTTTCGACAATTGCCTTCGCCCGGCCCCAGGTCATGATAGGCAGCGTAAACTGCAACGATACGTACTCCCGATTCTGTGGATTTACATAAACATCACCTAGTCTCGGTCCCTGATTCGACAAGCCGTAACCCGCCAGCAACGTAGCATTCAGTCCGTTATTCTGACGCGCTTTTCCCAAATCGCGGCTCGCTTCCATCAATCGTCTGCGGAACCCAATTGCTGCCGACCGGTTAGCCGTGGCTTCATCTAATGCCCGCTTCACATCGACGGCAAATACTGGAATCTGATTCGGAATTGTCAGTTCGAAGAGCCGTGTCTGGTTGTTGGCATCTTCCCGATAGCCAATAAACGTTTTCAGCTTCAGCGACGACACTGCCGCCGTTTGCTGCGCCGAAGCCAGATCTTTTTCGGCATTCAATACGCTCAGTTGCAGTTGGAGTAAATCGTTTTGCGATATTTTGCCAAGGTCGAGCCGGTGGAGCGCAATACGGTATAACGTATCGTTATTGGCCCGGTTGGTTTCGGCAATTTGCAGATTCACCTGCGCCACTAGCAAATCGAAATACAACGTAGTGGCCGTTACCGAAACCTGTTCCAGATTTTCGATCAGTTGCTGACTTCCTTCGGCAAACAGAAGCGGCTGAATTTTCCGATCCCACCGCATCGGATTAAACTGAAACAGCGGCTGACTCAGGCCAATACCAAACGGAATGCCGTTGTAAAGGGTGTTATTCTGGATGAAATTATCGAACCGTTGAAGCTGCTTCTGCACAAAAATAGTTCCGCCCGTTGGGGCAATGGTCTGACTCAGCGACAGGTTCAGAATGGAATTATTGTACGAAACAGGTTCAAACTGGATGTTTCCGTCGGGCTGAATCACCTGCACATACGAGCGGGTAAAGTTTGGCAACGTACCGTCCAGACTAAGTTGCGGCTTGAACTGCGCCAGAAACGACCGATACGACCAAATGTTGGTACGTTGCTGCGTGTGCGCCCGTTTTGCCGCTACCGACTGATTCTGTGCCAGTTGCAACACCTCCGATAACGTCATCCGCTGCGTCTGCGCCAACGTTTGACTCATTGTCAGGAAACCAATCAGGAAAAGATAGAGACGGTTCATAACGGTTAACGGTTTGTTTTCGGCTCTATCGTAATTTCGTCCAGATTCTCGAATTCACTCAGATCGGTCAGGATAACCTGTTCGCCCGCCTGAACGCCTTTCTTAATTTCAACAAAATCGAAATTCGAAAGCCCTACCGTGATTTCCCGCCGATGTGCTACGTTGCTTCCCTTTGGCAGTATATATATGTACTGGCTCTTTTTCCCTTTAAACGTTGGCCCATTTGCTACGCGAACAGCCTTCGCTACGTTGTCGGTAACAACAAATACGTCGGCTTTCATATTCGGACGTAGTGATGCGTGTCGGTTGTTTTCCAATTGAATAACAAACTGGATTACACCATTTTTCACGGCCGGTTTTACCTGCGTAATCGTACCACGTAGATTTGAAGCGTTTACTTTGACAATTACCGATAAACCGACTTTTACTTGTTCGGCATATACATCAGAACAGGAACCTTCGACCCGGAAACTAGCGAGATCGGCGAGTTTGGCCAGCATTTCACCTTCGCTTACTGCCGAACCAACATTTTCATTTACCCACGTCAGCACACCTGGCCGGTCGGCCACGATGTCGGCGAGTTTGAGCTTGCGGTGCAGTTCTTTCTGGTTCTTTTCTTCAATCTGTGCCTGTAGTGTTGTTTCGCGAAGACTCGCTCCCATCGACTGACGGTTGTAGGTCAGATCATTTTCTAACTGTTTCTTTTCCAGTTCGGCCACACGCAGCGCATTTTCGGCACGTGTTACGTCTTCGACTGTATTCCCGCCAACTTTTTGCAGGCGACGTACTCCTTCCAGATCGGCTTTTAGTTTATTGATATTTAGCAGTTTGATCTGATCGTTGACTTCAGCGTCGTAAAGACTCTTGTTCAACTTCATCCGTAACTGATCGATGCCGTTACGTTTCAGTGCAAGCTGGTCATTGAGTTTTTCCAGTTCAATTTCTGTCAGCGATTTGTCGAGATCCAGAATTGGCTGACCGGGTTTTACTGACGTACCGGGCGTGAGTAATACACGCCGGATGCTGGCTCGAATGGGGCTAGTGATGACTTGTTCGAAAGCGGGGATGACCTCGCCCGTTGCACTGAGCGAATTTTCGACTGGGCCAATCTCTGCCGTTGCCATCCGAATCCGGCTGGCTTCAACGGACGTTTTCAAGGCAACCCGCATCCAGAATATGCCTCCCAGCAACGTAGCAACAACCGTGGCACCAATAAGCCAGTTTTTGCTACGACTACGATTTACTACGTCCGGTGCCAGTTCTTTATCCATTTTCTGTGTATGAGTTCACACAGAATAAGCCAAACGACGTGCCAGAGGCAAACTACTACGTATCAATGCGTTACAAACTATACTACAAAAAAAATGTGCGACTTCGCACACATTTTCGCGATTTCGCACAGGGGTTAACGATTATTATAAACGGCACAATTTATGGCTACGTAGCGGTTGGCAATCGCGGATCAATCGGATACGGTTCAATTCGTATTACCTGACATTCTGCTCGTAACGGATGCAATGGATCAAGTAATACGTTGCGTGATGGCGATAGGGACACTACCGCCGACGGCAATGCGATACACAACGTACCATGCAGACGAAACTGAGTATCCATAAATTGGGGTAATCCAGTTGGTGTTACGTGTGGATTATTCCAACCAACCGGTAACTCTTTTGCGTCAAGCCATGTAATTGACGCATCAGGAATTTCTATTTCGCACAAAATTAAAGGCGGCAAATCAGCAAGGGGAGTTCCATCCAAATGAACCATATATTCGAGAAAACACAATTCAGGAGTTGTAGCGGTATAGACCATCGGGCGACCCCGTACATTCCACCGTCCTCCATGTAATTGCGCACCGATGCCATCTAGTATGGAATCTCGATGCGTGTTAGTCTGGATTCGATATACTTTCGTTGCCATTAACTAAAAACGCCGTATTCGATCCGCCCTAGAATATCTTCAACCAATTGAATCCCTGTTGAACTATCCATCAGGTCCAATGGCGACTGATTATCCAGTAGCTGCAATGGACGTCGGAGCCAGCGTGTAAACTTGCCTTTGTCCTGAAAAACGGTTTCGCCATACGTAGCCAGTCGAGTTAGCAGCAAGAGTCGTTCAGACGTTGGTGCATCCAGATGCGACAAACGAACCTGCCGGTGAAATGTTGCCACAGATTGGTTGATCAGCCGAGCCATTTCTTTATCAGTAACACCCAATAGTCCAGCTACTTTACCTGTTTCGGCCCCCGCCAGCCCCTGCCGTGAACGGTCGATTAGTTGAAGCGGGCTAAGTGATGTATTGACTGTCATGTGAATTATCGTTAAAAAACGAATCTAATTAGACTCATTTGATAGCAATATAACGCGCTTTTGCATCATTTGATTACAAATGGCATCAAAATGACAATTTTCAGCCGAGGAGTCATGTGCTTCCGAAAGCTTTTCGTAGTTTTTCGCTTTCAATCCTAATCAAATGACCAAGATTACATATACCCTTCTTCTGCTGTTCTTTAGTTTTCTTTCTTTTGCTCAACAAAATCTGGTGCCTTACGTCCATCCCATGATTGGTACCGAAAAAATGGGGCACACATTTCCGGGCGCTACCGTACCATTTGGAGCGGTTCAGCTCAGTCCGGATTCCGATACGTTGTCATACGAATTCAATGGAAAGTACAACGGCGATGTCTATAAATACTGTGCAGGCTACAAATACGAAAACAAAACCATTGTTGGTTTTAGCCATACCCATTTCAGCGGAACGGGCCATTCCGACCTCGGCGATTTTCTGATTATGCCTACGCAGGGCGCGTTGCAGCTCAATCCGGGTACAGAATCGAATCCGAAAAGCGGTTATCGGTCCGCGTTTTCACACGCAAACGAGGTTGCCGAAGCGGGTTACTACAAAGTCAAACTCGATGATCATAATATTCTGGCCGAGCTGACAGCCTCGAACCGGGTTGGTTTTCACCAGTATACGTTTCCTAAATCCGATCAGTCGCATATTATTCTCGACCTAACTCATGGCATTTACAATTACGACGATAAAGTGGTCTGGACCTATGTTCGGGTTGTAAACGATACGTTGATAACGGGTTATCGGCAAACCAACGGCTGGGCCCGTACAAGAACCGTTTATTTTGCGCTATCCTTCTCAAAACCGTTTAAATCTTACGGCCAAAAGAGTGACGATAAACCACAGGTGTACAAAGGGTTCTGGCGGAAATTTGACCAGACAAAGAATTTTCCTGAACTGGCAGGCAAAAAGCTTCGGATGTATTTCGATTTCGATACGCAGGAAGGTGAGAAAGTGAAACTAAAAATGGCGATTTCGCCAGTAAGTCAGGAAAATGCCCTCGCCAATATGCGTGCCGAAGTACCGCACTGGGATTTTGATCGGGTAAAAACGCAGGCACAGGCGGTCTGGAATCAGGAGTTAAACAAAATTCAGATCGACGCTTCGGATAACGACAAGGTAAATTTCTACACGTCGTTGTATCATACATTCGTCAATCCAACGACGTATATGGACACAAATGGCCAGTATAAAGGGCTGGATCAGGACGTTCATAAGGCCAACGGGTTTACGAACTACACGACGTTTTCGCTTTGGGATACCTATCGGGCACTACACCCGTTTTTCAACCTGATACAGCCATCCCGCAACAACGATATGGTGCATTCGATGCTGACGCATTATGATCAGAGTACGTTGAAAATGCTGCCCATCTGGTCGCACTACGCCAACGACAACTGGTGCATGAGTGGTTATCACAGCGTATCGGTTCTGGCCGATGCCATCATCAAAGGCGTTTTTAAAGGCGATGCTCAGAAAGCGTTGGATGCTTGTATTGCTACGTCGAATCACCGTGATTACGAAGGAATTGGCGACTATATCGACAAAGGATACGTACCGGCATCGGCGAATAGCAACTCGGTTTCGAATACGCTGGAATATGCTTACGATGATTGGTGCATTGCCCAACTGGCGAAAAAATTAGGCCGTCAGGACGTGTATGCTACGTACCAGAAGCGGGCCGAAAACTGGAAAAACGTGTATGACAAGTCTATCAATTTCATGCGGCCACGGCTCACCGACGGTACGTTCAAACAAGAGTTCGACATATTGAGCACGCATGGACAGGGCTTTATCGAAGGTAACTCCTGGAACTTCAGTTTCTTTGTTCCGCAAGACCCTGCTACGTTGGTGCAGTTTATGGGTGGTTCTAAGAAATTTGCTACCCGGCTCGATACGTTGTTTGCCATGAATCTGCCCGATAAGTTTTTCGCCGAAACCGAAGACATCACACGCGAAGGTATCATTGGCGGCTACATTCATGGCAACGAACCCGCTCACCACGTAGCATATCTATACAACTGGGCTGGTCAGCCGTGGAAAACGCAGGAGCGTATCCGCATGATTCTCAACATGCAATACAAACCCACGCCCGATGGCTTGGGCGGCAACGACGATTGCGGTCAGATGAGCGCGTGGTATATGTTCTCGTCGATGGGCTTTTATCCGGTTGCACCCGGTTCGGAAGAGTATGCGTTAGGAAGCCCATCGGTGAAAAGCGCGAAACTTCAGCTCGAAAATGGCCAGACGTTTACTGTTGAAGCCATCAATCAGAGCGCAAAAAATGTATATGTGCAGGAGGTGTTACTCAATGGCAAGCCCCTCACCCAGCCCGTCATTACGCACAGCGAGATTCTGAAAGGTGGTAAATTGACTTTTTACATGTCGGCCAAACCGGTGAAGAAATAATAAAGTAACCTTACTAAAATAGGGCAACTAGTCTTTAGATTTTCGATATTAACAGACAAATTAGTCGATGCTGCTATTGGGCAGGATGCGTATGTGCAGCAACAAATTCTTTTCTTAAGCTGATGTGCTCCAAAAGATGAGCAAAAAGAAGGGCTGACTACACATTCATGTAATCAGCCCTTTTTGGTAGGAAGTAGCGGGCTCGAACCGCTGACCTCTGCTCTGTCAAAGCAGCGCTCTGAACCAACTGAGCTAACCTCCTTCAACTAATGCATAATTGAAAATGAATAATGATTGTCTTTATATCCATTAATCATTGTGCATTACTCATTCCCCTAAGGGATTGCAAACTTACAAAACTTCCTCTTTTTCCAAATGGGTGTGGTAGATTTTTTGCGAAGGAATACGCCAAAGCAGCAAAAATCCAATCACAAATAAAACCAGTAAAGCCAGCACTGAATTTCGCATACTTCCCGTTAGTTGCTCAATTAATCCGTAAACCAGCGTACCAAATACGATAGATGTTTTTTCGGTTACGTCGTAAAAACTAAAATAGGAAGCGGTGTCGGTTGTGGCCGGAATGAGTTTAGAATACGTTGAACGTGAAAGTGATTGAATGCCACCCATAACCAACCCAACAACAGCCGCCAGCACAAAAAACTGAGTCTCCGTCTGAACGTAGTACGCAGCCGCACAAACGAAAATCCAGATGCAGACGGCCACCATCAGGGCATACGTATTACCGATACGTTCCGACAGGCGCGAAAAACCATAAGCTCCCGGAATAGCAACCAATTGAATCAGCAAAATGGTGATAATCAGGCTTTGGCCGGGAAGCCTAAGCTCGTCGCTCCCGAAAATAGTGGCTACGTACATTACTGTCTGAACGGCCATATTATACACAAAAAAGGAAATCAGAAATCGTTTGGCCAGTGGGCGTTCCTGTAAATCAGCCCAGACATGGCGAAGTTCTTTAAAGCCATTCAATAGATAGTTTTCGGCTTTTCCCGTTGCCTTTCTTACCCCGTCGGGCAAGCGACTGAATGGAATCTGGGCAAAAACAATCCACCAGACACCTACTGTCAGAAAGGCCAATCGCGACGCCATACCTTCGGATATATTACCGAACCATTCCCGTTTCAGAATCACGAGCAGGTTGAAAATCATCAGCAGTACGCTACCCAGATACCCCATCGAAAAACCACGGGCACTTACCCGGTCATACTGATCTTCGGTGGCAATATCGGGCAGGTAGGAATTATAGAATACGATACTCCCACTCCAGCCAATCAGACTGATCCAGAAGCAGATAACAGCGAACGTAGTGGTTTCCTGAACGAAAAAATAGAGTAAACTACAACTGACGGCTCCTGTGTAGCAAAACACCTTCATGAATGTTTTTTTTCGGCCGCTATAATCGGCAATAGCCGTACAGATAGGTGATAAAAGAGCCGTGAACAGAAAGGCAAATGAGATGGTATACGAAAACAGGACCGAATTTTTTATTGAAATTCCCAGAAAGTCTATTACTGGCCCGCCTGCTTCATTCAGAGCAGTGGCCGAGAAATAGACAGGAAAAATACTCGATACTATAACGAGCGAATGCACCGAGTTTGCCCAGTCGTAGAACGTCCAGGCGGTGAGAATGCGGGGATTATTTTTCATCCAATGGATTAGTGAGGTCGGAAGGAATTGCCGAAGTTATTGGCTCAGCTACGTATTTGCCAATTCAATATTAAAAATTTTTATAGCCCCACTACATATCATCTGCTACGTGCTTATAAAGTTAATGTACCCATCGGTTATATAGCCGGATCAAACTCCAGATTAATGTCGGTATCTTTCCCGTCGACTGGAGCACGCTGACGCAGGATGAATTTGCTACGTGTCAGTTGAATGATCGGAAAATTGCCTTTAAAACCCGTTACATCTACGTCAATGGATTTATTGTCGGCGGCAAGTTTCCAGGACCCTCCGTTAATGACCGAGTTCGATTGTTTAGGATCTAATGCCCGCACGGTTCCATTATTTCGAAACTGCATATCCAGATCAAAAACTACCTGTGTGGTTAAATTCAGACGACTCCGATTGATTTCCTGCCCTGCTACGTCGGAGACCCGCTTCATTCGCCAGTTATTGGCCACCAACAAATCTGATTGGGAGTCAGCCGTGATAGGACCATCATCTTTCTTGCAACCAATCAGGCCATTCACGAAAATTGTTAACACAATCAGTAATCGAAGCTTATTCATAACGAATTGATTTTGATGGAATAATCGGCCCGATGGACCAATTTGTTGATATACTACGTTATCAGTTAAACGGTCAACGCCCTTAAAATTCTGTAGTTTTAACCCAAATTAAAAACAATGCGGGTTTCTTTTGGCATTTTCGTTACGTATTTCCTAGGTTTTTGGGTAACAACTGGCTCAATAACGGTAGCTCAGCAGTGCGCCGACCGGCTCACCTTTACACCCGTTAGCCAGCCCAATCAGATTGAGTGGAACAAATTTCCGGATTTTACCCTACCCTTTCCGGTTATTTATGGCGGCCCTCGCTTTTCCGACACACAGGCCAGTCCGCTACGTCACGGCTTTAGTCATGTAACGGATGTTCAACCCAGCGAGTTTGGTTCGCTTGTGAAACCACAACAACGGGCAGTTGTTTATTATGGTGTTGCAACGGGTTTAAATCAGCCCTGGGAAACAATTGAAAGTCCGTGGGGCAACGACCTTACCGCCTTTCGGGTTAAATGGGATCGTTTTCTTTTAGAACTGTCGGGCGGAGAGAAAAATGCAAACGGACTTTATGTTATTCCGATGAACCGATTTGCGCTGGACATTGAACGACATCTGGAAACCGATACTCGAATACTACGTATTAAACAGGACTCGCGCATTCCCGAAACGTACCGACGGCTTTCAGATGCTGATTTTGTTGCTGCCTACAAAAAGGACATGCGCAATCTCTACGCCGAAGCTATGCGGTATATGCGGCAACGTGCCGATTTTACGGGTGTTAGTGTTACCAGTTACGCCGATACGCCCGTGCTGAATACGTACCTGAACGTACCGACATTTAGCTGGAACGACTGGAAATCGAATCTGAATCTGACCAATTATATGGTGCAGGACTCTACCGGACGTAGCATTGGCGGCCCTTACTACAATCAGCTCGATGCGCTTTCACCGTCGGCTTATTATTACTACGATTACCCCAATCCCTTAGCGCAGGATTATCTGGCTTATCTGCTGTTTCAGGTTGAAATTCAACGTGCCTGGAGTACTAAGCCCGTTGTACCCTGGGTCTGGCTGCGGTATCACGACGTATCAAGCAGTTACCTGAGTTTTGTGCAACCGTTTATGGCTGAAGCAACCGCCATCTTTCCGTTTTTCTCAGGAGCAGCCGGTTTATGGCTCTGGGAAAACCCTACTCTGGCCCCAACCCGCACCGATAATTATGCAGCTTACGAGCATTTTACGCATGGTTTGTATCGGTTGTCGCGCTTTGCTGATATGTTTCAGGGAACGTATGAGTTGGTCATTGAAACACCCGCTCGCGATCTGATGGACAAGCAATTGCCCGTTTGGCGTGGCGTTGTTAAAGGAACTCAAATCCTGATTGCGGCCCAGAATCCGTATGCTGCCGATGGACAGAAAACAAGTCTGACTGTGCGCTACAAAAACTGGCAACGTAGCATTGAATTAACTGGGCGTGAAGTGTATTTATGCCGTTTCGACATGAACGCCATTACAGCCAGCGAGCCTATTCTAGCCAATGCCAAGGTGTTTCCCAACCCAGCACAAACAGTGCTGACCGTAACCTTTCAGAAACAACCCATACGGTCAACCGAGCTTGTTCTGCTGAACACAACCGGGCAGGCTGTGGTTAGAAAATCGGTTGGCAGTATTCAGGAAACGCTACGTATCGAAAGTCTGCCCGCCGGATTGTATGTACTTCAGATTCGAAGCGACAGCGAAACACAGACAAAAAAAATCCTGATTAGTCGCTAGTTACTACCGTCAGAGCCGACCACAATTTTTGTCTAACGACTATTAATGATCATGGCCAATCAACTGCAATACGAAACCAGCCCTTATTTGCTTCAACACGCCAGCAACCCCGTCGATTGGTATCCGTGGGGTGAGGAAGCCTTGAACCGGGCGATCGACGAAAATAAACCTATTTTGGTCAGTATTGGCTATTCGGCCTGCCACTGGTGCCACGTCATGGAGCACGAATCGTTCGAAAAGGAGAACGTAGCACAAGTGATGAACGAGCACTTCATTTGCATTAAGGTTGATCGGGAAGAACGGCCCGATGTTGATGCAATTTATATGGATGCTGTGCAGGCTATGGGCGTACAGGGTGGGTGGCCGCTCAACGTATTTCTGATGCCCGACGCCAAGCCGTTTTATGGCGTTACGTATCTACCCACAAAAAACTGGCTAAACCTCCTCGATAGTATCCAGAATGCTTTCGTCGAACATCACGACGATCTCGCAAAATCGGCGGAAGGCTTTGCCACAGAACTCAATATTACGGATTCAGAGCGGTATGGATTGACAACAACCGATCCACTTTTTGCACCTGAATCACTCGATGAGCTTTATCGTAAGGTACTGGTCAAAGCCGATGCCGATAAAGGTGGTATGCTACGTTCGCCGAAATTTCCGATGCCGAGCATCTGGCGTTTTCTGCTACGTTATCATGCTGCAATGGGCAATGAATCTGCTACGTCGGAACGGGCACTCCAACAAGTTAAAATAACTCTTGACCGGATGGCGCTGGGCGGCATTTACGACCAGCTAGGCGGTGGTTTTGCCCGTTACTCAACCGATGGCGACTGGTTTGCGCCCCACTTCGAGAAAATGCTGTACGACAACGGTCAGTTGCTCACACTGTATGCCGAAGCGTATAGCCTAACCAAAAGTCCACTCTACAAACACATTGTTTACCAGACGATTGGGTTTACTCAGCGTGAATTGCTAAGTCCTGAAGGTGGATTTTACTCGGCACTCGATGCTGATAGCGAAGGCGTTGAAGGTAAATTTTATACGTTCACTACGCCCGAACTACAGGAAATTCTGGGCGACGATTACGAATGGTTTGCCAGCCTTTACCATCTTACCGACAAAGGTAACTGGGAACATGGGCGTAATATCTTGCATCGTATTGAACCCGACGAAGCGTTTGCCGAACGAATGGGCTGGTCGTTGGAAGATCTGAATGTTCGGCTCGATGCTACGCATACGCGCCTGCTTCGGGTACGTAACGAACGGATACGTCCGGGGCTTGACGACAAAATCCTTTGTTCATGGAACGGTCTGATGCTGAAAGGACTGGTTACGGCTTATCGTGTTTTTGGCGAACCGGATTTCTTAACACTGGCTCTCCGCCTTGCGTTTTTCCTGCTGAAAAAAATGCGCGACAGTCGCAATGGTCGGCTTTGGCATTCCTACAAATCAGGCCGTGCTCGTCAGGCTGGTTTTCTTGAAGATTATGCCGCCGTAATTGATGGATTGCTGGCTCTTTATCAGGCCACTTTTACGGAAAGCTGGCTCACCGAAGCCGACCAGCTAACACAGTACGTACTAGCCAATTTTTCCGATACACGGCAAACCGACAACGGTACTGATCCACTGTTTTTCTTTACCGATAAAAACGGAGAAGAACTTATCGCTCGTCGGAAAGAACTGTTTGATAACGTAATACCATCGTCAAATTCGATGATGGCCGAGAATTTATACACGCTAAGCCTGCTTCTCGAACGTCCTGAATACGCTGAACGAGCTGATCAGATGTTGGGCCAGCTACAACCATTGGTTCAGCAAAATGCCGATTTCCTGACCAACTGGGCGTCGCAATTTGCGCTACGTGCCCGTCCTACCGCCGAAATTGCCATTGTCGGCCCAGCAGCCGATACGTATCGAACCGAAATCGATGCTACGTATTACCCAAATAAAGTACTCGTTGGCACCACCGACAAGAGCGATTTACCGCTACTCCAGCAACGTAGCACAATCGACGGAAAAACAGCGGTATACGTCTGCTATAACCGGGCCTGCCAACTTCCCGTTACCAGTATTGACGATGTTTGGCGGTTGTTGAAACGAGATAATGTATAATGTTTTTCAGAATCTTTTTCATTATTCATTATCAATCTCACCCCAGGCCGTTAAAACCAGGGTTCGGCGGCCGCCGTCGTTGCGGTGTTCGCCGAGGTAGATGCCCTGCCATGTTCCAAGATTCAACTGGCCGTTTGTGATGGGTATGGTTACGGAATGCCCTAACATCGCGGCTTTCAGATGCGCGGGCATATCGTCGGAGCCTTCGTAATCATGCTGAAAATAGGGTTCGTTTTCGGGTACAGCTTTGTTGAAAAATCGCTCAAAATCACCACGAACGGTCGGGTCGGCATTTTCATTGATGGTCAGGCTGGCCGAGGTGTGCTGAATAAATACCTGTAAGACTCCCACACGAATTTGCTCCAATTCGGCCAATTCGCGTTCAATAATCCGGGTAATCAGATGGAAACCACGCGGATAGGCAGGTAGTCGGAATGTATGTTGAAAAACGGTCATAGAAGGCAAACTACAATCAGATGAGTAGACTTAAAAATTTAACCAGTTTATAGTAACACTGGTTGTCCCGATTGCTTATTTTTGAGTAAGCCACAGCGATCACTCAACGAAACAACAAACTGATGAACATTGTCTACTTTCTGATAGTTGGTCTGCTGATTTTTCAGTCAGCCAAAGCCGCTGCGCCTTCCGACACGCTACGTCATACGCCCGGCAATGTAGAACGTCGTTCTCATACCGACTACAACGAAGAAATTCTTTACTTCGGTAAGCACAACGATCATTTCACGGTTCGGATATTTCACAAAAACGGAACCTTGTTTCGCATCGATTCGTACTCCCTACTGCCCAAAACTCTGTCCAATGGCTTTCAACTCGACAGTTTAAGTCGCATTCAGCATCATGGCCCAACAAAAATCATGTACCCATCGGGACAGGTTTATGTAACCTGCGAGTATAAAGAAAATCTGTTACAGGGGCCGTTTATGGTCTTTTATGAAGATGGTGCCATCAAACGGCGTGAATTTTACCGACATGGGCGATTAGCCAAAAGCAAATGCTTTGCCACCGATGGACACGAGCAGAAATGTGAGCCCTTTTATCAGGCAGCTAAATTTCTGGGCAAAACAAAAGACCTTCAGACGTACCTCAAACAAAAACTGGAACCCGTTCTCGACGGCGAACAGGTCCGAAACGTAATGGCTACGTTACTGATCAACGAAATCGGACAGATTATTCGGGTCTATGTTGATGTCAGAGCGACATCAGCGGCACAGGGGCAAGTAGAAACGGTTCGCAACTACGTTCAGCAGGTTATTCGAAATATGCCCGAGTGGACACCCGAAAAACTAAACTGGAAAGCCGCTATTAATGATGGTAAAGCTATTTCATCGACTTGCGTACTATCTATTTATCGCATCAATGGAGCCATTCAGTACCAGCTCAATTACCAAATGTAAGATCAGGCAATTACCGGATTCATCGGAATCTCCAGCAGCAGCAAAATCGCATTATTCGATAAGGCTTCAAAATCAATCTGCTGATTTTGTAAGGTAGACAAGGCTAATCCGTCGCGCTCATGGAGCAATCGGTTCTGCGCTTCAAAAGCACCACTCAGCACAAAAACAAATGCACCATTCGCGGCCGATTTTAGTTGGTAGATTTCCTCCGCCCGGCCATCATATCGGCCAATATAAGCCTGAAAAGAAGCTTCATCCGTTACGTAGTGCTGCGTCCTAGCAGCAAAAAGAACGAGTTTGTTTTGGGTCGATAAATCGAATTCTATCTGGTTGATTTTAGGCTCAAAATGCGTAGCATCGCTCGTGAGCCAGATTTCGACATAATTGATCAATTCTGTTTCGTAGGGGTTACTGATTTCGTAAGTCATACCCGCAGCCAATCCGAAAACCTGCGCCTGGCCTGCTTCCAGAAAACCTGCACCCAAAGAAGTCCGATACGCCAACCCACCCACAATCGGCAGAATGATCACTTCGGTATTTTGTTCAACCGTCATGCTGATGCTACGTCCGGCCTGTAACGTATTGTCGTTCAGAACCTGTAGCGGCCCAAACGGCTCCCGGCTATCAGCAACGTAACGCCCGAAATTGAATTCGTGATAGCTCCTAAAAAAATCAACTTCTGAATGGCCTCGCTGATCGGATAAATAAATCTGGGCTTCTGTCTGGGTATCCATAAACTAAAGAGAAACTTGCTGGAGATCAGGTACTGCTACGTTCTGAACCGAGGCAATGCTCAGGTAAGGTTGCAACTTAATCATATCTGTATCAACCGCTTTTGCCCTTGTTGGAATGCTTCACACTGATCGCCATAAGCAATGAGCAACATATCGCCAATGGTATCGATCCAGGTAACGGGCTCGCTGTAAAAGAGGATGGCAATTTTGTGAGCCAGTTTGTCGGTCAGGTGCGAATGAATAATTTCGAACTTGAACTGCGTAAACGGCAGGCATAATTTACCCGACGTATTCAACACGTCAGGTATTTGCCCCTGTAGTTGTCGAATGTACCCAATGGCGGCCGTACTGGTCTGAAAATGAAGCCGGTCGGCATTGGGTACGTTATCGAGCAACTCCTGAAACGTAGTGAATTTATTCTCCTGATTATAGAATTGTGCCTGCATATAAAACTCCATGTAGGTATCTTCGAACACATACTTATCCCACAGTTTCTGCGAAGATGCATCGATGATTTTGCGATAACTCAGGTGAATAAGGCGCATAGCTTTGTCAGTTTATCCGTTGACCACAATTGTGTGTGTGAGCGTATATCCGCCCGACAAGCTGCCCGATACGGTGGCTAATTCGTTGGTATAACCATCGCTAAATACGTTATCTCGTTCGTTTAGCGTATCCTGCGCTCCTTTCGTATAACCGTACGACTGGCCAGTGGTGTAAACCGTGTTACAAATATCATACGGAAAAGCAATCTGGGTTACCAGCAATGATTTGCCCAATGCGTTGTAGATGTGTACGTGAACGTGTGGAGCACGACCCGAATACCAACCGGGGAAAATCGACGTAAACGACACCAGCCCATTTGCATCGGTGGTCTGACGACCACGCAGGAAGTGGACGCTGGTATAGTTGGTGCTTTGCATACCCGTTCCGCCGTATTCCGAATAGTTACCAGACTTATCGCAATGCCAGACATCTACCAACGCACCGGCCAGTGCAGCACAGCTACTATTGGCATTTTTAATGGTGATGTTCATTGTAAACGCTACGCCCGTTTGGCCATCGGTAATATCTTTCCGAACGTAGCTGGCTGGGTTCTTCGTCGGGAAAGGCCCTTCGGTTTCGGTGTTGGTAACAGTACAGTTACTGGCCGAGCTACCATTGGTTGAGCCTGTTGAGGTGCTGGTGCCCGTACCGGTAGTAGTAGTTGGGTCAACTTCGGTTTTTGAGCAGCCACCAATCAGTGGAGCAACGGCCGCAATACCGAGTAAACTGCCAAATCCGCGTTTCAAAAATTCGTTACGTTCCATGTTTATGAATCAATTGTAGTAGAGAAAATAAATTGGGTTAATAGAGTGGGCATTCCGTTTTTTCAATCATTTATTGATCGACACCTCGTCAATTGAGGCTTTTACATCGTTAGTTGCATCCTTAAACTCACGGATGCCCTGCCCCAGACCACGCGCCAGTTCGGGCAGTTTTTTTGCGCCGAAAAACAGAAGTAGTACACAGATAATCAGGACAATTTCGGAAGCTCCCAGACCTAACATAGTTGAATGTTGCTTGTAAATACGTTGTAGTTGTTTACTCTTATTATCGCTGGCAACACGTGTTTCGTTGCATCCGCAAGCTACTTGTAGGTAAATGACCGGATTGTGTCGGTAAATCGATTCCGGGCGGTTCCTGAAAAAAACACCCCGAAAACGTCATGTTTCCGGGGTAGTGAATTCATGTATCACAATTAAAAAACTACGTATTCATCGGCTAAAACGGCTCTGAAAATCAGCCTCATAACTAGCTCCAATTGGTATTTCCCGGCCGTCCATAAAGATGGTTTTATTACGTACAGCGTCAATACGATTTAGCGGAACTATAAATGACCGATGCACCCGAATAAAATCAGACGCAGGTAATCGCTCCAGCATCGCTTTCATGGTCATACGGGCCACAATCGGCCTTGCTACGTCGGCTTGATTTCCGGCTTGCAGGTGAATTTTCAGGTAATCATCCAGTCCCTCAATCAGTACAATATCTTTGAGCGCGATTTTGTGAAGCGTGTAATCAGCCCGAACGTAGAGATAAGCTTCGCTCTTACTTTCCGAACGCTGCCATCGGTAATAGTCATTGGCTTTGTTCACCGATTGCAAAAATCGGTCGAACATGAAAGGCTTCAGCAGGTAATCAACGGCACTGAGTGTAAACCCTTCCACAGCATATTCTGCGTAGGCAGTCGTAAAAATCACCATCAACGGTTGCTTTTCTTCGCGTTTCGCATTATCGGTCAAAGACTTATAAAAATCAATTCCCGACACAGACGGCATGTTAATGTCCAGGAACAACAAATCGACCGGAAACTGCTCCAGATAACGTAGCGCTTCGTCGGTACGGGTAAAGGTTTTTTGCAGGTCAATGAATTCGACCTGCTGACAAAAATGCGTCAGCACACGTAGTGCCGGTGGTTCATCATCTAAAGCGATGGCACGTATCATGACAACGTAATGGCTAAATCGACGGTAAAACTATCGGGTTTGTCGCTAATCTCCAGCCGATGCAGGTTCGGATATAACAAGTTTAGTCGAGCTTTGGTATTCGTAAGCCCTATCCCGCTGGCAACGGCCATTGGCTGAAAAACATGCACTTTTCGGTTGAATACGTAGCATTGTAGATTCGTCTCGCCAATGGTTATTCGAATCAGAATTTCGGAGGATTCTTCGGGACTGACTCCGTATTTAAATGCATTTTCAATAAACGAAATCAGAAGTAACGGTGCAATAAGTTTCCCATTGGGCTGACCAGTTACCGTAAATTCTATTTTCACGGAATCATCTATTCTCAGTTTTTGCAATGCTACGTAGTGGCTGATGTAATCCAGTTCATTAGCCAGCGAAACCCGATTTTTCTGCGAATCCTGAATAACGTAGCGCAGAAACGACGATAGTTTCACAATGGCATCGGCGGCTGGTGGCGAATCAATGATTGCCAGTGCATAAATGCTATTCAACGTATTGAACAGAAAATGCGGATTAATCTGTGCTTTCAGGTACGAAAGTTCAGTTTCAATTTTTTCGCGTTCGGTTTCGCGAAGTCGGTTGTTTACTCGAATAGCTAGCGCCAGTAATAAACCAGCCACTGTCAGAAAAAACGTCTGACTTATTTCGGGTGGAAACCCCGAGCGGTCGGGTGGAGGCCACGGCAATCGAGAATTGTCTGGTGGCGGAAAACGTCGATTTTCGCCTGAAAATGGTCGTTCAACATCATTCTGTTTAGGCGGGCGAAACCGGTTTTCTCTAAACGGGTGAGGTGCCTCCCGATTAATGATCACCAATACACTTTCAATAAACAGAAAACAACTTACCGCACATACACCATAAAGAACGTAGCGACGGTTGAAATATAATCTGGGAATGAGGACGTAGTAATTGAGGTAAAAGAAAACAATCGTAATCAGGTACGACACTACGTTACGTCGTTCGTGTGGATTGTAAGGAAGTTCTGCCAGTTTGGAGAAACCATCCGACGAAAAAAGATAAGGCAACGCCAGAAACGTCAGACAGCCAAACACATGAATGGCAATGGTCGAAAGCCGCTTTGTCATGCCGGGAAATTACAGCGCAATCGGCGAACCGAGTACAGAGCCACCGAAAATTGGGATTAACCGGGCAAATGTGTCGGTCAATTGCTACATAATCCGATTTGAATTTTCGCTCACAAACGCACCCCATGCCCCTTTTTTCGTCTTTTTACCGGAAACAGTAGGCAATGCATTTTCGTGAAAATGATGGCATATAGCTATAGCCAGCGCATCAGTTGCATCGAAATATTTAGGGTCCAGTTCTTCACGCAACAAATGACTCACCATCTGCGAAACCTGCTCCTTCGAGGCATTTCCGTTGCCCGTTACCGACTGTTTGATACGCCGGGGGGCATACTCAACAATTGGAATATTCCGCGATAAGGCAGCCGCCATTACCACACCCTGTGCCCGACCTAATTTGAGCATAGCCTGCACATTTTTCCCAAAAAATGGGTCCTCAATCGACATCTCGTCGGGGTGACATTCGTCGATGAGCCGCAGAATGGTATCGTAGAGTTTCTGGAGCTTCAGTTGGTAGGTCGTATATTTGTTCAACTCAACTACTCCATACTGCATCATGCGCATAACCCCTGCTTTCACCGAGATAACGCCATAGCCGGCGATCTGGGTGCCGGGATCTACGCCGAGGATAATTTTCTCGGGTTGTTGTTCGGATGGCTTTGGAGCAATAATCATGGAGTTGGGTCGTAAAGATTTCTTACAAAGTAACGTGTTCTCCCATTGTTTTGTCGCTACTATCGGGCAAAAAATTCATTTTCTGGGCAAAAACAGCCGTTTTTGCTGGCCTTGTTCTCTACATTGGCTACGTAATCCGTCAACAATACGTCGACTGGCATCTCGTGGCAGCTTTACTACGTTCTGTTCGTTATCCCGAACGCTGGTTTATTGGTCTTTTTTTACTGACGCCCATAAACTGGGGCTTCGAAGCGTTGAAGTGGCAGATTTTACTACGTAGGATCGAAAACACTACGTTTAAAGAAGCGTATCGGGGGGTTTTGGTAGGGGTCTCGCTGGGTTTTGCCCTACCCGCGCAACTAGGCGATACGGCCGGACGTGTGCTTTCATTACGTACGAATCGAGCCAAAGCAATAGGCGCTTCTATGGTTTCGGGGGGCATGCAATTTTACGTAGCACTCGTATTCGGAACAATAGCCTGGGGTTATTACCTAAAGGCGGCTCCCGAACGTAGCAATTCGGCCAGTAATTGGTTGTTGGCCGTACTCATTACGTTATCAATGGGCGGTATTCTGTTTGGTTTACTACGTAGACAGTTGGTGCGCTGGCTCGAAAATCGAACTAGATTTAAACGATTTTCGGAGTACTGGAACGTAGCAGGTTTATATTCCGATACCGAAATCATTCAGGCGTTAAGTATGGCTGCTATTCGCTACGTCATTTTTTCAGTACAGTTTTATCTGGCAATGCGACTTACAGGTATAGATTTACCTTTAAACGTAGCAGCATCAGGAATTGGGGTTGTATTTCTGGTAAAAACCATAACGCCAGCATTCAATTTATTGAGTGATTTGGGTGTTCGGGAAGCGGCTGCCCTATGGGTATTTTCGCCGTTCGACATCCCCGCTCCTATCTTGCTGACTGCAACACTTACGCTCTGGGTCGCCAATTTGCTGACGCCCGTATTAATCGGCCTGATTTGGGTCTGGAAACTAAAAATCAGTCGATGACGCTATTTCTGCTCTTCATAAGTGGTCTATACGCACTTTTCACATTTATACTCTGGCTTACCTGGCTTCGGATTCCTTCTGTTTCGACAAATTCATTTTCAGAAAATGGGGCATTTATAACCGTAATTATTCCCGTTCGAAACGAAGCCGAAAACATTGCGAATCTGTTACAGGATTTGAGTCGGCAAACGTATGCGAATTTTGAGGTGATTGTGGCCGACGATTCCTCTACCGACGCTACGTTGTCGATTGTTCAGCAATACGTTTCTCAGGTGCCTTTTTCACTACGTCCGCTGCCCTTGTCAGATGAACGAACAGCTTCTCCCAAGAAACGGGCAATAACCCAAAGCATCGCACTAGCAGTCGGCGAACTCATTATTACAACCGATGGCGATTGCCGCATTGGAGCCAACTGGCTGGCATCATTTGCTACGTCTTATCAACAAACTGGCGCAAAATTGATATCGGGCCCGGTAACCTTTACAACCGAACGTAGCGTTTTTGACTCCTTACAAACAGTTGAGTTCGCCAGCCTGATTGGTTCAGGTGCCTGCACAATGGCGCTCGGTTTTCCAACCATGTGCAACGGTGCGAATCTTTGCTACGTAAAGGAAGTATTTACGGAGGTCGGCGGCTTTGCCGGTGTTGATCATCTAGCGTCGGGCGACGATGAGTTTCTGATGCACAAGATTGCAGCTCGCTATCCTGATCAGATCCAGTTCATGAAAAGTGCCGATGCGATTGTGCAAACCGGGGCGCACCGTTCGTGGCAGGCATTTTATAACCAGCGGAAACGTTGGGCCAGCAAATGGAGAGCTTATACGAGTGTGTTGCCCTCCATGCTGGCCATTTTTATTTTTTTAAGTAATGCGATGCCGTTGGCAGCAATACTAGGCTATTGGCTCGAATTTTTAAACGGAACAACGGCCTTTGTCGTTATCCTGTTGAAGGCTTTGCCAGAGTTTTTGTTTTTACGGCAAGTTCTTGTTTTTTTACAAAAAAAATCGTCAGTAGCTTTCATTCCGCTGACGCAACTTATTTACCCATTTTACGTCCTATTTTTCGGGCTGGCCGCTCAAGGAAAAGGATACACCTGGAAGGGAAGAAAACTTAACTGATCTATGGTGTAGGATATAAGATGTATGACTTATTAACCGAGTCAGCAACGTATATCATATACCACACATCCTATATCATACATTATTTTGGGCTTATTTCTTCATAAATCTAACTTTCTGCTTAGAACGGTATATCCTGAATGCTGGTGGAAAATAGAGGATAATTCCGATCCTACGATTTATCTGACCTTCGATGATGGTCCGATTCCCGACGTAACCGAATTCGTTCTGGAACAGTTGGATAAATTTGCGGCTCAGGCTACGTTCTTCTGCATTGGCGATAATGTCCGTAAACATCGGGATGTCCTGTACAAAGTGCTTGAGGCCGGACACATGGTTGGTAACCATACGTTCAATCACCTCAATGGCTGGCGTACCGACGATGCTACGTATCTGGAAAATATCCAAAAATGCCAGCAGGAATTAGGCGTTGAAACAGACTTATTTCGCCCGCCTTATGGCCGGATTCGAAAGTCGCAGGTAGCCGAGGTTATGGAGTCATATTCGATTGTGATGTGGGACGTACTGAGTGGTGATTTTGACCAGTCTTTACCTGCCGAAAGCTGCCTTCGCAAAACCATTCAATATACCGAACCGGGTTCTATTGTGGTCTTTCACGACAGCCTGAAAGCCTGGCCTACCATGCGCTACGTTCTGCCTCGTATGCTTGCCCACTTCGCCGAAAGAGGCTTTTCGTTCAGAGCCGTTCCGCAGCCAATTTATGCCGGTTACTGAATCTTTACCCGTCGTAAGCATTTTAATTGCCGCCCGAAACGAGGAAGCTTCTATATTGAACTGTTTACGAGCCATAGACCTTCTTCACTACGTTCCCGGTACAGTTGAAGTGCTCATTGGCAACGACCAGTCAACCGATCAGACCCGGCAACTAATATCTGATTTCATCTCTGACAAACCGACGTATCATTTGATCGACGTTACGTCTACTTTAAGAGGGTTACAAGGAAAAGCAAACGTACTGGCCCAATTGGCCCATCGTGCCCGAGGCCAATTGCTATTTTTTACAGACGCCGACACACAGGTTCCTACCGATTGGTTAACCGAAATGAGCCGCCAATTAACGGCACAAACGGGTATTGTTACGGGCATTACGTTACCCGAGGGCTTCGGAATACTCTCACGACTACAAACAATCGACTGGTTATATAATCTGACATTAACCCACATTATCAGCAGTTTAGGCATTCCAGTAACCGCTATGGGGAACAATATGGCGGTGAGTCGGGTAGCGTATAAGGCCGTTGGTGGCTACGAGTCACTCCCCTTTTCAGTTGTTGAAGACTATACCCTGTTTAAGTCAATCGTTTCTAAAGGATATAACTTTCGCAACCTGCTCAATCCGAACGTATTAGCCTCAACAGAACCCGTAACAAGCGTTCAGGCACTTTTCCGGCAACGGAAACGGTGGATGCGTGGAGCTATGCAGTTGCCATTCTGGATGGTGCTTTCATTATTGGGTCAATATCTGATAGCCCCATTACTTTTTCTGATAGGCTGGTTTGCGCCTGGGCTGGCAATAGGCCTGTATCTGGCCCGACTCTTACTGCAAACAACCGTTATTTCATACAGCCTGAGCAGACTCGACCGAACCAGCTTATTACCCTATGCGTTGCTATTTGACATATATCAACTCATTTTCGGGCCATTGGCTGTGATTTACTACGTATTGCCAACGGCAATTGAATGGAAAGGCCGAAGCTATAAGTGAGTTTGGGATTATAGGTTATAAAGTTGTAGGGTTATAATGTTATGTACTTTATAACCCTACAACTTTATAACTCTACAACTATTTTACAATGACATTAATCGATACACACGCTCATATTTATGATGATCAGTTTGCTCAGGATCGGGAAGCAATGCTTCAACATGCCGAAAACCAGCAGATTAGTCAGATATGGATGCCGAATTGCGCTCGCGAAACCGTAGCCGGTATGATGGCCCTGGCCGATCAGTACCCTGAGCGCTGTTTACCAATGATGGGGTTACACCCTGCTTATGTGAACGATACATTCGAAGAAGAATTAGCTGTAGTTGAGGAAGCTCTAAATCGTAATGCTTTTATGGCCGTTGGCGAGATCGGCCTTGATTTTTATTGGGATATGAGTTTTGTTGACCAGCAATTTACCGCTTTTGAAACGCAGTTACGTTGGGCATCCCAACAACAACTTCCTGTTTCGATGCATACCCGCTCAGGACACGAACGTAACGCCTTTGCCGAATCGGCCGATTTAATCGAAAAACTTTCTTTGCCGAATTTGACAGGCATTTTTCATTGTTTCGTCGGTACACTGGATGAAGCCAATCGAGCCATCGATATGGGGTTTAAATTAGGGATTGGTGGCGTTGTTACGTTTAAAAATGGCGGTTTAGATAAAGTGTTGCCACACGTCGGTCTTGAGCATCTCGTTTTGGAAACAGATGCTCCTTATCTGGCTCCTGCTCCCTATCGGGGGAAACGTAACGAGCCTGCTTATATACAGCTAATTGCCCAGCGAATAGCCGATCTCAAACAAGTCCACATCGACGACGTAGCACGCCATACAACAGCTAATGCGATGTCACTTTTACCAATGTTATATTCAAATTTACTTCCTTAAAATCCGAGTTCATTGTCACATTGTCGATTACACCAATGTTTGACAATCCATTTACTACGTCAAAATGACATATAAAACCATTCACATCAAACCCCGTTCGTCGAACAAACCTCAAGCTTCCGTATTAGTGATCTATACGGGCGGTACGTTCGGAATGGTGTATGATCAGCAAGCGGGTCAGTTAGTACCTTTCGATTTCGAGCGTGTTCTTGATCGACTACCCGAACTCCAACGACTCGATTTCGATATTTCGATGTTAACGTTAGAAACGATCATCGATTCATCGAATATGAAGCCTGAGGTATGGATCGAACTGGCGCATATTATTCAGGATAATTATGCCCATTACGATAGTTTTGTTATTCTGCACGGCACCGATACAATGGCATATACAGCCTCTGCACTGAGTTTTATGCTGGTTGGGCTAAATAAACCGGTAATCTTAACCGGAGCACAGTTACCTATTGGTGTTGCCCGAAGTGATGCCCGCGAAAATTTTCTGACTGCACTTGAAATTGCGGCTGCCCTGGATTTTACAGTCACTGAAATAGATGAATACGCCAACCCTCGTCCGATGGTTCCTGAGGTTTGTGTGTATTTTAATTCATTATTACTTCGCGGCAACCGATCTTCCAAACGGGAAAGTGTCCAGTTTAATGCCTTTGTCTCTGAAAATTATCCCCATCTGGCCACAGCAGGCGTTAGTATCGATTATAATCGCCCATTTATTCAAGCCTATCAACCGGATCAGGAATTAAGTATTTATACCGTTCTTGATCCAAACGTAGCAGTCCTGAAGCTTTTTCCGGGTATCACACAACCAATTGTAGAATCGATACTTAATACTCCCGGTTTACGCGGTATTGTTCTGGAAACCTTTGGTGCTGGCAACGCTCCTACCGATACGTGGCTTCTGGATACGCTAAAGGCAGCCATTGACAGAGGCATGGTAATTTTTAACGTATCGCAATGTCAGGGCGGTCGTGTTACCCAGGGCCAATATCAGACCAGTATGCGTTTACTGCAAATAGGCGTTGTTAGTGGTTCCGACATCACGTTTGAGGCTGCTATAACTAAACTTATGGTGTTACTTGGCCGTGAAAGAGTACAGGATTCGGTTTCAGCTACACGTCTACGCACATTACTTGCTCAGCCGATCTGTGGAGAGATAAGTGATTTTGTTGCTTAGTCCAAAAACTTTTTAATCAGAAATCTTGCGTTATTAATTCCAATCGCCCATTTTTGCAGTCCCAAAGTCGAAGAGAGCTGCCGGAGTGGTCGAACGGGTCTGATTCGAAATCAGAAGTACTCGCAAGGGTACCGGGGGTTCGAATCCCTCGCTCTCTGCCGCAAACATTTTTAGTCGTTTGATTCTCACCGAGCCGCATTACCAAAATGCGGCTTTTTTGTTTAATCGCACATTTTACCGCCTTTACTCGCAACGTATGCCGATTTGATTGGCTTACGTGTGAGGTTACGTTTTGGCATCAGGTTACATAAGGCATAATTAATGTAAGCGATTGCTCCAGGGGGTGCACAATCGCTTTTATGTACAACATAAATAGAATGTGCGTTCTTTTCTGGTTTCGCAAATCTACCGTAAACAAAGTACAACAAAATGGAAAACAGTTACACACCGATACAGCCGACCCAAAGGGATTTATTCAAATGCGCGTTACGTACAATACCGAACGCGACGCACTTGGCTCAACTCATATTGAATGTTACAAATCCCAATGGGATGCCGAAAACCAAACGTTTAAAGGAAAATCGGTATGGGCACAAGAGCAAAATAAGAAGCTCAAACTACTGGAGCAACGCATTGAAAAGCTAATAGAGGATTTAGAAAAGAACAATGAAGTTGTTACTCTCTCTCTAATTAAGAATCATTTTTGTAATAAGAAGCGGCTAAGGGGTGGGCAAGTTGACAGTAAAAGCGGTCGAAATGTCTACTCTTTGGTCGAACTATGCACTGCGTATTGTATTTACCAGGAAAAAAGGAACAAGCTCAAAAAAATCACTAAGTCCACCCTGGTAGTACAATCAAACTACGCGGCTAACGTAGCCGATTACTTGCGAGCAAAACGCCAGGACAAGCTACCAGCGGCAAACCTAAAACACGAATTTATGGACGATTTGGCTATATATCTAGCTGAAAGAGAGAAGTTTGCAGATAGTCACATCGAGAACCATTTGAAATATATAAAGCAGGTTTTGAAATGGGCTGATAGTCGGGGAATGATCGTTAAAAACCCACTGGCAACCTATCGAGTAGAATCTTGCGAAGAAGAACCCGACACGACACACCTAACAATTGAGCAACTACAGAAATTAATTGATTTTGATTTTTTCGCCCTGGCCAATGCCAAGAAAATTAACTTGTCGATGGCTACCGCTTTGGATAAAGAGCGAGATGCTTTTGTTTTCAACTGCTTTACGGGTATGCACCATTGCGACTATACCAGTAAAGAGTTTCAAATTGAAACAGACACGCAAGGGAATTGCTGGCTAACCGGCTACCGATTAAAGACGAAAAAACAGTTTTTTCTCAAACTGCTAGAGCCCGCCGTGGCACTGCTTGAAAAGTACGATGGAAATTTAGAGAATCTTCCGGCCAAGTCGAACCAGAAACGGAATGATTCATTAAAAGTAATCGCTGCCTTTGTTGATTTGCCTATGAACCTATCTACTAAGATAGCCCGCAAAACGTTTGCAGATATGGCCCTAAATGAAATGCTGATACCAGCGGACGACGTAGCTACTATGTTGGGTCTGGTCGATACTACCCGTTTAAAGCACTACGCTCGGCCACGGCGCAACCGGATTGCAAAACTGCTCACGAGTTGGGAACATTTGGCAAATCTCAACAATAATAACACACTTGCGACCTCATTATCAGCCTTGTAAGTACAACCTAATAATAACTTAAAAAAGTTGCACCCCCTAAAACGTGAAACAATCTCATTATGAGACTGTTTCACAAAATCACCCCCCGTTTTAGGCTATTTTTTTGTTGATCGAGCCCGCCCTTTAGCATTTTGGAAATTTCCAATTTCCAATTTTCCGAATATCTGAAAGCCATCAGAGTTGGCAGGCTTTCCAAAAGTTTTACAGTAATTTTTTCAGAACTCAGAACTTTCCAGAGCGGCACAACTTAGAAATACTCCAGATCAAAACCACCACCCGAACCGAACGAGCGCCCGCCTTTGAGTTTCCAAAGTAGGTAGTAGTCCACTGTGTCACTTAGGTGGGTGGCCAGCTCCTGGTCTACCTTACTGCCTTCGCTTCGCTTGCTCTTCGTGTAGTCGGTGTTCAATGGGCTGTTATCCATGCTTATCACTGTGGCCTTGCATCGTATGCCATCCACCCGCACCCTAAACAGATCGCCACTACGTTCGGCAAACACGTTGCTAATGTCCTTAAACTTGTCGATGTGGAGCGGGTTATAATTGAGCGGGTTTGTAGAAACCTCCCATCCAGAACCCTCCAGAATCTGCGCCACCTGCTCAAACATACTCTTTGTAGAACCAGCGCTTTTATTCTTGCCGTTTCTATCCCCGGTCAGGATAGCCCGCTTATTGCGGTGGCCAGCGTAGGTGGTGGCTATGAGAGTGGCCAGCGTCTGCGCCATTGTCATGGCCACCCCTTCGGCATCCACTTCGGGCTCCTTGCAATAGAGGTTATCTATTAGCCTGGCCAGGCTAAAGTCTGATTGCCATAGGGTGGCACTCGTGAAATGGGCGTTAAAATCCAGGCTTATCTCTATGGCCTGGCCACTGTGGTACATTGGCTCACCATCTAAAACCGCTCGGTTTTCGTAGTTGTCGCTTTCCTCTTTTGATACGTGGACGTGATGCTGGAAAGAGGGGTAAAAATTATGAGGCATTTTAGAGAGTCGTTTGCCTTCCACTTCTACCTCATATTCCAATTTGGTAAGGCTCTTTTTAAGCGTCTCCAAATAGTCACCTGGCAGAAAGGCCAGATTATCGCGGGTTTTTACTTCCAGGAAAAAGTACTTTTCTGGCTCGGTTTTGGAAAGTTCCTCAATATCATACATCCATTGACCGCCAATGTCCCAGGGTGGGCTGGAGAAAACGGCCAGCATATGGTGGAACGTTGACGAGAAAACGCCAACGTTTGCCCGTAACGTGGGCAATACCACCTTTAGCCATTCCTTTTTAAAATTCAGCCCTTCGTCTATAACGTACAAATCATAGTTGGCCCCCCGGTTTTCGGCTGCGGCCATTTTGAAGCTCTCAAATTCGATAACAAACCCGTTTGGAAAACAAATGCAATTCTCCCAATTGTCGGGTGCTTCGTAGGGTCGGTCAAAGTGCGCGGGTGGTTCCCGCCAAAGTACGTAATAGCCTGTTCCGGTTTTAAAATCGTACTCGGTTAGGCCGTGCCGTTTCCAGCCCGCTTTTAAACCAGACGTTAATTTACTCTTTGCCTTTTTGATGGTCGGAACGCCCCATCCACATTTGGCTTTTGGCAATTCATCGGATGCCAGGTAAAGGAAATCGGACAGGGTAATGGATTTCCCAGAACCCCGCCCGCCAATCATGCCCGCTATTTTAAACCGATGCTCATAAACAGCCTGCAAAAAAATAGCTTGCTTCTCGTTTACTTCCACTTCCAGCTCGCCCTCGTTATTCGCTGATTTCATACGTTGTATCTTCGACTTTTTTGGCGCTCTGGCCATTGTTGATGGTCAGGCTCTTTACTTTAAATACCACTTTCGATGGCTTTTTAAATTCGTCCGCGTTGGCTACTTGCTGGTTATCATAAGCGCCATCTATTTTGGCCGCTTTGTCGAGTAAGAGCGCAAAATTGTAATAGTCGCCCGCGTCTTTGGCTTCTTTGGCGGCATCGCGGAACATTTCAGCATACAAGAATTTTACGCCCTCTTTAGCACGTCCCTGGCGCAATTCAGCAAAAACGGCATAAGCCAGCGTCAAAATTTCGCGGGCTCGTCGTTCCTGAATGGTACGGCTATTTTTGAGCATGAGTAGAACCTGGCTGTCATTGTGGCCAGCTTTTAACCAGGCTCTAGCGCTGTCTATTTTATCCCAGGTGTCGCTTTGTTCTGGTGTTAGTTCGGTGCCCTCCAGTAAGTGCTGTTGAAAAATGGAAAGTTCGGCCCGTACCTTTTCTAAATACTTGTTATTGCCCTGTTTCAGCTCTTTCATAGCTTAAAAGTCTTAGTTCGTCTTCGTATTGGGTTTTGATGGCCTTTAGCCTGGCCAGCTCCTGGCTCCAGATCGCGGCTTTGGCGTGGTCGGGTTTCTCAAGTAGCTTGGTTTCGTTTTTGGAAATGTTCACCCGTGTTTTTTGGAGCTCCAGCTTTATCTCGGCTTCAGATAGGCCGCTGGTGACCGTGGTGGGTTTCTCCGGTTTAGGAGCCTGGCGCGGTTTGCCGTTGATAAGCTCGAAACGGGCATCTTTCCAGAGCTCCCGTATTTCCAGAATTTTGTCCACTACCACCTTGCGGCCTGCTACGTCGTCGGCATCGAAATCGGCCAGGGTATTACTCAAAAGAGCGGCTGAACGATGGAGCTGTTCAGCTTCCAGCGTTAGCCGCTCTTTACGTTCGGTTTGTTCGGTTTCGCTCGTGGTTAGCTGTTTTTTTTTGCTTCGTCAGCTTCGCTCGTGGTGGCTGCTACTGTTTTGGCGGCTTTAGCTTCGGCGGCAACTTTAGCGGCTCCAGTCAATGGTTTGGGAGCGGTTGCTGGCGTAGTGGCTGGCGCGGTCGATTTTGCAGAAAGCAACGATTTTTCTAGCTCGTTAATTTTTCCGTCTTTCTCAATAAGCTGGTTTTTGAGTAACGAATTTTCGGTTTTGAGCTCGGTATTTTCGCTTACTAACCCCTGATTCGCTTTGTCGAGCGCTTCCACTACGTTGCTCAAAATCTCAACCGATGCCCCGCCCCATTCCTGGCCTTTGGGTTGTTCGGTTGGCGCTTCGGCCTGTTCGGCTTTTTCGGCTTCGTCATAGTCGCGTTGTGCCTTTTTCCAGGCTGCTTTTTTGTGCTCGCTCTGGTCGGCATTATAGGCCATTTCGGCCAGTTGGGCAGTAGCTAATAATTGGCTTAAAATTGGTTTCATTGGCTTTTGTTGTTGCAAAATAAAATTCTGTTTTTCGTCGAGCCTGGCGCGTTGATCTCCAAATATTATTGGGCGGCTTGGGTTGTTTTGGCGGGTTTCGCGTCGGTTTCTACTACGTCCACGTAAACGCCTGGATAAATGGCGTTGATGGCTTCGGCATCGGCCACGGCCATCTTTTCGCTAATCGTTACGTTTTTGTTTTCAAGGCCAAAAATGATGCCCGTGGATTCGTTCAGAACTACTACTTTTTTGTTCATGGTAATCAGTTGTTTGGTTGGTAAAAAAGGCCACCCCCACCAGGAGGGAGGCCTTTTTTAGTTGGTTGTTAGATTGAGAAAATAAAGGAGTTTTAAAATAGACTTAGACGGTTGGAACACCTGGCAGAACTACCGTGCTGGCAATTGGCAAATAGCTGTGCATAAAACCGTCCTGCTTTGCCTTTAGCGTCCATTCCCGACGGTCGCCACCTTTGGCTCCAGTCGTGTGGGTAATTTCAAACTGTAGGCCTACAAACGACGAACCTACCACCACCCGCTGGCCATCGCTCAAAATCGAAACGGCTACGCACTCGGTATTAATCAGCTTGCTAATAGCGTTTACTTGCTTCTTGCTAAAGCCAGCTACTTTAACGTCCAGTGATTGCTCCCAACTTTGATACCCCACGGCACCCTTTAGGGCTCCGTCCAGTTTCAAACTATTGTCTGATACCTGCAACTCAATAAATGTTGGCGCTGTCCCTCCTGTTACCAATGTTGGCGCGGTCGTTAGCTCGCCTTCGGTTACGTCGGCCAGCTTCGGCCATTCGCCTGTGATGTTGTCGGTAGCCAGTAAAAACAATCTACGGCCCCCGCCTGGATTGGTGGTTTGCTGTGCTGTTCGCTCAATGGTGGCCAGCGCGGTAAGAGCCAGGCCGTGGCTGTCAAATAAGGAAATGCCCGTAGTTTTCTGGAAAACATACGACGTTACAGGCATCGCCACTACTCCGGCCAGTACGTTGCCCGTACTTACGGCCACCAGCGCCCCGACTAGGAAAAGGGTTAAACTCATTAAAATTTTCGTGTACTTCATCGGTCTTTACGGTCCGCCGTAGCGGTTGTTGTTTATTGGGATTATTTGAGTTGAAAAAATGGAAACTTATGTAAACCAGCCGCCCGTTTCCGCTGGCGGCTGGATGATTGGGTTAAACTTTCGTATTTAAGAATGTGAATTTGCCATACCCATAATCAAAGCCAACACTCATGCGAATGTTGATTTTGAGCGCTTTAACGTCTTTTACAACTGTCAACGTATAGGCCGCTACGTCTTCGTTACACACAAAATTCATGTTTGAGCCTGGCGTGATTACCATTGTTTGCTTGCCCGAAAGGCCAGGGTCTGGCGTGATGGTAATATTCTCGTAACCGTCAATTGAGCGCATTACCTCGTTAGGCCGTACCAGGTTGGGGAATTTCGCCTGCCGCTGGCGGTTGATACTGCGAGACATACCTGGCGAGCAACGGAACTGCAACGGAATTTCCAGCATAGCCTCGTTAGCGGCTTCTACCACTTTACAGAGCGCTATGGCCTGATCGTAGGCGTTTAGATCGTCAATTGTGGTGCCACCTGCTACGGTCAATACGTTAGCGGCTGGAATGTCACCACCACCAGCCCGGCCAGTGGTTAGTTTAGCCAGCAAGCCCGTAATGGCATAGGCTGAACCTGTATTAGCGGCATTTTTAACCGCTTTCCAGCTCGCTTTTTCCACCATGTTGGCGCGGGCTGTTTTCAGGATTTGCGTTAAAAAGAAGACTTCAAACGGATTGGCCAGCAAATCCTTTTCAGAGCTCAACCCTTTAACGTACTGCAAATACGAGCGGTAAAGCGCTTGAATTTCGCCCGTGGTGAATTGCAAATCAATGTCCACGTCTTCAAATTCCGGCACCCGTGCCCCAAACTTTAGCACCCCTTCCGATGGCGTAAAATCATCAGAAGCCGCCCGCAATACGTCCAGAATTTCCAGGTTAACCAGCGGGCTTTTATTGTCCGTTACCAGGAGGTTATACAGCTCCCGCAATTTTGCTTCACCGTCTATCAGAACGTCGGTGATAATTTCCTTTTTACCGTCAAACACTTGTTTAAGTGCATCGGGTAACTTACTAAAATCATAGCCTTTTGTAGCCATTAGGGTAATTGTTGTTTAAAGTAATTGAATTGAAAAAAGATTGATAAATGCGTGTTTAGTGGCTTAGTTGCCTTTGCTTCGGCGGTAAAACTCCAGCGCTCCCTGGTTGTAGTCGGCGGTGTCCGATTCGCCTTTGCTGGTGGCATCAGCATCGGGCAATTGAGCGCCCGCCCCGGCTTGTTTCTCGAACCAGGCTTTGTATTTGTCCCGGTCAGTTTCCATTTCGGCCAGTGAGTTCTGGAGCGTGGTTTTCTCGCCTTCCAGCGTTGTTTTAGCGGTTTCCAGCGTGCTCTTTTCAGTGGCCAGCGTCGCCTTTTCCGTTTCCAGGGTGGCCTTTTCGTTCTCCAGCGCGGTTACTTGCTTTTGGAGCTCTCCGGCTTCGCTGGTAAACTGGTTGTGCTCGGCGGTGTCGAGCTTTTCCGAAATGACTTTTTCGGACTGTCCGAAAAAGGTGGCCAGAAACGTGGCCAGCGTCTGCTTTGGTTGTACCATAGTTGGCTTTTACTTTTTACTGGTGAATTGAGAAAAAAAAATAGGTTGTTAATTGTGGCTTTGTGGTTAAGCGCCTGCCAGTTGTAGCGCTCGCTTGGTGGCTCCCTGGAGTGTTCCGGCTTGGTTAGCCAGGCCAATACGGATGCCATCACTTTTGCCGTACATTTTGGCCGTTTTCCATTCGTCGCTGGTCAGTAAGCCAGCGCGGCCCCGGCGAACGTAGCCAGCAAATTCTTTTTGGCAGGAATCCAGCATTTTTTGGATGTCGTCCCGGTCTTCGTCGCTTAGTGCTTCAATGCCGTTAATGCGGGCTTTGTCGGTGCTTTCGGTAGCGCGGAAAATTTCCACCTGGAGCCCTGCCTTTTCCAATGCCTGGCGCTGATCGGTGTACACCATCAGCGTACCAATGGAGCCAATAATGGGCAAGGGTGAATCTTCCAGCCAAATCTCAGCCGCCTGGCTGGCAATGAAGTAGGCGGCACTGGCGCAATAATTCGTCCAGACTACTACGGGCTTTTTGCAGGCTCGTACTACGTCGGCAAACGTGCGTAAACCATCCACGGCCCCGCCTGGTGAGTCGATTTTTAACAGGATGGCTTTAACGCTTTCCATCCGGTCGGCAATGGCTAAAATGCCCGCCAAATCCTCATAACCCCAATTACAAAGCCCGTAACGGGTCAATGTTCCCAAAATCGGGATAATGCAAACGCCTTCCGACGTAGTGTAATAGCTGGCCACGTATTCGTAATAAGCCAGGGTTCCCGCCATAACTGCGGGATTGTGTACGGCCAGCCTGGCCTGAATAGTGCGGGCTGGATGCTCCGAAATTAAGGAGGGTGCAATGGGGTCACGTCCTGCGCGAATGCGTGGCTTAACGAGCCCTTGCATTCGAGCGGCATAATCGCCCTCCAGGTGCCAAATTCCATTTAGTGCAAATGCGGTCATAGTGTTGTTTACTGCCAGCGGGTGGCGTTCTGATTGCAAAAATGTTTTCCACTTTCCAGCCCCAAAAGGACATAAAAAAGCCATCCCTGGCGTGGGCTGGCGCATGGTCTATTTGTGAAATTGTGTACCTTGTGGCTATTGATCAGTCTAGCCAATGCTTATTGAAATATTGGCACTTATAAAACAGGTTATGTCCTATTCATTTACTTCTATCTTAAAAAAAACTCTAGTACTAAATCTATTAATCCCTATAATAATACTGGGTTGTAAATCAAGCGATTCTGTCAATCCTCTTTCTAAAGAGGATGACCTTGAAACAAATGGTTCAATCCTTGATTATTTAGCTGGCGTCTATATACTTGAGAACGTATATAGCAACCAAACTCTTGTGAGTGAGCAAGCTCCTCTCGGTGCTGATCCTCCATTCTCAACAATTAAGAGTACTTATACGCTAGTTATGACTCGAAAAGGCTCAGATTCATTACTAGTTTTGATTCAAGGAGATGGCATTCTTGGCGAACTTCCAAGTAGAGGTTCGGCTTATAGTCCTAGACTGATAACTACTAGTGCAAGTAAGGACAGTATCATAATGGAAAATAAAAGAAGTAGTAAGTGGGCTGTATCTCGAATTAAAGAAAGTAATAAAACAAGGTATCGGACTGACCAATTCTATTTGGCACAGGGACAAAATAGAATTGGTCATTTCAATTTTATTAAGGTTTCATCTGGCGTGGTTCGAAATTAATAGGCAATTACTAACATAAATTATAATCAATGAAAAAACAAAACAGCCAATTCTAATTAGAATTGGCTGTTTTGTTTTTTACAAGTTGGCCTCGTTTCTAAACTTGCGCCAATTGATGCCGCCAAAAGTTCGCACGGCCAGCACATAAAGCCAGTTACGTAAACCCTTGCCGCCAAATCGCTCCATGAGCTCCTGGTAAACTTCATCGCTGTAAGCCCTGGCATCGGCTCCAGCTAACTCTGGATAAATGGCCACAAAGTGCTCCCATTCCATGTACAAGTAATCATGTACAATTGCCGCCAAATTGGTACGGTTGTTATAGGCAGGTAGCAAGCTCTGGCTCCAGGGTGGTGTACTATGGCAGTCGGTTAAAAAGCCCGCTGGAATCCGTACCCGCCTAAAATCGGCCAGCTCCACCACCACGGCCCGCTCCAGGGTCATCTGGTCGGATTTTGGCAGCCTACTATCCACCACCACGGCCAGGCTGTAAAACGTAGCGGTACGGCTAATAAATTCGTCGCTCATAGTCGGCCCTGCGCGTCTAACTTTTGAATTTCGGCCAGTAATAACCCGTAAACCAGGCCAGGGACCGACGTACCATTACCAATGGTTTTGCCCATTGCTTTCAGTACGCCAATAGTAATGCCCTGGAAAAAGGCCAGTTGCTCCACGGCTCCCTCATTGCCAGCCTCCACGGCCTGGCCCGTACTGCGGTTTACATAAGCATTTTCCGTGCTGGCCGTGTAAACGGTGCTCTGGTAGGTTTGTAGCATTTGCGCCATTACGTTCGGGTTTAGTTCAGTTTCCCGAAACGCCTGGCTTAATTCTTTGCCATTCGCATCGAGCTTTACCACTTCTACCCGCTGAATCATTTGCAAGTTTTTTGAAATGTAAAGCGAATCATGGCGGGCAATTCGGGAAAAGCCTGTAACGGGTTCGGGTGAAATAGGGATTTCCAGACCACGTATTACGCCCGCCTGGTCGATTAAAAAACCGTCGTGATTGGTTAGAGTTGTTTCTTGGTTCATGGTGTTAAATAATGACTAGGTAGGCGAATTGGATGGTTTGCGAGTTGTCGAGTGCGGTGCTGGTATTCATTACCGTAAACGAGTTTACGCCCGTGGCCACGAACATTTTAGCGTAGTTGTTGACGGCGTGGGCGTTCATTGGCTGAATAAAAACTTTAGGCGTTCGCGGCAAGGCGCTCGTAAAATTGACCGTACAAATGACCGCTCCAGCGGTGTGGCCGCTGGTGGTAGCAATGTTGATAATGCCCGCCATATCGTTGCTGTTTGTCTCCAGCGTGGCGGCATTACAGGCATTGCCTTTGCTGATCGTTGGCAATGTACCGAACGAATAAACGCCCTGCGTGGCCAGTCTGCCCTCCAGGGTTAGCCGCTCGGTGCTGGTGGCTTCGCCAAACTGAACCCGCCCGTTACCACGGAAATAAGCCAGCATACGCTTGGTGTTGGCGCTCAATTGCTGAAATAAACTTATTCCTGCGTCTCCGGCTGATTGGTTGGTATTCATTAGGGCAATGTCTGTATTGCCCCCTACCAGGTTCGCGGCTAAAAACAGACTGGCAAATCCACCTTGATTGGTAAATGGTGGGTAGGCTCCGTCTGAGTTGCCAACGGCCAGCGTTTGGTGGGCAAGACTATGATAGCGCATTGGCTTATACGTAGCATGAACGTTTGAATCAAAAACGAGCGAGCCCGCTGGCGCGGCATTCTGACCAATTAGCGTGCTATGTACAACCGTTGCGGGCCCGCCGTAGTCCACTACCCTGGCCGATACCGTTTTAAACGTATTGAGCACTTTGGCCACTACGGTAATGTTTCCGCCATTACTGTAGCACTGTAAGCCCATACTTAAATTAGTTGGCCCTGAGCTTATGTACTCATAGACAAAGCCACCCCTACAGGCAAAATAAGCGCTTACGGTAATAGGTGCATGGTCGCCACTTTCCAGCGGCTTAATGGTGAGCTCTACCCTGGCAAATCCGTCATCTTGACCTACAAAACAAATTGGATAATAACGGGTAGCGGCTAGTCCATCGGTGGTTAGTGTGGTGGTACGAACTATGCCGTTACCTGGTAAACCTTGCGGCCCCTGGTTGCCCTGGATGCCCTGGATGCCTTGCTGACCTCTTACGTCCATCGCTTCGGCGGCTGTGGCTACGTAGCCGTTTGCGCCAATATATTGGCCCGTGGTGGGTTTGGTGCCGATTCCGTTTTGCCAGTCTATGACTTGCCAAACGTAGCGCTGGCCATCGGCTTTAATACCTACTATGGGTGCCCAGGTGCCCAGGCTCAGCGAATCAATAAACTCCTCCAGCGTTACCAGGATAACCTCCGCACTATTCGAGCGCGGTGGCGCGGGTGGTGATAGTTTAATATTACTCCGCAATAGCGCTTTAAGCTGTGCGGGTGTTTTGGGTGTTGGCATTAATGTATTTGTTGTTAGGATGTAAATGATAAATCAAAACTCTGATCAAAGTCCGCGTGTGCGAATAGTTCGCCCGCGTCGAATGTTTCCAGAAACCACGTAGCATGAGTAAAGCGGCCTTTTAGGGTCAGGCCTACCGAATTGCCAGCGGAAACGGCGCGGCTAACGTCCATGCGTAAACCATTGCCTGGCTCGCCCGCTACGTAGGCCAGCCCGTTCCGGTCGAGCCAGATGGCCAGCCAGCGCCTGGTCTGGTTTCGGTCGAGCCAGTCCAGGAGCGCGGGCTGGTTCTTTGGGATTGCCGCCTGGAGCTCTGGAGCCCAAACGGTGCCCGCCTGGTCGCGGGTCGATACTTCCACAAACGAGCAAGCGCCAAACGGGAAAATAATTTCGGTGAGATCGTAGCCGCCCGAAACAGGTAGGCCATAACGAGAAACAGTAAATGGGCCAGCCTGGAGGGTGCCCGCCACGGCTGGCCCTGGTCGTGGCGAAATTACGGCCAGCACGGAATCAATAGCCAGGAGTTTGAGCCTGGCCACGTTGCCCGCGTTAGGTTGCCGCAAATCGGTTGTAAATGATTGCTCAGTAACTAACATAGTAAGTCAAAAGTAACGGGCTGTTTGACCTACAGAAAGGACTGAACTTTAGGGGTGTAGAAAAATAAAAACGGCCCCTATTTGCATAGAAAACCGTTTTTTGATGGATTAGCCCGGACGAAACTGCACAAAGCCGGACAAACCCGTAAAAAGCCGGACAAAACTGCACACAGCCGGACTTTTTAACGCAAAATATTTTTTGTTTATGCGACCAGGCTAGGCCATTGCCATTGTTGGCCTGGTCCGGTTTACCTTGTCGATTCGCTCCAGGTAATCGCGGTAGATTTTGCGGACGGTTTCAAATTCGATGTCCACATCTGGCTCAATCGAATAACGGGCTAGAAACTCCCGAATAAAGCGGCTGTAATCACCCCCGCATAAACTATGCAATGCGCGTACTTCGCAAATGAGCGCCCGCCTGAATTGTTCGTCTAATGACTTGGCCAGGCTGGCCAGCTTTTCGGGTGGTACTTCGTGGGTACGTTCGCGGGTGCTGTACCAAATCACCAGTTTATTGCTGGTCGATTCGTGTTTAACGGTTGGGTAGGGAATGGTACGGGTAACGCTGGCAATGTAGGAGCCTAGCATGGAGCGCCCGCTTACTTTTAGTTCACCTTCGCTCGTAATGTCGCCAAATTCAGGGTTTAAAAAGTACTTCTTTAGATAACGGGGTACGGTTAAAACTACTTTTTTGTTCATTGGGTAAAAGACGGCCCGCCGTAGCGGTGGTTATTCATAGGAAAAAAAGCAGTTAATGGAGGATGTTGTAAAACTAGCCATTAACTGCCCTTTACGCAAATGACACCTAACCCGCAAACGACGAAATAGCCCAAATTAAGGCATCTAAACGCCCCGCCTGGTTCGTTCCCCAAACAGCGCCCTCCACCTGGTTAACCGCTCCTTTGGTTTGCATGACGGCACTTTCTACCTGGTTAATCGAACCCTTCAAGCTACGTACTTCGGTGGTCATGCTGGCCAGGCCGTTCTTTGTCGATGTGGCCAAATTATCCAGCCCGTTTTTAGTGTTTTTGGATAGATCGGCCATAGCCTGCTGGTTGGTGTCGCTCATGTCTTTGAGCGATGTTTTAACCGTGTCGGATAGGTTGCCCATTGCAATCGCATTGGTTAGGCTCATGCTACGTAATGAGCTTTGCATACGGTCGCTTAAATCGCCCATTGCCTTTTGCTGGTTCTTGTCCGCGTCGGTTACTGCGTCGATGATTTGGCCCAAAAGTTTGAGCTGTTGCTTGCCCTGTTCTACGGCTTCGCTGTGGGCCTGGTTGGCTTCGGCTATGCCATCGCCCCCCCCGCCATTGGAGTCGTAAATATCTACTCCAGGGTCAGAGAAACCGCCATCATCATACCGACGTTTAACCGATACCCGCCCGCCATACAAATACATTGGATTGCTCCAGCGGCTGGCATCCAGAATGCCGCCCGCTCGCATCATCGGTGCGCGGTTATCTAGTACGGGCTTACTACGTTGGCCAGGGGTGCGAGCGTTGGAAAACATACGGGTAATTAGTCCCATATTCGCCTGTGTTTGCTCGCGGCTTATGATGGCTTCCCCGCCTTCCATTTCCCCCACTTCGCGGCCCGATTGACGGTTTACAATGGCCAGCCCGCCCGTGCCATAACTGGAGCCGTGGCGTGGGCCATCGGGAATAAATCCACCCGCCCGAAATTGCGGTTCTGGCTGGCTCTTAATCTTGGCAATTTGAACGCCTGTCATTACGGCGGCCATTGCGGCAAACACCAGGTTAACGGGCCAGAAACCCGACGCTAACGCCTTTAACACCGATAGCGCTCCCGTTATGCCAGCGCTGGCAATATCGGCCCGCTGTTGCGCTCTAAAGGCATCGCGTTTGGCGGCAATTTCCTTTTGTTTGGCCCGCTCGTTTTCCTGCTCAATAGCGCGGTTAAGCTCCTTCTGGTTCTGGATTCGGGTTTGCTTTTCCTGCTCTACTTTTTTGAGCTTTTCCCGTTTTTCCCGTTCGGCTTCGTCTATCTTTTTTTCCGCTTCTTCTTTGGCCAGTCGAATCTTTTCTTTCTGGTCTTCCTTCGCTTTTTGTAAGATTTCTTTGGCCGCTTTTTCGTCGCCTTTTTGAATGGCTTCGATGGCTTTCAGTTCCGCGTCGCGCAAATCTTCGGCCAGCTCGGTTTTGGTTTTGGCCGTATCTTTCGCTAACTCAATCGTTGTTTTAGCGGTGTCCTTCGCTTTTTCAATTTTGTCTTTTGCTTCATCTTCGGCCAGTTGCTTCTCCTTTTTAAACTTTTCTTCGGCCTCCTTAATGAGCGTTTTTCGGGTTTCGCTGTCCACGTCCGCCCGTTTTTTGATCGCTTCTATTTCAGCGTCCCTGGTGGCTTCAGCAGCATCTATTTTTTGGTCTTTCTCATTGTTGGCCGATTTGATGGCCGCTTTTTCGGCCTGCTGTGCCGCTTCGATGCTTTGTTTTGCTTCGTCCTGCGCGGCTTCAATGGCTTCTTTTGCGGTGTCTTTCGCGGCCTGGCTCTTACCGTCTGCATTCTCTTTGTAGCTGTCTAGTTGCTCGGTGAGCTTCTTTTTTTCTTCGCTACTACTGAGTTGCCGATACTGAGCTTCCAGGCTGGAAATGGTTTGCTCCGACTGGCTTTTGATGGCCTGTATCTTGTCGTTACTTTCCTGCGTTACCCGTTGCTTTTCGGCTTCGGCGGCATCCTGCGCGGCTTTTTCGGCGGCTATCTGATCGTTTAATAAGCGTACTTTTTCATCCCGTTCCCGCTGTGCTTCGGCTATGGCCTTGTTTGCCTTTTGTTGCTCCAGATCGGCCAGGAATTGAGCCGCTGCCATTGCCATCTGGCCCACGGCGGCATACTTCGCTTCGTTCTCCGAAAGTCGCTTTTGCCAGGCCTGTTTTTCACCTTCTACAATCTTATTGGCATATTCGGCAAACGCCATTACGTCACCTTTCAGCAAGGCACTAAACGCATTACCCGCATTTGTCCAGATGCCTTTTTTCTTTTCCTGAAGCTCCTTTTCTAATTGCGCTTTTTTATCGCACGTCTGCATATCAGCCAGTACTCGCTCATTATTATACTTGGCTTCTATAGCTGTAATGGCGGCTTCTAACTGTGTTTTATCGGCAATCTCCCGATTAGCCCGTGCTTTTTCAGCGGCTTCCTCTGCATTTAGTTTGTTTACTGTTGCCTGGTAATCCTTGTCGAGTCGCTCCTTTTGGATCGCGGCCAGTTTGGTGGCATTGCCTTTGGCCTGCAACTCTCTCCAGTCGAGCAAAGCGTTTTCGGCCTGGCGCTCCAGCTCGTAAATGTGCTTTTGCGTTTCGAGTCGCTTCTGTTCTTCTTCTTCGGCTTTTTTGCGCTTTTTCTCGGCAAATTCAGCGGCTACTCGGTTAATATCCTGGAGTAATTTTTTGTCGAGCTCGGCAATTTGCTGGTTCTTTATTTTTTCGCTGGCCAGCGTTTTCTGGATGGCTTCGGCTTTGGCATCGCGTTCGGCTCCTAGTTTGGCAAATTCCCGTTGCATCTCGTCTTTGATGCTGTTGATGTGGGTTTCGGCTTCTAGTTTGGCCAGTTCTTCCAGCGCTTTCTCATTCGCTTTTTTTACTTCGTCCAGGTGTTTCTGGTTCTCCTTTTCCTCCTTTTTACGGGCTTTTTCGGCTTCTTTGGCCTGTTTCTCCAGCGCTTTCTTTTGCTCGTCGCTTAACCCTTTTCCGTGCGCGGCTCCCTGCTGTTTTCCGGCAAATTCAGCCTTTACCGTATTGGCAGGGTCTGACCAAATGGCCACCACGGCAGCGGCTCCGGTTTTGATGTTGGTTTTTACCCCTTCAATTACTTTGCTCGCGGCTGCTTTGGTTTGCTCCCAGGCTTTGCCAGCGGCTTCGGTATTGCCCGTTAAATACAGCTTAATGGCACTTCCCATGTTTTGCATTACTCCAGCGGCTCCAATGGCAAAATCGGCCAGGGTGCTCCAGTATTTGGAAACTACCGTTATTAAGGTGCCTATCACTTTCACCAGGCCAGAAATTACGGTAATACCCCCGCTCATTAGCGTGAGAATAGCCGAAAAGACGGGTCTTAATTGCTCGCCTATTTCCACTTTCAGCGCGTCGAAATTGTCGCCCAGGTTAGACGTTTGACCGTCTAGCGTTTTCATCATTTCGGCATTCTGCCCCCCTACGCCCTTCATTTCGCCCAGCTTCACCATTACGCCCTGTATGGCTTCCTCCTGGCTCTTAAAGGTCTGGATGGTTTTGCCGTTGGTCTTGTCTACTACCTGGAAATCATTGCCGAATTGTTTAACCTGGTAGCTGGCATCTTTAAAGGCGAAACTCATCGAGTCGCCCGCTTTGCTGGCCCTGATACCGAACTCTTTTAACCGCTCAAATTCGCCCGTTTGGGCATCCAGCGCGGCCTCAACTAACTGGTCAAAACTTTTGCCCTGGCTGGCCGCTAAATCGGTAAGCGCCACCATTTCCTTTTGCGATGGACGTAGGCCACGGTTTACCATTTTTACGTACCCCTCTGTCAGCTCGTCCACTGAAAAAGAAGTTTCAGCGCCTAGCTTTTTGAGTGCGGCCATACTTTGTTGTGCCTCCTTTTCAGAGCCCAGCGCGGTCTGGAGCACTTTGCCGTACTTCTCAAATTTGGCGGTCGTCTCAAAAATGCTTTTGCCAATGTCGATAATGAAGCCAATCACCTGGAGCGCCATCATGGCCTGGAAAGCCTTAGACATCGTACCAACGCCCGAACTGATTTTATTCCAGAGTGATGGCTGGCCTAAATCTTCGCCTGATTTCTTGATTTTGTCGGCTTCATCTTTGACCGCTTTAAACTGCTTTTCGGCTTCGCCTAATCGCTTCGATGTGGTTATAAACGCTTCTGTTCCTGGCTTCAATCCGGCCAGGTCTTTGTTTAGCTGTTTAATCAGGTTGTTGAGCTGGCCATAGGTCAACGTGGTTACGTCCACTTCCTTTTTTAGTTGGGTGGTGGCCGTTTTAACCTGGTTGAGCTCGTTCTTGTATTTCTGCCAGTTTTCGCTCCCTTTTCCGCCATCCTTTTCGATTTCGCGGATAGTTTTCTGGAGCTCTTTGGCGCGGGTGTTCAGGTCGTCAATACTCTTACTCGTATCGCCATTATTTAGCTTTAGGGTAAGGGTGGCTGTTTCGTTAAGATTGAGCGCCATTAGTTGGAGAATGCCGCTTTAAACGCCTGGCTGGCGGTTAGGTTGCAGGCTGTCGCCAAATCACGAAACAGGTAGGGCAATACGTCATTTAGGAGCGGGTCTGAATAAATACCCCGGTAGCCCCGTACTACGTTGGGCTTTCGTTGCAGGCTCATTTTATAGGCCCAGGCAATGCGCTCCACGGCTCTGGATTCGCTGGCCGGAAAGCTCCCTGCTGGATAGCCTGGTACGTAGGCAAAAGCGCCTATTCCTACCTTTTGTACGTAGTTCTCCATTGCCAGTAATGGCGGGGTACGGCTAAAGTCCATGCGCCGTAAATCCAGGAGCCTACCCGTGGCGGCAAGGTGTAGCCTGGCCTCTACAAACTCGCCCGCTTCTTTGGCGGCTTCGCGTCGGAATGAGTTGATTAATTCCCCGGTTAAGACTTTGCCAGCGGCCTGGATTCGGGCAATAAATAGGCGTTCAGCCTGGAGTAGATAAGCGTCCAGGATTTTGGCCGCTTCCCGGTTTGATGTGAGCCATACGGCTCTGGCATCCCCTCGGATGCCGCTTGCTGATTCCATAAACTTCTTGTATTTGTTGTTATGTCAGCAAGCTAAATCCGGCAACAGGAGCCCAAAAGGACACAAAAAAACCACGACGTATAGCCGTGGTTAGAATTCATTTTACAACAAGAAAATACTGTATGAAAACGCTTTTTTCTATTATGCTTTGTTCTCAGTAATCAATAGTTTCTCGAATTCTTTAATTTTTTTGCTTTGCTCCTGAATAGTGATCTCTAGTTTACAAATTTGTAGCTTTTGTTCTTCAATCGTTTGATCGCATTTTATGACACGTTTTTCTAGTTCAATACCACACTGATGTAGAAAATACTTCTCTTTATATAAATCATAATATGTAATAGCCAAATAAAGTAAAGCAATAATAAAAACGATTGGAGCAATTACCTCGAAGACTCCAAATGGTGTATAAATATTTGATAAGTATTCCATTTGTAACCCGGGTTTAAAAATGGGGATTTAGTACAAAGCTTTATAATATATTATGCAACCCAATCATAAGCTTCACATATGATTGGGTTGAGTATCGTACCGATATAATTAGTTCTTCTTGTCTCTGGGTGGCATAGGGTCATTTCCGTAAGAGTCTGAATCTCGTATTCTGCCGTTCTCTCCATGGATGACTACCTCTGAATGTTGATTTTTGGCGATTTCACGAGCTATTTCTATAGCCTGCTTCTGAGTGTCTACAACTTTCGTTGCTTTTTGATTTCCAGCCCCTTTAACCTGCCAACCAGCATCGTGTTTTGTAACGTGTTGATTTTTTCCCATGATTTTAACTTTGTTTAAAATTAGAATAGTGAACAGTGCTCAACTCAATTGAGTTGAGCACTAACTTGGTTATTTTAGTTGTTCCAAACTAACACATCGGAATGATGATATCTGATCGTTCGGGATACCAAAATCCGAAACCCTAGCATAGTGGCCAGGGCCTAAAATAGACCCCAAAGCTTTTCCGTCACTGTCGAAAAATTGCCAATAACCAGAATAGATAATGATGGCGGAAATATTTTTATCTAATGAGTGACCTTTAAGATCAACATTAAATGAAGTCCTAAAACTGTCTTTACCTCTACTTAGATCAATCTCAACCTGTCCAGGCTGAAGTTCTACCGTATCTGTCTGAAAATTGAAATTGATATGCTGAAAGACCTCAATTTCAGGAAGGCTCTGTGATTGAACAGCTTTAGCCAGATTGTTAGTGCTGAATGTGTACATTGTTTTTAGTTGTTTAAAAAAGAATTGTCCCTCTGGCTCATATTCACTCATTTTTGTTGCTGGTCAAAGAACAGTTACTACATTTGTTCAGCTTGAGCAAAAATGAATGCATATATTCCACCTATGAAACAAATCACAAACGAATTTTAGTTTCGTTTGTGATAAAAAATATAGATTTATTTCAAACATGAAACAAATGGAAGCACATAGTTTTCTCAATACCAGCCTATTATCGAGCATGGTCCGTTCTCGTAGAGGTGATAAAGTGCTACGAGATGCTGTAAAAGAAATAGGAGATATTAGCCCGTCTACTCTATCACGAATAGAACAAGGTCATGTTCCTGACGTTGAAACATTCATTAGAATTTGTCAATGGATTGGGGAGCCTACTGAAACTTTTATTAATGCAACAGGAGAGTCTGGGCAATCAAATTCGGGTCAACAGAAAATAATTGCACATTTAAGAGCAGAAAAGGCGCTTTCACCTAAAACTGTTGAAATGCTGGTAAAGGTTATAGAACTTGCATATTTGCAAGACTAAATATCTACACTAAGTGACAACACGTAAATCATCATTAACATCCCAATTTAAAGCAGAAGCAGAGAAAATTGCTGGTAAAATGCGTGAGGCAATGGGCTTACCCAAGCATTCTCCTCTTTGTGCTTTTAAACTTGCAGAACACCTTGGAATAAAGGTCCAATCAATCTACGATTGTGGATTTAAAAATTGTGGTGAAAGATACTCAGATTGGTCTGCAATGCTGATCTACACAAAAGCAGGGAAGCCCCTTATAATTCATAATAAAACTCATAGCTTACCTCGACAACAAAGTGATATAATGCACGAGATAAGCCATGATTATTATGGACACCCTCTTTCTGAGAATTCATTAGGACTGTTAGTACCAACGGTAATGCTAACAGTTAACCCACAACATGAAGAAGAAGCCTCGTACTTAGGCGCAACTCTCCAATTACCCCAAAAAGCCCTATCATGGGCAATCTTACAAGAAAAAATGCCGCTTCAAACTATAGCCAAAAAATTCGTTGCGAGTACCCAAATGGTTCAATATCGTGTAAATATTATGGGACTTTCTAAAGAATTAAAGCGGCTAACCGAATAGGCTGAGCTAAGCTAATACTATACTAAGCCCGAACGAGTAAGGCCGTGGCGGGTGCTGTTACGGGTAGGCTGATTATTAGTTTAGCCAGCCAGTAGTCTACGCCATTGATGTACACCTTTTCCGAAAAGTCCAGCGTGGCTAGGTCAACCTCCTTAATGTTCATTAACCGTTCTACGTAAAATTGACGCTGGCGGGCTATTTCGGTCTGTTTCCAGAATACATTGGCCAGTCCGTCCGCTCCATTCCAAAAAAGGGAATAGCCGTTCCATTTGGCCGTGGCCGTTGGTTTGCCGTTTTGCAGGCCATTCCAGAATAAAAGCCGTGGCGTGAATTTGGCCGTTAGCTGGCTGAATAGTTCGGTAGTGCCGGGCTGTTTGGCGGTGGCCAGACCTGTAAGCGGGTCAATTAACAGCGTCGAAAATTGGCTAACTAATGGGCTTATTCCGGTGTCACTTTCCAGCGCTGGCGTTAGGTAATCGTTTAATAGTTCGGGCTTGTCTTTGGTCAGTCCGTCGTTACCGTCTGGAGTGCTACCCAACTGCAAACGCCTGGCCGTTTCGGGCTGTTTTTTGTATTCTTTTACGGCTTTGGCGCTCCAGTCCTTACTGGCGGCTTTCTTCTGGTAATTGTCCATAAAATCCAGCCGTACCGTTTTGTTTACGGTGTTTATGTTCATGGCCAGATTAAACAGCTTTCTCAGCTCCAGGAGTAAAACCGGAATCGTCATTTCGGGTAGATGATGCTGGAGCTCTACCACGGTTTGGCCCGGTCCGGCGTTCCGGTCGAGCGCCCTGGTATTGTAAACCAGGAGCTGGCCAAAAATGTCATGCTCCAGAAAATGGCCAAAAAATCGAACCCCTGTTTTTTCGGTAATTCGATAAAAGAGCTCCTTTAAAAACACCATCGGCACCAGCGGCCCCGTGGTGGTATAAGCGCCCGCCCCGTATTCGTTGACGTAGCCACTGTACGAAATGGTCGCACCATTGGAGCCGTAGAAATCGGGGTTTACTAGCATCGGAAAGGCCAAAACGTTCCGGTTTGCCTGTTGCACTACTGGCGTGAGCACTCCAGGGAGCGCTACGGCCCCCAAAGGTTGCGCTGGTAGCGTTATTGTTTGATCGTCGCCAAATAGTTCGCCCAATGGTTGAACGACCGTTAAAGCGAAGTTTTGCGCGGCTTCGGTCAGGATGGCCACCCCCGCCTGGAGCAATTGGCCATTGTAATACTTCTCACACTGGTAACGCATTCCTATGGCATCGCTCTGAAGCAAGTCAGGAAAGCCCATTATTTGCTGGTTGCGTGGCGTAATGGGTAGGGCTGGAATGGTGGCCTTATCGCTCAGAATATCGCCATAAACCAGGTAGGGGTTTGTCAGCTCCAGGTTTATGCTGGTGTTTGGGGTCATGTCGGCCACCTGGCCGTTTATTCGTACCTGTAAGCTCATTTTATAGGGTGGTTAGATTCATGTACACTTTCGCCCCCGATGCTGGTTTGATCGGCATAAAAATGTGTTCGTAGCCATCGCGGTTGGTTAGTACGTTCGTATCAGACACTAAAACGCCATCCACGTAAACCTTTAAATTCAGGTTCGTATTGGCTGGCCCGTAAACCAGGAGCAAATAGTTTTCGGGCTTCACGGGAAAAGCCAGATCGGTGGAAAATCGCGGGTAAACAAACGCGTTGGTTTGGCCTTGCAAATCCCATTTATTGCCGAAAATTGGGTCACCTGTGCCGAATACGTAGTAATAAATTTCAAAGCGGGCAGGGTCATTAACTCGGTAGCGCCATTGCCCTGGCGCTACCATTACGTTATACATTTCCGGCGCGGCTGTACAAGCGCCATACTGATCGGCGTAGGCCTGCGTGTTCAGGCTGCTAAATTCGGCTTCGGCTCGGTTGTTGGCTTCGGCCTGGCTGATTTCAGAGCCATATTTTCCGGCTGCAATGTTGATGGTGGCCACGTCGCCCAAAGTGCCATTTGGGCACGTCGTTCGCTTGTAGCTGGTGGCTCGGATAATGGCCGCACTGGCAAAGGGAGTGCTCCCTGGCTGCACCCCGGCCAGCGGTGAGCTCGGCATATAGTCGGGGTCGCCTGGCTGGTTGGGTTTCTCGGTGAGCGGCTTAAAGGTGCTGTTATCATCCACGTAGTACTTTTGCAGCTTGAGCGGCCTACCGTAGCCCGTGCGTTTGCCGTAACTGTCGAGCTCGTAATAAATGCCCATGCCCCGCCATTTGGTGGCTCTGGCAGGCAAAACGGGCGCGGCTGGCATCGCGGAATGATTGTACTGAGCATTAACGTAGCGAAACGTAAACGAGCGCGTTAGTAGGTCGGTGTTGTCTTCGGCATCCACCAGGCTCGTACTGGTGAGTTCCAGCGCCTGGTGACCCTGGCTATCGACCAAATAAACCTGGTTAGCCAGTAGGAGCTCGTCCAGGTATTTGAGTTGTGCCGTGGCGTTACCTTCCAGATAGCCCGTGCTTACGGTTAGGCTCCTGGAGCCTTGCACGTAAATAGTACGTAATTCGGCAAAATCGGCAGGAGCTCCGGCTGGCCGCTCCAGTTCGGCGCTGGCTCGCTTGGTGTCCAGGGTTTCGGCGCTTTCACCTAGTAGCCGTAACGTATCCCATCCGCCCAGGCTATTGGTAAATAAAAGCCATCGCTCGTGGCTCCGGTGGCGCTGATCGACAACGTAAGTACGTACCTGGCTGATACGTTCCTGGTTGCCATCAGCCAGCCAAACCTCGTAATAGGCCACCAGATCGGGGTTTAAGTTTAGGGCTTTGGGGTGCACGGGAACACTAACAACCTGGTAGGCCTGCGCCCCTCTGAGTGCTCCAGCTTCCAGCACTTCCGACGTGCCATTAACGTAGTGCACCCGAAAACGGCGGGTAATGGTGGCGGGCAATGGTGAGCAATTGAGCAAAAAATACAGGTATTCCGGTTGATTGCGGCCAATGGTTTTGCCGTCGGGTTGCCAGGTTAAAAATGGCCGCTCTTTGCTCATGTAGTCGGTAAAGAATGCGTTACCCCATGCCGCAAAATCCCGCTCCAGCAAGCCCGCCTTTAGGAGCCACTGGCTGGCCACGTTTTTGGTAGACGCTGGAATGTCCACCCCCTTATTTTCGGCGCTCTCTTTGGCCATAAACGGCATGGTGAGCGTAGAAATTACGGCCATTTCGCCCGCTCCAAAGGTTGGCTTTTGGTAGTCCAGGAAACCGTCCAGGAGTTCGTTTAACTGATAAAAAGCGCCCTCATAAACGGCCAGCCCGCCCGTGGTGGCGGGTGGCTTCTCGGAGCCTGGCATTTTTACGAGTCGTTTAAAATTGGTCGAGCCCGTAAATTCTGGCGTGAGAATTTCCAGGTAATAGCGCAAGCCGGAACGGTCGGCCAGGGTGGTATCTACAGGGTCGATAACGTGCTCCAGGGTGTTCCTGGAGAATAACAGCGGCAAAAAGGCCAGGCTGGTATTTAGTGGGTCAATAAAGGCATACGGCATAAAAAAGGCTCAACTGCAACGGCAGTCCGATTTGTTTTGCCGTCAAAGTTGAGCCCTGGCAGGCCTGGCAGAAAGGACGTTTTAGGCATTGCCTTTGATGAAATTTTGTATTCGTTTTTGACGTAGCGCTTTGGCCAGTTTGGTGGGTCTGTTCTCCAGGTGTTTCTGGCGTAGGCTCAGGTGAATCAGGCTCAATTTTACGCCAATGAGCCGCCACTGGCCCGAAAAGATTGCCGCCCCGATTAGGTAGAGCAAAACGAACGGTAAAGCCACCAGCCAAACCAAATAAAAGCGGATGCGTTTGAGAATGCTTTTAAAGATGTGCATAAAAAGAGCTGTTTGCCTGTAAACCGATTCTAAACCGTACTTCGTAGCCATAGCTGGCTTCTAGTGTTACCATCGTTACGGGCTCCATAAAAATACGACTGGTCGGGTCAATTAATACGGTGTAGTCGTCAACGTGCGAAAAAAGTTTACTGGTTAGCTCGGTGGCCAGTCGCTCGGCTTCATCAAAAGCCGCGTCTTCCTGGTCGTCGTCGTCCATTCTGCCCGTGCAAATAACGTAGTACGTGCTGTCGAACCAGGCAATCGTGGCCCCGGCTCCGTTGTCTTCGATGCTGTATTTAGGCCGCAATAAAAACGCGGCTGGATAAATATCTTCATCGGTAGAATTTGCCAGGAGCCTATCCATTTTATCGCCACCAGAGCGCGAAACGGTGGTAATGCCTGGCACGGATTCGGCCACGGGTTTAAAGAACTGCCAAAAAAGTTGTGTGGTTGTCATTCGTCTTGTTGGTTACGTCGTTCGGCTTCGGCAATCAGGTCTTTACGGTGTTCCTCCAGGTATAAAAATACCTCATGCACGTTGGCCGCTTTGGTTTGGTCCAACGTACCGAAAATCCCCTTACTGGCCAGTAAATGGCTGTTTTTGGTTAAGCTCTGGCCTGGATAAAGTTCGGGTTCGCCATCGCTTTCGCCCTTGCCAAAAACCTCGTATTTATCCATGAGCCGTTGCATATTTCCGGCAAAGAATAACAGCACGGCCATTTTATAACCTGGCTCCAGGTGCTCCAGACTTTTGGCCCGCTCTTTAGCTACGTATTCGTTATAGGGCTCGCGGTGGTCGCCGTTCCAGCCTGGCGCGTTCTGATAGTCGCCTGGCCGCTCTGGTCGGCACAACGTAGCTACTAATAAATCCAGGTGTTTGTCTCCGGCTACGAGCTGGCGGATATAAACAAGGAAATGAATATAGGCGTCGGTTAGCTCGCCATAGCTCATGGCCAAAAAATCGGCATCGGGTAAAAGCCACGGCTGGCCTATGTCCAGGCTTTTAAATGGTTGCTGATGGATTGGCTCGGTTTGCATCCATCGTAATTGGTGCCAAAGGGTGTGCAAAACGATGGCGTTGGCCTGTCTGGTCTTTTTGCCAACGTGCTTGCCAAAGTGCTTGTACATCAGCTTTTGCCAGGCCTTTGGCTTAATATTGAGCGCTAACTGGAGCGTTTCATGGTAGGAATCCGCCCCGCCTGGAGCCAGGTAAACCCGTTGTAAAAGTTGGGGTAATACGTCGGGTTTTACCTCGCTCCAGCGTTCCGGTAACTGGTAGGATTTACCAGCAAATTCAATGGTTAACATTAGTCTTTTGGACGTAATAGATAAAGACAGAGTAAACAGGTAATAAACGCGGCTATCATTCGCCTATCGGATTAGCTCCAGCTCTTTCTTTTTGGCCAGCGCTTTAAAATCGACGGCCAATTGTGGAAAGAAAATTAGAACAAATTCCACGGCCAGCGTGGCGCGGTCGCCCATAAACTGCACCCATTCGGGCAGGGTGGTAACACTAGCGAGCTGGTAAATTACGGCCCCGATTGCGCCCAGGATAATGGCCATAATTTGAATAGCCCGAAAGTAAACGGGTGTTGGTGCCAGCAACCGCTCCAGGGTACTCAATTCGTCTTGTACATTGCTGTTTGTGTTCATTGGTTTGTGATTAAAAAAACTATCGGACCGCCGAAGCGGTAGAATGAGAAAAAAACGGCGGGCTATTCGGCAAAAAACAGCGCCATTAAGAGGCATCCGAATTTATAGCCCGCCATTGATAGGGCAAAAATGCCCAGCATTGCCCAGGCTGAAAAGGACGTTACTTTGTGCTTTGGGAGTGTGTCGGTGTTCATTGTTTGAGAGAATGTAAATAAGGTGTTAGCCAGTTGGCTATGTACTTAATTTCTGATTTCTTACGGCGGTTGATGTAACAGCCGTATTTGGTACCCTTGCCCCCCGACGTATTAAAACCGATTAGTTTTACTTCGTCGTCGTCGTCGTTCCAAATGTCATCCACTAGCCCCTCTATGTGGCTGGTGTAGATGCTTACGGCATCCATCCGGCGTGGCCGAATCCCTAGCCGCTGGTTTCCGCGTTGGTTGCGTCGATAGATGATTTTAGCGGAAACAGAGAAATAGCTGGCCACGGCTCCCAATGCTTTAACGGGCAATTTGGCCCCGTTCACCCGATGCGCGTAATAGAACCCACTGGCGCAATAAGCCGAACGAATTGGCAAACCGTTGTAACGGTTAATTTTCGTTATCCATGCGGCATCATTGTTGTTTGTAAGCTCCACCATGCCCAAAAAAACGGCGGCACTATCCAGAATAGCTTTACGTAGTTCGGTTTCGTCGAGCGTCCAGGGAGCGGCTGGATAGATGGCGTTTTTGTCTGGCCCTTTGACGGTGGCGGGCTTGGTTGTGGTGGTGGCCACTGGCTTAGTGGCCACCACGGCGGGCTTTTTCGTTACGGTTTGACTCCGTGCGACAAAGCAGAATGTAAGACAAATAAAGCCGCAAAGGCTAACGTAATTACGCATCGTTGAAATGGGGTTAAATCCTCGAAAAACTCAGTAAAGAAATCTTTGCGGCTACGTATAAACGGCAAGAGGTAAAAACACACAAACGGCACCAAAATCAGGAGTTTCAGCATGGCCACGGGCAAATCCCAGAACTCTACGTATTTCTCAAAAAAGAACTTTTGATTACTGGTAATGTCGTAAGCGTTCATTTTTTCCTCTAGCGGCAAATGCTCATTCAAAACTTTGATGTGTTCGCCTACCGTTTCAAAATTGGTGCTGGCCCAAAAGATGGCAGCAATCAGTAAAGCGATTTGCACCACGGCCCCCAAACGATGGCGTAACAGCCCGTGCACTTTGTCCAGGGTGGTCGGTTCGGCGGGCTGTTCTTCGGCGGGCTCTTCGATGGCCAGCCCTAGCTCTCTGGCCAATTGCACGGCTTGGCGGTCGGCCTCCAGTGCCCATTGAACGTACATTTTTTTACTGGTTTCGTCGGATTCTTTAGTCGCTGTTTCGCGGAATCCGGCGGCATCTTCGCGTAATGCCTGGTAGGTATCCAGTTTGCGCTGGCGTTCGTCGGCTTCGGCCTGGATTCGCTTTTGCTCCAGTTCGTACTCCTGTTGAGCAATCTGGTCTTTCATGGCCTGGATGCGTTCGGCCTCCAGTTCAAACTCTGTTTTTGTTACGTCGGTTTGTGTTTGCATTGTATTTGGTTGTTTAAAGAATTACTAGTGAACTGTCATTGTACGAATCGCTTTCTTCGCCCGTTTTTGGTGAATTTTCGGCGTAGTAGCCTGGCCAGAGTTGGGCGCTGGCGGTGGCCTGCAAATACTCCTGAAGCTCGCCCAGGTAAAACTGGCCATCCATATAAAGCTGGCGTTTTTGGCTGTTGGTCTTATCGGGTGCGGCTGTTACGTCTTCGATAATGCCGCCTTTGCTCCGGCGCTCGGTTATGCCTGTTTCATCGCTGGAGTGGAGCGGTAAATACGGGTAGGCCTCATAAATAGCCAGGTGAGCCAGCGCGGGCTGGATAAACTCCAGAATAGCCGTTTCGGCTTCGGTGAGCTCATGGTCTGGATTGCTCCAGTTTGCTTTTAACGCCTGGTAATCTAAACCGCCTAACATGGGCTTTATATAGACGTATTCGGCCCGTTTGATGTAGGTTAAAAGCTGGTCGAATAGGCGGTATTTGCGGCCCATTGTTGGCACGGATTGGGCCAGCTCATAGGCCGAACGGATAAAATACCGTTGCCGTTTTTTGTAGGCACTGGAGCCAGTCCAAACCGCTGGCCGAACTTCTTCCAGCGCCCGCCAAAAATTTTCGAGTGCCAAATCTAACATGGCCACGTTTGCCTCTTTTGAGTCTACGTATTCCCATTTGGCAATGGCCACGGTGTTCTGCGTGTTGAGCTTTTGCAGGCCTAAATCACCCACCCGCATTTTCAAATGCGGAAAGGCCAACTCATAACAGCGCCAACTTATGCAGGATTGAGCCAGGTAAAGCAAATCGGCACCGCCCTGGATTGGGTCGGGTGTGCCTGCGGTTGGATTCTGGAGCCCTGCCAGGTAAGCCACCAGCTCACGGCCTACCTGATCGGAAAACCAGCGTTCGGCAAAGTTGGCAAACGGCTCCATAGTTGAAAAATCCAGCTTACCCTGGATGCCGCCCAGGTGCATCTTTAAAATCTCTTTGGTTATCATGCCGCTCCTAGATTTACGTTTGCTTCTTTCCCGGTCGGGTTCTTGTCCAGGGTGGTTAAAGTGACTCCTTTAAACATGGGCACTACGTCTTTATAGCCCATAATTCGGAGCGCCATTTTGATTGGCTCCAGCAAAATCTGGCGTTGTACGGGTGTTCTGTAGTTTTGCTGATAATCGGCCACGATTCTAATTTGGCTCCCTGAATCGCCACTTTTTGAACCTGGTGTAACCCCGCCCAAAACGGGCAAAATTCCGGCGGCATTGGTGCCCGAAATATTGGCCATTTCCCAAACCTTGCTGTAGGCATCGTCTGAGTTTTCATTTTTCAGCGGCACTACGTCAATGTTATCGGTGGCTTTTCCATTCTCGCCCCGTAGGTAGCGCACCAGTAACGTTTTATTGACATTTTCCACCCCTGAAAGCCATTCTTTGAGGTTCGCGCCGAACTTCGACCATTTTTCTTTGCGCTTGTCCGGTGGTAAATCTTTGCCGTTTTCCTTATCAAAATAATCATCCGGCATACGGATAATGTATTTGATGTTATAGCCGTTTTTGAGCCCGCTTTTGTGGAATAGCGGTATCAGGTTTGATGTTTCTATCCAGTCACGAGCGCACCACCAGGAGGGAAACGCATAGAACGGATTGCCAGAAATATGCTCTCTGGAGTGGAACATACTTACTACGTTGCGCGTCGGGTCTACACGGTCAAACGCTGGTATTTTTTCACTCTTTTCGAGCTGTTGGCCCCATCCTTCACCGAACCACGGATTTTGCAGGTAATGACGAACTTTGCCGCCAACGGGCTTGCCTATACGTGTGGTAAAACTGTCGGAAATACTAAGGAGCGGTATACCGTCCACGGTAAACTCGAAACGGGTAAAATGATTCGCGTTCGTTACCCGCTCGTTAATGGCCGCAATGGCATAATTAGCCAGTTCGGTCTGATAGGCCCAGTCTTCCAGCTTGTCGTCTGTGTAGGGCTCCAGGGTAATTTTGCCCTCACTACGAATCTTGGTAAAAAAGTCAATGCCAGAACCATAAATCATGTCGCGGCTGGCTTCCAGGAGTGGCCGTATTTGGCTGTTTTTCTCCAGGAGTTTAGCCATTTGGTTCGGCTGGTTATCCTGCGAACCCCACGGAATATGGTCTAAGCCATTGGCCTGCGTTAGCGTTAAGCTGGTGCCAAAAACCTGGTCCCGGCCTGGATTGGCACGTCCGTTGGTGAGTTGAATAACTGCCCCGTTCTTCTGACTGTCGATGAAAAACGCTTTATCTGAAATCCATTCCATTGCTTAGTAGGTATGTACCACCCGCTGGCCGTTGTAGTGTGTTATCAAGTCAATAAGTAGCTCAAAAGGCTGGTTATTTTTCTCCAGGTTCTCCAGAAGAATAACGTGGTTCAAATTGATATTGCCCCGGTAGCCCTGCGAGCCTGGCAGGTTCTTCGCACATTTGCGAACCCTGGCTTTTTGGCCCGTTTGCCCGTCCTTTTTTACGTACTGAATGCCGAAAACATGGTTCTTGCCTCCCTCCAGGGTGTCCTGGTGGATTTCGGCAAACATGGCCCGCCTGGTGATGGTTTTAGATTGCATTTGTTAAGCGTCGGCTGGCGGTGGTTTCCGGCTCCAGCACTCGGTAATAGTGGCCAGACATTAGGGTAATGTGGCAAAACTGGTCAGGTTTGGCCATATCAGCCTCCACGGTTGAAACGTGTTCAGGATTGATATTAACAGCTCGGCTTGTGCCATCGCTATCGGTGATAAATTTTACTAGTTTTAATGCCATTGGCGCGTGTGTTTTGGTTCATATTGTTGTTTACAGTGTCAAAGTTGCGCCCTGGCTGGCATCGGCAAAAGGACAGTTATTTAGGGTAAAATACCCTTTAGTTTGCCCGCTACGTACAAAGCCACGGCCAGCCTCATGGCCCAAACCTCCAGCTTTGCCTGGCGGGTTTTTATCACTTGATCGGCCACGGCCTGGCGGGTGTTGGTTAGCTCGGCGGTTAGCTTTCCATTCGATGCCTGGCAGTTGGCCAGGTCTTTGGCCTGGCGCTGGTTGGTGGCCTCCTGCTGGCTTATTTGGTCTTTATAAACTACTTCGCGTTTGATGGCAAAGTCTAGCCGAATCAGATCCATTTCTATGCTTTTGGCGTGGCCAATAAATTCCACGGCCACGGCCAGCGAATCCTTACTTTTTGGCGTAGCGTTTAACGATTGCCCGCATAGCTTCGAGCTCGCTAAGAGCGTTAGCAGAATCCAGAGCGGCCTTTTCTTTAAGCTGGTTGTTTTCATTTTCTAGGGAGTTGATTTTTGCGTTTTTGTCGGATAGTACGGCGCTCCAGCGGATAGAGTCCTGGAATGATTGAGCGCTGGCGTTTTCACGTAGTAAAATGGCGCGTTCGTCCTGGCAGGCCTGGAGCTCGCCCTGGCCAGAAAAGCGGCTAATAAGCCAGGTTACGGCAATACCGATGGCCACGGCCACCAGCTCCCAGATAAAGCGCTCGCTATTGCTTCGGATAAATTGCCAGATGGTGCTAAAAAATTGTTTCATAGGCCAAAGGTGGCCAGGCTCTAGGCTCCCCGAAAGGACATAAAAAAAGCTCTCATAACTAGAGAGCTTTTAAAACTAAAATAGGTGAGCTTACGGATTGTCTAATTGTCCTTGTTGTAATCTTTTCTTTTTCTGCTCATCTTCTATTCTCTCAATAGTTAATAGAGAGTGATGCATTTGACCGAAAGTAAAAATATTTGTAACCAAATTTGGAATAATCAGCAATCCCCAAAATCCTAAAAAAGATAGTATTCCAATTGTTGAAGCATTGACTATGTTAGCTAAATCTTGGCAGTTTACCTCAAATTTAAACTCTTTAAGAAAGTTTATCAAAAAGGCCATAATAAAAGCAGTTAACTGAAGTAGAATTGAGAATGCAAATACTCCACTTAGCTTTTGGAAAATGGAGGCTTTTTTATTTGGTTGCTTTCTAGTCATAGCTTTCAATAAACTACCATTACCAAAGCCTACAATAAGTGCATATCCTCCAAGGTTGAATCCGAGTAGGTTAGGGAATACAGACATAACCTGTGATACCCAAAAGCCCAAAATTTCGTAGTAGGACTTGGTAGAATAGCCTGTAATTGCTACAGTCGCTACAGATAGTCCTAAACTCCAAAGAAAAGGCCATGACTCTCTGATCTCCTTTGCATCATAAGCTCGTAAAATGCCCCTGTAGCTAAAGGGATGGTCTTCTTTAATTCTTTCATGTTCATTCATCGTTATTAGTATATCGTTGTATTACCTCTTTAAATATAACATTTTCTAGGCTATTTTCGGCTGTTGCTATGGCTTTATTTTTTTCTGGATGCTCTTTAGTGACAATCCTCCTAGTTTTACCACGTCTGTCCTTCACCCTAGCTTCTACTTCCCCATTTTCAACTGCTAATTTTAGCCCGCCTTTTATTAGTTTTGTCTCTAAGTTTAACGTTTCGTCTTTCCCTGATTCAAATGCAAGATTAGCCTCACTAATGTTAGATTGTTTTAATTGAGAATCTAACCAGTCTGCGGCATCATCCCCAATTTCATCAGCATTAGTATATGAAACATTTATTAGTAATTTTTCAACTTTATCTGCTTTATATATTTCTTCAAAAATATCTTTTGACTGCTGAATGATTACACTATAATCCTCATCGCTACTTACGACTTTGTTTATGGCTTTCACAAAAAAATCTTGGGCATTTTTTGCAGTAAAATCTGATGATAATTTTAGCGCTAATCGGTGAGCTTGAGGAATAAAAACGTATTCAGTTTCTTGCTTATTTGGGTAGAGGCCTTTTTCAAGGTTCATAGTTATATCCTCTCTAGTTACAGTGCTAACCCAAACGTTATTTTCCAAATCAGTGAAACGGGTTATTTTACCGTAATAAAATTCCTTCCCATCAACTACTTCTGGAAACATAGTCCTTAAAAAAGCTCTTTTTCCTCGTCCAATATGCTCAGTGATAGTGCCACTGAAAATGTCACGAAAAATTTCCCGGTAAGCCGATTCACCTTTTCTTCTATTCGAAATGAGTTTGATGTTTAGTAGTAGATAAGTAAATGGTATCTTCTTAGGTTCTCCAGGTTTTTTTTTAGTTCTCTTCTTTAGAGCCATAGCTAATCAATGTACAAGTTAAACTAGTTTACAACTTATTAAAGTGAAATGGAAACACCACCTACTTTCATTAATTACAATTATACGACATATGAGATTTTAGGCGAAAATATTTTTTCTGGCATCTACTATTTGTTTAGATAACAACTTAATATTTTGTTGTTAATGACACATTACCCGCTCCTTTTGAATTTCTTTGAGCATTTCTAATAAGTCGATTTGGCCCGTATTGGTATGTCTGGTTTCTTTCTGCGGGGCCCTTTTGGCGGCATCGCGTTCGGCTTTCTCCAGGATAGCCTCCGAAATGAATCTGTTTTGATTTCTTACGCTGGCCAGCACGGTATAAGCCTCCAGGCTGATTTGGGGAGCGATTTTTTTAGAGGGCTTCGCTTTGCGGCCAGAGTTGGTGGGCCGTGTCTTTTTCGTACCGTCTTTATTGTAGCCTTTTGGCATAGTTGTAGAGTTTACTTTTACCAGTATTTTGAGAAAGAGAAGCCTGGTTTTCGTCCAGGCTCTGGTGATTAATCGGTTAAACCTGCTCTTTCTTTCTCGCGTTCGCCCAGCTCTAGCTGGAGCGGGATTTTCTCCCATTTGTAGCGCTCGTTTAGTCGTTCCACCATGTGCCACATTACCAACTCAAAACAATCTACATACGTCAACCTGTCGCCTTTTTGGATGATTTTGGCGGCTACATGGATAATGCTATAGGGCTGTTTTAGTAGCCTCTTTTGAGCCTTGTTCACTACGTTGTAGCAAACTCTGGTAATGTTGATTTCTGGCCCTTTAACATTGCAATTATGGTAAAGGGTAGGAATCATATTGCATTCTGGCTTTGGCTGTTGCTTTACACCTGGTGAACTGAAAAACCATTGTTCGGGCTCTGGAAAGGTATTTAGATACTTCTCTAATGTAATGATTTCGGTTTGCATGGTAGGGGTTTGGTTTAAGCCTGGCCAGGAGTTGCCAGGCTGGTTTTTCTCCAGTTCTCTTTTGCGAATAAAAAGCCTTTACGGGTGTTTGAGTTGAATGATAGGGCTTTGAATTTTCCGTCCTTAGAATGGCAATAAATCCAGGTGTGAGTGGTGATTTTAGCAACTCGTTTGTCATTGCGTCGCATCAATTCAAGCTCGGCAAATACGGCTTTTTCCAGTTCGGCCAGGGTGGTAAAGCGGGCTATATTCTGCCTTATGAAAAGCGCCACCTTTCGCTCTGTTTCGGTTATTTTGGCGTATTTGAAAATGGTTAAAATGAGCGGCTTTCTGTTGCCTATTACTTCAAATTTCATCGTTTTAACGGCGTAGTTTGGTGGATACTTTGCCAGAAAGTGCTGGTTCGATGTATAACGGCGGCTCATTGGTTAGTTTTTCGAGCTCGTTAATGTTGTGGTTACGTATAGAGCGGCAACGCTGGCAGGTGCACGTTTTGGAGATAGAGCTGGCCGTGGGATATTCTCGGAGTGGAATTAGTAGGCTGTCGCGGACTTCTTCAATATCTCTTATGTCTTCTTCGCTTAGTTGATCGGTGAGCATGGCACTAGCGTTGATTTGCTGAAATAATAACCTTGTGAGTGTGGGGTGTTGACGTGCTCCAGCGCGGCCTGGATAATGAGTTGCGGCCTAAACTCTTTACTGCCTGGTTTGTGGGTGTTGTTGTACCAACAAATCAAACGTAGCTGGCCAGTAGTGCCCTGGCGAATGTGCCGCCAAATCGGGGAATCTTTCGCCCAAATCGCTTTGGTTTCGTCGTATTGCAAACCGTTGTATTTACCCTCCAGGCTGGCCACAAATCGCTCTAAAGCCTGGCGCTGTTTTTCGTTTACTAGCATGGTGTTTGAAGTGGCCAGCCCTGGAGCCAGGGCTGGCGTTTAGTGAGTAGCTGTTTACTTATTTTGTTGGCAGGGTGGCCGCTCGCTGGTTTCGCTCTGGCCTGGCATTTGGTAGCTTTCCCGGTATTCCGGTTTAAGTAGGCTTTTAACGCATCCACATTTTAAGCACGTTGTGGATGCGCCCCATTTTGGTTTCTTGTCCCATTTGTGGCGCTCGTTTCCTGGCACAATTCGCGGCCTTTTGCCCTCGTTTAAGTGCACAATCCCAAACCCTGGAATCTGATAAAAGCCCATCGCTTAAAACGGTAAGTCGTCGCTTTCTTCAATAGCAAACGGCGCGGGTGCTGTGGTGGCGGCTATGGCTGGTGCTGGAGTGGTTGGCGCGGTTGTGGTCGTGCTACCATTGGCCTTATTGCCCAGGGAAATTTGGTTTACACTAATACGAATTGTGGCGTAGAGCTTGCCATCTTTTTCGTAGGCGCGGGCACTTGGTTTGCCTTCCACGTAAACCTCACGGCCTTTCGTTAGCCAGTTGATTACGTTAAAAAACCGCTCTTGTTCGGTCACACAATCGCACCAAACTACTTTATCTACCTTATTGCCATTACGGTCTTTATAGCTTTCATCAACGGCCAGCGAAAAGGCTACGAACTTACGCCCGTTATGGTCTACTATTTTGGCATCCTGGCCGATACGGCCAATAACTTGTAACTGATTTAATCTCACGGGATTATTAATTGAAAAGTGTTGATTGCTTGCTTTGAGCCAGTTGCGTCTGGAGTTGGAAAATAATTTGCTGTTGCTCCTGGCAGTAGTCCACTACTTTGGCCAGGGTGTCCTTTAGCTCGGTGGCCTGCTGGCCATTAATCGAACCTTTGATAAATCCGGCTTCGATACATCGCGTTAGTTTGCCGGTTTTGGTGAGCTCCTGTTTGATACCCTGGAGCTCGCGGGTGGATGGAACGGCTACGTTTGCCATTATTCTGGTTGGTTTTAAATTTGGTCTTTTACTTCATTGTATTCTACCACACTACCCTCTGTAATGCCCTGGATAATCTGGAGCACTTTGGCCAGCATTTCCGGGCTTTCGCATTTGGCCAATTGGCGGCCAAATTCCAGAATTACGTCCCGGCTGGCCAGGTAAAGCTGGCGCTCGTCGTTGTTTCGCAGATCGGCCAGGATTCGGCCCCGGCTTTTGTTGGCGGCTTCGCTAATGATGCCTTTAATCGGTAATTCTGCCAGAATCAAAAGTGCGAGCTCTTGCAGGTGGGTGTTTAGAATTACCTTGTTTTTGTTGGCAGGTGTTACGGGTGTTGGTTGCAGGCTTTTAGCGGCAAGTCCAGACGGTTTATTAAGGCTCGCGGCAAGTGCCGACGCTATGCCAGGGATTTTATTAAAACTCATAATGTGCGTATTTTGAGGGTGTTTCATTTAGGTTTAAATACTGGTCGATAAGGGAGAAAATAGGGCTCAACGCAAACGAGATTAACACTACTGAACCGATGGCCACGGCCAGCCAGAAAAAGCAAACCAGGCACAGAGTAATGGCAACCGGAGCAAAAAGCAGGAGTTTAAACATGGTTGTAATTGGTTAGGTATTTGGTTGATAGTCCGTTATCAAGTAGGGCTGTTGTTAGCTTGCTGTAAATCGTTTGCAATTCGATGGTGAGCGGCACCTGGCCAAATCGGAGCCAGAAAGCAATGGCCACCGTTAGCGGCAAACTCAGTGCAAATTCTTTGTTACGTTCGCGTAGTCTCCAGGTTAAAATTTGCTGTTGTGTTATCCTGGTTCTCCATTCTACTAGTAGGATTTCCTCCAGGCTTCTCTCGTTCAGCATTACCCATTTACTGAGTTGTCCAGGGTCTTCGGCAAACAGGTAAAGGCTTACAAATTCCTCCCGATAGAGCTTAATGGTGATTTTGTGCATTTGCTGGCTGTAAGCCTTTTTTCGCCTTATGGTTTAGTTTGGCAGGCTCAAAAAAAGATCGTTTACCTATTGGGCTGGTTTGCGGCCAGGCTTGGACTTTGGTTTTTTATTGGCTTTTTCAATAAGCTTATTTACGTCCCCTAGGAGAATGTCCAGAGAATCCTTTTCACCGTTCAATCCGGTTTTAAATCCAGTCCAGTAACCGCTGGCAAAATCATCGCCTTCTAGTGCTCTGGTTTGTGCATTGGCGGTGCTGCTGGCATTCATTCTAAGGAATGATTCTATGCTAATTTTCAGTAGTTCTAAGTCGGAAAGTGCCATCTGTTTTATTGGTTTTAAGCCATTTAAACCTTTACGTTTAGTTTGGCAGGAGTAAAAAAAGATCGTTTTGCGGTGGCTGATTGTGAGCGTCTGGTGGCTGGTTTCTCTTTTTCGGCCTTTACATTTCCCGCGTAAATCGGGTGTTTAGGTTCTGGACTGCCTGCTGTGCTCGTTTGGCCGATTCTACGTTGTCGGGGTCAGTTGTGCCGCTTGGTGGTGTCATTGACGGCGTAGGGCGTTGGCTGGCTGGTTGCTGGTAGTTTGGCCGCTGGTGCTGGCTGGCCTGTTGTTGGCCTGTGGGTGGTTCTGGCCGATATACAAGCGGTTGCTTGTTTGGGGCTTTCGTTGTGTAAGCGTCTTTGCAGGCTCTCCACCAGGCTTCTACTCGGTGGCGTGGATAACGCTTAATTAGTTCGTGGCAATGTTCTACCAGTAAATCCTCTGTGGGGAAACGTTGCGTATTGAATTTAAAATCAATCGCTTCAACGTCGCGTACTGTCTCTCTAGGTGGCAGGAGTTTAACAGGGTCGAACGCTTGGCCAGATAGTTTGGCATCGTAAAGCCGCTGTAAATAATTGATGGTCGAAAGATCAAGCTGGAGCTCATTATGGGCCACAAAATACGTTGGGTACATTTCCAGTAGTATTCTGTCTTCTTTCTTGTGCTGGAGCTCCCCGCCACGGCGATACCATAGCATTTGGTAGGTCTTGTCTAAATACCCGTTATGGCAGATACGGGCCACACAATCCTGAAAAAGCGCCTGTTTGTCGTGTTTTTCGGCCTGGTTGCGGCTCTTAGAATAACCGTCGAACGTATAAGCCTTTTCTCCCTTTAGGTAGAGTTCCCAGCGAAACGTAGAGCCCTCACGGTCGCCTACGAATTTGCGCTTTGAACGGTCTTGTGTGTTGTACTGTGATGTCATTTTTTGAATGGTTTTGGAAATGGTTGTTTTTGTTCGATTTAAGCCCTTTTAGAGCTCTTCCCTTGTTCTAGCAGATTCAGAAAAATATCTCATTGTCAGGCCTTTGTGTGGTGTTCTGATGGCCGATTTCGCTTTTTTGCCGTTTTTTCTGATCGCTTTTCTGGCCTTTTGGCCCTCCCTGCTCCAGTTATTCGGTTAAGAGAGTAGTACCCTTTTTTAAAAGTTACTCTAAAAGTTAAACGAGTTAATCAAAAGTTAATCTATTGGTTAACAGATAGTTAACTCTTGGTTTAACTGCGATTCGACCAAAAAAACGCGCCAAATTGGCATAGTCGTACCGGCCAGCCATTTCTGGCTGTTTTTTTACGGGTCTGGAAAATTGCGCGGCCTTGTGCACCAGGTCGCTAATGTGCACTAACGTTTACCTATATACGTTAAAGAAAATGTGAGTAAAAAGTTTAGTGGCTTGAATCTGGCCAGGCCACTAAAACCGTTTTGAAATTTCCTTAACCATTAACTTTATGGTAACCCTACCATAGCCGATGGCGGGGAATCGAACCCGCCTAAACTCCTAGCTTTGTGCCAGGTGTTGCTCTCCAGTAGAGCCTACCACCGTACCCTTTTTTTTATTAGTGATGGCATCACTAGTACCCATTAATAGCTTGCCGAAAACCTTCGGATAAATCCGAGCACGTAGTAAAACGTAGGTTAAACGAGCGGCCTGGATTGCCTCCTGGAGTGCTGGCTTTTGTCGGTTGTCTTTTTCAACCCTGGCCAGGAGGCTATCCAGTTCTGATTTTGCCCGCCTATATGCTGTCTCCGCTTGCTCTATTGGCATAGCGGCAATTTGATCGCTTGTCAACGTTTGTACGTTCATGGCTTTAATGGCGGAAAATTGGCGGAATTAGGAGGCTGATAAAAGGACGGATTTTATTCTACGGGTGGGATGGTGTTTGTTAAGATATTATCCCATGTAAACCCAAAAAAATCCACAAACTGAATTAGAATGAAATAGGGCAAAACGGCCATATCAATATCAGAACTACCCTTTGCCTCTTTCTCCAAAATTGACCGTTTGAAATAGGTTAAACAATCGCTTTTGATGTGCCATTTGGCGGATAAAATGCCATTCATGGCCAGCAATCGCTCCTTATCTTGGGTTTCAAGCCGTTTATAATGGTCGTTTATGGTGTTCATGGCAAATAATGACCGTTTACAAGAAATTGCTATGTTTTCACGGTGACTGTTACAATATTTGTACATTCACTGTTACAATCAGTGCACAATTTTATAGCAAATGATATATAAAAACAAACATTTGCTATAAAAATGATTTCACTTTTATATATATTATTGATTTTTAGACAATTAAAAAATGAAGAAAAAAAGCAATTGGTGGATTTATATAGTAGCGGCTGTAGGCGTTTTGTACATAATTGGACGACCTAAGTCAAACGAAGACGCGAGTAGTATTACTAAGATTACAGATTCTTATAGCAAACCTTTAATATCAATAAAAGAAGTTGCTGGAAAGAATAGAACAGATGTTAACAAAGTGCTGGGTAATGGCAAGTTTATGACTAATTGGAAAGATGAAAAGTCTGGTTGTACTCAATGCCCTAAATACGTTTACAAGAATGACTCATTAGAGATTATTTATATAGGCGGAAAAGCAGATAGAATAACCCTAAATAATCTAAAGGATTATAAGTTTAATGATTCGTTTGTTGAGGTTCTTGGTTTGTCTCCAGCAAAGCCTGGGTTTGCAAATGAAAATGTAAAGCGCTGGTATGGCCTTGATAATCTCAAGGAAGTTATGATTTTTAATGATGGGAGTGGAAACGTAGACTATGCTCTCGTTAAAACGAAAGCTGATTAAACCCCGTAGAACGCGATGACTACAACAATCAACCAAAGGATTAACCAACTAATTCAAGCATTAAACATGAAGTCTAGTGCTTTTGCTGATTCTATAGAAAAAACGCCAACGGCTATTTACACAATATTGAATGGTCGCAATAAGCCAGGGTACGACATTCTAGAATCTATCCTTTCTCGTTACCCTAAAATAAACGCTACGTGGCTAATTACTGGAGAGGGAGAAATGTTTCGGGAAGAATCGACACCAGTTACGTCTCCAGATAATTATCTGCATGACCATTTAAAAGCGCTAGAGGATAACTTTGAGCGGTTAACCAAACAACTGGAAAATAAGGATAGGCAGATTGAGGGTTTACAACGTACTGTTGACTCCTTACTAAGTCGTCCAGGAGCAACCGCAAATTTTCTTAACGACGTAGCCGATCACCAGGCCGTAGTCCGTATTCATCCCGCTACGCAAGCAGTGGGAAATGTTGCTTAAAAAAAGGGTTCGCCCCTTTTTTTGCTCAAGTTGCGGTTACGTTCGCGGTTACGTCGAAAATGTTAGTTTACTGAGTGTAGGCTGGCAACGGTGAGAATCAATAGATTATAATAATAATGCGGGTGGGGGTGTTAATTCCTCGCTCTCTGCCAAAACTGTTTTTAAAAGCTAAAAAAGCCGATTAGATAAATCTAATCGGCTTTTTTATTGCCTTATTCAGCATCTATTATCAAGTACATAAGCGTTTTCCCCGTTTAAATTTTAGATCGGTTGATTCTTTTGTTGGCACTTTAATTGGTTGGTGGCACCACCTATTACTTAAAAATGGACTAAACCAGATTCATACTCCATGTGAAGCTGACCAAATGCAAAAAGAAGCAAAATGCGTGCTATCTCAACCCTCTAAACAGATGAAAATTTCTGTCAGTTTTAAAACTAAATTTCACAGGAGACTAATTTCAAAAGCAAAAATATCCCCATAAACAATATTCTTTTTTCACAGCAAAAAGAGAATATTCCCCACGATACATATTAGATAAACTAATTTTTTAATCAACGTATAAATTATATTTCTCACGACAACATTTCTAATTGATTAAACACAGGAATCAATGCATTACCTTTCTCAGTCAACGAATATTCAACATGCAAAGGTTTTTGTTTAACAACAACCTTATTTAACAAGCCAGACTCTTCCAATTCTTTCAGCGCAATGGCTAACGATTGCTTATTTGCCCCTTCAATCTGACGTAACAGACTATTGAATCGAAGTGGTCCATCAAGCGCCAAACGAAATAATTCAGGTTTCCATTTCCCCGAAAGTAACTTTAATAACCCTTGTGCTGGGCATGTTTCAGCGTTTTCTGTCATACGGCTGGTAGTCAATTTTTTCTGACCTATTGTGCATTAATTTCTAATCGAAAACCTTTGCACAAAAATAAGGGAGTTAGAACACTAAACATTGGTGAAACATCTAGTACCGAAACATTCGTTCACATAATTTCCCAGAAAAACAAATTAACAAGTCTCACAATCGATATGAGCAGCAGTACGTATTTTTCAACAGTACTATTATCTTTTTTTCTTCAATTTTGCCAGGCTCAAACGAAACCATCAATGAACAATACTAATCCGCTTTTATGCGATCCAGAAAAAGGCATCTGCGAACTACCCGAATCAACTAATTCAGAAGTTAAATCAACCATTAATTCAGGCAAAAAACCAGTAAAAATTATTTATTTCACTGACCCAATTTGCTCAACTTGCTGGGGAATTGAACCTCAACTACGAAAATTAAAACTAGAGTATGGTAATTCTATTGAAATAAGCTATCACATGGGCGGATTATTGCCCGACTGGAGTTACAATAGCGGTGGAATTAGTAAACCATCGGACGTAGCACATCACTGGGATGAAGTAAGCCGCTATTATGATATGCCTATTGATGGTGATGTCTGGCTGGAAGATCCATTACATTCATCCTATCCGCCATCTATTGCGTTTAAGGCTGCCCAATTACAGGATGAAGACAAAGCCATCGCTTTTTTACGGGCAATACGGGAAATGGTATTTCTGGAGAAGAAAAACATTACTAAATGGGAGCATCTTGCCAAAGCTGCAAAAAGTGTAGGGTTGGACTCCGAGAAATTGAAACTTGATTACGAAAACGAAGCACAACGTTTGTTTCAGGCAGATTTGACATTGGCCAGAGAAATGGGGGTGCGTGGTTTCCCAACCCTGTTTCTTACCGATAGTTCAGGTTCTAAAGAAGTTGTCTATGGATTTAAGCCGTATGCCACTTTAGAAAATAGCCTTACTAAAATCTACCCTAAAGCCGAAAAACAGGCCTATCCAAAAAACTGGGAAGGTTTATTTGCTCATTATCCGACGCTCACAAAAAAGGAATTTGCCGAATTGAGCGGGGTATCAATTCAACAAAGTGAGCAGGAATTAGAGAATCTTGTGCAACAAAAAGAGCTAGTAAAAGTCAATACAAAAAACGGGGCTCTCTGGAAGCATAAGTAAACCCATAACTAACCAGCATCAGTAACGTATTGAGCCAGAAGTGATATTCACTTGTGGCTCAATACGTTACTGGGCAAACGTTCTACTTTATTTCGCTACGTTCCTGCGTTTTCTACGCCAGCGTTGAACAAGCCATACAACAGCGGCAATCACCAGCCCGATTGGCAAAAAATAGAAAGCACCAACCAATACGTCGCCCATAAGCCGGAAACCATCAGTCAGGTTGTGCCAGATTTGGGCGTAAAAAGGTTCTTCCGGATTTAAAGCCACTTCGGTTTGCTGATAGTACGTCAGATTAATCGTACTCAGCGTTATTTCGTCGTTGAGCTGCCGCAATTCGGCTTCCTGCACTTCCCGCTCTTCCCGTATTTCGGCCAATTGCTCCTCCACTTTCAATACGTCCTCCACGCTACGTGCCTGTTTCAATAACTTCAGGTACGTCTCTTCAGTAGCTTTTTTGCTACGTATACGTGCCTCTGTATCAACGTAACGGCGCGTAACATCGTCCGACGTAATGGATTTCGTATCCGTAAAAATTGATTCTTTCAGAAGTGATGCAAGCAATGAATCGAAACGTGTGGCTGGAACGCGAATAACGAGGGCATTTTCGATGGTGCTATTCGTTTTTAGTTCATTCGAACTACTAATCTGTCCGCCTGTCTGTTGAACCGCTTTTTGAATGACCAACCCCGAAGATTTAAAATCACTGACCCGCATACGTACCTGCGCATTACGGACGATTTTTCTGGTTACGGTGGCTGGTGTAGCTCTTTGAGGTGGTGGTGGCGGTGCAGGCGGAAGTTCATCAGTAACACCAGATTCACTATCTTCCTGAGCCGGAACTTTAGGAGCTGCCATTTGGTGGGGCACCATGGCCTCCGACATCGTAGATTCCGGCTTCGACTGGCAGGCTAGTAAAGCCAGGGCAAGTATAAGTGTCAAAAATTTATTCATGTCGGTAAGATGCAGGAGGTTGCTGATTTCCACACAAGATACGTAGCAATTTTACTACCGAAAAAATGAACATAATTGCTCATTTCTAGTAGTTTGAGCAGGAAGTGGCGAACGATGAGCCCTTGTAAATTGTTACCAGTTTACAACCAAAATGGCCCATTGGTCCCGCAATCCCTCGCTTTTGTTTTGTCCTGTATCGGCTGTCTATTTTGATAAGTCAATGCTTTTGCGTCTATATTTGGGCGAACCAGACAGCGATTAAACGTCTTGTCGGGCTGGTGATTTCAGACGTAAAGGTGCTCCGTACAAACTAAAAGCGGAGTTTTTGTCAACCTGAATATCGAATTATGTCAAAAAACTTAGTCATAGTGGAGTCGCCGGCGAAGGCGAAAACCATAGAAGGCTATCTGGGTAAAGACTTCACGGTTAAGTCTAGTTTTGGGCACGTCCGTGATTTGCCGAAAGATGGTCTTGCGGTCGACGTAACGAATGGTTTTCTACCTTCTTATGAGATTTCGCCCGACAAAAAGAAGCTGGTCAGTGAGTTAAAATCACTGGCGAAGTCGGCGGAAGAAGTCTGGCTCGCAACGGATGATGACCGTGAAGGAGAGGCCATTTCGTGGCACCTGAAAGAAGCCCTTGGCCTACGCGATAACACCAAACGTATCGTTTTTCGGGAAATCACAAAGAATGCGATTCAGAACGCGATCAAGACGCCACGTACCATTGATGTCGATTTAGTGAATGCCCAGCAAGCACGTCGGGTTCTCGACCGGCTGGTGGGTTATGAGCTATCGCCTGTTTTGTGGCGCAAGATTAAAGGCGGTAGTACTGGATTGTCGGCTGGCCGGGTTCAATCAGTGGCACTACGTCTTGTTGTAGAGCGCGAACGCGAGATTGACAAGCACTCAGCCAAATCGTCGTTTAAGGTAACAGCGCAGTTCATTGTTGATGGATCTAAAATTCTGAACGCCGAACTGCCGAAAAACTTTGCTACGTCGGCAGAAGCACGGAAGTTTCTGGAAGCGTGCATCGGCGCTACGTTCACCATCAAAAATCTGGAGGTTAAACCCGCCAAGAAATCGCCTGCTCCGCCGTTCACTACCTCGACACTGCAACAGGAAGCATCACGAAAACTGAGTTATTCGGTTGACCGCACCATGCGTTTGGCCCAGAACCTCTACGAAGCGGGTAAAATTTCGTACATGCGTACCGACTCAACGAACCTGTCGCAGGAAGCTATTGAGAAGGCTAAAACCGAAATTGAGACTGAATTTGGCGAACGCTACGTTCAAACCCGACAGTTTAAGACCAAAAATGAATCGGCGCAGGAAGCCCACGAAGCGATACGTCCGACAAATTTCAACGACCGGAACGCCGGTGCCGACCGCGACCAGAAACGACTTTACGAACTGATCTGGAAACGCGCCATTGCGTCGCAGATGGCCGATGCGCAGCTCGAACGTACCGTCGTAACAATCGGCATCCGATTTACAAATGGTGCGCAACTAGTGGAGCAGGACCTAAGTTTCGACGTTTTCGGGGATGATTTCGATCCAGCAAAAAAAGCTGAACCAAACCCGAAAGCACAGCCACAAAACACTACGTTCCCCAGCGAACTGGTTGCTCAGGGCGAAGTGATTAAGTTCGACGGCTTTTTACGAGTTTATCTCGAATCGAAAGACGACGAAGATGATGAGGATGCTAAAGGCATGCTGCCTCCGCTCAACATTGGCCAGATTCTGAACCTCGGCCAGATGAAAGCAACCGAGAGATTCACCCGTCCGCAACCACGTTATGCTGAAGCGTCGCTGGTAAAAAAGCTGGAAGAGATGGGAATTGGTCGTCCATCGACCTATGCGCCAACAATTTCGACCATTATCAATCGGGGCTACGTTATTAAGCAGGATAAGCCGGGTCAGGAGCGAAAATATCTGGAGTATACCCTTCAGCAGAACCAGATTCAGGAAACCAGCGGTAAAGAAACATTTGGGTCCGAAAAAGCGAAGTTATTTCCGACAAATACAGGTATTGTTGTAAACGATTTTCTGGTCGAATATTTCCCGGACATCGTTAATTATCAGTTCACCGCAACGGTCGAAAAAGAGTTCGACGAAATTGCAGATGGACGGATGAACTGGCAGAAAATGCTGGAAGAATTTTACGGCGATTTCCACAAGAATATCGAAGAAATTCAGGGATCTTCGGTTAGTACGTTCAAAACGGGTGCTCGTGATCTGGGCACTGATCCAGCATCTGGTAAACCTATGTCGGCACGATTGGGTCGTTATGGCGCTTACGTTCAAATTGGCGAAGCCAGCGACGAAGAAAAACCCAGATTTGCTAACCTTCGCGATGGGCAGCTTATCGAAACCATTACGCTGCAGGAAGCGCTGGATTTGTTTACGTTACCCCGCGAAGTCGGTTTCTTTGAAGATAAATCCCTGACCATCGGTATCGGCAAATTTGGCCCTTACGTGAAGCACGACGATAAGTACGTATCGCTGACGAAAGAAGACGACCCGTACACGATTGACGAAGCTCGTGCCATCCAACTGATTCAGGCCAAACGTGCCGAATCGATCAGTGAAGCACTAGGCGATTATGAGGGCAAACTCGTTACAACGGGAAAAGGTCGTTTCGGACCGTATGTGAAATACGACGAAAAATACATTTCGCTGCCCCGCAACGAATCGTTGGCTGGACTTTCGCTGGAGCGAGCTATCGAATTGATTCAGGCCAAACGCCAACAGGAAGCCAATAAATACATTAAGGAATTCCCGGAGCGTCCCGAAATTAAGATTGTGAATGGGCAGTATGGCCCTTATCTGGCGGTTGGGAAACGTAACGTTCGCATTCCAAAAGATGTCGATGCGGCTTCGTTAACGCTCGAAGATTGCCTTAATCTAGCCGGAGAAGATCCTGCGGCCACGAAAGCAAAACCAGCAAAAAAAACGACTACGTCGAAAACCACAACGGCCAAAAAGACTACAGCAAAAAAGACTACGCCGAAGAAATAAGTTGATTCGTTGCGTTGCCTACATATATTGACCGTTCACAAAGCCTTCCCATTCGGAGGGCTTTTGTTTTATGTTTCCTTGCGAAATCGTCGCTATTTTGCCAGCTAATTCGATATTTCCTATGCATATACGCCTGAAACTTCTGTTTTTTATAGTTCTTCTCTCTTCGTCACTATTTGCTCAAACTGACAATCAATACAATCTGATTCCGTTTCCGGCCCGATTTTCCGGCCAAAATGGTCAGTTTACACTTTCTGCTGCTACTAAAATCGTTACGTCTCCGGCAACAGACGCCAGCGTTCGGAGCGTTGCGCAGACTTTTTCGGCTCAGGTGAAAGCAGCGAACAACGTCGCATTAGCCGTTGCACCAACCAATGCGACCTTAGCTAAAGGAGCTAATATTTTTCTAACCTTAAACAAAAAATTAAACCTCGGCGACGAAGGTTATAAACTTACCGTGATGCCGGGCCGGGTTCTGGCCGAAGCATCGACGCCAAAAGGTTTATTTTATGCGACTCAAACCATGCGGCAATTGCTGCCTGTTGGTCAAAGTAATACGTTGGTGATGCCAGCCTGTGCCATTACCGACAAACCTCGCTTTGGTTATCGTGGACTTATGCTCGACGTGTGTCGTCATTTCATGCCCGTTTCTTTTGTGAAGAAATTCATCGACCTGATGGCGATGCACAAACAAAATACGTTTCACTGGCACCTGACCGACGATCAGGGATGGCGTATCGAAATCAAGAAATACCCGAAACTAACCCAAATTGGCAGTAAACGGGCCGAATCGATTGTTGGTCAGTACCATCAGAATTATCCGCAGCAATTCGACGGCACTCCGCACGGTGGTTTCTATACGCAGGATGAAATCCGTGACGTAGTGCGTTATGCTCAGAGCCGTTTCGTGACCATTATTCCCGAAGTTGAAATGCCCGGTCACGCGCAGGCGGCTCTGGCGGCTTACCCCGAACTCGGTTGCGATCCTGCCAAAGGGTATAAAGTATTTACCAAATGGGGTGTTTCGGATGATGTGTACTGTCCTTCGGAGAAAACATTCAGTTTCTTACAGGACGTACTGACTGAAGTTATGACCTTATTTCCAAGTAAATACATTCACATTGGCGGTGACGAGTGCCCTAAAATTGCCTGGAAAAACAGCGCGTTCTGTCAGGAGCTAATTAAGAAAAACAAACTGAAAGACGAGCACGAACTCCAAAGCTATTTTATCCGGCGAATTGAAAAATTTGTTAATAGTAAGGGCAAATCGATTATCGGCTGGGACGAAATTCTGGAAGGTGGTCTTGCGCCAAATGCAACCGTAATGAGCTGGCGAGGAACGGAAGGCGGTATCGAAGCGGCCAAACAGAAACACAACGTAATTATGACGCCCGGCGGATTTTGCTATCTCGATCATTATCAAGGCAATCCAGCCACGGAGCCGTTAGCTTTTGGCGGCTACACAACCCTCGATAAGGTTTATTCGTATGAGCCAATGCCCGCCGAATTGACGCCCGATCAGCAGAAATACATACTGGGCGTTCAGGGAAATATCTGGACTGAATACATTCCAACGACCGAACAGGTAGAATATATGGCTTATCCGCGTGCCATTGCACTGGCCGAAATTGGCTGGATGCAGGCCGGAACGCATAATTTCGAGGATTTTGCTCAACGGCTGAAAAATCATCTGCCACGGCTGAATAGTATTCCGGTAAATTACGCCAAACGTCTGTTCGATATTTCGGCCAATACCCAGCCAAACGATCAGGGGCAACTACAGGTAAAACTGAACAAGATTGATTCCGATAGCCGTATTTATTACACGATCAATAGCAAAGAACCCAACGAACGTAGCACGGAGTACATCGGGCCATTTACGTTAACTAAAACAGCTACGGTACGTGCCATCACCCAAACCGGTGGTCGACTCACGCAGACATTCACGCTGCATAAAGGCAAAAATAAGCCGTATACGTATGGTATACCGCTCGAAAATAAAAGCGATGAAGAGTTGAAACGGCTTACCGATGGCATTCGGGGAGAAAGCCCACGCGACCGTCGTCAATGGGCCAACTTTTTCGGCGATATGGACGTAACGGTTGATCTCGGAGACGTAACCAGCGTAACGAAAGTTTCCTTAAATTTCCTGAAGGTAATCAGCGATAAAAACTTCCCGCCTTCATCCGTCGAAATTGCTTTATCGAAAGATGGCAAAGATTTCAAAGAAGCTATCGCACAGCCTGTTACGTATGAGCTAAACGGACCATGGGATATATTGCCTGTGGTTGCGGACTTTAAAACGGCTCGTGCTCGCTACGTTCGAATTCGGGCTAAAAATGTAGGCGTATGCCCCCCTGGTCATCCAGAGGCTGGCCAAAAAACCTGGTTTTCGACGGATGAAATTGTGGTAGAATAAATGCATGGATAGCTAGGATAGCATGGATAGTCAGGAGGCATCCATGCTATCCCCCCTTCTGAGCAATACTAGCTAAAAAAACATGAATACTCGTAAAAAAATCGTCGTACTATCTGGGGCTGGCATTAGTGCCGAGAGTGGTATTCCTACGTTTCGTGCCTCAGATGGACTTTGGGAAAATCACCGAATTGAAGACGTAGCAACCCCAGAGGCCTGGCGACGAAACCCGGTACTTGTTCAGGATTTTTACAATCAACGTCGTAAACAAGCGCTGAGCGTTCAGCCGAATGCCGGGCATCTGGCACTGGTAAAACTGGAGGACAAATACGACGTAACAGTCATAACGCAGAACGTCGACAATCTGCATGAGAAAGCGGGTTCGTCGAACGTAGTACATCTGCATGGCGAATTGTTCAAGTCGCGCTCAACCATCGACGAATCTCTGATTTATGACATTGAAGGCTGGGAACTGAAATTGGGCGACTTATGCAAAAAAGGGTCTCAATTGCGGCCACATATCGTCTGGTTTGGTGAGGCTGTACCAATGATGGACGTAGCACTCGACATTACAGAAGCGGCTGATATCTTCATCGTAGTTGGTACGTCGCTTAATGTATATCCGGCAGCTGGGCTAGTTTATGCCGCAAAAAGTGGTGTACCCATCTTCGTAGTTGACCCTAATATTCCCAGCATGCATAAGCGGCCCAACGTAACGTTTATTGCTGAGCCAGCCACAATCGGACTGACACAACTTGCTCAACAATTACTAGACGAAGCCTAGTCAACCAGGAATTTCTTAAACTATAAAAGCCCCGAAAAATGTATTTTTCGGGGCTTTTATAGTTTGGCAATGCATACTCAGCTTTTCCTACTGTGTTTCCGTTCATAAAAATCTTTAGCCTGTTCTACCCAGTTATCGCGTTCGATACGTCCGGGGAAGAACTCGATAATTTCATTGACTTTATCAATATCTTCCTTAGTGAAATTACCAACCTGACGGAACGTATAGATACCCAAACTATGTAGTTTTCGCTCCAGAAACGGGCCAATACCAACAATATCTTTAAGATCATCGGCTTCTGTCGCAACAGCCCGGCCAATCCGATCAAAATTGATTTCGCTGGCGCGTGATGCAATCCGGTTCAGCACAGCCGCTTCTGAATCCGTTGCCTTAACCGATAAATCGGCAGCCGTAACTACGGGCGGAGACACAACCGGAACCGTGCTACGTGGTATAATCGTTGGCGGCTCTTCAACAGGAATTGGTTCAGGTGTATCATCAAGGGTGATAGCGGGCAACAACGGATCGGCCGGAACATAGGCTGGTGGCATTTCTATCACAGGTTCAGGTTTACGGTATGCCACACCCGAAACGCCTTCGATTTTCGACCGGCGGCAATTTTCCAGCTCCGTTTCTTTATCGGCTATCGACGAACGTAACGAACTGATACGTCCCGACAACACAAGGCGGCCTAATAACCAGCCGATGAATGCTGCCAGTGATAGTAAAAGCAGTATCTCAATAATAGCAACCGGCCGGCTTAAGGGATCTAATCCAAACATAGTGTGCTTTCGTTTAGGGATTTCGGGTTAGTGAGGTGTGGACTATTTATTCATCAACGTTTTAGCTTGCCCAACCCAGTTATCGCGTTGAATACGTCCTGGAAAGAACTCGATAATATCGTTGACCCGATCAATATCATCGCTCGTAAAATTGGCGATCTGCCGAAAGGTATAGATACCTATTGCGTGTAGTTTTTTCTCCAGAAACGGACCAACGCCTACAATAACTTTAAGGTCATCGGCTTCGGCCAACGTGGCAAGTCCAATACGGGAAAAATTAAGTTCCTGCGCCCGATTTCGAATCCGATTCAGCACAATCGTTTCTTCATCGTCGGTGCTGGTTACGGGTGCAGGAGCCCGATAACAGTCATCAACTTCGCGGGTTGTGCTGGCCAGATCGCCTTCGAGTTGCCGAATTGTACTTTGCCGGGAAACGTAACCAATAATAAAACCCAGCACACCAGCCACCAGTAGCATAATCCACTGCTGCATCTGTGCTTCAGGTAAGTTGAGGGGATTAAGTTCAAACATTTTCTGGAGTATTTATAAGTTGAATGGCTCCGATTCGCTGGTTAATTGGCTTTCGTTAACCAGCGAACCGAAGACAAAATCAATGAAGTACAACTACCGTAACCCGTCGGTTTGCCTTACGGCCCGACATTGTGCTATTGTCGGCTTTAGGCTCTGTTTCACCTTTAGCTTTTACCTCAATTTGCGATGACGGAATACCAGCCTTACGTAGTCTTGCTTTTACGTCGTTCGCCCGATCACGAGAGAGCCGCATATTCACATCGTCAGGACCTGAATTGTCTGTATGGCCTGTAAGCTGCAATTTTTTGTCTTTATGCTCCGAAAGATACTTGATCGCTTCCTCGAAAAACTTAACCGTTTCGCTAGTCTTAATGTAATTGGCCTCGCTAAGTGGGAAATACAAATCGATAGGCTCAAAAACCGATTTAAATTTCTGTCCTTCAGCTAACTCTTTCTCGGTGGTTGCCCCCGTTAACGTAACAACTGCGGGCTGAGTTGTTGATGCGGCAGTTGTTTCAGCAACCGGAGCCGTTGGTGCAGCTTCAACTACGCCAGCAAACGCAAAATCAAGACCTCCATACAGTGAATCCCCTTTGGCCGTAAACGGCAGGTTGCGCTCTACTCCTTTTGTGGTAATCGACGCAGCCGAAATTCCCTGTTGAATCAGATACTGTTTCATTCCTTCGGCACGCGCAAGGCCCAGATTGGCAAATGAAGTCGTATTCTTTTCTTCTGCTGAATAATAGCCGATTACCTCAACCGTACGGCCGGGATTGGCTTTCAGGTATTCTGTTAGTTTGTTAAGCGAACCACCCAACGTATTCATATTGGCATTGGCTCCCGACTTTGCAAAACTAAATTGACCCGGAAAATCGAGTCGGAACAGGTTACCATCGGCAATTGTATAACCATCGGCACCGGGGGGCGTAGTTTCTACTGGTTCCGACGTAACAGCCGACGTAGTTACAGATGGCTGAGCATCATTGATACACAACTGTTTAATTTTGCAGACGTGCCACCAGGTCGAGCCGAGCATCCAGAGGATGAGCAGGATAATCCAGGGAGTTTTGTTGGTCATAACTAGTAGGCTGATGTGTAGTATTACCTATCCGTATAAGACGGATAAATGAGAAAAGGTTGCTCAAAAATAATCGTAACAATTCTAAATGCAAGATTGTCAGGCTTGTTGCTCCAAACAATCTATTTTATCGTTAAAAACGCCGTAAAAAGTACTTCCCGATCAATTTCAAGGACAACCTGATGTAAATTGCCGATTCGTACAAACTGTATTCTGAAAAACGAGCGAAGGCTCTACATTACTCTGCATCGGCAGACGTAGCAACTTATTTAGGCTCATTCCTTATGATCATTGACCTCCGTAGCGATACGGTTACGCAACCAACTCCTGCCATGCGCGAAGCCATGTTTTCGGCCCAGCTTGGCGACGATGTTTTTGGGGACGACCCGACTGTTAATAAACTCGAAAGCAAAGCGGCCACTCTCTTTGGTATGGAAGCCGCCCTGTTCTGCGCATCGGGCACCATGACCAACCAATTGGCTATTCGTACCCATACCCGCCCCGGCGACGATGTTATCTGCGATCAGCTATCACATGTTTATTTGTATGAAGGTGGTGGCATTTCGGCGAATGCGCTGGCCTCTGTAAGTCTGGTTCAGGGCGAACGGGGCAAGCTCACTCCCGAACTCATTCGCGACTACATTTATAGCCCTGCTGATCCGCACAAACCGTTATCAAGGCTGGTTGTTCTCGAAAATACGATGAACAAAGGCGGTGGTTGCTACTATACCGTACCTGAAATTGCGGCAATCCGACGGGTATGTACCGAACATGGTCTATTATTGCATCTGGATGGTGCCCGCCTGTTCAACGCACTGATCGAAACGGGTGAACCCACCGAAGCATACGGACAGTTGTTCGACTCTATCAGCATCTGCCTGTCTAAAGGATTGGGTTGTCCCGTTGGTTCATTGCTGATCGGCAACACCAGTTTTATCAAGCAGGCACGTAGATTCCGCAAACTTATGGGTGGTGGTTGGCGACAGGCGGGTTTTCTGGCAGCAGCTGGCATTTATGCCCTTGATCACCACGTAGATCGGCTAAAACAGGATCATGCCCGTGCTCGTAGAATAGGCGCTTTTCTCGAACGGATTCCAGAGGTGCAGGAAATTTACCCGATCGATACTAATATCGTCATTTTCAGACTTCCTGAAACCATCTTAGCGACCGACTATGTTGATAAATTAGCCGCAAAGGGTATCTTAAGCGTTACGTTCGGCAAGCATTTAGTTCGTTTTGTGACTCATCACGATTTCACAGATGCGCATCTTATAGAAATGGAAACTCTTCTGAACCGGTAGGATTAAACAGATTGACAGTTTAACCAGATTTTACTTCTCGCTTCTTTGAAGCGTTTTGTCAATCTGTTTAATCCCGCCGGTTCAGACAATGACATTATGCATATACAAACCAGAACATTACAGAAATCCGATTATCATGATTTGAAAGAAACCATGATAGAGGTGTATAGCGGCATCGGGGGCGATTACTGGTCCAAGAGCTCGATCAACAAACTCCTAACGATCTTTCCAGACGGGCAGTTGTGTGTTGAGGTCGACGGGAAAGTAGTGGCTATTGCACTGGCAATTCGGGTCAAGTACGACAAGTTTGGCGATAACCACACGTACTTCGAGATTACTGGAGGTTACACCTTTAAAACCCATAGCGACGAAGGCGACTATCTATACGGTATTGAAGTTTTTGTTCATCCTGACTACCGAGATTTACGGCTAGGCCGTCGGCTTTACGATGCCCGCAAGGAGCTTTGCGAACAGTTGAATCTAAAGGGTATGCTGGCTGGCGGGCGTATCCCGAATTACAACAAATTTGCTGATGAACTAAGCCCCCGCGAATACATCGCCAAGGTGAAGCAAAAGGAAATTTATGACCCCACACTCACGTTTCAGCTATCGAATGATTTTCACGTTCGGAAGGTACTACGTGGTTATTTACCCGGCGATTCGGAATCAAAAGAATATGCTACGTTGCTGGAGTGGATCAATATTTACTACGCCGACGAGAAAGACAAAAAGCCGCACACGGACTCTATTATCCGGCTTGGCGTGATTCAATGGCAGATGCGGTTATTTAAAAATCTGGCCGCATTTCTTGATCAGGTTGAGTTTTTTGTAAACGCCGTTAGCGATTACCGGTCCGATTTTATGGTATTGCCCGAGTTTTTCAATACGCCCCTGATGGCCGATTTCAACGATCTGCCGGAACCCGTAGCGATCCGTAAACTCGCTGATTTCACGGTACCTGTCCGCGAAAAACTCTGCGAACTTGCTATTTCTTACAATGTAAATATTGTGGGAGGCAGCATGCCGCTTGTTGATGAAGATGGCAAATTATATAACGTAGCGTATCTCTGCCGACGCGATGGCTCTTGGGAAGAATACCGGAAGATTCATATTACCCCCAACGAAGTAAAACACTACGGTATGGTGGGCGGAAACGAAATCAGAGCGTTCGATACCGATTGCGGAAAAATTGGCATGGTAATTTGTTACGACGTTGAATTTCCCGAACTGACCCGAATTCTGTCGCAGCAAGGGATTCAGATTCTGTTCGTACCGTTCCTGACCGATACGCAGAATGGCTACTCACGCGTACGCCATTGTGCACAGGCGCGGGCCATCGAGAACGAATGCTACGTAGCGATTTCGGGTTGTGTGGGAAATCTGCCAAAGGTGCATAATATGGATATAAACTATGCCCAATCGGCCGTATTTACACCATCCGATTTTCAGTTTCCAACAAACGCGGTTAAGGCCGAAGCAACGCCAAATACCGAAATGGTACTCATTGCCGACGTTGATTTAAGCCTACTTAAAGAATTACATGAACATGGCTCGGTGCAGGTACTGAAAGATCGTCGGACCGATCTGTACGACGTATCTTTAAAAAAAGCAGCTCGTAAAGCCCTCAAGCAACGCAAAGCTGCCGCTGAAAACGATCCGGAAGAAGTGGCGCCAATCATTGTTATATCAGCTTAGACCGCTTTGTTAAACACCTGACGCCCTGTTACGTAATAATTTTTGCAACGTAGCAGGGCGTCAGGTGTTTAACGTTAATAAGACAGTTTACCGCTACTGGTAAAGATCAATTTACCAAACAGTTTTATCGTCTTTACGTATTCTGTCTGACCAACGGAAATAACATGACCTGCTGAAATCGTTACGCTATCCTCTATACCCGGAATACACTGGCAATTCCAGATAGTAGGGTTATTCCAGCTTCCGCTCTGCACGCTGACAACAGGTTCTGAACTGATATGATAAAGAATACCATCGGGAAGCGATAAAACGTAAAGTTCTCCATCAGGTCCTTCGCCAAACGAAACAGGTTTTGTTTGTGTAGATATCGATTGCTCAATTTGCTGAAAATTGTCCGTGCTATCCCGTTTAAGTGTCCAGTATGTACCCCGTTCATAATCGCCATACACGTACCACCCCTTTAACGTTGGATAGGCGTTTCCCCGATACACAAACCCTCCTGTTATGGAGGCCGATTGCCCATAATTGTACCCCGAATATTCTAGCAACGGCATATGAAACGTAGTGTTCGCTAAACAGGTGGAGTCGTAAGGATGTAAGCCTTCAAAACAGGGCCAGCCATAATTCTGCGGTGTCGACGTAGTAGCCGCCGTAAAATTTAGCTCTTCCCAACCATCCTGCCCTATGTCGCCCATCCAGAAATCGCCCGTTTGTCGGTCGAAACTCCAGCGCCAGGGATTACGTAAACCTAATCCATACAATTCATCAGGTACACCATCAGTTGGGTCGGCATACGGATTTGTTGGCGGAATCGCATAGGGAGAACCAGTATTGACGTCAATTCGTAGAATCTTGCCATACAATGTTTGCAGATTCTGCGCTAGTTTATTCGGATCGCCGATGGAACCGCGTGCCCCCGGACTGGAATCGCCCGTAGTTATATAGAGGTAACCATCGGGTCCGAAGCCTATGCGTCCGGAACGGTGACCACCCAACGGATTCGTGTATGGAATCGTAAAATAAATTAACTCCGAGGCTGGATCGGCCTGATCAGGATTAGTACTCAGGCGCGTAAATCGGGCAAATACCGACGAACGGTCACTCAGACGCGAATAATGGACATAGATATAACCATTGCTAGTGTAATCAGGATGTACTGTAATACCGAAAATACCTTCCCAAGTAGTATTGTATATCTTACCTGTAATATCCAGAAATGGCACTGGCTGAATGACACCGTTACGAATAAGGCGAATCTTGCCGTCGGTTTGCGAAACCAGAAATTCGGTTGAACTCAAAACTGCTACGTCGTTAGGCCGATTAAGCCCTGTAGCTACTACGTTCAGTTGTAGTCGGGGTATCTGCGCGGCAACTGGAACACTCCACCAAATCAGCAACCAACTAAACAGCAGCGTGTTCCTTTGTTGCATCATTAGCCATGCTGCCCCCTTCCAAAGAAAGTAATACGTTAAAAATGTCTGAAATTGCCAACGCGCCAGTAAAGCTGCCAGCATTTTACGCATAGAAAGCCGCTCTGTAAAGTTCCTTCTCATAAGTGTAGTATCAGCCCAAAAATCATTTCAAATTAGTTATGATAAATAGGTTATACAATGAAAAGGTAAGTTCTTTCCTTGACGCGAGTTAGTCAATCAAATCAGACGAAGAAGTTCAAGACTACCAATCATTTATACAACACGCGAGCCATTTCGAGCGGTCGGTCGGTGCTCATGATGTCGGCACCATTGTCAGCAAATGTTTTGTAGAGCTGATCGCCTTTAGCGGCAGCCTGTTTATCGAGGTTACCTAACGTACCGAGAATGCAGGTGATTCCTTTCTGATGCAGAAACTGGTATAGTTCTGCCGCTGGTTCTTTCACGCCTACAAACGCCATTATTCGATTGTCGGGCACGCCAAGCTCACGTAGTCGATCATATTCTGCCTGATTTCGAATTGTTACCGATATCATCAGATTCGGATCGAGTTTATGTACTTTGGCAGCATCCTGCGCATTATACGTAATGATTGCTACGTATCGGTCGGTGCCGGTTTTATGGACCATATCCACCACTTTGGCAAACGATACGTTCCGTTTAACATCGAGCGTAAACGTAACTGGTGCTTTTCCGGACTGCTTTTTACCCCATTGAAGCGTCTGTTCCAGCGTCGGAATTTTATAAGGTGTTACGTTCCCCATGTTATCTTCCAGCCGATACTCCGCCAGCTCTGCGTAATCCTTTTCAATCAGTTTACCGGTTCCGTTTGTGGTCCGGTCGAGTGTAGCGTCGTGCATCATAACCAGCACACTATCCTTTGTGAGGTCGATGTCACATTCAATAATGGCTGGATGGGTTGGGCTACCAATCTGGCTGGCTACGTAGGCAAACGATTCGAGACAGTTTTCCGGATAGTTTTTCAAATCGCCCCCGCCCCGGTGCACCGAAATTTTGGGGGGCTGTCCGGCCTTATAACGAAAGAATTCGGTTTGTTCCCCTTTCGAAAGATTAGTAGTGGTTTTGGGCGAGCAGGCAGTAAAACAAATAAGTACGGCAGCAACCAGTGTTTTTGTGGTCATGTGTAATAAAACGTATGGAACCGTTCGAACGGAATGTCGTGTTGATGAATACACAAATGTACGTCGATGTTGCACTGAATCGACGTAGCACGCTTGTCGTTCACTCCTCATTAACCCATAAAACGACGTAGTATGACTCCTTTTTCGATTCTGGATTTATCACCAATTGTGGCTGGAAATACAGCCACCCAAGCACTTCATAACACACTCGATCTGGCGCAACATGCCGAACAGTTGGGTTACAACCGATATTGGCTGGCCGAACACCACAACATGCCAGGCATTGCCAGCGCAGCTACGTCGGTTGTGATTGGATACGTTGCGGGAGGTACAAAAACCATTCGGGTTGGCTCGGGCGGTATTATGCTACCCAACCATTCACCATTGGTTATTGCCGAGCAGTTCGGTACGCTTGAATCGCTTTATCCCGGACGTATTGATCTTGGACTGGGGCGCGCACCCGGCTCCGACCAACCAACAGCACGGGCATTACGGCGGAATGCGACTGGCCCCGATACGTTTCCGCAGGATGTCGTTGAATTACAGCGTTATTTTCAGCCCGATGAAACGAATCAGTTTGTGCAGGCTGTACCAGGCAATGGGCTTAACGTACCCATCTGGATTTTAGGCTCCAGCCTATTTGGTGCGCAATTGGCGGCCATGCTTGGGTTACCGTATGCTTTTGCCTCGCATTTTGCACCCAAAGCCTTACTGGAAGCTATCGATACGTATCGAACGCAATTTGTACCGTCGGCTACGCTGGATAAACCGTATGTAATGGTAGCCTCCAACGTAATTGTGGCCGATACAGATCGCGAAGCCGAACGTTTGTTCACATCTTTGCAACAACAGTTTCTATACCTCCATCACGGCAAAGCGCGGCAGATGCAACCGCCAGTCGATGATTTGCGGACAATCTGGGGCGAAAATGAACTGGCGGCTGTTCAGTCTGTTTTCCGTTATTCTGCGGTTGGCTCACGCGAAACGGTTCAACGTCAGCTCAGTCGTTTTCTGGAACAGACTCAGGCCGATGAACTGATCGTATCGACGCCTATTTTCGACCACGACGCCCGTAAGTATTCGCTTACCCTTACCGCCCAAATCCGTGATGCGTTGGCAAGTCAGAAAGCCGAAACGGCAGTTTTATAATGAATAATTGATAATGGAAAATGTATAATGTCGAATGAATTCTAATCTCTGTAATTGTCATTCATCAGTATACATTTTCCACTTTTTAAAAATCTACGCGATCGCTAACACGGATACTGTATTCATCTTTTGGGAATAGATCAGTATTGATTTCGCCCGTTATGGCTGTGTTTCTGGGCAGTAAGCGGGTATCATGTCGGTAATGATCAAGCAACGACCAGATATCGATACCAGAGCGGTTATAATGGCCACGACTAAAATCACTTTTGGCTCGTTGTTCAATGGCATTCCAATCCAGCTTAATTGGCTGATTACTACCAATCAACACCAATTTATCGCAATACGCTACGTAGGGAAATACAGACCGGAACGTATTCAGGACGCGACCAGTAGGGCACCACGTAACAGCTAATCCATTTGGTTTGAGTCGATCACGAACCAGCTCGAAATACTCTTTCGAATACACATTACCCGAATAGGCCGAAATAGGACGTAGCGCATCGGCCTCAATAACATCATAACGCGTAGTGCCGTTACGTATAGCGTAGCGTCCATCCCGAAAAATCATCTTCAACCGGGTATCATGTAACACCGCATTTACGGCCGTATCACCTACCCGACCGGCGTAATCAGCCAGCACTTTCTCCTGATTGGATGCAATTTCAAAACAATCGATCTGGTCGGTTTCGGGTCGCCCGGCAATTCCATTAACGGTTCCGGCGGAACCTAAACCAATCACGGCAACCTGCTTTGGGTTCGGGTGCATCATCACCGGTAATGCGCCCAATAACGTATGAACAGCATCGAAATGATACGGCAATCCACTTTGCCCCAACCCATTCACGAACACGATACCCATTTTTCGGTCAGGCGTCATTTTGATAACCGACACCGCCGATTCGTTTTCGTCGAATACAAATGCTTCTGGTTTATCTAATCCGTTCAGGCGTTGCCAGAACTGGTTGTTTTGAGGAATTACAAGAATAGATAAACTTAGCCCTATTAGTAGAAAACCCGTTTTTAGGGCGGAAATATGGCGACGTAGTAACATCGCAATAACGTAGCAAAAGCCTAATCCGACAATGCATTTCAAGAGTAAAGCCGTACCCAGATACGCAAAACCGATCCACGTAACAGCCCATGCACCCAGCGCAGAACCCACAATATTAATGAATTGCAGCCAGCCTATTTTTCGGCCTATTTCCGCATAATTATCCTGAATCAGCGATTGCGATAACGAGAAACTCAACCCCATCATAAACGTTGGAACACCCAACAGAAATAATGGCACGGCTCCGTATGTAAACAAGCTGAATCGCGGACTCAAAACTGGTTCACCACTGGCAAAGTAATTCCAGAGAAAATCTAATGCAGGAACTCGTCCAATGGCATTTACAAATACCCCTATCGACAGGGCAGTGTAACCATACAAAACGAGTTGAGCCAACAGAAACGCCCGTTCGCGACGCGCCACTGACTGATAAGCTGACCGACCAGTGAGCCACGTACCAACCACTGTTCCGATAGCCATTGAGCCGAGATAAATAGCCAGCAGAATCGCAAACGTCAGCGATACCGATTTAATCAGCGTTTCTAAAATCCGAAACCAGATAAGCTCCAGCGATAAAGCCGCAAATCCCGAAATCGCATATTGTACCGACCACGTAGTTAAGGGTAGCGGGCGTGGGGCAGGGGGCGTAGGGTGTGAGTTCTCAATCGATGTATTAGATTCTTTACCCTTAGCCCACTCCCCTTTGCCCTTAGCGGTAATCCATATACCCCACCCGCCCAACGCACAGATGCCATTGAGCGCAGCACCAACAAAAATAGCATTGTCGAAGCCAAGCCGACGTACCAGCAAGAAGCCTGTTACAAAAGCTCCAACTGCTGCCCCAAGCGTATTGATAAAATACAACAGACTGATATACCGAGACTGACGATTCATATCGCCAAAACGAAACACCCGCGACAACACAGGTAACGATACGCCCATCAGGAAAGTCGGCACCAGAACAATAGCAAATACGATGATATAGACCAATATTGGCTGGTCGCTCGGCAATTGATTCGATTGGTAGAGAAAATCGTAGAGAATGGCTTTACTGAACAGAGCGAACAGCATAATTCCCAGTTCGGCCCCAACAAAATACCGAAGATTCTGGGCAGACGTAGAGCGGTCGGCAAGTCGTCCGCCAACTAAATACCCGATGCCTAAACCAGTCATAAACGCCGATACAATCAGACTGATGCTTACCGTATCGGAGCCGGTATAGAATACCAGTAATCGCTGCCAGATTACCTGATAAAGCAGAGCGGCAAAACCGGACAAAAAGAACAGCAATAAAACAACCAGCGGTTGTCTGGACGTAGAGTTGGGCATAGGCAGGTTAAGTAAGAGGAGCACGAAAATAAGAAAGCCGACGTATTGTCGGCTTTCTGAGTATCAAATTACTACGTTTACAATTCGCTTCGGGACGACGACCACCTTTTTGGGTGTTTTTCCGTCGAGCCATTTCTGAACGACTTCATCTGCCAGCACTTCCTGTTCTATTTCAACAGCGGCCTGGTCAATAGCAAAACTGATTGTGGTACGTACTTTTCCGTTTATCTGAATCGGGTATTCAAATGTATCTTCAACCAGATAAGCCGGATTAAAAACCGGGAAGCTTGCCTTCGAAATAGTGCCCGGTTCATTACCCAAAGCTGCCCACAACTCTTCGGTTACGTGTGGCGCATACGGCGACAGAATCAGCGTCAACTCCTGAAGAATCGCCTTTTTGTGACAATTCAAAGTCGACAATTCATTGACACACACCATAAACGCACTCACCGACGTATTGAACGAAAACGCTTCGATATCGCTCTGCGCCTTCTGTATGGTTTTGTGCAGAACTTTCAACTCGGCCGCCGTTGGCTGTTCTTCCTTCACAATCCAGTTGCTGGTTCCGTCGGCATTGTCTTTATAGAACAACCGCCAGAATTTACGGATAAAGCGATAAACTCCGTCGATGCCGTTCGTGTTCCAGGGTTTCGCCTGTTCCAGCGGCCCCAAAAACATTTCGTACATACGTAGCACGTCGGCACCGTATTTCGCTACAATGTCATCAGGATTTACTACGTTGAACTTCGACTTCGACATTTTCTCGACTTCGGCTCCTACTACGTAGCGTCCGTCGGACTCCAGAATAAATTCGGCATTCTCCGTCAGATCAGGGCGGGCCTTTTTGAACGCTTCTACGTCCAGTACGTCGTTATCGACACTATTTACATCAACGTGCAGGGGTGTTACGTCCCGTCCCTGAATCTGATTCAACGATAGGAAAACCGGTGCAACGCCTTCCTGCCCCGTACCTTTCAGACGATACACAAAATTGCTACGTCCCTGAATCATGCCCTGATTAATGAGCTTCTTAAACGGCTCTTCCTGCGGTACGTAACCCCGATCTTTCAGGAATTTATTCCAGAAACGGCTATACAATAAGTGCCCCGTAGCGTGTTCGGTACCACCAATGTACAAGTCCACATTCTGCCAGTAGTTGATAGCTTCTTTGCTGGCGAAGGCATTGTCATTTTGCGGGTCCATATAACGATACCAGTACCACGACGAACCCGCCCAACCGGGCATGGTGCTCAGTTCATACTCATACTCGCCTTTGTATTTCCAGTCTTCGGCACGACCCAGTGGCGGCTCGCCGGTTTCGGTCGGCAGGTATTTGTCGATGGCGGGTAACTCAAGCGGAAGGTCGCTTTCATCAATCAAATATGGTAATCCATTGTTGAAATAAACCGGAACTGGCTCACCCCAATAACGTTGACGACTGAACACGGCATCACGCATCCGGTAATTCACTTTCCCACGACCCAATCCACGCGCTTCCAGCCATTCGATCAATACAGTTGTGGCTTCTTTATAACCAAGGCCGTTGATCATATCAGAGTTGATGTAACGACCTTCTTTAGTATTATCAGCCTGTGTCTCAATATCTTTCTGCGCATCCAGAATCGGAATGATGGGCAGATTGAAATGTGTCGCAAAATTCCAGTCGCGCTGATCGCCCGATGGAACAGCCATTACAGCACCCGTACCATAACCTGCCAATACGTAGTCAGCCAGGAAGATGGGGACTTTCTCGTTGCTGAACGGATTAATGCAATAACTTCCGGTAAATACGCCCGAAACAGCTTTCGTATCAGCCATCCGATCACGCTCAGACCGCAACTTGGCCGCATTTATATACGTATCAACGGCTTCGCGCTGGTCGGGGGTTGTCAGTTGAGAAACCAGCTCATGTTCAGGAGCCAGTACCATGAACGTAACGCCATAAATCGTATCGACGCGAGTAGTGAAAACCTCTATGTAGTGATGAGTGTTGAGTGATGAGTGATGAGCATTTTCTTCATTACTCATCACTGCGAAACGAACGCTCGCGCCAACTGATTTTCCGATCCAGTTCCGTTGCTGTTCTTTCAGCGATTCGGTCCAGTCGATGGTATCAAGTCCAGTCAGCAACCGGTCGGCATAAGCCGTAATCCGCATCATCCACTGACGCATCAATTTTTGCTCAACCGGGTAACCGCCCCGCTCCGATACGCCATCTTTCACTTCGTCATTTGCCAGTACCGTACCCAAAGCCGGACACCAGTTCACAACGGCATCAGCCAGATACGTCAGTCGGTATTTCAACGTAATTTCATACGACTCCTGCTTCGACATGGCATTCCACTCAGCGGCTGTAAATGTCGGCGCGTCTTCGTCGCAAACGGCGTTCACATCGGTGGTGCCGTTGGTCGCAAATTTCTCCGTCAGCGTTTCAATCGGTTCAGCGCGGTCAGTATCACGGTTATACCACGACCGAAACAATTCCATGAAAATCCACTGCGTCCACTTATAAAACGATGGATCGGACGTGCGTACTTCACGGGTCCAGTCGTAACTGAATCCGATATTTTTCAACTGCTCAATATAGCGTTGCCGATTCTGTTCGGTGGTAATGGCCGGGTGCTGCCCCGTCTGGATAGCATACTGCTCGGCCGGAAGCCCGAACGAGTCAAATCCCATCGGGTGCAGTACGTTAAACCCTTTCAGCCGCTTATACCGCGATACGATATCCGACGCAATGTACCCCAGCGGGTGCCCCACGTGTAGCCCCGCTCCCGACGGATACGGAAACATATCGAGAACGTAGTACTTGGGCTTATCAGATTGTTCGTCAGGTTTGTAGGTATGCTGTTCGTCCCAAAACCGTTGCCATTTTTGTTCGGTTTCGCGGTGATTATAGTCGGCCATGAGTAAAGTTTAATGAACAATGTAAAATGGACAATGAACAATGCGTATGATAATGCCCGGCTGCAACGCCTTTCCTTATCCATTTTGCATTATCCATTATTCATTACTAGGACATTCTCCTGTTTTCTTGCAAAAATAGCCGTTTAGCAGGACTTTTGCCCACCGTTACGCAAGCGATACGGTACAAATTCCCCAAATGAATCAGCCGAATCCTCCTCACCGTCTTTCTCAAAGCGGTTTATTGCTATTTACGCCTAAAAACGTCGTCTGGTTCTGGTCCATTTTACTGGGTCTTTTAACGGCTTTACTGACCTCTCTGGCCGTGGGTGATTTCCAGCATCCCCTATCCGATGGTTTTGATACCGACCAATATGAATATGTCGGGTATTATTTCGGTAAGAACCTCAGTTTATGGCCGTTTCCGCAGCTCAATCTGATTAATTCGCAAACGTTCTACCCATACGGCACCAATCAGGTTTTTCTGGACTGGGGTTTCGAGCGGGATTATTGGTACGCCTTCTGTTATAAGCTATTCGACGGCCCCGGTCCGTATCTGCAATTCTACTACGTATATAGTCTGGTCATTACGTCGGTTGGTTCGTTCTTGCTGCTACGTTCCCGGTTTGGTTTACCAAAGTCGGCGCTGGCCGGATTAATTCTTTCTGTTTTCAATTTTTACGCGCTCTGGAAATTTCCGATTCACATGAACGTATGCGTAGCCCACTGGACGGTTCTTTGCATGGTTGCTACGTATCGGCTCCTGCTCGACGTAGTGAATCGCGTATACGTACCACTTTCTTACTGGCTCCTTTGCGGCTGGCTTCACATCCAGATTCTTGGACAGGAGCTTGCCTACGTAGCAGGTTACGCCTTGATGTTTACCGCACTGGTCTGGCCTGTTCTGGCGATAAGTCTGTTCCGCCAGTTCCCAACGGTGAAACACTGGCCAGTATTGCTTTTTCACTACGTAGTCGACGGGGTTCAAAAACAAAAGGCTTGCGTTTTGTTTTTGCTGGCTTTGATTGGCGTAAGTCTTTGGCTTTACCTGCCGCTTACGTTTCAAATCGCTTTTACGGCCTGGAAATTTAACTTCGACGTAGTGCAGGTGATTCCCTCGTGGTCGCATCCGCTACGTCTGTTTTTACCGCATCTTCCCGGTCTCGACAGTTACGCTATTCCCTATCAACGCTGGCTGCGCGATACGTTCGAAAGTTACGGACAGGGCTCGCCGGGACTTTATCTAACACTGTTAAGTATCATTGGATGGTGGCAAATTCGCCGAAAAGCGGGCTTATGGCTCCCTGTCGTATTGATGCTAATCCTGTGCCTGATCTATCATCCGGTGCTGGTTCCATCGCTGAAAATTTTCCCCTGGTTCAGCTTTAATCGGCACGGTGGACGAGCCTCACTAATTTATCCCGTTCTGCTTTGTTTGCTGGCGTTGCCCGTCCGGTGGCCCACCAACCGATTGGCTAAAATTGCGGCTATGTTGCTCCTGCTACTGATGGGCACCGAATGGTATACGAGCTATTCACTACGTTTACAGGTGCCGGTCAACGTAGCGTCGGCAGATGTGATACGTTACTGCGCACTGATACGTCGGCAGCCGGGTGAAGCCGTGTTCGACTGGCCGTTCTGTACCGTTGGTGCTGATGGAACCGGCAGTAAGGAAGGACTTTGCCCGAATTACGACCAATTGAATGCGGTTTTTACGTTCCGGCGGTTTTACGACAAAAGTGGAGTTGGTCAGTATTTTGGTCGTCTTCACAACGATCAGATTCAACCTTTTCTGCGTGATGGCTGGCCTCGTTTGCTCGCTCCCGGACGCAACTTCACCGAAGCCGACTGGCAATTTCTCGACCAGTTTCTGCATAAAAACAAGTTCGCGGGTATCAATCTCTATCCCGATTTAGTACCTGCTCAGCAAGTTGCCGGTTTTTACCAACGCTATGGCAAGCCCATTGCTGAAACTAAATTTCCGTCGGCCGGGCGGGTCGTTTTCATTCCTATTCGTCGAGAAAAAAGGGGGTTATAAGGCACAAATGCAACGGTTTTTCCGTTTACTACGTATAGCTAATCAGGAGATTGAAACCCGAAAATCAATCGTATAAAGTGCCCAATTTTCTGGACGGATTTTTCTTTTCAGTTTCTCCATTTCCCCCTTTTAATACAAACTAATTCGACTGATACGCATGAGGTAACTGTGTACGATTCTTACTTATTTCTCGTCTATTTCGTACTAAACACATGCGTCGTTTCACACCTCTTGCCACGCTTGGTAACGTTGCTCTAGTCGGGCTTTTTATGCTCGGTTGCCAGTCCGATCAGGAAATCACCCCTACTACGTTATCGTCCGATTGTCTGGTTAAAGCCTCCACCAATAATGGTGTTGCCATAGCCGGTTCTTATATCGTTACATATCAGCCAAGTCAAACGCTGCCTTCGGCTTCGGGCGCACGATTGGCAGCCGCCGAAGTTGCCGCCGAGCAACTTCTGACCACGTACCAAATGGCCGATCCGTCAGTTGAGGTGCTGGCATCTGGCCAGCAAACTACGTTTCTAGCCCACTTGTCCGAAAGGGAAGCGCTTAAACTCAAACAAGATCCAGCAGTTGAATTGGTTGAGCCAGACCGAATTATGTCGATGTGTAACTGCGTTGAGGTAGCAACAACTTCCACGCTAACCTGGAACGTAAAACAAACCGGCTACGGGCGGGGCGATTTGCAAACTGGCAAAACTGTCTGGATCATCGATACGGGCATTGATCTTGATCACCCTGATTTGAATGTCGATACCGGACGTAGCAAGTCGTTTATAACTGGCAATACATCGGCCGACGATGAGAACGGTCACGGCACACACGTAGCGGGCATTATTGGTGCCAAGAATAACAGCATCGGCACTACAGGCATTGCTTCTGGTGCTACGTTGGTTTCGCTACGTGTGCTCGATGATGACGGCGACGGACGTTTATCAGGCATTATTCAGGCGGTGAATTATGTGTTCCAGAACGGAAAAGCGGGCGACGTAGTGAACATGAGTTTAGGTGGAGAAGGCGTATCAACATCGCTCGAACGGGCTATTACACAAGCGGCTAATACTGGAATTCTATTTTCCTTGGCGGCTGGCAACGAAGGAAAAGACGTAGCGAATTACTCACCTGCCCGGTTGAATCACAGCAACGTGTTTACAGTTTCGGCCATGAATAACCTAAACCAGTTTGCCTCATTCTCCAATTTCGGCAGTAGCGTTGACGTATGTGCTTACGGCGTGCGGATTACGTCGACTTATAAAGATGGTCGCTACGCTACGTTAAGTGGCACATCAATGGCCGCTCCGCACGTAGCTGGCTTATTGTTCATTCGAGGGAATGATTTTCCGACCCACGGCACCGTTACGGGCGATACTGATGGTACTCCCGACCCGATGGCTGGCGAATAGGTTGAGTTCTTGTTTTGATAGAAAGGTTTTTGGGGTACCCGTTTTTTCGTTTACAACGCATGAACCACCTCGACCGACTTCGCCAGAAATTCGATACGCTATACAGATAGGTCAGTTCCATTATTATTCTAATGCTTGACAGGAGGAGTCATAAATCGTTCTTATTTTTACAAGTGTTTACCTGCTTCTTTATTTTTATTTTGTCGTCGATCTCGGCAAAACGTTCTTTGATGTATTGTAATTGACAACTGAATCATTGAGTAAACGGTCTAAGTTACTACCAGTCAATACGTCGTCGATCGGCGGGTGTTTTCGTATCATTTGAGATAGACGACATATTGACTATTTTTTCATATAAAAAAAGTGTCATCAGGGCTTGCAAAGCCCCTTTTTCAGCCTCAAATTCACGGCTTCTAATCGTACCGTAGTGGAATTGAAATGGAGGAGCTGAACGAAGCCAAACTCAACAAATACGACTTCTAATCGTACCGTAGTGGAATTGAAATGTTTTCAGCTAAAAGATCAGGTTGTCTGGGATAAGGTCTTCTAATCGTACCGTAGTGGAATTGAAATCGATTCGGACGTAATACAGATGATTAACGGCCGATCTTCTAATCGTACCGTAGTGGAATTGAAATCAGATGACACTGATCGACGATAAGTTGATGTTTGCCCTTCTAATCGTACCGTAGTGGAATTGAAATTATCGACTCGTGCAGGATCTGCGCCAGAAAGTGGGCCTTCTAATCGTACCGTAGTGGAATTGAAATGGCTATACGCACCAAATGTTATTATTTGGAGAGCTTACTTCTAATCGTACCGTAGTGGAATTGAAATAAGGATTTGCTAGTGGCAATTTTGGACTATTTTAAACTTCTAATCGTACCGTAGTGGAATTGAAATTTCTGAACGCGTCCGGTTTCCTCCATACGTTCGGCACTTCTAATCGTACCGTAGTGGAATTGAAATATTTATGGCAATGCGTATAGTGTGCAGGGTAACGCTTCTAATCGTACCGTAGTGGAATTGAAATGAAGCCCGGTTCCCTGGTACAACCCAGACAACTCATCTTCTAATCGTACCGTAGTGGAATTGAAATAAACGGACGGCATTATCAACGAAGACGAACTTCCTACTTCTAATCGTACCGTAGTGGAATTGAAATTGGAATCAGGCCGCAATTGAAGCCGCCAACAAGGTCTTCTAATCGTACCGTAGTGGAATTGAAATGAGTACGTCGAGGCAATCCGTGTGCACTACGCCAACCTTCTAATCGTACCGTAGTGGAATTGAAATGTCCTTGGGGAGTTGAGGGATGTTAAGTACTGGCACTTCTAATCGTACCGTAGTGGAATTGAAATACGAGAGTGAACGGTTGCAGGTTACGACGTATTACCTTCTAATCGTACCGTAGTGGAATTGAAATCGAAGCAGTGTATCTGGATGGGTTCAGTCAGGTTACGCTTCTAATCGTACCGTAGTGGAATTGAAATTGCGCCGAATCCAGTACTGCTTTATAGGCTGGTGTCTTCTAATCGTACCGTAGTGGAATTGAAATACCAGTGCATTACTCGAATTGTACCACTCCAGCGTGCTTCTAATCGTACCGTAGTGGAATTGAAATTTTGGCATGGCTTAGTTGATGATTTTTTCGAGTTTGCTTCTAATCGTACCGTAGTGGAATTGAAATGGGATGGCGAAATGGTGAGCCGTCACCTGTAAGGCGCTTCTAATCGTACCGTAGTGGAATTGAAATACTTTTTACCCCGAAACGTAACTTCAACTTTCTTTCTTCTAATCGTACCGTAGTGGAATTGAAATCTAGACGACAATGCAAGAAGTATCAACTAAGTACACTTCTAATCGTACCGTAGTGGAATTGAAATCAAAGGCCATAAACTGCGAAGGGTCGCCAATCTGGCTTCTAATCGTACCGTAGTGGAATTGAAATAGCAAAGCAGGATGAAGAGCGTTACAACGCCCTGCCCTTCTAATCGTACCGTAGTGGAATTGAAATTACATTCTGTATTGGTAAATACGTTAAGCTGAATCCTTCTAATCGTACCGTAGTGGAATTGAAATTCCTGTTATCTGCGTTTCCGCCTGCCTGAGCTGCGCTTCTAATCGTACCGTAGTGGAATTGAAATAAAGAGCCTAACAAAAAGCAGAAACAACTTATCGACTTCTAATCGTACCGTAGTGGAATTGAAATCATCACTGTAAGCAGTGATTTGTATAGCAGGTGGCGCCTTCTAATCGTACCGTAGTGGAATTGAAATTACTGTACCGCTCGTCAGGTTTGGCGGCACTGGGTCTTCTAATCGTACCGTAGTGGAATTGAAATGATGGTCAACGTGCTGGATTTTGGCGCGCTGGGCACTTCTAATCGTACCGTAGTGGAATTGAAATGCGCAAGCCGCACCCCTCACATGCCGACTCGGATCCTTCTAATCGTACCGTAGTGGAATTGAAATTTGAAGAGGTTGGTCCACTGGCTGAAATGCCAATATCTTCTAATCGTACCGTAGTGGAATTGAAATTAGGTATCGCTGCCGTCGGACTTAAACTCACACGTATCTTCTAATCGTACCGTAGTGGAATTGAAATAGGCTGATTACAAACAGCACCCCCGATCCGATCTGACTTCTAATCGTACCGTAGTGGAATTGAAATGGGAAATATTTAGACGGTTCGGGTTTTTGGCTTACCTTCTAATCGTACCGTAGTGGAATTGAAATTTTACCTTTCTTAGCTGTGCGACCAGCGTGTTAAACTTCTAATCGTACCGTAGTGGAATTGAAATTACTCTGCGCCCCCTACCGCAATCCGGTACTGATGCTTCTAATCGTACCGTAGTGGAATTGAAATTAAATCCTCGACGTGCTTTGATTCATAATTGAAAACTTCTAATCGTACCGTAGTGGAATTGAAATTTTGCCTTATCATCCAATTGCGTAACCGCACTTTCCTTCTAATCGTACCGTAGTGGAATTGAAATGGCGAAATACTGCTTGATGAGATCAAGTACAGAAACTTCTAATCGTACCGTAGTGGAATTGAAATAGCATACGACTTACCTCGCCAATGTAAAAGCCATTCTTCTAATCGTACCGTAGTGGAATTGAAATATAATCGAGACGATGAGTCTGTTAGTACGTGAATCCTTCTAATCGTACCGTAGTGGAATTGAAATTTCATCCCTTTGTTTTTGGGTCTGACACCTACTTTCTTCTAATCGTACCGTAGTGGAATTGAAATTACCCAAAGTCGTTAAACTTCGTATTGTCAGCCCCTCTTCTAATCGTACCGTAGTGGAATTGAAATTTGCTGAGGTAGTGCTGACATTTGCGATTTGATACGCCTTCTAATCGTACCGTAGTGGAATTGAAATTCGGTAGCGACGGAAACACCGCGTGGTACCGTTGGTCTTCTAATCGTACCGTAGTGGAATTGAAATACGAGCAACGGGTGAAGTTTTTAATGTCAAGGTAACTTCTAATCGTACCGTAGTGGAATTGAAATTCGATTACCTGCGTAGCACCTACAAAAAAGCGGGTGCTTCTAATCGTACCGTAGTGGAATTGAAATTGATGTGATAGAGTGGCCCATCGGTCACGGTACTATCTTCTAATCGTACCGTAGTGGAATTGAAATTAGCATGTGGCGTTGATTGGCCCGGCACATGCGCTCTTCTAATCGTACCGTAGTGGAATTGAAATGATTCAGGCTCTACGGCTATTGTTACCAAGTATCTTCTAATCGTACCGTAGTGGAATTGAAATATATAGCCTGCGATTTTACCATCCTGAAGGCGGAGCTTCTAATCGTACCGTAGTGGAATTGAAATGCTGGTAACGGTTCCTCAGCCTACGTCGATACGCTCTTCTAATCGTACCGTAGTAGAATTGAAATGTATCAAAAGGCTCCGTGCTTTCGTAGACTTGGTGTCTTATAATCGTACCGTAGTGGAATTGAAATCTATAATACCCAGCATCAAACGGCCTATCTCTGGCATCCTTCTAATCGTACCGTAGTGGAATTGAACTTAGGGGTACACATTGACCCAATAGTTGAGAAGTTACCGCCACGTATTGCATATATTGAGTACCTTTCTGTACCTTTGTGAAAATAATTCTGATCAAGCGGCACTTCGTTGTGCCGTTTTTCATAAGAAAAATAATCTATAAATTCTATAGGCTTTATACCTTATGCAGGAACAGGTAGAATCTCCTGCCGATTCAGTTCGGACAACGTTAACTGCTTCAGCACCAGAACTTGATCTTAACGGTTTGGTAATTAGCCTTCAGGGCGATAATGCTGCCAGACAGGCCGATGCCTTACGAGCTGCATTCCCATCCGCTCAGATTCAGACGGTTCGGCCAATTCTGCGCCGTCGAACCCGAACAGAAATCGCCATTTATGTCTTTGCAGCCCTTGCTCTGATGATTGTCGGGCATTTGCTTCTCAGCTACTTCACGCTTGACCGCTTAACACTACTGGCCAATACGGTTGAAATTACCCCCGAAATTTTCTATTTCATCGGGGCTGGTTTCGTAGCACAGATGATTGATGGTGCACTCGGCATGGCATATGGTGTTACAGCCACTACTTTCCTGACGAGTGTCGGTATAAGCCCTGTTTTTGCAACCGCCAGCGTTCACAGTTCCGAGATTTTTACCTCGGGCGTATCAGGCTATATGCACCTGAAGTTTGGAAACGTAAACAGCCGCTTATTTAAAGTTGTCTTAATTCCGGGTGTTATCGGGGCAGCTCTCGGCGCTTTTGTAATTACCAAATTATCTGATTTAGAAGTCGTATCCGATTATTTAAATCCAATTATTTCTGTCTACACAGCCATTCTGGGCGTATTGATACTACGTAAGGCACTGACAAAAGGAGGTAAGAAAAAGCCCGTCCGGAAGATTGGCTTACTGGCCTGGTTCGGCGGATTTGTTGATGCCATCGGCGGGGGAGGCTGGGGGCCGATTGTTAACTCAACACTTATTGCATCGGGGCGGCATCCGCGCTATACCATCGGTTCGGTAAATCTGGCCGAGTTCTTTGTCTCATTTGCTTCCTCAGTTGTGTTCGCGCTATACGCTGGTCTCGACAATTATGGGCTGGTAATTCTGGGGTTAATTCTTGGCGGAATGATTGCCGCCCCCATTGCTGCCCGATTAGCGCAGAAACTCCCCGTTAAAACCATGATGATTCTGGTCGGAATTGTCATTATCCTCGTAAGTTTGCGGAAGATTATCAAGTTTTTCTGACCGGATTTACAGGATGAACAGGATTAGTGTATCTTAAAAAAGAATCCTGTCCATCCTGTAAATCCGGTCAAAATAAGTCTATGAAAAAACAAACCAAAGCTATTCGCATTCAGACGGCTAAATCACTGAATCGCGAACATTCTGTTCCTCTTTATCTTACGTCGAGTTTTGCTTTTGAAAGTGCTGAACAGGGGAAAGCCCTGTTCGACGAAACGGAAGCCGGAAATATTTACTCACGTTTCTCGAATCCTAACGTATCAGAATTCGTAGAGAAAGTGTGTATGCTTGAAAATGCCGAAGATGGCATTGCAACGGGAACAGGAATGGCTGCGGTTTTTGCCAGTATGGCAGGTTTGTTGAAATCGGGCGACCACATAGTGGCTTGTCGGGCTTTGTTTGGATCAGCCCATCAGATTATTACCCAGATTTTGAGTAAATGGGGAATTACCCACACCTACGTTGATGCTACGGCAACCGAAGCCGAGTGGGAAGCAGCTATACAACCCAACGCCGGAACGCCGGCCGCCCGCATGGTGTATCTGGAAACACCATCGAACCCCGGCCTTGAACTGGTCGATCTCGAAATGCTTGGTCGGTTAAAAGCCAAATACGGATTTATCCTCAACGTCGACAACTGCTTTGCTACGCCGATCCTACAAACTCCGATTGATTACGGTGCTGACTTATCGGTTCATTCAGCTACAAAATACATGGACGGCCAGGGGCGCGTACTGGGTGGCATTGTTGTTGGTCGTGCCGATTTAATTCAGCCGATACGTTTCTTCGCCCGGCATACGGGTCCGTCATTGTCGCCGTTCAATGCATGGGTGCTCTCGAAAAGTTTGGAAACGCTGGATTTGCGCATGGAACGCCATTGCCGCAACGCGCTGCAACTGGCCGAAGCTCTGGATGGTCATGCCGACGTAGCACGGGTACTATATCCATTTCTGCCCTCGCATCCGCAATATGAGTTGGCCACAAAACAAATGGCTGCCGGCGGTGCTATCGTCACGATTGAGCTGGAAGGCGGTTTCGAGCGGGTAAAAGCTTTTTACGATGCCCTGACTATACCAACCCTCTCATCAAACCTTGGCGATTCTCGCACCATAGTAACCAATCCAGATACAACTACACACGCCAAACTGAAACCAGAGGAGAAAGCATCATTGGGCATCACACCCGGACTGATTCGAATTTCGGTAGGATTGGAAGCTGTTGAGGATTTAATCGAAGATTTCACACAAGCAGTAGAAAAGTCGGCCGAAGTGATTAAGGAGAAAGTAGCCTGATCAATAACGCGCTTTGCCAATTGGGTTGCGCATGCAAGACAGCTTATCGAAGCTGACGAACGTAGCAACTATACGGTTAAAGTAGCTCAATCTGGCTATCGATGAGCAAGCTAACGTAGCACTTAGCGAACCACAGTATTCGTTTACCGATTTATCGGAAAGATCGTTTTTATCAATCGAGTTGATGGAGCAACGATGGAAAAACGAACTGATCTACAGCAAAAAATTCTACTGTAGCAAGCTCATCCAAACGGATTCGTTCAATTCTCCTTACCCTTAACAAACGATGATACGTAGCACATTTACACTCATAGTCTGTCTTCTGATTGCCTGTGTGGCAAATGGCCAGACAGCGCAGAAACCCCTTCGCGTGGGCGTAGTAGGACTGGTGCATGATCATGTTGGGGGTATTCTGAACAAAGGGTTCAAACAGGCAAATCAGACAGATATCGAAATTGTAGGCATTGTCGAAGCCAATCGTGACGTAGCCGAACGTCTTTCCAAGCGGTTTGGCTTCCCGATGAGTCTGGTGTATCCGACGCTTACCGAAATGCTCGACAAAGTCAAACCAGAAGCCGTTACAGATTTCGGGCCAATTGCCGATCATAAAAAAACGGTAGAAGGTTGCGCTCCACGTGGTATTCACGTAATGGTCGAAAAACCGCTGGCCACTACGTTTACCGACGTCAAACAAATGGAATCACTGGCGAAAAAGCATAAGATTCAATTGCTGACGAATTACGAAACAACCTGGTACGGTAGTACCCATAAGGCCTACGCGCTTGCCCATTCAGACAAAGCCATCGGCGATTTGCGGAAAATTGTCGTACACGATGGTCATGAAGGACCAAAGGAAATCAACGTAAGTCCGCAGTTTTTCGAATGGCTGACCGACCCGGTTAAAAATGGAGCGGGTGCGTTGTTTGATTTCGGTTGTTATGGCGCCAATCTGTCGACCTGGCTCATGCACAACCAGCGACCTACTTCTGTTTTGGCTGTTACGCAGCAAATAAAGCCCGATATTTACCCGAAAGTTGACGACGAAGCGACCATTATTCTGACCTATCCCAAAGCACAAGCCATCATTCAGGGGTCGTGGAATTGGCCATTTGGCCGGAAAGATATGGAAGTCTACGGGCAAACAGGTTATGTAAAAACCATCGATAGCTCCAAGATGCGTGTTCGACTGACCAAAGAAAAGGAAGAACACGCCCTCGAAGCAACACAGACCGAAGCCCCTGCTTCTGACCCGTTTGCGTATTATGCAAAACTGCTACGTGGCGAAACTAAACCCGACGATTTAACGTCATTAGAAAATAACGTAATCGTCGTAGAAATTCTGGATGCGGCCCGCCAGTCGGCAAAGACGGGTAAGGCTGTATTACTAAAATAAATAGTATGATTGCCGAACCTACCACATACACGCTCGAAAGCCTGACCAATCAGTTAAGTGGCTTAAGTAATGTAGAAGCCTTACGTAAACTGGCCGATCTGTTTCCCGGCGAAATCGTTTTCTCGACCAGCCTGGGCTATGAAGATCAGGTAATTACCGACCTGATTCTGTCGAACAACATTCCTATCAAAATCTTTACGCTTGATACAGGCCGGATGTTTTCCGAGACGTATTCGGTCTGGAAAAAAACCAACGACCGCTACGGGGTAAAAATCGAAACATACTTTCCGAAAGCAGATGCTGTTGAGAAACTATTGACCGACAAAGGCCCATACAGCATGTATGAGTCGATTGAGAATCGGAAAGAATGCTGTTTTATCCGAAAAATCGAACCATTAAATCGGGCACTCGCTGGAAACAAAGTCTGGATAACGGGAATTCGTGCCGAACAATCGGCCAATCGGCAGACGATGACACAGCTTGAGTGGGACGATGCCCACAATCTCTTCAAATTCCACCCGATCATGGACTGGTCTTTTGAACAGGTAAAACAGTACGTTAAAGACAATCACGTACCGTATAACCCGCTTCACGACCGGGGCTTTGTGAGCATCGGCTGTCAGCCTTGCACCCGCGCCATTCAGGAAGGCGAAGATTTTCGCGCTGGCCGGTGGTGGTGGGAAGACAACTCCAAAAAAGAATGTGGATTACATGTAAAATGAGTGAAAGAGCGAAAGACTGAAAGAGCGTTATTTCTACGCTTATCATTCTTTCGCTCATTCGCTCTTTCGCTCCTTAAGATGAAACTCGATTATCTAGATCAGCTCGAATCCGAAGCCATCCATATTATGCGGGAGGTTGCCGGACAATTTGAGCGCCCTGCCCTGTTGTTTTCGGGCGGCAAAGATTCCATTACACTGGTCCACCTGGCACTGAAAGCATTTCGGCCCGGAAAATTTCCGTTTCCACTGGTTCATATCGATACGGGCCATAACTTTCAGGAAGCACTTGATTACCGCGATGATCTGGCCGAACGTATCGGAGAAAAACTCATTGTTCGCTACGTAGAAGATACCATTCGGACTAAGAATCTAAAAGAACCAACGGGACGTAACGCAACCCGTAACGGCCTGCAAACCTTTACGTTACTCGACACGATTGAGGAGTTTGAATTCGACGCCTGTATTGGTGGTGCCCGTCGGGACGAAGAAAAAGCACGGGCAAAAGAGCGTGTTTTTTCAGTACGTGACGAATTCGGTTCCTGGGACCCAAAACGCCAGCGTCCTGAACTCTGGAACCTCTACAACGGTCGGATTCACAAAGGCGAAAACGTACGGATATTCCCCATTTCGAACTGGACTGAACTTGATGTATGGAATTACATACGTCGTGAAAAAATCGAACTGCCCAGCATTTACTTCGCTCATGAGCGTGAATTGTTGGTTCGTGATGGTAAACTAATGGCTACAGCCGGTGGTGTTATTAAACCAGAAGCAGACGATCAGCTCGTTACGCGCCGGGTTCGTTTCCGTACCGTGGGCGATATTTCCTGCACGGCAGCATCTGAATCACAAGCGGATACACTCGATGCCGTTATCGATGAGATTCAGGCAACTCGTATTTCCGAACGTGGCGAAACCCGTATGGACGATCAGCTCTCCGAAGCCGCTATGGAAGACCGCAAAAAAGGCGGCTATTTTTAATGAGTGAAAGAGCGAAAGAGTGAATGAGCGCAGGTAGCTAATCACTCTTTCGCTCTTTCACTCTTTCACTCATTAGAATGGACTTACTACGTTTTATAACCGCCGGTTCGGTCGACGACGGCAAAAGCACGCTCATCGGGCGGCTTCTTTACGATTCCAAATCTATTCTGGCCGATCAGCTCGAAGCCATTGAGCGGGCCAGCAAAAGCCGTGACGACGGCGAAATTGATCTGGCTCTGCTTACCGACGGACTACGTTCCGAACGCGAACAGGGTATTACCATCGACGTAGCATATCGCTATTTTCAGACCCCAAAACGTAAATTCATTATTGTCGATGCGCCGGGGCATATTCAGTATACCCGTAACATGGTCACGGGCGCGTCGAACTGCCAACTGGCTGTGGTTCTGGTCGATGCACGGCACGGCGTAGCGGAGCAGACCCGTCGGCATTCGTTGATTGCATCGTTGCTGGGTATTCCACACATTGTGGTGGCCGTCAATAAAATGGACTTAGTGAATAATTCGCAGGATGTATTTTCAGATATCTGCATTCACTACGCCGAACTGGCGAAGAAACTCAATGTACACCAGGTTACGTACATTCCACTAAGCGCGCTCAACGGTGATAACGTAGTAGATAAATCTACTGCTATGCCTTGGTACGATGGCCCTACGCTGCTGGAGCATCTCGAACAGGTTGCTCTTGACGATGATATAAACGGCCAGACCGAAGCGCATCATCCAGCCCGTTTTCCAGTGCAATACGTTATTCGTCCGCAAACCGCTGAGCTTCACGATTATCGGGGCTATGCAGGCAAAATTACTAGCGGTCAGTTCCGCAAGGGTGATGCGATTACGGTTTTTCCTTCTGGGGAAACGTCAACAATCGACGCTATAGAAATTGCCGAAAAACAGTTAGACGAAGCCATTTCGCCAATGTCAGTAGTACTTCACTTATCAAGTGATGTCGATATCAGCCGGGGAGATTTGATAGTACGTTCCGATAACCAGCCCGTTAGTAGCCAAACCGTAGAGGCTATGCTGTGCTGGATGGATTCGAAAGAATTCAAGGTTGGTAATAAATACATATTGCAGGTTGGTACGTTCCGTACACGTTGTTCGGTACGTGAAATTGCTTACCAACTAAATGTCAATACGTATGAAGAAACCCAAGATGTTGATGGGCTGAAACTGAACGATCTGGCCAAAGTGGTACTACGTACTGCACAGCCCATCAGCTTCGATCCATATCAGAAAAATCGCGCTACGGGCGGAGCTATCCTGATCGATGAAACGTCGAACGTAACAGTTGGTGCGCTGATGCTTGTCGGCGAAGCAGCTTAAAATTGTCGATACTCAGGCAAGATAAATAAATAGCAAAAGTCAAAGGTTGTAGCGCTCTTGTAAGAAGGAAAGCACTGCAACCTTTGACTTTTTTAGCTACTTGCTACGCAGCACGGATTTATTCACTACCTTCTTTCTTACTGGCCCGATTTGCCTGTTTGATAGTCCGTTCAATAATATCCCATTGTTCAGACTTAACGTTTTCCAGATGATTAAACTCGCCAGCCATCAGCACTTCTCCCCCATCAATGGTAATAGTTTCGCCGGTGATAAAACCCGAATAATCAGACAGTAGAAAGGCTGCCAGATTCGCCAGTTCGCCATGCTCGCCTACCCGCTTGAGCGGTATGCGGCTAACGGGGTCCATAAGTTTTATTAGTGGTTCTGGAAATAACCGCTCCCAGGCTCCTTTCGTTGGAAATGGCCCAGGTGCAATGGCATTGAGCCGAATACCATATTTACCCCATTCAGCGGCCAGTGATTTCGTCATAATTAACGCTCCACCTTTGGCCACCGCCGACGGCACTACGTAGCCTGAACCCGTAGTGGCATACGTAGTGGAAATATTCAGCACCGTACCTGGAATCTTGTTCTCAATCCAATATTTACCAACAGCCAGCGTGAAATAATACGTACCACGTAGCACAATGTCGACAATCGTATCGAACGCTTTGTACGATAATCGTTCGGTGGGGCTGATAAAGTTGCCAGCCGAATTATTCAGCAAGCCGTCTATTTTCCCAAATTTTTCGATGGTTTGGGCAATCACCTGCTCAATTTCCAGCGAGTTACGAACATCGCAGGCAACCGCTAGTACCTCCCCTTTTGTTTCGTCCATCAATTCCTTCGCAGTAGCATCTAGTACGGCCTGTCTTCGACTGCAAATAGTAACATTAGCTCCCAATTCGAGCAGGTATCGGCTTATAGACTTACCTAGTCCAGTCCCTCCTCCTGTTACAATAATGGTTTTACCCTGCATGGCTCCTTCGCGAAGCATTCCTGTTGCGTTCATAGTGAAAGAATGAATGAGCGAAAGAATGAATGAACGGTCCGCCGTAGCGGTGAAAGAGCGATTAGTCTGTAGCTATTTTCGCTCTTTCACCGCTACGGCGGACCGTTCATTCACGCTTTCGCTCTTTTGTTGAATTCAGGATTACGTTTCTCAAGCATCGCCTGTATCGCTTCGGAGAAATCGTCGGATTGGAGTTGGCTTGAGTTCCAGACCGCTACGTATTGCAAGCCATCTTCGATAGATTTGTTCAGGCTGTAATTTAGCACTTGTTTGGCTCCCTGCACCGCCGATGCGGGATTGTCGGCAATCTGACGGGCCAACGTATCGGCAGCGGCAAAGAGAGCTTCCGGCGTATCATAGACATGGTTTACCAACCCGCTACGTTCGGCGAATGCTGCATCGTAATCGGCACCGGTAAATGCCATTTCCCGCGTGAAACCCTGACCAATAAGTTGGGGCAGAAACTGAAGTCCACCAATATCTGGTGTAATAGCAAGTTTAGCTTCGCGCAAACTGAACCGGGCCTCTCGTGAACACAACCGAATATCGGCAGCAGCAATCATGTTTACGCCCCCACCAATGCACCAGCCATGAATAGCGGCAATGATCGGTTTGGGCGATTCATGCATTTTCTGAAAACCGGATTGCATGTGCCGGATTTGGGCCATTAATTCCACACGTTTCTGTGCCTGTACTGTACCAGTGGTCATGCTGCTCAGGCGAGGCATCATCTGTGCTACGTTGAGTCCGTAACTAAAATGATCGCCACTACCTCGGAAAATAACACAACGCACATCGGCCATCCGGTTAATCTCGTCCATGGCTTTGGGCAGTTCATCCCAAAATTCGGGACCCATGGCATTTCCTTTGCCCGGCCCCAGCAACGTAACGGTCAATACGTTCTGATGTGTAGCAAATTCCAGCGACTGATAAGACTGATCCATAAATGGTATGCTTGCATACGGTTTAGCGTAAAGGTAGCAGAATAACCGGATACGAAGCAACCATTCTAGTTAACCAACTGTATTACCCCACCATACGAATTGTGTAAGGGCCATTGACTTTGATTTTGCCTTCCAGCTTTATATTTTTCACCATCACCGTCTGATCTAGCGTTAAGGTGTGGCCTGCGTTTACTTTTACGTATTCATTCGCAAACGGTACCCGACCAACGGTCCAAACGTTTCGATCCTGCCAGTTACCTGATGCAACTGTCTCAACCGTATCGGAGAACAACGAAACCGTCGGAAATTCGCGGAAGAGTAACGTATTGGTTGTACTGCGATTGGCGCCAAACCAGTCGTTCAATACGTCGGTATACACCCGGCGAAAGTCGATCTGCATGGGCACATCTTTGTTGGCTCCCGACCCTACCAGCGTAGCCAAATCTGGATTCTGGCCGATTGTACGATGTTTTACACTACTCCCAAACACAAACATTGGCGCAGCAATACCATGGTCAGTCCCTTTCGAGTTGTTGGAATTGGCGCGACGACCAAACTCGGAGAACGTCATTCCAACCACCCTATCTTCTTTTCCCATCAGTTTCAAATCCTGTTGAAAAACAGCGATAGCATCCGAAAGTTTACCCAACAAAGAAGCATGAGCACCAATACGTACATCAGTACTATCTACCTGTGTTGAGTGCGTATCGAAACCGCTCAGCGACACGAAGTAAATTTTCGTTTTGAGGCCGCCATCGATAAGCCGGGCTACAATTTTAAGCTGATCGGCCAGTGAGTTTTTAGCCGTAGCATCCGGATACGTAGCCAGATTTTTCCCTGCATCGGCAGCCAGTTTTATTTCAGACGCATAGCCTACCGAAAGTGCCTGTTGCCGCCTAATATACGAAATCAGCTCGCCCGCTTCACAACAGGGCAAATCGCCGGGCGACGTCTGCCCGCCCGATCCAACCAATTGATAAAAGCTGTCGGGGTTACTCAGGGCAATTCCCATTGATTGCTGACTACCCAACAAAGCCGTAGAAGTCAAATACCCAATCTGAATAGCAAGTGGGTCTTCCATCTGCGGGTTCGGATAACCCGCCGGATAACCCGGAAATCGATTTTCCAGATACCGACCAGCCCAACCAGATTCCGACGTCTGGTTCGCATCTACGCCCGTCATCCAGATGTCTGTAGCCCGGTAGTGCGACTGGTCGGGATTGGGGTAAGATACGGAATGAATAAGCGATACTTTTCCCTCGTTATATAGATTTCGCAATCCCGTCATTGCCGGATGAAGCCCCGTTGCCGGGTTGCCTTCCAATGCCAGAACTGAAGCTTGTGGAATAGCGATATTGCTACGTAAGCCAGTATACAATGAGTACTGATCAAGCGGAATTACTGTGTTAAGGCCATCATTTCCGCCATTGAGGTAAATAATTACCAATACGCGATCACTGGCGGCAGCAGCCGTTCCTAACAGCGATTGCACCAGCGCCGACTGACGCGACATGGCCTTAAGCCCAAAACCCTCCAGCATTACCGGCAATACAGTGGCCGACGCAGCCGCTAAAAAATCTCTACGTTTCATACGAAAAAGTGGATACCAGTTTCAGTCGTTAGTCAATTGTGAAAACTGTCTAAAATCCGTGACTATCGACAAGTTGACTACTGACTAACAAAGGTGATACTCGGCCATGCGGAGCATGTATTTCAGTAAATTCTGCAATCGATACTGAACCGCATTTTTATAATTCGTATTGGTAGGAGTTGTGCGGTAACGATTCCATTCAAATTCCCAGGATGAACACTGAAGGCCACTCATCATAATGGTATTGATCAGAAAATCTTTTTGCGTCTGAAACAGATCTGTAGCATAGAGATTTTTACTGAACGCAGCCAGCACTTCCGTACAGGAAACAGAAGCTGTAGCGGAAACATCTGAAAATGCATTCGTTGCTGATAAACTCTGCTGCACGGTGGTAATCCAGGCCACTACGTCGATACCCATTTTATAACCGGGTTCCACCTGTAGCCATCGCCAGATATACGCATCGGTATAATCACTACGTAGTGCAATGGTCGTTGTATTCATCCAGATACGGGAGTATCCAGTTTGATAATAAGGCTCATAGCCAAATACCGACGGCTGATCGATCAACGCCATTTGCAGATCGCGCATACGCCAGAACATGAAATCGAAATATACTTTAAAGGCAGCATATTTGGTATTCATGTCTGGAACAGGCTGATTGAAAAAGCGCATGGCTCCTATTGCCAGCTCAGCCGGCGATTTAATAATCGCACCAATATTCGATTCATCAAAGAAAATCTGACTCGTCAGTAATTTCACAATCACTGGCTGAATTGCGTAATTATTACCGGAACTGGCAAAAAAATCGGCCAGCGGAATAATGACGTTGTCTTCTATGGTCTGATCAACGTTCGGGTTAACGTACCATCGATACAGCTTTCGACAGATAAAACGGGGAGTCTGGGGGTGATTCAACAGCATGGTCACCAGATCGGTCAACTCCTCATCACCTGCTGTAGTCGAGTTACGTCCTACTACTACGGAATTGCCATAGTTACTCGAAAACTGCTTATTGGTTTTGTCATGTTTAGACAGCGTAAACGTAGTGCCAAATGACGTTGAACCATTGACCCAATAACCGGTGTATTTCCACCCCGTTAACACACGAGCAGCGGCCTTCACATCATCTTCCGTATAGTTCTTGTTACCCGCAAAATCGACGGCTCCCACAGTAAATAATTCCTGCAATTCGCGGGCGTAGTTCTCGTTGGGTTTGCCTACTTCGTTCTCATTCCCATTGAGGTAACGTAGCATGGCCGGGTTTTTGCTGATCTGGGTAACCAGCGTCCGAAAATTCCCCAGTGCACCATTACGTAGCAATAGAAGATACTGATTTACAAAACGATAGTCATCGACCACTTCCCGCGTTGTAACAAAATGGTTTTGCCAGAACAGCGTAAGTTTATCGAGTAGGCTTGGCGGTGCCGTTTGCGACGTCATCAATCCCATCCACCAATAGCGCAGATAATGTCCGAAATCAAAATTTCGGTCGCCGTTAAATGGTTTGTCCAGATACGTTTGTCCGGCTGTTGATTTTGTACTATCTAAATCAATAGGCGGAGGAGGAGAATAATTGGCGTTGTTGATGAGTTGCTGGACGACCGAAGCTGCTGTTTGCCCCGTAAAATTGGTAATTTCGGCCTGAGTGGGGCCAAACGTAGCACGGCGCAACAGGTGTGCAGCTGTTTTGGCCGTTAAAGGTTGAGTATACTGATCCAGGTATGGCATCAATCAGTATGTTACGTTAAAGAAAACAATTAGCTGTGTTTCAATTTTGGAATGGAGGTACCGTTTAATCAATAAAATTAAGCTAAAAATCGTAACTAAACCAGCATTAACAACTTTTTAATTAAAAATAAGTTTACGATTTTTAATAATCATAAATATAAATAAAAAAAACAGCAAAATATGATCATTAAGTACAAATACTCATTAAAAATTTGACTATATCTTAAAAGAACTGACCTCCGTTCTTCATCGTTGCTAGATGTTGTAAACAATCCTTAAAACGGGTAATTTCATTAAAGCAGCAGAAGTTTATGGACTTAAAAATTAAAGATAAAATTGCGTTTATTAGTGGCTCTACCGCCGGAATTGGCTATGCTATTGCGAAACGACTTCTGGAAGAAGGTGCTCAGGTGATAATCAATGGGCGCACCGAGCAAAGTGTTAATCAAGCCGTTGCTGATTTAGCAGCCTTAAATTCCGAGTATAAGGTTTCGGGTATTCCTGCAGACTTTTCTAAAAGTGCAGAAGTCGATAACCTGCTGGCTCAATTGCCCGACATCGACATTCTGATTAATAATGCGGGCATTTTTGAGCCAAAACCCTTTGTCGAAATTCCTGACAACGACTGGTTTCGGCTTTTCGAAGTCAACGTAATGAGCGGCATTCGGTTATCGCGGCACGTTTTTCCTAAAATGCTGGCAAAGAACTGGGGACGTATCATCTTTATTTCTAGTGAGTCGGCCGTGTTTATTCCCGAAGAAATGATTCACTACGGCATGACAAAAACCGCACAGCTTGCCGTTAGCCGTGGATTGGCCCAACTAACCAAAGGAACCGACGTAACGGTCAACTCCATTTTGCCCGGCCCTACCAAATCAAAAGGAGTTGGTACATTTCTGGAAGATTTATCAAAAGCAGGTAATACGTCGGTCAATGAAGTCGAGAAGGATTTCTTTACAAATATGCGTCCTACTTCGCTGCTCCAGCGCTTTGCCTCGGTTGAGGAGGTAGCCGATACGGTAGCATATTACGTTAGTTCGCTGGCTTCGGCAACCAACGGTGCTTCGATTCGGGTTGAAGGCGGGCTTATCAAGTCAATCCTCTAACGTAATAATGCGTTTCCTAAACCCAACCTTTTTAGTACGTATGGCCGTTTAACAGATATGGTATTCGGCCATACGCAGCACGTATTTCATCAAGTTCTGCATACGTACCATCACGGCATAGCGGGCACCCGTATTGGTTGTATCTGAGCGGTAGGCATTCCACTCAAAATTCCACGACGTTCGGGGCAACTCCTGCATCATGATGGTATCGATCAGAAAATCGACCTGCGAAGCGAAAAGCTCAACAGCAAACAGGTTTTGGATAAACGTATTGACGATATCTGTACAGGTGATGGCAGGCGTAACCGCTACGTCTGAAAAATCACCCGTTGGCGAATCGTCACGTTGCAATTGTGTAGCCCAGGCCACTACGTCGATGCCCATCAGGTAACCCGGCTTGATGTTGAGCCAACGTAGCACATAAGCATCGGTATATTGATAGCGGTAACCGATAGTGGTTGTATTGATCCATATTTTGGAGTAACCAGTCTGGTAATAAGGTTCATAACCGAATACCGATGGCTGATCCATGATAGGCTGGAGCATATCCTGCATCTGATAATACAGAAAATCGGTATAGTTTTTAAAGGCCGTATAGTCCGTTACCAATGCCGGAACCGGCTGATTAAAAATCCGCATCGAACCCACTGCCAGATCGACGGGGGCTTTCACCATCGAACCAATATTCGATTCATTAAAGAAAATCTGGCTGGTCAACAACTTGACAATCACTGGCTGGATGGCAAAGTTATTGGTCGGGCTGGCGAAGAAATTGGCCAGCGGAATAATTACGTTATCTTCAATGGTCTGATCAACGTTCGGGTTAACATACCACCGATACAGCTTTCGGCAGATAAATAGCGGACATTGGGGATGACTCAACAACATAGTTACTAAGTCGGCCAACTCATCATCGCCAGCGGTAGCTATTGAACGTCCTGTTATGGTAGCACCATTGTAATGACTCGAAAATGTTTTGTTGGTGGTATCGTGCTTGTCGAGCGCAAATACCGTCGTAAAATTAGTTGAACCGTGTACCTCAAAATTGGTGTACTGCCAACCCGTCAGCACGCGCGCAGCCTCTTTTACATCATCTTCCGTATAATTTTTGTTCCCCGCGAAGTCCGTAACACCCACAGTAAACAGTTCCTGCAACTCACGGGCGTAATTCTCGTTGGGTTTACCAACTTCATTTTCATTACCGTTGAGGTAACGTAGCATGGCCGGATCTTTCGTAATCTGGGTAACCAGCGTCCGAAAATTCCCCAGTGCGCCATTACGTAGCAGCAGCAGATATTGATACAAAAATCGATAATCACCTACGCCTTCGCGGGTGGTAACGAAGTGGTTTTGCCAGAATAAAGTGAGTTTGTCGAGCAGACTGACCGGGGTGGTTTGCGATGCCATGATTCCCAGCCACCATAAGCGGAGGTAGTGCCCTAGCTCGAAATTCCGTCCGTGGTCGAACGGCTTGTCCATATAGGTTTGCCCGCCCGTAGGCTGGTTACTGTCCAAATCGATTGGCGGAGGTGGCGAATAACTGGCGTTGCTAATGAGTTGCTGAACAGCCACAGTAGCCGTTAGCCCGGTAAAACTGGTGATTTCAGCCTGGGTTGGCCCGAACGTAGCACGACGTAGCAGATGCGCTGCGGTTTGGGCCGTCAGTACAGAAGTATACGGATCTAAGTAAGCCATTATCAGGTTGTTTCGGTCAAAATTAAAGAGAAAAGAGCCCTTGCCGGTCAATTTGCGGACTTTTAATAGCAAATTAACCGATAGAAACCCTGAACTTCGGCTGCAAAAAATGCGCCGTTTATTCAACAAAAACACCTATGCACTTCGATACGCTTGCCCTTCGAGCCACACATCAGCCCGATTCCGCTACGGGTGCTGTGGTTCCTCCAATTCACCTGTCAACCACATTTGCACGTAACGAGAACAATGAGTTATCGGCCGGATACCTTTACACTCGAACCAACAACCCAAATCGGGAAGCGCTCGAAAAAGCTGTAGCCGCGCTCGAAGGAGGTGCCGTTGGTATGGCCTTTAGTTCGGGGCAAGCTGCAACCATGACGTTGTTACAGGCGCTACGTCCCGGCGACCACGTAGTACTTTCGACTGATGCTTACTTTGGCACCCCTGCCCTGTTGGAACAGGTTTTTCATCCGTGGGGACTTACCTACACGCGTGTAGATTTGAGCGATCTGGAAGCGGTTCGCTCGTCTATTCATGAAAATACGCGCCTGATCTGGTGCGAAACACCTTCTAACCCCCGGTTAACGATTCAGGATTTGCAGGCAATCAGCGAGTTGGCACATGAATCTGGAGCTTTGTGTGTATGCGACAATACATGGGCAACTCCTGTATTACAACGCCCGCTCGAACATGGTTGCGACGTAGTAATGCACTCGACCACAAAATACCTAAGTGGCCATAGCGATGTGTTAGGCGGAGCGTTGATTTTTAAGAAAGAGGACGAATTTAGCCAGCGGGTTCGGCTAATTCAGGGGCTGTCAGGAGCGGTGCCGTCTCCTTTCGATTGCTGGCTGGTAAGTCGGGGTATCAAAACACTGGCCGTTCGTGTTCGGGCACAAAGTGCTACGGCACAGCAGCTTGCCGAATTCCTAGTCAATCATCCGGCAGTAGAACAGGTACATTATCCTGGCTTAAACAATCATCCAGAACGTGAGCTTATTGACCGGCAAATGATCGGGCCGGGTGCGATGCTTTCTGTTCGAGTGAAAGGCGGTGCTGTGAACGCGTTACGATTTATTGGAAAATTAACCCTTTTCACCCGTGCAACGAGCTTGGGGGGGGTTGAAAGCCTGATTGAGCACCGGGCTAGTGCCGAAGGTCCAAATTCAACTTCTCCCCCGAATCTGCTACGTATTTCGGTAGGTCTTGAATATGCCGACGATTTATTAGCCGACCTTCAGCAAGCATTGGATTCGCTTTTAACGTAGCAAATTGATTTTGAGCCTATTACTTAAACCGCTTTGGCAAAATACGGGGCATTGGTTTCAGAAATGGCAGCACTTGCTGTCGGCGGTGAGGAGAAAAGTCACGTAACGAACTGTAAGTCAGCGACGTATCAGGCACTTTGATCGGCATATTATCTAACGTAGCACGCAGTACGTTATTAGGGTCGGAAGGGTGCCGATAAAAGGCGTTGTTGGGTCGGGCATTCGGCATCACATCTGGCGGAAAAACAGAGGGTAACGAATCCCGACGAATAATCGAATACGGTGCCTGAGCATAAGCACAACCTGACAGAAGCAAAAAAAATAACGTAGCACATTTCATAAGCTCCCAATCGTTTGAAAGACAATCTACTTAATAGACTCTGTTTTTACCAGAAACGTTGCAAATAACACCCGAATCCTGCATCGAACTAAAGCGAAAAGGTCGGGGTTTTGTTAGCGTATTGAATAGACCTACTAAGATGAAAATTGCGCTTATTTCTACCTCATCGCGCCCAAATAGCAATTCACTACGTTTCGTGAATTACCTCCGGCACATACTGACCGAAGATGATCAGCATGAGGTTTCAGTTGTTTCTTTTGAACAGTACGATATACCGTTTGTGGGTCAGGGAACCCTTCATGCCGATAAACTTACTCCATTTCAGCAGGAGCTTATCAGCACCTGGAACGCTGCCGATCTGGTTATTTTTGCCTCACCCGAATACAACTGGACAGCACCACCGCAAGCCACAAACACGATTCATCAGCTTGGCGGACCTGCCTTTAAATACCTGTTCAACAATAAGGTATTCGCTATGGTAGGCATTTCGAACGGTCGTGGTGGCCGTCAGCCAGCACTGGATATGACAACGGTAACAAACAAGATTATTAGCTTCACTAACAGCTATTCGATTGTATCGCCCAAGTTGTATGAGTCGCACGAAACCGCTATCAATCTGGACGAAAATGGGCATTTTATTGGCCACGAAGTATATGCACGTACCGCCCGTGCCTTTGTCGATTACACCCTGAACGTAGCACAACGCTGGCAAGTTGCTACGTTGGTAGAGAAGTAATGTACAATGCATAATGGAGAATCTATAATGAGGAATGTACCCTAAAATCATTATAGATTCTCCATTATGCATTGTACATTAAAATCACTTCAGTTTCGCCATCTGCTCCACATTCCGGCGGGTATCGATTTTGCTGGCCTGTGCCATCTCCATCGACTTTTGAGCTGCTTTCTGTGCATCAGCGGTTTTCCCTGCCCGACGATACGCTTCGGCCTGTTCGTAATACAAATCGGCCTGTTCTTTAGGTGCGGGCTTCAGAGCCAATCCTTTATTGACCCATTTTACCACCGTTGGTACGTCTGATACGTCGGGACTACTGCGGTTGAAAAGTCGCGATATGTAGATATATTCAGGAGCCGTCAACTGATTCGTATTCACCTGATTATCCATACGTTCAGTAGCTTTTGCTGTTTGCTTTGCCCGGAAGTAGGCATTCACCTCGGGCAGTAACGTTCGGTTGGCGGCTATTTTCGGGTCGATACCGATTTTAGTTAAACCTTGCTTGATTTCCAGAACTTTAGGTGCCGGAAACAGTGCTCCCCGACCACTATATAACGACGACATCAGAATATTTTCGGCCACCTGCTGGGTTTCCTGTGCACCATACGATTTCCGATACGTATCAAGATGCCCAAGCATATACTGAAACATCGGATTTTCGTAATCAAGAACCAGTTTTTGCAGAGCCAGCCAGTTTGTCTGATTCGCGAAGTTCGCGGCCGATTGTTGACGCGCATATTCGTTCATGGCAGCCATATTCGCCACCGTATCACGGGTTACGCGGGCAAACATCGCATAATCAATCAGAAAATTAGGCGATCGTTCGCCCTGCTGAAAACGCGACTTCATGGTCTGGCTACGACTCTGTGGATCTAATGCGCTGGTACCGTGCCGAATAACCTCGTCGGTCGAGTTGTTGCTCATGGCAAAGTGAACCATATTCTGCTGCGGGTCGAAATACAGAAATAGCGGCAGCGACGGTACAAAAAGATGGCGGGTTTCGAGGAATGAGCGGGTAGCAGGCTGGTTAATATCCAGTTTCGTACTCACAAACTTGCTATTATAGAACTTCCCAACCCGCGCATCCTGAAGCGTAGGAACAAAGCTCTCACAAACATGGCAAGTCGGCGAAAAAACCTCAATAAATACTGGTTTTCCGGCCCGTTTTGCTTCCTGAAATACGGCACTGATGGGAATCTGCCGAAAATTAATTCCTCCCTTTTGAGCAAGAGCGATGTTTGCTACGAAAAGCAGCAGAAAAATCTTTTTCATGAATAAGAAAATCGTTCGTAAACAGGAACTAGCAAATTAACGGCCAGTATGTAGTGAATAATGTAAAATGGAGAATGAATAATGTAGAATGCAAGCAGAATGGCGTTAAGTCTCTAGTTATCAGAGATAAAATTGTCAATCATTATACATTTTACATTATTCATTTCACTACGCCACTACTGCTGTTTTTCCTGCTGCTTAATTTCCTCTTCGAGCCGCTTACTGAGTACCCGACATGTGTTCTCGATGTCATCAGCCATACGCTGGTCGCCCGTAGCATTTACGGCTGTATCGGCAATACCACTCATCATTTCAATCAGGAAACGCTTCATATCGACCACTTCCATATCCTTGGTCCATAAGTCAATTTTGAGCGTACTGTTGTGAAAATGATCCCAAAGCGCAATGGCGATGGCACGCGTATCGCTTAATCCTTCGTTAGGATTGTCTGTAGCTTCCCAATAGATTTTTTCGGGAATATTCTGGTTGTCTAACTCAACCGAAAAATGGATCTCTGACTTTTTCATTCGTAAAAAAAGGGCCAATTGGCCCTTAAAATTACGCATAATCTGGCGTTGTGTTGTGGAATTTGTCAGGAAGTCGCTCGTTTGTCTAGTCGGCCTGGTCAAGTTGAGCGCCAAAAAGTACCAGTTTTGCGGGTCGTCTACTTAATTTTAACGGCTCAGAACGCGCAAGTGAATTTGCCTGAATAACCCGAATTTCGCGCTGCTCAGGCTGTGATATATAGACAAATTTGCGGGAAACCGTCATATCTGGTTTAACGGTGGCCGCAGCATCAATAGCCTCCGCAACCTTAGCACTACCCAGTAATTGATCGGTTTTTCCGTCGTAAGCCTGCAACGTACCGTCGGTAAGCAACGCAAACACCCGCTGTCCTTCTTTATCAAACTTAAAAAGAGAAACCTTATCGTCTGCCACTACTGGCATTATCTGGTTTTTCACTACGTCGATTCGATAGACACCGATTTTGGCATTATAGCCATAAAATGTTCCTGTTCCTTCGCAGTAATATACCGCCGAAAGCCAGTTCTGACCAAAGCTTTCCGGGTTTTTGATTGTCCGTTGGCTTCCATCTTTCGCAACCACCAGAATTCCTTCCGGGTGACCAAACAGAGCTAATTCGCCATTTCCGGCATCCCCATGAATACCTTTGGTTGCCAATACGGACGTTTTGAGTACGTTGCCATTTTCGTCTACAATTTTAACCCGTTCGGGCAACGTACTACTAACGGTTCCATCTTTCTGCGTAACGGCAAACGTATTATTACTGAATGCCACAACGGCACCGTGATGCGCTACGTCTACTTTCACCATTTTTGGCTTAGCTCCCGGCGCACTGAGGTCATACTCGGTTGTTAACGCCAACGTAGCATCTCCATCGTTAAAAATAGCAACCCGATCTCCACCCGAATTCCAGAAAAAGACGTGGGTTGGTTTGGGGGCTTCAGAAACCAACGACGACCATTTAGGCTGTCCCAGCACGTGTACATGATCGTTATGGGCTTCGATATTGGAATCGAAAAATTGAACGTAGTTGTTGGCGTAGTTCACCAACGTAGCGTAGCGTCCACTGCGTGTTGCGTATAGACTTGAACCCGAAAAGCGAGCCTGAAACTCCTGACTTTTTCGATCTACAGGATTGATCAGCGATACGGTTGTCCCGTCGGCATCCGTCACGAGCAGTCGGCTATAAATAGCTTCTTTTTCATCAGGAATAACGTCCGTTTGTTGTTTACAGGCATTTGCTGTAATAAGCAGCAAGACAAAAGAAATGAATAGTTTTGGCGAAGTAGCGTTCATGCAAAATCATCTTTAAATGCAACAATGTTGCAAATAAAGCACTCCAGATTCTTAAATGCAACATTGTTGCATTTAAGAATCTAATACCTGCCTACAACACCCATTTCACTTTCTGTTATAGCTACTGACCTCCTACCATACGCCACGTACCATAGATTTATTGAGCGGACAACCATTCTGGTTTTACAAAAATGGCGTACTAAACGCCTATCCTTTTTTACACGAAGATATTGACAGCGAAATCGTAATTATGGGCGGAGGCATCACAGGTGCTTTGCTTGCCTGGTCGCTAACCGAAGCTGGTTTTCCGGTTGTGGTGCTCGAAAAGCGGCACATTGGCTTGGGTAGTACGTCGGGGAGCACTGCCCTGCTATAGTACGAAATCGATACTATGCTTACCGAGCTGATTGATTTGATCGGCGAACAACAAGCGGTTCGGAGCTATAAACTTTGTATCGAGGCCATCTATAAAGTTCAGGCTATTATCCAGTCACTTGCCATTGATACCCACTTTTCGCTACGTAAAAGCGTGTATTACGCATCAAAAAAAGACGATATAGAACCGCTGAAAAGGGAGTTTGAGCAGCGAAAAAAACACAGTATTCAGGTCGATTGGTGTGATAAATCGGATTTACGGGAGCATTTTCCGCACGATGGTGCACAGGTTGATGCGTATCGGCTAGCTCATGCACTGTTTCTGTTTCAACACTGTATTCAGAAGGGAGCGCGGGTTTTCGATACGGTTGAAGTTACGGATATTCAGCATAACCAATATAACGTTACGTTACTATTGGAAAACGGGTATAACGGTTATAAAGTAAGAACTAAAAAATTAGTGGTTGCCTGCGGCTATGAATCACAAAATTACCTCTCAAAACGGGTAGTCGATTTTAACTCAACGTATGCGCTGGTCAGCAAGCCGATTCCGCAAAATACACTCTGGTATCAGAATGCGCTGCTCTGGGAAAGTGCCCGCCCTTATCTTTACCTACGTACTACCGACGATAAACGGGTACTAATTGGCGGCAAAGACGAACCTTTTCGGAACGCGGTAAAACGGGATAAGCTGCTACGTAGCAAAAGTCGTCAGCTCGAACAGTTTGTCTGTAAACTATTTCCCGAACTACCATTTACGATTGACTATGAATGGTGTGGTACGTTCGCCGAAACCAAAGATGGACTACCTTATATAGGCAGTGTTGCCGAGCATCCGAATACGTACTTTGCGCTTGGTTTTGGCGGAAACGGTATTTTGTTCAGTATGATTGCCGCCGACATTATTACCGATTTACTACGTGGCCGACAGAATACCGATACGTCGATTTTTGGATTTAATCGATAGCATCCTGTCAACGGTTATGCTGCAACGGAAAAGTAAAGAGTGAATACGAAGCCGTTCTGATTAGTTATTGCATAAGTTCCGCGTAGTTGAGCAACCTGAATCTGAATCAATCGCATCCCAAACGATTGGCGGGTTTTGGCCCCTAACTCGCTGGCTGATCGTGACTGGATACCCGGTCCATTATCGGCCACTTCCAGATGAATTCGATTATTCTTCCGCTTACAGACAACTCGAAAAATGGGTTCTTTATGATTGTGGAAAGCGTATTTACAAGCATTTGTTGCCAGTTCATTTAACAGTAAGCCTACGGAGAGAGCCTGATCGGCGGATAACAAAACAGGTTCCAGCTCATACACAGGCTGTATATACCCAAAGCCAAACGATTGTAATACGTTCTCAATCAGGTCTGGTATATAATCAGACAAATCGACCTGCGCCAACGTATCATTATCGTACAACCTTCGGTGCAGAATTGCCATCGTTTCGATACGTAGCTGGCTCACTTCAACCGCCTTTCTAGCGTTTTCATCTGTCAGCCGATTTGCCTGTAAATTGAGTAGGCTGGATACTACCTGTAAATTATTTTTACCCGATGATTCTGCTCTTTTACCAACTCTTCGTTACGTATACTGATACGTTGATTTTTCCGATAAAGTCGAAAAAAGACAAAACTCATCCCAACGGTAAACATCAACAAGGCAACCATGGTCGCCATAAATCGTTGCTGAAAGCGTAAGTTCTCCGCACGTAGCGTCAGTTCTTTTTGCTGCGATTTCAGAAGCGTTTCCCGCTTTTCGGTTTCATACTCAACGCCAAGCCTCGTAACGGCACCATCGCGATCGGCAATGTAATTACTACGCTCAAGCTCATGCAATTTCATACTATGGTCAAAAGTTCGTCGCCAGTCACCACGTTTCAGGTAGTAATCACGGGAAATAGACTCAAGCCGAATAAGATATTGATAGGAGTTTGCGTAGGTACCTTTACTTAAAAACTGCCTAGCCTCCTGAAGCCAGTACTGAGCCTGGCTGTTATTGCCCATGTCAACATACATCGCAGCCAGTTCCATCATCACTCTACCTCTATGTGCCAGTTCTTCGCCAGTTGCCAGTTCGAGAGCCTTTTTCAGATGTGAACTACCAGCAACGTCCTTTTTTTCATACCAAAGTTTTTGGCCAAGATACATGTGATGATTGAGCACATCCAGAGGCTTCTTACTTTTTTCGAAAAACGATTCGTTCAACTTCCAATAGTAGTTGAACGAATCAGGATTAGATTTTGGCAGATTCGGGCGTTTCCCTCCCTCCGACCAATCTCTGGCATAATTACCACTAATCGCTCCATAAGCCATTGCAATCGACGGCTTTGACTTAATCCGTCTGGCTACCTCCAACGCCAGTTTTGCGTATTTGGTCGACTTAAAATAGTCACCCTGCCGAAACGCCGAACCGGTTAACCAACGATATAAACGGGCCAAGTTTTCCGAATCGCCACGTGGTTCAATGATCGCCAATGATTTAATAAACCACCGTTGTGATGTCAGAAAATTGCCCGCTCCATCAAATGCTTTCCCGTAGAGATAGTAGGCTTCGGCTAATAACAGCGAATCTTTGGCGGCAATGGCTTTTCTATAAACAGTGTCGGCCCACAGTATTTTATGCTGCTGCGGAGGCAGTACAACCGGCTTTTGCGCCCAGACTATACGTAGCGCCATATTCCCCAGCACAAACACCAGTATAAACCGGCAAAACGGTCTTGTCCCCCAATTCATACTGAGAAAAATTCCTTATTTATTGAACTAAAGTACAGGCAATTCGACCGACTTGCAAGTAAAAAATACTGGTTGCGGCAAGTCCGTGATTCGTAAAGAAAAAGGTGGGTTTGGTGAAGAAATTGCGTTTTTCACACTTGTCGAAAACCTGCTTTATAAGAAAAAATATTTTTATGTCTAACGTAGTGACAATTCAGATTTGGGCAAAACTGTAGCGTATCAGAAATAGCTAGTTTCCGCCTTGGCTGAAGAAAAAACGGTACCTTCGTGCCGGAAGAATTCTGAATTTATGTATACGTTATATGCCATTCCGAACTGCGATACCGTAAAAAAAGCCCGTACCTGGCTAGCCGAACACGGCATCGATTATCAGTTTCACGATTACAAAAAACAAGGTATTGACCGTCAAACCATTGAACACTGGCTTACACAAAAGTCATGGGAGGAGCTAGTTAACAAGGCAGGCCAAACCTGGAAAAAATTACCTGACTCCGAAAAACCAACCGATAAGGAAGGAGCTATTGCTCTGATGCTCGACAAAACCTCAGTGATCCGCCGACCATTGATAGAATCCGATGATAAAATTGTGGCTTTAGGGTTCAAATCGGAGGAGTACGCTGAAACGTTTTTGGCCTAAACCAAGGTTCTATCGGTAAACGCCCCGCCATGATAAAGAAAACACTGGACTCACCGGAAGCGATAAAGTTTCTGGTCGATTCGTTTTACGAGAAAGTACAGGCCGACCCGTTTATTGGCCCTGTTTTTACCGACGTAGCACAGGTCGATTGGGCAGCGCATTTACCAAAAATGTATGCATTCTGGGAAAGCATTATTCTCGGCAATAACCGTTATGATGGGCACCCTTTCCGCCCACATCTGATTGTTAACCAGCAACATACCCTCACCACGGCTCACTTTGAACGCTGGCTGCACTTATTTTATAAAACGTTGGCAGAGAACTTCACGGGCGAAACAGCCGAACAGGTTCGACAACGAGCAACACAAATTGCCCTCGTATGGAGCCGAAAGCTGGAATACCTCAATGAATCATAAACAGAAACGCGGACGTATTGCCCGCGTTTCTGTTTATGATTAGAACTATGTTTTACTGTTTTGAAAATACCCGTTTCAGCAAATCTGAAACCCGTGCAGCCGGATTCTCCCGAATTTTCTGTTCTTCCTGAGCTACCAGAATAAACAGGCCATCAACGGCTTTGCCTGTTGCATATTCGGTCAGGTTCGGATTGGCTTTCTTCTGAATAAACGGTATTTTATTGTAGGTATTAACCAGATCGGCGTAATACTTCGTTGCGTTGTTTTTCTTCAACGTACTGTCGATAATCGGGGTAAACTCCATCACAAGTTGCTGACCGGACGTCCGGCGCAGGTATTGGGTTGCGGCATCGTTCTGACCGCCCAAAATACCAACGGCATCCTGAATTGTCATCGACGTAATGGCTTTTACAAATACGGGAGCCGCTTTTTTAGCCGCATCCTCAGCCGCCCGATTGAGCGATAACTCAAACTGATCAACCTGCTTACTGAATCCAATCTGCCGAAGTTTATTCGCTACGTTCTGCGCTTCGGGCGGAAAGGCAATTTTCAATAACGGATTTTTAAAGTAACCGTCAAGTTTTGATGCCTGCGTAGAGCCGTTGGTAACCCCAACACGTAGCGCTTCTTTCAGCCCCGAAGCAATATCACTACTCGACAAGCCCCCCGACGTACCGGCCGACGGTTGCGTAACAGCGTCCAGAATTTTCCCAAAAATGCTTCCTCCCGATGATTTCTGGCGAGTGGAATCCTGAGCAAAACCAGTTTGGTTAAGCATGAAAGCTAACAGAGCGGCAGTAATGATTTGTTTTTTCATCTTTGAATTAATCAGGTTGCCATTTCATAACGCTCAATGGCCTAAATCGTTTTTTCGTACTTTTGACAGCAATGAACGGCGAATGTATAATGGTTTACAAAAAAATATTTTCAATAATCTGATTATCAGACAAATATTTTTCCAGAAACCCACAAATCTACGTAACAGGTCGTTACTCAGGCGCTATTCTTCATTATTCTTTTACGAATGACCAACATGATACGTGCCGAGGTCATTACCATCGGCGATGAAATTCTCTTCGGCCAGATCACCGATACCAATACCCAATGGATTGGTACTGAACTAACGAACATCGGCATCCGTCCGATACGTAAATCCTCCGTAGGCGATCAGGTAAACGCCATTCTGGACGTATTACATGAAGCACACCAACGGGCTGATGTTATCATTATTACAGGTGGGTTAGGTCCGACTAAAGACGATATTACCAAGAAAACGCTTTGTACGTACTTCGGCGTTGGCATGGTACGTAACGAAGATGCTCTGGCTTTGGTCACCAGCTTTTTTGAGAAACGGGGCCGCGCCATGACCGACCTCAACCGCGCTCAGGCCGATTTACCCGCCAATGCCGTTTACATGCAGAACGATTGGGGAACCGCGCCGGGAATGTGGTTTGAGTATGAAGGTCGCGTATATGTGTCGCTACCGGGCGTACCGTTCGAGATGAAGCATCTGATGGCAAATCGGATTCTGCCTAAACTGTCAAAGCACTTCCAGACGCCAGTTATCAAACATAAAATGATACGTACTGTTGGCATCGGTGAATCGTTTCTGGCCGAACGTATTGAAGCCTGGGAAGATGCATTACCTGCTCACATTCGGTTAGCGTATCTGCCGAGTTTTGGTGGGGTAAAATTACGTCTGACGGCCACGGGTTCCGACGAAAATCAGCTTAACAAAGAACTAGCCGAACAGGTAAGTAAGGTGTTGCCTCTGATTGAAAAAAACGTGTTTGGTTACGATAACGATGAACTTGAAGTTGTGGTTGGTCAGTTATTGAAGGAGAAAAATCAGACACTTAGTATTGCCGAAAGCTGCACAGGTGGCTACGTTTCGTCGCAGATTACCAAAGTACCCGGTTCGTCGGCTTATTTCTGGGGAAGTATTGTCAGTTATAGCAATGCGGTGAAAGTAACGCAATTAGGTGTTCAGCCAGAAACGCTGGAGCAACACGGGGCCGTGAGTGAAGAAACGATTCGGCAGATGGCCGAAGGCATTCGTAAAGTACTGGGCACTAACGTAGGAATAGCTACCAGTGGTATTGCAGGCCCCGACGGTGGTACGCCCGAAAAGCCAGTTGGCACTATCTGGATTGCCTGTTCAACTGAAAAACGGACCGTAGCACGTTTGCTCCGACTCGGCCAATATCGCGACCAGAATATTCAATTAACCGCAACATACGTTCTAAATATGTTGCGGGAAGAGTTATTAACAAATGAGTAAAGAACGCTGGGTAAGGTTAAATGACGGAGAACGTCTAACAACCATTATCCATTGTCAATTATTCATTATTCATAAAAAAACACATGGCTCTGATTGACATGGTGATGCCCAAAATGGGCGAAAGTATAATGGAATGTACGGTGATCAACTGGTTAAAAAAACCGGGAGATCGAATTGAGGTCGATGAATCTGTACTGGAAGTAGCTACAGATAAAGTTGATACAGAAGTACCAGCTCCACAAACGGGCATTCTGAAAGAAATTCTGGTAAACGACGGCGACGTAGTAACCATTGGTGCAGCCATTGCCCGCATCGAGGTAGAAGCGGCAACCGGATCAGGTACGCCCCCCTCCGACCTCTCTCCATCCGACGAAACAGCAAACCAAACGCCTAAGGGTATTGGCGACGTAGCAAACGTAGAAGCAGAATCGTCTAAAATCGACGTACCGGAAGCAGACGTATCAGCAGCCGTTCAGGAGCTGGAAACCAATATTGCAGCTATGAGTAGTCGGTCGCCCAGCGAAAAGCCGACCAACGTATCACCGGCCGATACACCAGCGTTTGGCAATCGGTTCTATTCACCATTAGTGCTCAATATAGCCAAAGAAGAGAACGTTTCGCGCGATGAGCTTGAGCGAATACCCGGCTCTGGAGCAGACAATCGCGTAACAAAAAAAGACATTCTGGCCTACGTTCTTGATCGGGCTGAAGACCGTGGTTTTGGCATTAAAACACAGGAGAAAAAACCTGCCGACACTAAAGCTGCTACGTTCCCTACAGCGCAGAACCCAACGGCTGCTACGTCGATAAATGGCCAAACGGATATTATCCAGATGGACCGGATGCGCAAGATGATTGCGCAGCGGATGGTCGAATCAAAGCAGATTTCACCCCACGTCAGTTCGTTTGTTGAAGCCGACATGACTCCGGTTGTAGAGTGGCGTATCAGTATCAAAGATCGCTTTAAACAACAAACGGGCGAAAATCTGACCTTCACACCGATTCTTATTGAAGCGGTTGTGAAAGCCATCAAGGATTTTCCAATGATTAACGTATCACTCGAAGGCGATAAAATCCTGGTTAAAAAAGCGGTTAATATCGGCATGGCGGTTGCACTCCCAAGCGGCAACCTTATTGTGCCCGTTATTCATAATGCAGATCAGTATAATTTGGTTGGTCTTGCAAAAAAGGTGAATGATCTGACCCGTCGTGCCCGCGAGAACAAACTCACTGCCGACGATCTGGCTGGCGGTACCTACACCATTTCGAACATTGGTACGTTCGGCAATCTTATGGGAACCCCTATCATTGTGCAGCCACAGGTAGCGATTATGGCATTCGGAGCCATTGTCAAGAAACCCGCCGTTATTGAAACTCCTCAGGGCGATTTTATCGGCATTCGTCAGCTAATGTTTCTTTCACACTCCTACGACCACCGCATTGTCGATGGTTCACTGGGCGGACAATTTGTTCGGCGCGTTGCCGATTATCTGGAACAATTTAAACCTGGATTTAGCTGATTTTAGGATCAAAGTTGATTTTGATTGAGTTGGCAAGTTTTTCACATCCTGTTTATGCTTGTCGCTTATAGAAACTGAAAGCCCCATCCGACTATCTAAAATAGTCGGATGGGGCTATTTTTATACTTATACTGGTCGTGCATTGATTGCTAACTAAACCTATAAATCTAGCGCGTTCGTTGTCGGGAACGGCCTGCAGGCTGAAATCGCTACCTTCTGATCTATTTGTTTGTTAGCACAGTAGATTTCATCTTGTCAAACGCCCTAATTATGATACAGCTTAATGAATGCTTCGTCGTCTCCGGGAGGATCGTTTATTAATGAAGTCAAATTGGATGAGCCACAAAGAATTTCAGAAAACTGGTCATCATTTTTTACTGTTTAATTGGTAGATTGAATTTGGTTCGCCATTTTTGCCAGACCCTTACGCAGTTTATCTTTCTTAACCCGCCCAAAGACAAGTCAGTTAGTGCTGGCTTATTTATTTTTATATTCATTCTACTTAATAGATAGAATATAAAGGCTTTATTTTACATAAGTCTCAATCAACGCACAATAATGTCTTTTCCCCATTCTGTTTAACTCACACAACTGCGGGTTTGAATCTGTTGCAGAACCTGAGTATTCACTTTTTTCATGCCTATATGACCTATTTATTACTTGCTCGACTACGTAGCTTTGAATCTAAACGCAGGCTACTTTTTGTTCTTTTCTGTCTGCTGGCCCTTTCTGGACAGGCGCAAACTATCCTCACCGGTACAGTTAAAGACGCTACGTCGGCTGAAACTTTGGCTGGCGCTACGGTACAAGTTAAAGGCACAAACACTGGCACTACCACCGATACGCGTGGGCAGTACCAAATCAGCCTGCCTCAAAACGTAGCTTCCCCCATTTTGGTCTTTTCATTCATTGGCTATCAGCCACTTGAGCTGGCAGTTGGCAATCGTTCCATAGTGGATGTGCAGTTAGTCGCCACCAATAATGCCCTCAGCGAAGTGGTGGTGGTAGGGTACGGGGTTCAGAATCGGCGCGACATCACTACGTCCATTGGGTCTGTACGTGCGCGCGATATTGCTAATCAACCGGTTGTGAGTTTCGACAATGCTATTGCCGCTAAAATTGCTGGTGTGCAGGTGGTGCAAACATCAGGTGCGCCTGGTGCTGCTCTTCAAGTACGGGTACGGGGAACCGGTTCTATAAGCGCAGGTCTGGACCCGCTCTACGTGATCGATGGAATACCTCTTTCGCGAGATTCCAAGTTTGCCACTGGCAGCACAAATACGCAATTCCCCGACAATCCGGTTAACGTACTGAGCACAATCAATACTGATGATATTGAGAGTATTGAGGTGCTGAAAGACGCTTCTGCCGCAGCTATTTACGGATCGCGGGGGTCGAACGGCGTAGTATTACTGACCACGAAACGAGGAAAAGAAGGAAAGACAACCATCAGCTACGACGGATTCGTGGGAGTTCAGCAGGTGAGTAAGAAATTAGACCTGCTCAATGCATACGAATATGCCACATTGAATGCTGAAGCTAAAAATAACGCTTACCTCGAACGAAATCCGACTGGTAAAATCACCGACTCCAACGATATTCGAAATCGCGGTGTAGGAGCTCCCAGCACGTTGATTCCTCCACAGGTAACACCTTATCTGACAGGTCAGGCCGGTTTAACCAATACCGACTGGCAGGACGAAATCTTTCAGGCCGCTCCTATTCATAACCACACGTTGTCAATTAGTGGAGGCAGTGCCAATGCGCGCTACTACGTATCGGGTAATTACCTCAACCAGCGGGGAACTGTTATTAATTCGGGTTACAAGCGCTACAGCACACGTGCCAACCTTGATGTGAAAACGGGGCGTCTATCGGTAGGTTTCAATCTGAATCCTACTTATTCGTATCACGACCTCATCAAAGCCGAAGGCCCCTATCTGGCTGACGGGGTCATTGGACTTGCGGTTCAGATTCCACCCCTTTTTCCTGTTTACAATGCCGATGGCTCCTATAATTTCGATGCTAACGGGTGGGGATATGGAGCGACATCGATCCTTAACCCGGTAGCTGTAGCTAAAGAAGTAAAAGATAAACTAAGCCAGCTCCGGCTCCTGGGAAATGCCTACGCGCAATATGACATCACAAAAGGTCTTTCGTACCGGATCAGCGTGGGAGGAGATCTGAACAGCTTTCAACGAGATTATTACCGGCCATCTACGGTCGAAATTCGTGACCGAAAGGGGCCGTCTATCCCAACAGGATTTTCGCGAACGCAGAACTACATCAATTGGCTAATCGAACATACGTTGAACTATAGCCAGAGTTTCGGCCAGCACAATTTGTCGGTACTGGCTGGTTTCTCGGCACAGAAAGATCGGCGTACTGCCAGTGAACTAACGGCAACCAACTTCCCTAACGACCTCGTACAGACGCTCAATGCCGGGCAGGTTACGGCGGGCGGTACCGATATTCAGGAATGGTCGCTGTTATCGTACATTGGCCGGGCTCAGTACGACTATAACGGCAGGTATCTGCTGTCGGCAGCTATCCGGGCCGATGGTTCCTCACGCTTCGGCGCAGCCAATCGCTGGGGTTACTTCCCCAGCGTATCGGCAGGTTGGAATATATCTCAGGAGGATTTTTTGAAAAGTGTATCATGGCTCAGCGATGTAAAAATCCGGGCCAGCTACGGACTGACAGGTAACTTTCAAATACCTAACTATGGGTCTGTAAGCCTGCTTAATTATCAGAACTATGTGCTTGGCCCTGAAAGCATCGTTAGCGGACTGGCGCCTGGCAACTCGGCCAACGATAAATTGAAATGGGAAAAAACAGCCATGCTCGATATCGGTTTCGATGCAGCTTTTCTACGTAATCGTCTGACGCTGACTTTTGATTATTATAATGCCAACACCTCCGATTTGCTGCTGAATGTACCCGTACCCCGTACATCGGGCTTTAGCACGGAGCTCCAGAATATTGGAAAAGTAAATAACGAAGGATTTGAATTCACGCTTGGTACGCAGCAAACCTTCGGGCGGTTTGGGTGGACGGCCAACGCCAACATCGCCACAAATAGAAATACGGTCAGAGCATTAGGCGCATCCGGCGACCCAATTATTGTGTCGGGCGGGGTAGCAGGAGCGCAGTTTATTACCCGTATTGGCGAACCCATTGGCCAGTACTGGACTATGAAGTATGATGGCGTGTTCAAAAATCAGGCGGAAGTAGATGCTTACCCCCATACAAGTACTACCAAACCCGGTGACTTCCGTTTTGTAGATACTAATGGCGATGGTAAAATTGATTTCAGCAGTGACCGTACCGTAACGGGCAGTTATTTCCCGAAATATACTTTTGGCTTTACGACCCGTTTCACCTTTGCAGGTTTTGACCTCGGGGCAACGGTGCAGGGGGTACAGGGCAACCAGATTATGAACCTGATCCGGCGATATATTTATAACTCGGAGGGCAATGGAAATCAGTTTCGGGGTGCTTTGAACCGCTGGCAATCCCCAGAAAACGTTGGTAATGGTCTGGTGAATCGCGCCAACCGGCTATCCACTGGCTCGAACGGAGAGATTTCGACCTGGCATATTGAAAGCGGTTCCTACGTTCGTATCCGTACAATTACGCTGGGCTACACACTTCCAGCCACCCTGTTGCAACGGCTCGGTTTGAGTCGGGCACGTGTCTATGCTACTACGCAGAATCCGTTTACGTTTACGAAATATACTGGCTACAATCCTGACGTTAGTGCCCGCCCTGACAACGCACTTTCGCAAGGCGAAGATTACGGAACCTACCCATTGGCCCGCACTACGTCAATTGGTGTTAACCTCAGCTTCTAAATTTAAAGAGCGAAAGAATGAAAGAGTGAAAGAGTGATTTAGTCGCTCCTACCTTCACCTCTCGTTCTGCTCATTCATAAATTTCTATTTGACATGACACAATTACTCTCTCACTTTTTCCTATCCAGACGACTCACTGTTGCGGCAGTGACACTCTTTCACTCTTTCACTCTTTCGTTATTTATCTGTTCCTGCCAGTCTGATTTTCTGAACCTGACGCCACAGTCGCAGCCGAACGCGGAAAACTTTTATAAAACTGCCAACGATTTTAACAACGCCGTTAATGGCGCCTACGACGTATTGCAATCCAGCAACCAGTATGGAGGTGATTTCAATACGTTGCTCGAAGCCCGTAGCGACAATGTGCTCGACAACGACCCATCCTCAAACGCCGGACTACGTTATAACATCGACCGTTTCATTGAGCCAACCACTAACACCCTTCTACGGGATACGTGGGGCAGTCTGTATACGGGTGTTAATCGCACCAACCTTATTTTAGATAAGATTGAAACAGTCAATTTCGATGCAACTCTGAAATCCCGTTATAAAGGCGAAGCCCAATTTATAAGGGCGTTGTCGTATTTCAACTTAGTGCGACTGTGGGGCAAGGTGCCACTGGTGCTGAAAGCGGGAAACACAACTGAGTCTCGTTCATATATACGTAACGAAATAGCTGACATTTATGTCGCCATCGAAAAAGACCTGACCGACGCAGCCTCCAATCTACCCGCAAGCTATACCGGTGCCGATATAGGCCGTGCTACGTCAGGGGCAGCCAAAGCACTGTTGGGCAAGGTACTGGTAACTGAAAAGAAGTTTAGCCAGGCCATAACCCCGCTACGTGAGGTTATCAGTAGTAATACGTACCGGCTCCTGCCGAACGTAGCAGATGTATTTCTGGTAACCAACAAAAACAACGCCGAAATCGTATTTGCCGTTAAGTTTAAAAAAGGCGTGGGTGGTGCGCTTCCTGAAGGCCACGGATTATGGTACGGTACCAACATCGGCGACAATATTGAACCTTCCCTACGGGCAGCTTACCCAACTGGCGATAAGCGTCAACCTCTGACGGTTCAGGTGCCGGTACCGAGCAATGTGAACGTAGTGCCTCGCAAGTGGTACGAAGAAGTATCTGCCACCAACGACGTAGGTAACGATTTTCCAGTCATTCGTTATGCCGACGTACTATTACTATACGCCGAAGCCTTGGGAGAATCGGCCATCCAGTTCAGCGGTGAAGCGTTATCATCACTGAATCAGGTGCGCAATCGGGCAGGTGCTCCGCTCTACACAGAAGCGCAGGTGAACACGCAGGCTGCTTTTCGCAACGCGGTAATTGCCGAACGACGGTTGGAACTGGCTCTGGAAAATGACCGCTGGTTCGATCTGGTACGTACCGGTACGGCCATCGATGCGCTAAAACGGACAAACATCACGGTTCCAGCCAATCGGCTGCTTTACCCAATTCCTCAGGCAGAAATCGATACGTATAATAACCCAACGACATTTCCACAAAATCCGGGGTATTGATCCACAAACTGGTTGCAAAGATGGGTAATGAGCTTTGCAACCAGTTTAAAATCCTATCACATTTTGAAATGAGGTCCACTCGAAAAGCGTTCCACTCAACGATTGAGGATCTGACGTTCATAAGGGACGCTCGGTAATGGACCACTGCTCTGTGGCGGGCTTAATTACCACCCAGCCTTAATCGACTGCTAGTGCCGAATAGCAACCGTCCGTTGTTACTGTAAATTATCCGCTGCGCCTGCCCCTGGTAACTGGCCGGTAAGCTCACAGCATGATTGAGCGTTACCACATCAATTAGCAAGGGCACTCGCCCACACGACCATACGCCCGCATCATTCCAACTGCCTGCTTTTACACTGTACATGCTCTGGCAACTCCCTGTCGGATTTACTACGCTCAGCGATAGCAACGTAGAGACTGACCCACCTGTCGGATCGCTGGCCACCACCGTTACACTGTAGACCGTACTGGATGAAGCCCATACCGTACCAGCGATACTATTGGGAGGTAGAAAGCTTAGCCCCATCGGCAAACCGACTACCGACAAGCTTAGGTTATCTGGAGTTTCGGCATCGGAGAACGTATTGGCCGGGATGGTAAAGGTAAAGTACTGCCCCACCGTAGCAGACTGGGGAGGAATGGCATTGGCCAGCGTAGGCGCACAGTTTTGGTAAGCGACTGTAGTGCTGGTGCTACTCACACAGCCGCTGGCCGAAGTCACCAGGACTGAATAGGTACCGGGTGTATTCACCACCAGCGTGTTGGTGGGTCCGGTTGTACCCACTACGCCACTGCCACTGACAAAGGTGTAGGCCCCCCCCCCACCCGCCGTCAGGGTTACGCTGGTCTGAGCACAACTCAGTGTGCCGCTATGGCCTAGGCTAGCCACTGGCAAAGGATTCACCAGTAGAACCGTTTGGCTGGATGTACGCTGGCCATTAGCCGTCACGGTCAGAGTGTAGGTCTGGATGCCCGAACCAGTAGCCGTAAGCGACAGGCTAAAGACGCTGTTACTGGCCGTGCCTGTCAGGGGTGTTGTCAGGCCATTGCTGAGGGTATAGCTATAACTGCCGTTACTCGTACCTACCGTGGCCGTGAAGGTAGTTAGACTGCCTACGCAGACTGCACCAGGACTGGCCACCAGACCTACTATTGTATTCACCGTCAGAACGTAGGGGCCACTCGCTCCCGAACAACTGGTGGCATCGGTGGCTCTGGCTGTAAGCGTAAAGCTGCCCGCTTGGGTAGGGGTGCCCGACAGTACGCCCGTAGAGTTTAGACTCAGTCCTGGGGGCAAGTTGCCACTAGCTAAACTGTAGCTGAAAGGGGCGGCACCGGCTGAAGCGACGAAATTTTGACTGAAACTTACTCCCACTGTAGCCGTGTTCAAATCGGGAATGGATAGAAAAAGCCCCCCGGTGGTCTGGAACTCGTAGGCCCCCAAGTCAATGCGACTGCCAAACACACGCGCATTACCCGACAGATCACTGGTAGTAGTGTTTGCCGCATCGTCACCCGCATTCAGGGCGGAACTACACCCGTTGAGCCGCGCATCACTCCCACTCACAAAGGGCGAAACGGTCGCAGTGAGATTACCCGTTCCTGCATTGTAGCCCGTCACCGACGACTCAAACAAGCTGTAGCTGGTACTTATGATCGCCCCCGGTCCGTTGGTAAAGGTGCTGGCTCCGCCGTTGCCCCACACTATGCAGTTAGTCAGCACGGGGCGGCTATTGCCTTGATACCCTACGCTACCCATTGCCCCGCCCGAGTTGGTAGCTGAATTACTCAGAAAGGAACAGTTAGTCAGAATGGGGCTGCTGGTGCCGCCTACACTGCCGTCATTGTAGATGGCCCCGCCCAGATTGGCCGAGCTGTTGTTCACAAAGACGCAGTTGATCAGGGTGGGGCTGCTGGCGCCACTCGTATAGCCAGCATTGTAGATGGCTCCACCCAGATTGGCGGCATTATTATTCTGAAAGATACAGTTGCGAATCAGGGGGCTACAGGTACCACCTGACCCATTGCCCTTGTTGAGTATGGCTCCACCTGCGTCGTCAGGAGAAGAACTGCCGTTGGCGTTGCCGCCACTGATGACAAAACCGTCGAGCAAGGCCGAGTTGTTTAGCCCTGAGGGATTGCTGATAACGTGATAGCTGTTGTCGGTGGAGTTACCCGCCGTGCCGATATCGCCACTGAGAACGGTGGTAAAGCTGATGGGCTTCCGTTCGCTGAGGCTAGCGGGGTTACCCGTAGGCGCAAAACCTCCGTAGATAGCTACCCCGTTCTTCATCGAGAAGCTGAGCGCGCGGTTGGTGCCAACTGACAGGCCGGGCTTGTAAATACCCTGAGCTACCCAGACCTGCTGGGCGCCTGCTACGTTGATCTGGCTTTGCAGATCGCCACTGGCATTGGCCCAACTGTTGCCTGAACCTGTGCCGGCTCCTCCCGCCTTCACGTAACGAATCGGTTGGCTAGCCGGTGGATCGGCCTGGTATTCGTAGGCGCCCATGTCGACGATGCCACTATTGAAAAATCGAGGGTTACCAGCCAGATCAGTGGCGATTCCCGACAGGCCAGAGGCCGAGTTGAGCCCGGTGTTGATGGCTAAAGAAGTCTCTTTGAGTTGGGTGGATGAGTTCGAGACAAAGGGTGAGTCGAACGTAGTGAGGTTGTTGCCTTCGTCGGTGAAGTCCGTTAACGATGGTTCCACTAGACTGTATCGGAGTGTAATCGATCCTACATCGCGCTTCAGGGTAGTAGGCCCACCATTGCCAAACAATACAGAGTTGATCACCGACGTAGTGCCGTTTGTATTCATAACTCCACTCCCGGTAGTAGCTGAATTATTCTGAAACGAGCAGTTGGTCAACGTCACATTGCTGCTTTCGTTGCAAATGCCCCCCCCAGTAGTACCTGAATTGTTCTGAAACGAACAGTTGGTCAATGTCGAATTGCTTTTGTAATTGTATATACCTCCGCCATAACCTGCCGAGTTATTGAGGAAGATGCAATTGCGCAACGTGGGGCTATTTGCTTGCGTAGGGATTGAACCATCCGGATTTACTGCGACGTTGAGGATGCCACCGCCGTATAGCCCAAACGAAACACCAAAATTATTCGCGTTACCATCCCTAATAATAAATCCGTCGAGCACCGCTGTGCTAGTCAAGGCTATAACATTATGGATGACATGGTAGCTGTTGTCGGTGGAGTTGCCCGCCGTGCCGATGTCGCCACTGAGAACGGTGGTAAAGCTGCTAGGCTTCCGTTCGCTGAGGCTGGTGGGGCTACCGGTAGGCGCAAAACCTCCGTAGATGGCTACCCCGCTCTTCATCGCGAAGCTTATGGTGCGGCTGGCAGGCCCCGTTGTGGAGGTGGGCTTGTAGGTACCCTGGGCTACCCAGACCTGCTGGGCGCCTGCTACGTTGATCTGGCTTTGCAAATCGCCACTGGCATCGGTCCAACTACCCCCTGATCCAGATGCACCCGCCCGAACGTAGCGGATGGGCGAAGCGGGTACCACAGTCAGTACGTAGGCGGCACTCAATACCGAACAACCGGTAGCGTCAGTAGTCCGCACGGTAAGGGTAAAGCTGCCCGACTGGGTAGGTGTGCCGCTTAAGATACCCGTTGAGGCCAGACTTAGCCCTGCAGGCAAACTGCCGCTGACCAGACTGTAGCTATAGGGGCTGCTCCCCCCCGAGGCCACAAAAGACTGGCTAAACGTAGTACCTGCCGTAACCGTACCCGCGCTGGGGATGGTAAGCGTGATAGACGAAGGGGTCGCCTGGAACTCGTAAGCACCCATGTCGATGCGGCTGCCAAACACGCGAGCGTTACCTGTCACATCGGTAGTGGTAGTATTAGCTGCATTGTCGCCCGCATTAAGGGCCAAACTGCATCCGTTGAGCCGCGCATCACTGCCGCTTACAAAGGGCAGGATCGACGTAGTGAGATTACCCGTTCCGGCGTTATATCCCGTCACCGAGGGCTCAAAAAGACTATAGTTGACCGAAATCGAAGCTTCCTGGTTATTGAAAGTGCTGGCACCGCCGTTGTTCCATACCACACAGTTGATTAGTGTTTGTATACTGGTGCCCTGATCTCTGCCATCGTTGAAAAGAGCCCCGCCCGAGCGGGTTGCCGAATTGGCCACAAACGAGCAATTGACCAGAGTGAGGCTGCTGTTGCCGCTCGAATACCCGGCGTTGCAGATGGCTCCGCCATTGTTGGTGGCATTGTTACGCTGAAAAACGCAATTGACCAGCCTGGGGTTACTGGTACCGCTCGAATAGCCAGCATTGTAGATAGCCCCACCATCGGCGAACGCCCTGTTGTCCTGAAAAACGCAATTGATTAGGCTGGGGCTGCTGGCCCCGCTCGTATAGCCAGCATTGTAAATAGCCCCGCCATTGTTGATGGCACTGTTATTCTGAAAGATGCAGTTGCGAATCAGTGGGCTACAAGTGTTTCCTGATCCGCTGCCATTATTGAGCATGCCCCCGCCATTGTTGTCGGGAGAGTTGAAAGTGTTGGCGTTGCCGCCATTGATGACAAATCCATCCAGAATGGCCGAGTTATTGAGCCCTGCGGGGTTGCTGATGACGTGATAGCTGTTGTCGGCGGAGTTGTTGGACGTACCAATGTAGCCACTGAGAACGGTGGTAAAGCTAGCGGGGTTACGTTCGCTGAGGCTGGCAGGGTTACCTGTAGGGGCAAAACCTCCATAGATAGTTACCCCGTTCTTCATCGAGAAGCTGAGGGCACGGTTGGTGCTACCCGTTGGGCCGGGTTTATAGGTACCCTGAGCCACCCAGACCTGTTGAGCACCTATCAGGTCGATCTGGCTTTGCAGGTCACTACTGGCATTGGCCCAACTGTCGCCCAGTCCAGTACCAGACCCTCCCGCTTTCACGTAGCGAATGGGTGAATTAGGATCACTTATCTGCAGGATATAGGGCTGACTTAGGGCCGAACATCCGTAGGCGTCGGTGGCCCATACCGTGAGCGTGAAGCTGCCATTCTGGGTGGGTGTACCCGATAGTACGCCCGTTGTAGACAGATTCAGGCCCGTGGATGGGCTACCACTAGCCAGACTGTAGCTGTAAGGGCTGCTCCCCCCCGAAGCCACAAAGGATTGGCTAAAGGCTTGTCCCGACGTACCATTCGTGGTAGCCGGTTTGCCAACGGTGATAGTTGCGACACGGTTCTCGACCGTCGTAGTAGCCAGGGCGGTACATCCATTGGCATTCGTGACCAGCACTGAATAGTTTCCGGCCTGCGATACGGTGTGCTGGTTGCCTGTGCCCGTATAACTGAGCCCCGGTCCGGCGAAGGCGTACGTGAACGGTCCCCCGGTACTTCCTCCTCCGGCAGTCAGCGTCATACTGGTTGAGGTACAGCTCAGCGGCCCACTGCTGACGAGCGTAGCCGTGGGTGGAGCGACGGGAGTCAGATCGGTGGTAGCCGTGGTACGTAGTCCGTTGCTCTCCACGACGAGCGTAAAGGACTGTATACCTGTGCCTGTAGCCATTCGACTCTGACTGAAAGCAGCCGCAGTGCCCGAGCCGCTGAGAGGGGTTCCACTGCCGCCTGAAAGAGTGTAGCTGTAGCTATCGGTAATATTTCCCAGGCTGGCCGTAAAGGTAATCGGGCTAACCGGGCAGATAATGTTGGGACTAGTAGCCAGCCCGGTAATGGTAGGGGCGAGTAGAGACCGATTAAGTCGTACACGCACCGTACTATTACTGTAATTATTGTCCACGGCCAGCAGGTCCAGATCGTTATCTCCATCCACATCGCCAAAAGCTACGCTGAGGGGATTAGATCCTAGCGCGAGTTCAGCGTTGCTGACAGGGGGGGTGAAGTTGCCCAATCCGTTATTAAGCCGCATACTCACCGTATCGTAACCATTAGCGACCACCAGGTCCAGATCGCCATCCGCATCTACATCCCCCAAAGCCATAACGCCAGGGCTAGTCCCGGTTGTGAAGTCTGGGTTATTGGTCGGTGGCGTGAGCCCTCCCGATCCATTGTTAAGCCGCACACTTACCGTAGCACTGTTGTAATTAGCGACGATTACATCCAGATCGCTATCCCCATCTATATCGCCCAATACCAAATTCTGGGGAAGCATTCCCACTTCGGAGTCAGGGTTAGTAGCCGGGGCGGTGAAACTCCCTGAACCATTGTTGAGCCGAACGCTCACTCTGCTGCCCGTACTGACCATATTCGTGACCACCAGATCCAGATACCCATCCCCATTCATATCACCAAGTGCCACACCCAGGGGATAGCTCGATAGAGATATCTCAGCGTTGGTGGCAGGGGGCGTGAAGTTACCTGCCCCATTGTTAAGCCGCACACTTACCGTACTACCGTTAAAACTATTGGGGTCGAATTTCAAACTAGCGGTGACCAAGTCCAGATCGCCATCGCCATCTATATCCCCCAGTGCTACGCTGCTTGCATTAGACCCTGCAGACCCTATTGCAGGATCAGGGTTAGTAGCCGGGGACGTAAAACTGCCCGACCCATTATTGAGCCGTACACTCACCGTATTGTCAAAGAGATTGAGGGTGACCAGATCCAGATCGCCATCCCCATCCAGATCGCCCAACAGCACGGTGGCAGAACCGTTCCCCACGGCGGCAGCAGGGTTAGTGGGGTGAGGTGTGAAATAGCCCGACCCATTGTTAAGCCGTACACTCACCGAGTTATTGGACGAATTAAAATGGGCGGTGACCATATCTAAATCGCCATCCCCATCTATATCCCCCACGGCTACGCTGCGGGGGTCATTTCCCACGGTTGGGTCGGGAGTGGCCGCCGGTAGCGGAACATTAAAATTACCCCGGCCACTGCCGCCTACCCCCGTGGTAAACTGGAAGACCTGCCCCCGGCTGAGTCGATTTCCTGCCGTGCTCTGTATGGCCGTTGTGCTGGTGATACGTACCGTCTCCCCCGGCTTAAAGTTGGTGCCAGGATCGAAGCTGATCGTGCTGCCGCTCACGCTGGTGATTCCCCCTTGTCCATTTTGCTGGAGCCCGCCCCGCTGAGCACTGAACACCCGCAAGCCGGTCAGATTGGCTACGTTACTGGAAATAGGCTGGCTAAACGTAACGCCCACATTAGTTGTGGTGGGAGCGGATCGAGCGTTGCGGGCGGGGCTAAGTCCTGTAATGGTCATGTTCTGGCCGGGTGCCTGTGTAGCCAGGCTCAGCAAGGCACCTAGAAATAGGAGCAGGCTGACGGCTCGCTGTAGGAAACAAGTGAAAACAGGTAAAGAAAGCCTCATAGAACTGATGAGTTACTAGATGGTTAGTGAGAACGTAAGCATACAAAAAGGGCCAGTATTATAGTGGGAAGCAGTCCGCTGAACAGGAACAGGCCATGGAAAAACGTAATGGTTGTCACTAGATCAGTTAGAGTAGAACAGCTGGCTCTAGGCTACCGAAAGCCCTTGCAAGTTTAGCCCACGGCTGTTAGAATCATGTGCAGATTTCGCCCAAATAGGTGCACATTTTACTCAATCCAGTACATTTTTGTCACATCTTAACCAAAAAGTGAAAAAGAAGTAGTCGATTTGCTTCATTCGTTCAGTAAAACAAACTTGATATATCCAGGTTAATCTAGCGGTGAGTCTATGTTCTTTCTGTGTTAAACCTCACTGTCAGAACAGAAGAAAAGCTTTACATTTATAGCAATGATCCAGCACGGGGTATGATGGCAGCAATCGAATTGCCTACTGGGTGTACGTATTAAACTAAGGCACTAATTAGAGTTGACAGCCCATCCTCCGAGTCGGACAATAAGTAATCACCATTGGCAAACGATCAGCCTGATCCTTGCTTTCCTATTAGGCAGTTGCCCATGGGCTGGAGGTCAACACTTTGTGGCCTCCGTTCAGCGGTATGGCCCCGATAACGGCCTGGCACATCGCGAAGTGAACGCTATTCTCCAAGACCGCCGGGACTTTATGTGGTTCGGTACGAACCTGGGACTTAGTCGCTTCGACGGGGCAACGTTCACGACTTATACTCGGGAAAAAAATGGGCTCGACTTTGACGATATTCGTTCTATCGCGCAGGATGCCGATGGTTTACTATGGCTGATGGGCCCCGTAGGCAAGTCAAACATTACCCTGTTTGATCCGATAACGGGCGTGGCCACCTCCTTTGAGAAACGCTTTCACCGATCCCGACCTACACACTTTTTCGGGGTAAGGCAGTCTCTGATGAATGGTAAAGATGGAACCATCGTGTTTGTCGATTACCAGCCAGCCAAGTTGAATAGTTACCATTCCAAAATGGGGTTACGGACGGTATCGCTACCGCAGTACAAGCGAGTGACGTTGGAGGCTGTTACGGCTCGAAATACGGTCTGGATCGCTGCCGACGAAACCAAGCTGGTCGAATTAACGATGGACGGGCGCGTGTTGCACACGTATGATCACCCACAAGCTATCCTCTCCTGCCGGGGTCAATCGAATTCCAGTGCGGAACTCTTTTATCGACACACAAAGGGAAATGGCCCATCAAGCCCGATCCTAAAGCTATATAAAATTGACGGGGCAGGTCATCGCCAGGCCTTTTCCCCTACCCTGATCGAATCGGCGAAAATACTATATCCATTAGCCTACGCTTTTAATCAGCATGGCCTACTCTGGAATGGCTGTCAATTGCGAGACTCCACCGGCCGAGTCCTTCTCGATATCACCAGCCAGCTACCCAGCGGTCTGATTGAAGACCGAAGTTTTTTTTGTGATCGGAATGGGGGTATGTGGCTGGGAACCAGCTTTGGGCTCTACCAGATCCGGGTGGGCCGAAACTACTTTCAGCGCTTATTCTATGAACCTGGCGAGGAAAAAAAACCCGCCGTTCGGGGCATTACCGCGCTGGGGAAAACACTCTATACGAATCTGGAAAATGTAGGTTTGTTCAGCAGTACGTTTTCGGGTGGGTCGGCCCGTCAGTTGCTGGCGGACCAGGGGGTTTTCAACAGTATGAGCAATCCACTGGGCGGAAAGCTGTATTTAGCCCAGATTACTACGTTGGTGTCCTACGACTGTAAGACCACAAAAACCACCGTGATGCCGACCCCTGGTCCAGGAGCGATGATCTGGAGCATTCATCCTTATTTGACAAAACCCCATCGGCTGCTGGCCGGTGGCGATCCAGGTCTGTGGCTGGTCGACCCGGTCGCTAACCGAGTAATTCCCTTCCAAAGTTATAACCAGTTTTCCGAATTAGCCCAGGCTCACATCCTGCACGTCGGCACCGACCGGCAAGGCACGATCTGGCTCTGCTCCACAACGGGGCTGTACACCGTCGACCCCGAAAAGGGTGTTACAGGCCGCTACTGGCAGAATGGCCGGGGATCATTCAGGCTACCAGCCGACAGCTACCAGCATTTTTACCAGGACTCGCAGGGGTTATTCTGGTTGGCAACGGCCAATAGCGGGTTGGTACGCTGGGATCGCGCCCGAAATAGCTACCGCCAGTTTCGGCGTGCCGACGGGCTGAATAACGATAACATTTACGCGGTGTATGCCGACCATCGGGGTCACCTCTGGCTCAGCAGCGATAACGGCATCATGCAGTTTGATCCGGTCCGGCTCACCACCCAGACCTATACGATGCCCGATGGCATTACCAACAACGAGTTCAATCGCATCGCCCATTACCAGGATACGCAGGGACGGCTTTATTTTGGCGGGCTGAACGGGATAACAGCTTTCGACCCGCGTGATTTCGACGCCGAGCCGCCCCTACCCGACCTGCCCCTGCGCGTGGTCTCCTTTCACCAGTTCGACACCGACCGTAACAAACTGGTCGACAAGACTGCGGAACTGCTCAAGACTAATCAGATCACCCTGCAACCCGGCGACCGAAGCAGTATCCTCGACTTCGCGCTACTCAACTACACCGATGCCCAGAAAAATACGTACGCCTACCAGTTTAGTGGACTGAACGATACCTGGCACTACCAGACCGAATCCCACCTGAGGCTGGGCAACCTGCCCTACGGCGACTATCAATTGCTAATCAGGGGAAAGGCCGCCGACGGGCGAATGTCGGCGGTCCCGCTTTCCATCGACATACACGTGTTGCGACCGTTTTACCTGCGGGGATGGTTTGCTATTCCACTCTTTTTGTTGCTGCTGGGTGGGGTATGGGCATGGGGCCGATGGCGTGACCGGCAACACCAGAAGGCACAAATCCGGTTACAAACCCAGATTGACGAGGCCACCCAGGTTATCGCCCGGCAAGCTCAGGATCTGCAACAGCTAGATGAAATCAAATCACGTTTTTTTGCCAACATCTCCCATGAGTTCCGCACGCCCCTGACGGTAATTTTAGGCCTGGCCGATACCCTATCCCAGTTGGCAGACCCTCAGCTACGACAGTCGGCTGCTCTAATCGAACGCAGCGGCCGCAACTTGCTGCGACTGGTCAATCAGATTCTGGACCTCTCCCGACTGGAGGCCGGCCAGATGCCGCTCAAACTCGTACGGGGCGACTTGAATCGCTTCATTCGGTACGTGGTTGAATCGTTCCACTCGATAGCCCGGACGAAGGAAATACAGTTGATCATACACGTTGACGAAGACGTTCGTGAGGCCGATTTCAATCCGGATAAGCTACAGGACATTGTGGTCAACCTACTAGGCAATGCCCTTAAATTTACCCCGGCTGGGGGGCAGGTGACGTGTTTGGTGGCCATTCAGCCCCGCTGGCAATCGTTTGCCCTGGCAGGCTACCACGAAGTACTAACGCCAACCGGCCATCTGAACGATCTGTGGATTCAGATCACTGTCAGCGATACCGGTCCCGGCATTAATCCCGCCAGCCTGACCCGGATTTTTGACCGCTTTTATCAGGTCCAGTCTGATACGGCCGAATCTGCCAGTGGGGGCACTGGTATTGGCCTCTCGCTGGTGAGGGAGTTGGTTAGCCTGATGCGGGGCGGTCTGGCCGTTCGTAACCGACTGGGTCCGGAGGAATCCAGTCTGAATCCGGGTGCTGAATTTGTCGTTTGTCTGCCCCTGACCCGGCAGGCTCCCTTGGCCGACGATGTACTGCCCGCGCCTGTCTGGTCTGACCCAGTCTGGAGGGGCCCAGACTGGGTCGAAGCCCTTGATCACCCCGTGCTGCTGCTGGTAGAAGATAATGACGATGTGGCAATCTACATTCAGACTTGCCTGCGGGAGGAGTATCAAATTATACGGGCCGAAAACGGGCAGATCGGTATTAACCAGGCCCTAGCCACCACACCGGACCTGATTCTGAGCGATGTGATGATGCCCGTCAAAGACGGCTTCGATCTCTGCGACACTCTAAAGAACGACGAACGCACGAGTCACATTCCGATTGTCCTGCTCACAGCCCGGGCGGCTTTAGACGATCGGCTTACCGGCTTACGGCGGGGGGGCGATGCGTATCTGGTCAAGCCGTTCCAGCGGGAAGAACTGCTCCTCGTGCTGGGCAATCTACTACAGGCCCAACGGCGACTACAGCGCTATTATAGCCAACGGGCGCTGGGTAATCTACAGTCCGGTTCGGCTCCCGCCAACGGAAGCGACGCGATGGAAGATCAGTTCATCATCAAACTGCGCACGACCCTGGAACGTCATTTGAGCAATGTGGCCCTTGATACGGCCATGATATGTAAATTGATGGGCATGAGCCGCAACTCGTTGTACCGCAAGGTAATGGCCCTGACGGGCATGTCGGTCATTCCGTATCTAAGGGTGCTTCGTCTGCAAAAAGCCGAAGAGTTACTTCTCAATTCATCCTTGAGCGTTGCCGATGTTGCTTATGCGGTGGGCTTTGACAATCCCCGGTACTTCAGTCGGGTTTTTTCGGAAGAGAAAGGGGTTTCTCCCAGTAGTTTTCGGGAGACTTAGTAGCCGATCTACCTTTCCCATTCGTTGGAAACGTTCTGCAATATTCCTGACTACACCCTTCTAAAGTAGTTTGGTCAACACTTTCCAGGACGAGTCAAAGCAAAATAGTCCTAGAAATTCTCCGATTCTAAATAGAGAAAGGCTCACAGAAAGGATATTAACGTTTCATTTTATACAACTGCACACCTGCCAGTAGAAAACATCCTAGCCCATAATCTTCAAAATCAGGTTTGGTGTCATACATAACGGGTTGGCCATCTTTAGGCTCTTTGCCAGTTCCCTGCACATAACCCAAAAAACCATTTGGGTGCACCGAATCAGTTGTCATAGCATTCCACGCTTTCGTAATAATCGGACGATACGTTTTTGCCTCAAGCAAACCATTGTTAATACCCCAGGCCATTCCGTACACAAAAAGTGCTGTTCCAGTAAGTTCTTTCCCTCCATAATTGGTTGAGTCGTGTAGACTTACGTTCCAGTAACCATCCGCACGTTGCAACGGAAGCAACGCCTGTGTCATTTCCCGATACGTTTTCACATATTCATCACGATGGGGAGCGTCTTTCGGGATGATTTCCAGTACCCGAACCAGAGCAGCCACAACCCAGCCATTGCCCCGCGACCAATAACAGTCCTGACCATTGGGTTCCTGATAGGGTGGCACAAAATCCTTATCTCGCCACCATAGCCGGTCTGCCGGATTATAAAGCCCGCTACCGCCATGCTTGCTTTTCGAGTACATATAAATCTGGTACATCTTCTCGAAATAAGCCGGGTCTTTGTACAGAACGCCCAACTGGGCGAATACTGGCATCGCCATTTGAAGCGCGTCTATCCAGTTCCAGTCATCTACTTTATCACTACGTACCATGGCATCAATCGACGCTTTGATGTCATGAATGCGTTCGGGCTTGCGATCAAGTAGATAAAGTTCAATATAGGTTTGACCGCAGCATTGGTCGTCAGCGTTACGTGTATTTATACCGCTACGTAGCCCCCACTTATGTTTTTCACCCCAGTCAACGGCATAATCGTAGTACGCTTTCTGTTTATCGATGCCATACAGCGCCATCAAACCTTCGTAATACACGGCCCGCGTCCAGATATTGCTGGGTCGAGTTTTGTTGGTAACGATTTCCTTTCCAGGATCAGGCCAGGCTTTCATGAAGTAGCTATTGGCCAACGTCATTTTAGCCAGAATTTCCTTTTTATCTGGTAGTTTAGACGAAGTTGGTTGGGCCAGCACAAGAGAACAATTCATTAAAAAGAGTATCCCGCAACCAGCCAGTTTTTGCAGGGAGGATTTCAAAATGGTACGTAGCATGTGCTATTGAGGGATAAAGATAATGTGCAGAACAGGTTTTCGAGCTATGATCAGCTATCGTTTGGCACTGCTCAGATACGATTGCAGAGGACATTTTTTCATTTCCCGCAATCCCTCCGCAACAGAGCGGGCATTAAACTGGGCTCCTGCCCGATTGGTATGGGTATGATCGACCGGAAAAAAGGCCGCTTTTAGGGTTTCTTCCGTGTAGCCAGCTTCATATTGGCGTGCGATAATCTCATTCAGGTCGATAAAAAAGGCCCCTTCTGCTTTTGCGACTTGAGAAGCCCATTGCGCATAATTATCCGAAGCTCTAACCACTTTGTTCTCTCGCCAGACATTACGCGGCACCAGCGAACAAACAATGGGAATTGCTCCTCTGGTTTTCGTATCGGCAATATACTGACGCATATACCAGCCATACGAATGGACGATTTCATGCTTTTTTGTCAGCTGGTTGTCAATTTCTTCGGTTTCGTCACCAATTCCCCGAATGGTACCACGGGCGCGTGACGTATCGTTGATAGCCCCGGCATCATTGTGGCCAAACTGCATCATCACAAAATCGCCGGGTTTTAGTTTGGCTTTAATTTTCTCCCAGCGGCCTTCAGTCAAAAAAGTACGGCTGCTACGTCCGCCAATCGCCTGATTGTCGATATGAATCCGGGACGTATCGAAGTACTCCCCAATTACACTCCCCCAGCCCCAGAGGCCGTCGGTACCTTTGCCCGATCCATTCCGTACGGTTGAATCCCCGATCAGGTAAAGGGTGGGCCGCTGAGACTGTCGGCCAGCCAGACAAAACAGTGCGAGACAGGAAAAAATAACGTAACGAAATAAGGTCATCGTTTGAGCTGATTAGAAGTAGGAAAACGATACGTTGGGCGGGGTGGCTGTTTCATGCCTTGCCCCAAAAAGAAACCCGGATGAGGAGGCTGGTTGTACCCAACGTTTTGCCAGGCAATACTGAGCCGATACTGCGGGTCCTGCATGAGTGTTACCAACCGATGCTGGGTAGGGATCGTGGTGGTATAAATCCGCAGGCTCTTATTGTCATTGCTACGTAACACGATTTCCTCGCGCCAGTCACCAAACAAATCGGCACTGAGGGCGGGCGTGGCTTTCGTACCGTTGTTCGACGAACAGCTATCTGCCGTAAACAACCGAATTGCGGGCCCGTTCGTCTGATACTTATCCACATGATTGCCATCCAACAATTCACGGGTTAAGTCACCATCCCACCAGACCAGAAAATTGACCGAGGAAGGGCTGTCGCCGATACGTTTTCCTTTGGTCGAGAATAAGCCATTGGAACCCGACCACCACAATTCCGCGCCAGGATTGGCGGGATCAATATCGTCGGCAACGCCCCGGCCTACGTCCTCACCAGAAAACGTCCCCCAGAGAATGTCGCCAGTACGGGCATCATACAGGGCTGCACCAAATCCTTTTTCGTAGCCGGGAATGGGGGATTCGTTTTCGTGAATACCCCAGACTTCCAATCCCGGCCGGGCTGGATCGAGGTCTGATACGTGCAGGGCGTCGCCGTGACGTAATCGGGTCGTGTATAACCCCTTACCGTTATCGTCTACGCACATGGACCCGTAAATGATTTCGTCTTTACCGTCGTTATCGACATCGGCAACGGTCAGATTGTGATTTCCCATACCCGAAAATCCATCCGGTGCCTGCTGCGAATCGAACACCCACCGGGACGTCAATTTCCCATCCCGCCAGTCCCAGGCGGCCAGAACGGTACGTCCATAATAGCCCCGGCACATCACCACGCTGGGCAATTTCCCATCCAGATAAGCCACGCACGCCAGAAAACGATCGACCCGGTTGCCATTGTTATCATTGCCGCCGATGCCCCCAATTCCGCCCCAACCATCCGTCGGATAGCGCGATGGAATGTAATCGGTAGTGGCGAGAGCAGCACCAGTTTTTCCGTCGAAAATGGTAAAGAACTCGGGGCCATCCAGAATTTTACCTTCCAGCGGTCCGTCGGTTTTGGCCCAGTGTTTCGTCGAATCGCCAATTACTTTTCCAGTACCATCAATCGTTCCATCTGCTGTTTTGCAGGCTAGTTCGGCCCGTCCGTCCCCATCCAGATCATACACCATAAACTGGGTGTAATGGGCGCCTTCCCGAATGTTACGTCCCAGATTGATACGCCAAAGCAACGTGCCATCTAGTTTATAGGCTTCCAGAATGGGCGGATCAGTACGTCCTTTTTGGGAATTATCACGGCCCCGGCCAGCCTGGTGCAGAATCAGTTCGTAGGTTCCATCGCCATCCAGATCGGCCGCTGAGGCATCGTTGGGTGTATAACCGGTGGGCGTTTGCAGGGGAATAGTTAAATAGGGGGACGTAGCACTTGTTGAAAGCGTATACGAACCTTCTGGTTTCTGTTCTGTTTTTCCCACCACAGAACGGACACTGTACTGTGTATCCTGCCGGAACGTAGCACTGGTATCAACAAAATTGGTGCCTCCTGTTAACGGGCGTTGATTTAGTTTGACTGGTCGGCTGCCCGTAACGGTACGATATACATTAAACGCTACGTTATCAGGATCATTGATCAATAGTCGCCAGCTTAAAAACACCTGATTCGGACTTGTACGGACAGCTATAATGCCCCGATCCAATCGCTCCAAAGTACGTTGCGCCGATGACGGAACTGTCTGGAACAGCAGCCCAGCTACCAACAAATAAAGAATTGATTTTGCCATAACGATTCTCTAAGTGGAGTGTCGCTTGCCAGATGATTTGTAGCTTAAAGAGCCTGAGCGTTTTTATCGCCTACCAGTAAGAGCGCAAAAAATACCCCAAAGTCAGATTTAAAACCCGCCTTTGGGGTGGCTATTTTACCAGCCGGGATTTTGCACGGTCGTTTTTTGATCGGCCGTCAGAATGGCCCCGTTTTGTTTTACACCGTCCAGAAATTTCTGTGGAATGGGACGTAGCAAATGCTTCGGCATGACCGGTTTAGCTTCGTCGTTAAAGGCAATTGCTCTGGCCGATAAGGTTTTGGTGCGCGACAGATCTTCCCAGCGCATCAATTCGCCCATCAATTCTCTGGAGCGTTCGTTCAGGATAAAGGCAATAAACTGATCTGCTTGCGACGTAGCACCCACTTTAGTATAAAACTGGTTGGTTGCGCTAAAGATGTCGGCCTCACTTTTCAGGTGCATGGCGTCGAGCGTAGTGGCGGTAGTAACGGTCAAATTGTTCGATTCGAAATAGCTGTTTTTATCTGAGTAGGATACAAACTGAGCCGTGTTGGCAGCGGTATTATTTTTGTACGCTACGCCCCCGTCGACATACGTAGCACGATCTTCTCCTGCTTTATAAGCTGCCCGATCACGGATTTTGTTCAGATACGGAATCGCAGCCGCGTATTGCCCCAGCCGGCCCTGTGCTTCGGCGGCAATCAGGTATGTTTCGGCCAACCGGGCCAGAATACCGTCCCGCTGGCCGAACTGCGAGGCAACTGCATTGCGGGAACCATCCATAAACTTGGATAATGCTACGTACTGACTTGTGTTGTAATTGCCATGACCGCCCAAAAAGTTTTCAGCCTGCCCGGCAAAATAGCGAACAAACATGGAGGGGGCACGTAACGTAATGCTAGTGGCTGTGTAGCGCGTATCGCCGGGTGCATTCACGATGTACAAAACGGCCTCTTCACCACCCGCAAATTTTGGCTTACCAACCAGACTCGGGTTGGGTGCCGTAGCTGCTGTCCAGGTGGGCGCCGACGATGGCCGGTTACAGAGGTAACGGGTTTTGAAGCTTTTCCAGAAACGGGAATCGTTCACCCGGTCATAGACATCGATCGAGTAATCGGTGGTACGTAACCGCTGAAATTCCCGGTCGCCAGGAATATCCCGCTGCATACCCGGCAAAGTCTGGTAAATAGACGGATAATAAAGGTGCACCTGGTTACCATAACGACCCTGGGTAGCCGTGTTGCCGGAAAACTGAGCTGATAGAATGATTTCCTTATTGGTTTCGTTCGGGCCGTCGATCGCGCTAAAATTCCATAAATCGCTGAAGTTGGTGGCTAGTGTATGTCCGCTGGTGTTAATGACCAAATCAGCGTATTTAACAGTATTTTGCAGATCAGCGGTTTTCGTGCTGCTGTTCCAGTCGCTGTTGATTTCACTCGCGCGGTACAGGTACGCCTTAGCCAGAAAATGGGCCGCTGCCCACTTGGTAAGCCGTCCGGTTTCGGTAACAGTCGCCGGCAGTAACTCATACGCTTGGGTAAAGTCCTTCACGATCTGATCATAAACCTGCTGCGCCGAGGATCGGGTAAACTCCTCTTCAATGCTGGTCGACGGAATCAGTTTCAAAGGAACACCGCCAAACTGACGTACCAGTTTAAAGTAATCGAATGCCCGCATGAAGTACCCCTCGCCTAATCGGGTATTGGCGGCAGTGCCACCACCATAATATTTCGGTACGTTCTCGATCATGATGTTGGCCGAGTTGATGTTCCCGTACATATTATCCCAGACGGTCGCTACGTCGCCATTCTGAGAGTTCAGGTTGGCATCATACGAATTAAACATTTGCTCGGTACGGTCGCCCCCGACGGTAAACTCGTCGGTTCCGTAATTAGTCGTCGCATAGGCCCACTCATAGTTAAAGTGAAAGCGTAAGCTCTGGTACATGCCAATCGACAAACCATCTAAACCGCTGGGGGTTTGGAAGTTCTGCGTGGTCAGTAGCGTGATCTGGTTTTCTTCCAGAAATTCTTCTTTGCAACTGGTCGATACGCTCACCAGAGCCGCAACCAGTGCTGCCGAATATATAGATCGAGTAATAGGTTTCATGGATGATTAGGTTAAGAATTAGAAGCCGACGTTTACACCGAAGACAAGGCCCCGGTTGAAGTTGGAACTTCCCGTATCAGGATCAAGCCAGTTTATTTTTGAATAAATCAATCCGGGATTCAGCAACTGAGCGTATACCTTCGCCCGCGACAAGCCTATTTTTTGGACCAATGTTGTGGGGAGAATATAGCCTAACGTAACGTTGCGGATTTTGACAAATGAGCCATCCTGATAATTCATTGCATTTCTAAAGGGATCACCTGCTGCACTGTTGTAATTGGGAGCCGGGTAGTCATTGGTCGGGTTAGTGGGCGTCCAATAATCGACCATGCGTTGGGTATACCGCCCCTGCAAGCTTTCTGCTCCCGACTGCACAAGGAAATTTAACCGCGAGAAAATAAACGCCGATAGTTCAAGTCCTTTGTAGGAGAACGTATTGGTAATGCCACCCGTCCACGCTGGGCTGCTGCTGCCCCGAATTACCCGGTCGTTATTGGCATCAATTTTATAGTCGCCATTCTGGTCAACTACTTTAATATCACCCGGACGGAAGGTTTGTCCGTTGGCCGCAAACTTCGCCATCTCTTCCAAATCCTGCGGGGTATTTTGCCAGATTCGGTCTTTCTGATAATCGTAGTAAACGCTCAGCCGCCGACCAATGAACCAGAGATTATTAAGGTCATCAACGGCACCATTGGCCAGGCTAACGATGCGATCTCTATTGGTACCGATGTTCAGAGTAGAGGTCCAGCCAAACTGATTTGTCCGGATGTTTTCCGTATTTATAGTCAACTCAATTCCCCGGTTAGCCGTCTCACCAATGTTCGTCAGCGAAGTTGTGTATCCATTGATAGACAGGATACTACGTAGCATCAGCAGATCGGTAGTACGTGACGTGTAGAAGTCCAGGGCACCGTTGATACGTCCTTTGAACAGATTGAAATCGACCCCCAGATTCCATTGCCGCGTGTGTTCCCATCCCAGTTGCGGGTTTGGCAGTGAAATGGGGGTAGCCAGCGACGCATCCGACGAAACGTAGCCCGCCTGTACCGAACTGCCGAAAGTATAATAAAGTGTTTGTAGTACGCCCTGCGTGGTATACGGCGAAATAGCTGCGTTACCGGTCACCCCCACTCCTACGCGCAGTTTCAACTCATCGATCCAGGAAACGTTTTTAATAAAGTCCTCCTGATCCAGCCGCCAGGCGCCCGATACCGAGGGGAAGAAATCCCACTTCTTGCCCGGAGCCAACTGAGAAGCGCCATCCCACCGGCCAAATGCCGTCAGTATATACTTACTGTTGAAGTTATAATTCGCCCGGGCCATGTAGGATACAAGCGACGACTGAACCAGGTTACTGCCAAAGCCATCCAGCGCGCTCACCGAGTTCAACTGATACCATAACTGACTGTTATAGGGTAGCTTGGTAGCCGTCATCGACGAGGTTTCCTGCCGATACGACGTAGCATTCTGCAACAACGTCAGGCCAATACTGTGCTTACCAAAAGATTTGTCAAAGTAAACTAGTTGATCCAGCGACCAGGAGAAATTGTTGGTATTGTTTAGTTGGGCATAATTGGTTGAACCCGGCTCACCGCCCCCCCGGTTGATGGAGTTTTGGTCCATCCAGCGGCCGTTGTTATTGTAATAAAAGTCAGGGCCAAAGTTCATCCGGTACCGTAATCCGTCCAGAATCGTAACCTCGCCGTACAGGGAGGCCATAGCACGGGTCACTTTGCGCAGGTTGATATTATATTGATCTTCCCCAATCGGATTCAGAATCGTAATGTCGCCACCGGGCAGGTTGATACGTCGGCCCGTACTGTCATACGGAACGGCAAAGGGAAGCATTCCATTGGCCGCTGCATATAGACTTCCGGGACCCGTTGCGTTGGACGTGGCAAATCCGTAATTCTGTTTGCTGAACGTACCATCAATCGTTCCGCCCATTTTCAGCCACTTTACCGGATTGACATCGACGCTCACTTTGGCACTGTAACGGGTAAAATCCTGCCCAAGCTGAGTACCTTCATTGCGTAGATACCCGAACGAACCGTAGGCTTTAATTTTGTCGGTTCCTCCGCTGGCGCTGAGAATATGGTCGTGCGTAATACCGGTTCGTTTTACCAGACTTCTCCAGTCGGTTGTTGGCACCAGATCGCCGTTCCAGGTACCATTCGACCACCCTTTATTTATATTGGCCAGCGCGTAGGCATCGCCCGCAAATATACGCTGATCGTCTACCTGACTGGGGGCATCCGGGTAGCCCGTGCCCGCTGGCGTTGTTCGTCCGGCCAACGTATTGAGGTAGTTGATACGTCGATACGCATTTCTCCGGAAGTCAACGTACTGAGCCGAGTTCATCAACTGAAGCCGGTCCTGAATCTGCTCGAACGTAGCGGTTCCTACGTATTCAAGCACCAAACGACCACTTTTTCCCCGTTTGGTATTCACCATAATCACCCCATTCGCTCCGCGTGAGCCATAAATGGCAGTAGCCGAAGCATCCTTTAAAATGTCAATCGTCTCAATATCATTCGGGTTGATGAATTCGATACCGCCCGACGAAAGGGGTATACCATCCACTACGTAGAGCGGATTGTTGGTAGCGGTTAATGAGCGATTACCCCGAATCCGGATGCTTCCCATTTCGCCGGGGCGCTCATTCGACGTGATATCTACACCAGCAGCTTTCCCCTGAATAGCCTGTAACGCATTGGCAACGGGTCTGGAACGAATCTCGTCGGCATTGACACTCACCACCGCAGAAGTCACATCGGTACGTTTCACTGTGTTGTAGCCTACTACCACAACTTCATTGAGCGTTTTGTTATCGGGTGATAAATTAACATTCACCGAAGTTTGTGTGCCAACCACCACCTCCTGCGAAGCATACCCTACCAACGAAAATACCAGGGTAGTTGCGGTGCCCTCTGGCACGGTCAATCGGTAACGGCCTTCCGCATCGGTGGTTGTACCCCGATTCGTTCCTTTCAAAACAACATTGACACCGGGTAAGCCAGCATTATTTTCGTCTACTACTTTTCCGGTAATGGTCTGATCCTGAATTACCGACGTAGCGGCCACAACAATTTCCCCGGCAGGTTGTGTGGTCGTATTGCTGGTTTGATTATTCCCCGTTGCGTTGAGTTGTTTATTTAAGATGATGTTCTCTCCCGACACCGAAAACTGAATCTGAAATGGGTTTAACAGTTTTTCCAACACTTCGTTCAAGCGTTCGTTATGCGCTTTCAGGCTCACTTTACGATTGCGAACCAGCGATGGAACGTAGGAGAAACGAACTTTGGTTGATTTTTCCAACTTCTTTAAAACGACACTCAGATCTATCTGCTCGACCTCAATCGAGACAGGCCGATTCAATAGCTCCTGCGCGAAACCATCCCGCCCATAGGCTAAACTGCCCAGCAGGAAAATCAGCATTAACGGAATACTGGCTTTCATAATCAGCGCAATACAGTTGCGTTTGGTACTAGTTTTTTTCATAATTTACCGACGGTTTTTGGATTTTTAAAAACAAAAGCCCCCTGGCTCCTGCAAAAGGAGTTGTGTTCGCCAAAACATCAAGGGATTACTTAAGTCGCGGGGTAGAATGGATCATGAGGCCAATCATGAACCGTTCGTATACCCGGCGGCTTTTTTGTGAAAGGGTACTTGCGTTACGTCATTGAGATGGGTTTATGGTTCGGTTTAGTTTAGGTCAGCAATTGCGGTAATTAATTATTCGCAGCCCGCACTGGTAATCACGATCTGCGTATTCTCCACTTTGTAGCTGGCGCCAATGGTCTTGCAGATGATATCTAATTTGGTGTAGAAAGGTTCATCGGCCAGCGTTGAGGTCAGAAAACAGTTTTTCATCTGGCTGGCATTATATTGAATCGGAATCCCGTAGGTTTTTTCCAGTTGAGCAAATACATCGGCTATTGGCGTATCTTCAAATTGAAGTATTGGCGGCTGACTATTCAGGTGTAAGCTGATGGGCTGGCTAGCAATAGTCCGGGTTAATTGATTTTCGTCCGTCACAAACGTAGCCTGCTGATTGGGAGCCAACATTAACTTTTCGGCTTGCCCGGCGTTGGCCGTCTTGTTCATGAAATAAACAGCCACTTTACCCGACCGGACAATTACGGATACCTGTTTGCCACTTGTTTTGATAATAAAGCTTGTTCCGACCACACGGGTAACCAGTCCGTCTGCATACACAAAAAATGGATGTTGTATGTCTTTGGTAACCTCAAAAAACGCTTCGCCACTCAGATAAACATTACGGGAGGCTTCTTTGGCCATTTGGCCTGAGTAACTAATTCGGGCGTTTTTTGCCAGTGTAACATGGCTTCCATCCGGTAGAGTTACGGATTGGGCCGTTTGATTAGCATTAACAATCTCAGTCAGAGACGTAGTGGATGTTTTGACGAGCTTTTCATACGCATAAGCGGATTGGTTCGATTGCCAGGTCCAGTTGAAAATAGTCCAGCCTAGTCCTATCAGTAACGTAACGGCTGCCGCTACGCGCCACCCGGTTGAATAACTGTCCAACCGACGTACCGGTACCTCTTGGGCTTCTGTTCGGGCTAATACGTTGTTAATGTGATACGTTACTTCTGCGTCGGGTAGGCTTGGCAAGTGTCCCCCCTGCCGTTGGTCGTCAATAAATGCTTTTGCTTCATCGACAGCTTGCTGTTTCTCCGGATAAGCAGCAAGAAAGTCGTTCCAGATCGTTCCCGTCGACGGACAGCCAGCTCGCACCCAAACCAGAAAACCATCGTCCAGCAGGAAGTCTTCAACGGTGTAATCCTTATATTGCTTCATGGTTAAACACCATTCCTGGCAAGTTCTATAAGGAAGGGCAAAAAACTAAAGGAGAATAATCAAAAATTAGACAAAAAATTTTATATTTTTTCTATTATACTGATAATCTTATGGTTACGATTCAAAAAAGTCAACTGAAGATATAACAGAAAACTAGAAGAAGCGGCTTCCAATGCTGGCGAAAAGCGCGAATGGCCTGAAACAATAAATTTGCAACAGCCGGACGGGAAATATCCAGCAACTCTGCAATCTGTTCGTTGCTTAACTCCTCGTAAAATTTAAGATGGATAATTTCCTGCTGCCGCTTGGTTAGGTGAACAAGCGTTTTTTGAACCTGAGATTGTTTTTCCTGATGGGTTTCTTCAGTTATAATACGGTCTTCGGTATACGTATCAGTAACAGGTTCGTCCCATTCATCGGGTATTTCCTCCCAGTTGAGGAAACGTTTCTTTTCTTTAAAAATCAGGTTTCGTAAAGCTGAAAAGAGATAAAGTTTTAGGTTTCTGGCATCGTTCAAAAAAATCCGACGTTCCCAGAGATCAACAAATAGATCCTGAACACAATCGTTTATTTGATCTTTGTCTTTTAAAAACTTGGTTCCATAGTGAAATAAGGGTCTATAATAGACATTCAGGAGCGTCTCAAAGGCGCTGCGGTCACCTTCTCGAAATGCCTGCCAAAGAATTTTATCATCCTCACTCACGAACCTCGTTATTTGTCTATCTCCTAGGGAACACCACAAATATAAATGCGTAACTACGTTAAAGAATAATTAATATAGTAATGTTTCAATGTTGTTAATAGCGAAATGTACCAAATTTACCCCCTTCTCAAATTAAATGATAGTATCCGGGGAGAGCATGACGACATACTTCCAGTAAAGGGCATACACTACCATTTAGCCTTGTATTAAAAACGAATGATTGTCTATTTATGATGGGAGTAGTATATAGAATTACACTTTCTAGTTTCCATGTTTCGACTGCTTTGGCTCTAGATGATTTACAGTGTCCAATGATGAACTTGTTCGTGCAAACACAATCGGACGGTTATCAACAAAACCATTCAGAAAAGAAAATTAAAAATAAACCACCATTAACTAACTATCTGCAATTAAGCGGTTTATATGAATTTATTACTTAAGTAACACCGGTCACGAAAGCGTCGGTAAATTTTAAGAACAAGACACTTACGGAGTGTCGTCCGGATTGGCCATTATTGCGAATTTGTATTTATCGCCGTGGTAATACGATTGTTCAATTTCTACTACTTGATCGCCTGTACAGATAACAGCACTATCGAGCACAAAAGCGGGTGTTGGTTTATTGAGCTCAAAATTGGTGGTATTCGGTTCCAGGATTTTCACACTCAGCGTTTGTTGGACTTCCGTGATCGTCAGATGAAACATATTTTCGTATATCCTGAAATAAGATACTTCCGTGGGTATTCGGTTGATCTTCGGACAGAGTCTGATAGAAATATATTTGACCTCATCTTTAAGCAGTAGATCATCTGCATAACGGAGCTGGTGAAGTTTCAGGGCAGGGCCGTTGATAATAAAATGTCGTCCGTTTATCTCGGATGAAACGCCATCTGGCAAAACTGTTTTTTCCAGGACGATATTCTTGGGGGTAAATCCTTCCGCAATCAGGCTATCGTGAAAACCGCGACGGGTGGCGTATATAGAGCCTAATTTACGCAGTAAATTAGGCTCTTCCGTCCGATTTAAGACGTAAGTCCCTTTGCCTTTTATGCGTCGTGCCCATCCTTTGGATTCAATTTCGAGAAGCGTTTTACGCGCAGTTGTATTACTAATTTTAAACGTTTTAATGAGTTCATTTTCAGAAGGCACCTGATCCCCTGGCAGTAATTCCCCTTTTTTTATTTTCTCGATAATGCGTTCGCTTAGTTCAATAAATTTCGCTTTTGCTGTGTTTAGCTGAGTAGCTGCCCCTTCTATTCCCATCCAGTTCAATAGAAAAATAAGCTGTTAATAAGTTATTTTTGGCTTATTACCTAGGTAAAATGTATTGTCATTAATACATTTTACAAACTCTGTAAATATACATATTCCATTTCAGGATTAAATCTAAACTGTAGAGGACTGAGCCTGTTTCAATAAGTTAAGATCAAGCTATTCATCTGGCCCGAAGCGCATGAGTTGGTCTTTAAAAGTAAGGTCTCCAGCACGACCAGAGACCTTTACCAGTTCCAACCTATTTATAAAAAACACAATAAATCACCGTTTTCTTTAGGGTGTTTCGTTAAAAAAGACAACAAGGCCGTCTTTGCCAGCCACGATAATATCCTTTTTTCCAGTGCCTCGTAAGTCCGTAACAGAGAAATAAAGACCAGCACCTTTGCCCTCTCCATACGGGCCATAGCTGATGAAATTTTTCGTAAATGACTCACCATTCCACTTAAAATAATACAGCCCTACAGGATCAGTCGCTCCGGGGTCATTGCCATTGTGCGCCCGGTAACGCTTTCCCGTTATTAACTCCTGCTCACCATCCTGATCAATATCGACCCACTCCATGCTATGATATTGCGATTGAAACGGATCAATGGGATGCTTTTTAAACGTTATCTGTTGCCCCTCTCTTTTCTGCTCATACCAATCCAGACCATACTTGTGGGCTTGCCCTACAATCAAATCCATGAGTCCATCTTTATTCACATCCGCCACAATGATGGGTATGCTGGCATGGTCTAACTTAAGGCCAGGGTGATGTTTCCATAACTGTTTATCCGATAGCTTTTCGGGCGCTTCTAGCCAGCCGTCGGAAACAATAAAATCGCCCCGACCGTCGCCATTTATATCCCCAAAGCCGAGGCCATGCCCGTGTTTCTCCGCTACTTTGGTGGCCGTAAACTGACCTGTCGGTTTACCGGCCTGATCAAGAATCAAGCTATAATAGACTAATGGCTGGAACGGCGTATTCGGAACAATCTCCATTCGACCATCGCCATCAACATCCCAGGCACGTATCGTTTCGACATTGCCTGTTTGAGCAAGATCATGTTCTTTCCACTCGCCATTATTACCCGGATTTTCACGCCAAATCATTTTTTTATTGAACCAGCCTCCGGTTATGTAATCCATTTTCCCATCGCCATTTACATCTAATGGAATGGTGGAGAAATCATCAAAATATTCGCCCTTTCGATTATTCTGGCCAATCAAATGTCGGTTTTGGAAAGCAGGTCCTTCATACCAGTAACTTCCCGATACGAGATCCAGCTTCTGATCGCCGTTGACATCGAATACCCCAACTGATTCTGCGCTTTCGGAAGCGATTAATTGTTTTCGAAACTCAACACGCGGTTGAGATTGACCGGAAGCCCCTTGAAAACTACTCAGTAAAAACAGGATGATGATACGTTGTTGTTTTAGACGTTGGGTTATTTGGTTGATCATGGTTTGATTCATTAGTATTCATGATAATTAGCGCAATCGTGCTTCTCTGCTACGTATCTGCTATGGATTGGCCGCTCGCTCAATATCTTTTACCCACCCTTCCTGCAACAGGAAATGCAGCCGGGCATACTGCCCATTTTTCAGGCAGTCAAGGGCCTTCTGATAGTAAGGTTTAAACGGCGCTATCACATCTGCCTGCGTCGAATTGATGGTCGACGTTACGTCATTAAGGTTTGCCTCGATTGTTTTCATCCAGGGACCCGGCTTAATAGTCCCACCCGTTACGTTCAGGTCAGGGTTATCACTTTGAAAAACCAGTAACGCATAGGGTTTCAATGCCAAGGGCTGTTCTTTCGAAAGGACGAATTCTTTTCCAGTTGCCGGTTCGGCAACTTTTCCATCGCCCGACAATGTCAATGTTAATTGAAGCGGTACCGGCAAACGATTCAGGACGTAGTAATAACGCTTTCCGTTAACGATTGCCTGCCTCACCCGAACAGGATCTTCTACCGATGCTACGTCGTCAAATTTTACCGCCGGAATCGCTCGAAAAGCTTTACTAAATTCGGCCAGATGATCTTCCATTCCATACGTACCAATCAGGAAACCCCCTTTGGTAATACGTAGCGCATCCGAATTATTTAAAGCCGCAACATAAGACTCAAGGCTATGAAAATCAGTCGCATTCAAGGTCGATACGCGCCAGGTCAGTTCGCCGATACCGTTCTTACCGACAAGCCCTGCCAGCGGTTTTGTTTTGCCAATGGGATCTTCCCAGTATCGATCATGAATAGTTACTTCCGTTTGCTGTTTTGCGGCGAATGCTTTAATAACTTCCGGTGCCAGAAACACGGTTCTGGTTGATTCGATATTTACCGCTTTATAGTTTTGGGATAGCCTCCACCGCAAATCGGCGGGAACCTGCGTAAAGCCCAAAACAATATTGCTGTCCTGTGTATAAAGGCGTGGGTCCATACCCGATTCACGAAGGGCGTCCAAAGCTGATTCATCCAAATAGTGGGAAAGCTGGTTATAGATCGCAAACCCAACAAACACGCTTAACGTCAGCTTGATATCTTTCCCGAAGCGAGCTAATTCATCCGCGAGATCCTTGTAGTGATCGTGCATTTTTTTACAACGCCAGTCTATCCACGCTTCCCGAGCCTGAGCATTGTTCATCAGCCACTTGTAACTATCCGAATAACGGCTCTCTTTTCCGGGCTTATAAACCGGAATTGTGATACCTGATTCCCGCTGAAAGTCGTTCAGGTTTACATCATTGTAACCGGATTCTATCGAGCCAAACCCAAAAAGCTTAACTCTGGCTATGGTCAACGTAACCCCGGTGAAGGCAGGCTCCTGACCATACCGTTGGCCAATTTCTCTGACGATAGTTTTCACAGCGCCCTGCACCCGTTTGTCCAGCGGATTATACGAGGGATCGGAGCCGTGAAATTTACCATACCAAACCTCACCATTCCCTTTGACGTTCAAAACCGTTTCCTGCCCTGCGTCGATTTTTGTCCTGTCGGTAATGGCAATATCTTCAAGACTTTGCAGGGTGTGTATATGCAATCCTGCATTAAACTTCATACCTCGCTGGTGCAACCGTTTAAGCAGATACCTTACATACCCATGCGGATGCGGACGCTGTCCTCCCTGCCCGCTGTAAAGATCAGGTTCATAACGCTCAGCCTCTGTTCCATAGAGCGGCCCGCCATACCAGACAACCGGATAATGAAGGGTGTTTTGCCCGAACGAACCCATGTAATCGAGGAGTTTTGTGGATGCATCTGAGAATCCCTTCAGGTCACTACCAGTGCCGAAATTCCGATGTATTACAGGATCTTCATAATACAAGCCAATTTCTCTACCCGGCGTTTTTTCGTTGGAAACAGCGTTTACAGCTAGGGGTGTAAGTTGATTCAGCCTATTGATTTGAATGTCTTTTACGGCAGCAGGCTGGCCATTTAATTCGGTCATGAAAATAATCGACTGCTGCTCGGAACGTGGCCAGAATAAGAAACGAAGTTCCTTCATTTTACCACTGAGGCCATACTCATTACCCGTTAATACGCCGGTTTGGGCCTGATAGTCGCGAAACCCATTCATGTCCTGCAGCACGATTTCCATCGCCCGTGTCTTATCATCAGGATAGCGGATAATAGCTTCGTGCAATGCACCTACATCTTTGATTGAGAAGCTGACCACAAACCGATCATTTTTCATACTACCTGCCTCCCGATAGTTACCCAATTCCGAATGGACGACCGATGTCTTAACAGATTCAGTCAGAGGAGCAACGCTAGCCAGGTCAATCGATTGAATCGCTTCCACTTTGGACGTAGTGGCATCGTTTGGTTTATACGGTTCCAAAACAACGATGGTATCGGAATGAGCAACCGAACGACCATTGTCTTTGTATTTCACGGTCAACAGATAATTACCGGGTTTGGTAATCGGCCCTATCGGAAGATTCACTGTAGACCGGCTTTGGGCGGCAAGGGACATGTTGTTGATCTTACCGGCCTGCAATTTTGCGTTTTGCGTAGTCGATACCAGAAATTCGCCTGATGTGATGCTGACCGGTTTATGATCACGGTTTACAAAAAGTACAGGAACAGATTGTTTGTCGCCAACCTCTTTAAAAGGATCTAGTAAGGTCGTTTCAGTTTGAACGGTTCCTCCTGATTTTATATAATAATCCCAAACTTCCTGTTCGTTCAACTCATAATTAAAGATCGAAAACTCATCGAGCACCAGCGGCAAATGCTGTTTCGACGTGGGGGTGCCACCCACGAAAAACGCTTCCTGATTTGGCACCGGTAATTTTGGCGTTAATTTATTCAGGACCAGACTACCATTTACGAATATCTTTATGCCTCTGGTGTAATCCCAGGTATAGGTAATCTGATGCCACTTATTTACCTTTTCCAGGGTGTAAACAGGCAATGAATAAATAACATTATTGCGATTTTGATCTTTCCCCGTTTCCAGGAACGTACCAAAATCGGGTAAAATACCCGCTGAAAGCAGCCCGCTGGTGACGTCTTTGCCATCCACAGAAAATAAATACCTACGTCCGTTGAACGTAGTGGCACTGTTGTTTTCTGAAGGATTTTTAACCCAAAGTGAAATAGATCCCTTTGAGGGATTCAATTTTCCTCCCGCTACGTAGTTCAGAAATTGACCGTTTGAAAACAGGGCTCCTTTTCCTATCAGGCCATCTGTCAATTCGGGGAGATTTTCGCTGTTAAGGGGTGATTGGCCGTCTGCTACGTTAAACCCCTGATCAAACGACAAATAGAAAAGTTTCTTTTTCGCTTCTCCTGATGCATTAGCCTCTTTGTTGAGTTGGCCAAAAGACAGGGAGGTAAAGAAAAGTGGAAACAGAAATGTGAACAGCAGGGTGAAGTAGGGATAAAATCCTTTCCATCGGAGAGCTGTAATAGCCCGCGCTTCATACGGATAGTTCATATGCTTTTGGTTTTATTGATCAGGTTTTGGCAAAGGTTCTTGCCCATTTTTGCATGAGAAAGGCATAGGAGTCCCTAATGAGTAAAATCCTTACTAGTAGGATTTTACTCATTATTTATTTGCGGATTGTGTTTAAACAATAGACCCAACTTCTACCAACCCGGATTTTGTTTCAACGTGGGATTTAGCCCGATTTCGTTGACGGGGAACGGCCACAGATAGTCCTTGGCCGGATCAAAACGGCGGAAAGAAGCGGCCTGCACAACAATGAAGTTGTCCTTGTCTACCTGAACCGGCGTATCTTTTCCGTATTCCTTTTCAAAATAGTAGCTACCCAACAGTGGCTTTGGCAACTCTACCTCTGCCGTTTTCCAGCGGATCAAGTCCCAATACCTTAGATTTTCGATGGCAAGTTCCACCCGTCTTTCCCGGCGGATTTCTTCGCGCATATCCAGGCCATTAGCATTGACAAATGCATTGGATAGTTTGGCAACTTGTGCCCGAACACGTAGCGCATTAATTGTCAGATCAAGATCTGCATCCGATATAGTTCCATCGATTTCATACTTTGCTTCGGCGTAGGTAAGCAGTACTTCGGCATAGCGTATAAAAATCCAGTCAATCATTCCCTGCCGTGTGACTACGTCCGCTGCATTGAAATACTTTTTAGTACCAAATCCAGTTTTGTGAGCGGCTAAAGGCACGGTATACGTAGTGTTAACCGCGTATGGATCACCTCGTTTGAATACGGTTTCGTTCAAACGGAGATCTCGATCCGTGAATACGTCTGTTGAGGCCAATGGTGCTTTATAGAGCGGTGATTTGGAGATAGGAAGTCCATCTTTCATTAAGTAGCTATCGACCAAACTTTTGGTTAAGGATAACCAGCCATTTACAGTTCGCTCTGGAAACAAATGGGTCAATACAATATTATTGGTGCTCGCCCCATATTGCTTTACCAAAATCACTTCCTTATTGGCAAATCCTTCTCCTTCATACTGGAACAAGGTAAAGTAGCGCGAGAATAGACTGTGTTGTTTACTATCAATAATGGCTTTGGAAGCATCAACGGCTAGTTGTAGGTGTTTAGTCGCGTCGCCGTCCTTATGGAATTTCGCCCTCGTTCCTTCGAAAAGAGCAATTCTTGCTTTCAACGCGAGTGCGGTCGATTTGGCAACTCGGCCATAATTGGCGGCTCCGAGCTGTGAATACGTTGGCAAATTGGTAGCCGCTACGTCCAGATCAGCATAAATCTGGTTCATGATTACCTGCCTTGGTGAAACTGGCTGGGTTAACTCCGGGGAGATCTCAGTCAGCGTTTTCAGGATTAGGGGTACTGATCCATATTTTTGGACGAGTTGACAATAGGCAAAAGCACGAAAGAAAAGAGCCTCGGCCAAATACCGATCTCGTACGGCTGGCGTTACGTTTGCCCTTGGCGCTTTTTCGAGAATATTATTGGCCGCCCGAATCAATTGATACGGCAGGGTGTAGTAGTCCGACGTAGCAGGTGCCAGTCTGGTGCCATCACTGGTATTGTCGGGCGTACCGCCATACGCATTATCCGACCAGACCTCTTCCAGAGGCAGCTGATTTGGATAATCCGTCAGGAACGAATAGAGGTAATTACAACCCTCACGAATATCTTTTTCCGTGTTCCAGAAAGAAGCATCCGTTATTTGCGTTTCGGGTAAACGGTCGACTTCACAGGATAGGGAGCCAAGAATCAGGGCTCCGCAAATCAGATAGTTTATTGTCTTTTTCATCACTGTAATGCGTTTGAATGAGTCTATAAAATCCCAGATAGGTGATGATCAGAATGTCAGATTAAGTCCAGCAGCAACGGTGGCGAAGTAAGGGTAATCGACTGATACACCGTTACGTTGTTCGGGATCGAAATACCCTTTGAATAAGCCCAGCTTCGAAAACGTGAGCAGATCCTGCCCGGTAAAATAGATTCTGGCTCTGGCAATTTTCAGCTTACTGAGAAGAGACGTTGGGAGAGAATAGCCTACTTGAAGATTTTTCAGTCGCATATATTGGCCGTCGAGCGCCCATCGGTCGGAGGGTAAAAAATTATGCGTTGCGTTTACGAACGGACGTGGCCAGGCAGCGTTGGGGTTTTCCGGGGTCCAGTAATCGCGGTGGATAGCCAGAGGAAAGTAGCCAGCACGTAGTACAGGGTCAAGTGAGATGGACGAGGTAAGGAAATTCCGTTTGCCTACGCCCTGAAAAAATGCGGTAAAGTCAAACCCTTGCCACTGTACCGACAAATTAGCGCCAAACAGGTAACGGGGTTGTGTTGTCCCAAGATTTACCAGATCACCGTAATCGTCTATGCTTCCTTTACCTACAGTGATTTTTTTATCGCCGTTTATATCCACATATTTTATGTCGCCCGCGCCAGTTCTACTATCCTGAAAAGCAGCAGCCTTCACCTCATCCAACGTCTGGAAATAACCGTCTGTCTGGTACCCCCAAATCGAATTTAACGGGTATCCTTCAAGCGCAGAGACGAGTCCGGAAGAAATAACCCGTCGACCTGAAAAGGAGATCAGTCGATTTTGGTTATCTGAGACATTGAGGGCTACTGAATAGGAGAGTTTTTTCCCGATCCGGTCACGGAATTTTACTTCAGTTTCCCACCCCCACGATTTCAACTTCCCATTGTTTACTCTCGGGCCTGTAATACCGAAGGTGGACGGCAACTGAATAACCGCGAGCATATCGTTGTTATACTTTACGTAATAATCAAATGTCAGTGATAGCTTGTTTTTAAACAGGCCAACATCTACCCCACCGTTTGTTGTTTCGATAGTCTCCCACGATAACTGAGAGGATGGCACCGCCAATTGAGCGTAGTAGGCGGTTTTTACTTCTGGGGAACTCAGTACTAAGTTTGTTCGCTGGGTGAGCAACGCCAGATAATCGTACAGACCAATGCCCGAAGCTGCTCCCAGTCGGCCCCACGACCCTCGGAGTTTAAACTGCGAAATAACGGGAAGAGAAAACCAGGATTCGCGGTGCAGATTCCATCCGCCAGACAAGGATGGGAAGAATTTTGTTCGTAATCCGGGGGCCAACCGCGAACTCTCATCGAACCGGAATGTAGCTTCGAAAAGGTATTTGTCGGCATAGCTGTAATTGAACCGACCGAAATAGGATTGGAAGGCGAATGTTGAAATGGTTTGGGTGCTTGTTTTAGTAGTTGGGTCTCCAAGGCCCAACGCGGGTAAATTGTTATTCACAAGTGCACTCACGCCTGACCCTATGGACTCAGATCGTTGATCCTGCCATTGGTAACCTCCCAGTAGATGAAACTTATGTTTTAGCCCAATCGAGTAATCATAATCGGCCAGAAACTGAAGATTATTGCTGTTTGAGTAGTCTTTGGTAACGGTATATCCATTGGTTGGATTGAGAGTTTGACTAATTCGGGTTCTAAACCAGGTATCCACCGAACGGACGAAAACAGCCCGGTCTCCCCGATTGAACTGTGTGCCGTAGACGGCGCGTATACTGAGCCCTTTTGCAAAGTTTGCCAACGTAGCGGTAAAAACGCCATCCAGAATATTCCGGTTATAATTGTTGTAGCCGCCTTCATTTAGAATCGCATAGATACCGCCAGCCGCGTTTGTATACCGGCCTTCTGGCGTCAATAAAGGCGTAAGATTATTATTACGGTACAGATTAAACAGTAACGCGCCATCCCCATTTGTGCCCTGAGGGGCGGCCTGTTGTTGCGTTATGGTATAATTTATCCGTGAATCGAGCGAAAGATGTTTGGTTAATTGGGTGCCAACATTAAACCGGAAATTATACCGACGATTCTGATCGGGGCCAACTTTAGCTATCCCCTGTTTATCGTACAAGCCTACGGATGCCAGAAAATTCAGCTTGTTTGTACCTCCACGAGCGGTAATATTATGCGTCTGGTTAATGGTCGATTTTCTTAAGATCTGATCAATCGTACTTTGTGTACTGAAATATTGATACTGCGTGGTATCCGTAGCGAGAATGCGGTACGGAATCTTCCCTTCTTTCAATATCTGAATCATCTCATCGGTAAAGCCTGGCGCTGTACCTGAGTTTTTCCGAGCAAGATTGTTGTAGTCAAGTTCTTCCCATGTTTCGAGCTTCTTAGGTATGTTGATGGCCCAGTCCACACCCACGATAGACGAATACTCAAAAACGGTCTTACCTTCTTTTCCTTTCTTGGTCGTAACCAGAATTACGCCACCAGCCGCCTGAGCCCCATAAATGGCAGCAGCAGCCGCATCTTTCAGTACACTTATATTTTCAATATCATTGGGGTTGAGGGTTTCAAGTGCCACGCCCGGACTGATTACCCCATCAACAACGACAAGCGGAGCCACATTACCATTGGCAGAACTTGCTCCCCGAACCTGAATATCGATCCCCTCGCTTCCTGGCTGGCCCGTCTGACGTGTTATGGATAACCCAGGTGAAAGTCCCTGAAGGGCCAATGCTACGTTAGAGACAGGCCTGTTTTCAATTTCTTTCGCACTAATTGTGGAAACTGCCCCCGTGAGACTTTCTTTTTTCTGAGTGCCATACCCTACAACCACCACATCGGTTAATTGCTGCGTATCTTGTTGCAGCGTTACCGTTAGTACCGATCGATTTCCTATTTTCTCTTCCTGAAAAATATACCCAATAAAGCTTACTACGATTGTTGCATTCGACGTAACGTCTATTCTGAAATTGCCATTTGCATCTGTCGTAGCTCCGTTAGTGGTTCCCTTTTCTGCAATCGTTGCCCCAATAAGTGGCTGCCCATCTTCTTTAGAAACGACTTTCCCGGTAATCTTCACCTTCTGTTGCTGTTGGGCCTGCGCGTTGAGGCAAAGCAACAGGCTGGTCAGGGTACAGTAAAGAAACAGTACCCATTTTTGGTATACGATTTGTCTCATGTTGAATTGATTAGTACGGTTTAGTATAAGAGTTTCAGGTAAGGCAAGGACATAATTCGACCACTCACATGCGCTAGGTATGTTTCAGGTTTATTCATCATGAATGGCTACGTTGAGCAGCTAAGCTGTCAATCCTGTATGATAATCATAGCTTCGATATTGAGCTAGTTGGCAAGTTCAGCAATCGTTTGGGCATGGTGTCCCACACCTAACGCCAAGTAATGCGTTGTCGTTAATCCATCGCTGTGAAAATGTGCGAACGTCCGGGTTGAAAAGCTTCTCGTATTGGTATTGTCAGTTGGCAGGATAAGGCCTTCAACAGCTTGACCCTCTGGGATTATAACGTAGATTTATCCATCAAATGTAGAGCTGATAGGTAACATTGTGATTGGCCCCTCCCTAATCATCAATTCGACACCCTTATCAATACCTGATTTCCCTCGATGCTTGGTTGGGCTCCTAAAAACAGCTTTCCTCCGGGCAGTTGCTACGTTGAGAGGACTAGTGTGACCTATCAGCACATTCTTCCCCTTACAATCGACGGGATGGAACTCCGGAACGCTACCGTATATCCTTATACGTTCCATGATCAACATGGCAAAGCAGGTTTTCAAATTAGACTCCGTATCAATTGAAATTCCTGGACCAGTAAGCAGTGAATTTTCCTCAATAAAGTTGGACAGGATCGTTTGCGCCTTGCAGTCTGGAGGCACTTCATAACAACAGACAAGTCCGTCCAGTTTTTTGTTGACAATTAATTTCTCCAAATCAACGGTTTCTCTGGTCCCCGTTTTCAGATCATGCAATACCACTGCGATTCGACAGTAATTCTCGATTTGGGCATCCGTCTGCGGATCATCAAATAAAGTACCGATAATCAAGTCAGGCATTTTCTTCTCTATTCGAACTACGTAACCCGCGAATTCGCTCCATGAGCAAATGTCATCATTGAAGCGTTGTATAGAGGTAGTATCAGGCGAATAATACATCGCGTTGTCCGGTTGCAATGCCACTAGAACGACTGGGATGTTTATGTGCCTGATCGCTGCCTCAGACGTACTAATGGAAGTATATGTGTTCTTTTTACAAAATATAAGATCCAAGTTGGCTGCATTTAATTTCGGAATGAGGATATACGCCTTATGAACACCATCGATGTGGCCAAAATTGACAATGTCAACCAGAGAACCCGTTTCTATTTTTTGGATGAAGGCTACTTTTTTGTGTTGCATTTCCTCCGACGAACCAGCAAACTGACGCCAGCACTTAGAATAACCTGCCCCAAATAAGCCGACTTTTCGCATCTCAATGATGGGCTTTCTTTTTACCTGACTCACGTTTGGTATAGGATCTAGCATCAGTTCCTTTATTAAAGTCTTAACGCACTAAGTATGATTGAGGCAAAAAAATAGCGTTTTTTCGTTGATGTTGCTTTGAAAAGGCTAAGAGAATACTAACACATATCAGCTATAGCACTTCATGGCAGTACTAGGATTTCTTATCCTGGTTAATGTTTATAATTCGGCGATGCAGTAACCTTTTTTACGTGTCTACCATAAGCATAAGTGGCTTCACCTATAATAAATTGACACCTGAAGGATTGCACTTGCGACAAGTTAGTTATTAACCATCAAGTTCATAAGTAATCAGGTACGACTTATAAGCCTTTTAAGATTTTCAGTTACTTATTTTTGGGTAGAAATTTAAGCATTCAACAAAGAAAGCATCTGGTTGCCCAAAAAGATACAATGCCGATTCAGGCAAGCGCTTTTCAATTCGAAATAATAGCCTTGTAGAATGCCAATCACCTAGCTAATACAATTGATTATCAAGAATATAAGTTAGTACTTATAACTATTACCCTTAACGCACTAACTTAATTCGATTCAAATGTAAATACCTAAAATCTAAAAAGCAATATTTTATAAAAATTCTTGAAAAAAGTAAACCTTGACTATCCGCTCTTATTCTGATCTAGGGTGAACCGCACGTGCTTTCTATAACTTCCTTATTTTTAAATCCATATACATTACATAGTTGGATAATCACTTTAGTAAATCGACAAGGTTTTAAACACCAGACAATTTACAGATTCAGTAAGAGTTTGAACAAATAAGAGGATATCACTCGGTACCAAGTACGCACCTACAGATTGATCGTACGTATCAAGTTATTTACATCTCTTTACACAATAACTTTAGAACTTGAAAATTAAGTTTTGTCCAAATCTGGTATTCGCTGTAATATCAACTGGATATTAGCTAAAAAACAACCAACTCACAGAAGAAGATACGGTACATTCGTAGTCCTTCACTGTCCGACGAAAAAAGTTGGTCCACACAACCGTTCGTTCCACAACCCAACCTTAGCCACTGTCACAAAACCAAGAGCCGATTCAGGTCGAGTGGTTTTCTCAAAAGCAACATCCCACTCTCCTAAAGCCGTTGCAAAAACACCGTTATACGCTTGAATCCCATAGACTTTTCTCAGACGATCCCCAATGTAGAGAATATCCCTGACCAACGAAAGGCTTGCTGGGCCATCGGCCAGATGAGCTGCATGGACTTTAGCCGCCCAGAGTCGTACGCCACTATCCACCACCAATTGGCGTTTACGTCTATTTACTTTCTTATTGGCATCAAGACCCCGCTCTTAAAAAATCACAGGTCAAAATTTAACTATCTGACTGTCAATACTCAAAATGGAAAGCAAACTCTCTCGATCTTCTCCCAGAAGATCCACTTGATTGAGTTCTGGGTTCCCCGATCTAAAATACCATCGGTTTTCCATTTGACAAAGTAGTAGTAAACTGCTTGCTAGTTGGGTCACGGTTGGTTACACCATTGTAAACTAGTTCGAAGCATGAACAAAAAAGCGTGTCTATGACCACTCGAAGGTCGTGCTTTCGCTTGCCTTTGTAAAAAAGGGAGAATTGCACCCACTGGGAGTCGGTCAGTTTTGAGAACTGTTTAGTCACTACTTTGCATTTTGGTCGATACAAAGGTGACACGGCACTCAGCTTTTAGCAATTCCCCAACACACTCTTAATGATACTATGTAATGTTTTAAGTCCTGATTTATTGTTAAAATCATACTCCTCTTCTTCAATAAGCATACATTCTCTATCAGATAAAGGCCAAACCTCAGTAACTAAAAGGATTACATCGTGTAGTTAACGAGTTACTTTTAAAGAAAATACGCATTAATGAAAACAGTCAATGAAAACCTCCAATTATTTTCAGTTAGGACATATCGAAGCCCTAATAAAGCCAATTGACGATGCAGGATGGCAGGAGGCCTATCTACCTTCCCTGACAAAAACCATTAATTGATGTGTTAACACTCGTATTCATGCTTTTGAATAGATAATCGAAATCTGTCCTACTACAGGAATAGTTTAGGCTTTCTTATTTTCTGCGATGATCTCGCCCAATGAGTTCACCAGCTTATCTAAATCTGCTAGTGTCGTATACACATGGGGCGTTACCCGAACACAGCTAATGTTTTCCCAAACTGTGGGCGACGTATTGATCTTATATTTAGCCATTAATTTTCCCTCTACTTCACCCGGCGTCATGCCCTTGATACTTACCCCACAAATGCCACAGGAAAATTGGGGTTTCAGCGAGGTCGATAAGCTAACGCCCGGCAGCTTTAGGGCTTTTTCAGCCCAGTAATTTTTCAGGTATCGCACGCGCTCTTCTTTGCGTTTACTACCGATGGCGTTATGAAAATTGATGGCTTCGTTAATGCCTTGTTCAATAGCAAAACTTCGGGTACCCAGTGTTTCAAATTTCCGAATGTCGCTGCTTTTGGGTTGGCTGTTACAGAGCAATGGCCAAATAGCAGCGATCTTTTCCTTTTTGATCCAAAGCATACCCGTACCAACCGGAGCGGATAAAAACTTGTGTAGACTAGTTCCGAAATAATCGCAGCCCAGTTCGGGTATTTTAAAGTCCAGTAGGCCAAACGAGTGGGCTCCATCGACTAGTACTTCAACGCCGTGTTTGCGGGCCATCTGGCAAATTTTCTGCACGGGCATGATTTGGCCAACCCAGTTGATGACGTGCGTTACGTGAAGGAGTTTGGTTTTGGACGTAATGGCTTTTTCGTACTCGCGGACAATCTGCTCGTCGTCTTCAATTGGGAATTTGAAACTCAGTTGCCTGTATACAATACCTTCTCGCTGGGCCCGTTGGCGCCAGGCCTGAATAACATTGGGATAATCCTGTAGGGTTCCAACCACTTCGTCACCCTTCGCCAAATCGAGTCCGTAAATGACCGTATTCAGCGCTTCAGTAGCGTTACGATTGATGGCAATCTCGTCAGATAACGTACCAGCCAGTAAAGCCAGTTTTTCACGCACCGGTTCGCGTCCCTGATCCAATAGTCGCCACATGTAGTAAGAAGGGCCCTGATTGATCAGTTGGTTGTAGCGATCCACAGCCTGCTGCACAACGAGTGGCGACGGGGAAACACCCCCATTGTTCAGAATGATAATGGAGGAGGACGAGGCTGTATAGCCCTGCTGGATGGTGTGCCAATAGTCTTCATCAGCAGCAACTTCCAGCGGGCTAAGGTGTTGTACACGTTGGTTAGCGGCCGCTAAGTCGGCTACGTACCCTGTTTCCAGAAGACCATTTACGGAAAACGTACTCCCAGCGACAGCTAGTTTTTTAACGAAATTGCGACGATTATGCGCCATACTTACACGTATTTGTCAGTTTATAAACTATCCCACCAGTTCTTAACAGCCTGCGTATCGCCACCAATGTTGTTAGCAGCTGTAGCGCTGTTAGTGGCGTTACTGGTCCGGCTTGCACTTGGATATTTCAATCGTTTGGGTACGTCTTTTACATCCGGGTCCAGACTTCCCGAGGCTGGATCGATGAACAGAATTTCACCATTCGGTTTTTTAATGTCTAACCGCAATCGTTCCATCCAGGCTTGCAGCCCCTGCATGTAGAGTGCCAGCCATTTTTGCGTACCAATCACGTTTTTAAAGGTACCTGCTTTATACGGTACGTTCTCCAGATAGGTTGCGACCGTTTTTGCATCAGTGACACCCCACTGGGTCATTGAGGCTGTTACAGCGGCTTTGTACAAATCCTCTGGCGTTTCAGTACCCACATTCATACCACGGGCAGCGGCTTCGGCTTTGGCAAAAGCAACTTCTGCATACGTAATCAGATAGCCTTTGGCCGAACCGCTGTAAGCAATCACGCCCGGTTTGGATAAACCGATCATTGTCGGCGAATTGGCTTCCGTACCGTAGATTTTACCAACGTATTTACCATTCGTTTCGTCGGGACGGGCGTAAATGGGTAATCGGGGATCGTTGGTTGCCCTCATGTAATCAACCAACGTAGCAGTCACAGCAAATTCAACCAATGGTCTTTCTACGTCGTTGTATGGAAAGCGGCTGGTTGTCGCCGTCAGGTTATAGGGAAAGAAGGCGTCCTGGCTAACGCTGGTTAACGTATTCTTCACCGCTTCTTCGATTATGGCTTTGGCTTCTGCTGGCTGAACGTCAGCGGTTCTCAACGCCATACGGATACGTAGTGCATTACCAATCCGGACCCACTGTTTGGCATCACCATTGGCAATAATGTCACCCCTAATCTGACCTGCGGTGGAGTTCTGCAGAATATCAACCTGCTTTTTCAACGAAGCCAACAGACCGGCATATACATCTTTGCCTTTGTCAAAAGCTGGCTGTGGAATGTCATCCCCTTTGAGCGCCTGTGAATACGGAATATCGATATAAGCGTCGGTCAGGACGTGAAACAGCCAGGCTTTCATTATTTCGGCCACCGCCAGTACGTGCGGATTAACTTCTGTCGGATGCCTATTGTAGTAATTTTGAATCTCCTGAAGATCCATCAGCGGCCCGGCGTAGAGTCCAGCCCACAAACCATCGTTGGTAAATAAGTACCGACCGTCGGATGTTTTATCGGTACCCATCCAGAATTGCGACAGCTCCATGCCGATACGTCCGTTGAAATACGAATCGTACATCAGATCGGCCGCTCTTTTCTGGGCGGTGGCCAGCAGAAACTCCGGCTGGGTTTCGCTGGAACGAGCTGGGTTTGTATTAAGAGTTTCAAAATCTTTGCAGCCTGTAGAACCTACGAACAGGAGGGCCAGCAGAAAAATAGTGATACGTTTCATTATGATTAAGGATATGATGTTACGTGCCAGAACGGGCACTAATTAGAAAGTCACGTTTAGATTGACACCATAACTCCGGACCGGTGGTAGAGCGCCCCCTTCAAAACCAATCTGGTTGCTGATTGAATTGGTGATGTTGGCGGGGTCCACATTCGGTGCGTTACTTTTGATCAGCCAGAGGTTGCGGCCTGTCAGGGTGAGCCGTACACCCTGCATTTTGATTTTTTGCGTCCAGGTTTCCGGTAAATTCCAGCCCAGCCGAACTTCGCGCAGATAGATGAAGCTGCCATCGTATAAGTTGGCGCTACTGATCCGGTTACCACCATCAGCGTTGAAGTGCGTACGGGCTGTGACCACTACGTCGTTCGGTGAACCATCTGCTTTTACACCCGGATTGATCAGGCCATTTTCACGGATACCGTTTTCGGCGGTTTCCAGCAGCATGCCAGATTTATTACCGTATAAATTAGTATACGAAAAGAAATCACCGCCTTTCTGGAAATCGACAAGAGCAGACAGATAGAGTGCCCGGTAGCTAAACGTATTGGAAAAGCCACCGATAAAATCCGGATTAGCATCCCCAATGATCACTGGAGCCGCCGTTACGTTGTAGGTACCGTTGGCACCGACCGTTTTGTTTCCTCTGGCGTCGTAAACAAAGTCGGTACCTAGCATGGTACCCAGCGACATACCTTTCTGCGCAACCATTGACACTTTATTGGTGCGCCGTTCCGTACCGATAATAAATCGCTCGATGCCCTGGATATTGTCCGTGTTCAGGTCAAGTACCGTGTTTTTGTTTTTTGAAAAATTCAGCGCTGCTCGCCAGCTAAAATTTCGCGTAGTGATTGGTGCAACCGAGAGCGACACCTCAATGCCCTTGTTTTGGACGGTTCCGCCGTTGACAATCTTCGTTGAGAAACCACTTTCTGCGGGTACCTGTACATCCCAAATCTGATTTTTGGTCCGGCGGTCGTAATACGTGAAATTTAACCCTAGCAGTTCATTGAAAAATTTGAAGTCAACCCCACCTTCTACCTCCGACGAAAGCTCGGGTTTGAGTTTACTATTGAATAGCTTATCCGATGTGCTTTGCAGCGGGTACGTACTAAACGGTGCTACGTAGTCATAGTATCGGGAAACGTTATACGGAACGGCGTCATTGCCGACCTGTGCAAACGATAAACGCGCTTTACCCATCGTAAGCCAACTGCTCTTGGGTAATACATCCGTGAAAATAAACGAGCCAGCAATCGACGGGTAAAAATAGGAGAAGTTGCCGGTCTGTTGCAGCGTTGAGGCCCAGTCGTTCCGGCCGGTAGCGGTCAGATACAAAAACCGCTTGTAGCCTACCGTAGCGGATGCAAAAAGGGAGTTTGTCTGCCGGTTCCCATATTCGTTCGAGACGGTTGCGGGTGTTACTGAATTTTGCAGCACATACACCAGCGGATTCTGAAGGCCACCATTCGTCGTTCCGGCGTCCACCGTCGATTGAATACTCAGGATATTACCCCCCAAAACGCCTTCCAGGCTGATTTTAGAATCTAGCAAGGTCTTATTGATGTTCAGCGTAGCCTGGTAATTGGCTTCGTTGTAAACAGCTACCCGTTTGGCATACGACCCAACGAAAAAGCCTTTCGCACTTCTGACCTCATCCAGGTGATTCAAATAATCGGAAAAGACCCGCACATCGGTGGAAAGCCAATCGGTAATTTTGTACGTCAACCCCGCATTACCAAAGTAGCGATTGTTTTGATCGGTATTAAAACTTTCATACTGGTTCCAGTACGGGTTCTGCGTAAAGGCCGGTTTCTGAATATTCCAGGCGGTCCGGTTCCACGACTGCTCGGTGCCATCGGCGTATTTGTATTCTCTCAGGTACGCATCGTCAATCTGCCGCTGCCCGAACATGACGTAAAAAAGCATGGGGTTGTTCCCAAAGAAGCCCGTACCGGGTCGGCCTTTGGAATCGTCGTGAACATAATTAATACCTCCGCTGAACGTGAATTTATCGGTAAATTTATACGTAGTGTTCAGGCTCATAAAAAACCGACCGAGCTGGCTACCGGGATAAATGAAGCGCTGATTCGTCTGACCAAGCGAAAACCGGATAGAGCCCTGATCGGTGCTACTGGCAACCGACAAATTATTGGAAAAGGTAAAACCAGTTTTAAAGAAATCCTTCGCGTTGTTGGGATGGGCACTCCAGGGGGCGGTTTTTCCGAAATTAGGATTGTTTCGGTCCTGATCCCACGACCAGTAATGGCGAACGAGTGCACCATCTAATTTAGGGCCCCAGGATTCATCGGTTCCGTAGTCTGGAATCAGATCATATTTACCTTTGCCATCGTTATCATCGTACGTACCGCCACCGGGTAAAAAACCGGTCGGATTCTGATTGACGTATAACTTGGTGAATGCGGAACTACCACCCCCGCCGTACAAATTCTGAAACTTGGGTAAATAGGAAACCTGATCGACCTGCATGTTGAGATCGTAATTCACCGAAATTTTCCCGGACCCTTTCCCCGTTTTGGTCGTGATGTAAATAACGCCATTTTGTCCACGGCTACCGTAGAGGGCCGTTGCTGCGGCACCTTTCAGCACTGAAATGTTTTCAACATCATTTGGATTAATCAGTTGGGCGGGATTACCGTAATCATAGCCACCACCACCTGTACCCTGTCCACCTGTAGTGCCATACGAATTTAAGTTCATATTGGCCATCGGTACGCCATCTACGATAAACAAAGCATTGTTGTTGCCAGAAATGGACTTTAGGCCGCGGATTGTGACCCGTGCCGAACCGCCCATAGACCCGCTATTACCGCCTATCTGTACCCCTGCCAGTTTGCCCTGTAGTGAATTGATAAAATTGACTTCTCGGGCTTCCTGAATCGCTTTGCCGTCGATTTGCTGAACCGAGTAGCCCACATTACGGGTATTCCGTTGTACGCCCAACGCAGTAACGACAACTTCACCCAAACTTTTGACATCCGGTAACAGCTTGATGATTAGCTTGGTCACGGCGGGCGATACGTCAACTTCCTGCGTTTTGAACCCGATTGATGACACAATTAAGGTTCGATCGCCAGATGGAATGGCAATGGTGAAACTACCATCCGATGCTGAATTGGTGCCAATATTTTTCCCTTTTACCAAAATATTGGCACCAGGCACCGCAACATTCGTTTCATCCACTACTTTTCCAGAAACGTCCAGAGTTTGCGCCTGAACGTCGATTATGCCAATCGATAACCCAATACCGATAAGAAAGCAACTAAGTAGATTTTTTCGCATGGTTTAGGATTATATGTTAAAAGTTTGATTGGGTAATTTTACATAAAAAAAACGCATAATGTATGCGTTTTCACCTGTTATTAAACAAAGTGACTACGTTTTAACTTTCTCGTTTTAAGGGTTTATTGTAATGGTCCAGCTTAATTAGTATAAAATTCGTTTTTTAACAACCTGAAGGGCACTTTGTGTACGAATTGCGTATGATCTGTCCAAAAATGAATCATTCAGAAAACATCCGAATAAACCAGAGCAGATTCCGATTGCTACATGTCAAGGCTTAAATCAATACGTTAAAATTAGCTCCCATACCAGAACGGTACTTTACTCAGCGCGCCCCTTTAAATCACCATCCTATGTCTCTATCTCTGGAAGCTTTCACCCTTGGCGTGGAAGAAGAATACCAGATCATCCATCCCCAAACTCGACAACTTCGCTCCCGAGCGAAGTCCATTTTGCATAAAGCCCAGCAAACGCTGGGGGATCAGGTTACTCAGGAGATGTATCTATCCCAGATTGAGATTGGCACATCGATTTGCCAAACCTTACAGCAGGTGCGACTTGAGCTACAGGTTTTGCGAGGACAGGTCATTGCTTCAGCCCAAAAATCAGATAGTCAACTGGTCGCTGCCGGTACGCACCCCTTCTCCCATTGGCAGGATCAAAAACTGACACCGACCGAACGCTACAGGGGCTTGGAAACCGACTTTCAACAGCTCACCCGGGAACAACTCATCTTTGGATGTCATATTCATGTGGGTATCCCCGATCGGGAATTGGCCATTCAGGTGATGAATCGGGTACGACCCTGGTTAAGCGCTTTAGTGGCTTTGGCTAGTAACTCGCCCTATTGGCTAGGGAACGATACGGGCTACGCCAGTTTTCGAACCGAAATCTGGGGCCGTTGGCCAACGGCGGGTATCCCCTACCATTTTGATTCACGAGCTGACTACGACCGGCTGATCGAGGAGTTAACAGCTATGGGTAGCATTGCTGACGCGTCCAAAATCTATTGGGACGTGCGCCCCTCTTCTCATTTTGAGACCTTGGAGTTTCGTGTCACCGATGTGTGTTTAACCATCGACGAAGCTGTTTTAATAGCAGGTCTAGTGCGGGCATTAGCGCGAACCTGTGCTTTAGAAGCCCAGACGAATAGTCCGCTACTGGCGATACGGCCTGAAATTTTGCAGGCGGTCAAATGGCAGGCGGCACGTTTCGGCTTAACCCAATCACTGATTGATCCTCGAGCGGGCCGAGCAGTTGCGGCATCAGAGGTGATTTATCAGTTGCTAAGCTACGTTCGGACTGCGCTGGAAGAATACAACGATTGGGATGAGATTTCGGGCTTAGTCGAGCAGGTCCTCAAAAGAGGAAGTGGTTCAGATCGTCAGCGAGAAGCCTTCAAACGGCGTGGTAAGCTGGAAGATGTAGTTGATTTGCTGGTGCAGGAAACGGCTATAGGAGCGGTCGTTAGCTAGTCTATTAAAAGCCCCCTCTGCCTGCTGACTTTGATTCCCAAGCCTACTCATTCTCCAATAGGCCGGTGTTGCTGAAAATAACCCCGATAAAGAGGAATCTAGGTTATTGTATTACTAAAATTTCGCCAACGTATCCGCTTTCAACACAATACCAACAAAAAGCACTGACGGTATTATCGTCAGTGCTAACATGCTCATTAATTAATAAACGCGCTTTCAGCCCATTCATTATTTACCTTGAAACGTAGCGCTGATTATTTATCACTTTTTTTCGGGGTCTGCCCAGCGTTTGGTTCCAGCATTTTATCCGTAAGCTCCTCGCCAAATTCGCGCTGCAACGTACCGAGTTCTTTATCCGAGCGAGCATCACTCTGGTCTGGATTGCGGATCGTACCCGCCGGCAGTTTATGTTTCTTTTCGAGATTGCCGACCTGAATATCTGATCGGTCTTTGCGTAGCTTGCTCATACAGTTTAGGTTAGCTTGATGCCTTGATTCCTATAAGCAGGCAAACCAGTATTTGTTTCGTTCATTCTATTAAAACACGTAAATGGAACGTATCAGTTACAACGTATTATCGCTGGTAGCCAGACGGTTATTGACCAGATGGGCTTAGCGATTACCCGATCTTTGGGCATACCCACCGGTGGTGTTGCCCCTAGAGATTATCTAACGAAAAACGGCCCCGATGAGCGATTGCAGGACTATGGACTCTCGGAACGTACCTCGTCAAAATATCCCCCCGAACGCGAATTAATTTCCAGCAATCCGATGATTTTCGGCAACGTAACAGGAGGCATGAAACTTACACTTGATATCTGTGTACATGGAAAAAAACCTATTTGATCGACGTGTGTTAACCAACGCGCTGCTTAATTCATATACGATTTAGCATTAACGTAGCAAATTGTATATGAATTAACACACCCCATACTATTACAACTAAAACATACAACCTACTAGAAATACGTATAAATCATATTATTTAAGCTTATTTCAAAAAACAATCACGCTACCCACTCAGTTTATAATACAAATAAAATATAACGTTATGAAAATTGCTGTTAAAGAAGGGCAAGAGAAATCACTTCTGGCCGATGGTCGCCAGCTAGTTACTATTACCCATATTGACGAGGGTAAAAGCGAATATAAAGACATTCCCTTTTTTGCTGTACGCTTTGAAAACGATGAGGGGTATGTATCGCACCGATTCTATCAATCGCAGGCGGGTATGCCAGCCATTATTAGTCTGTTCGAAGAAGTGGGAATACCTGTTGAGTCTGGGAAGGATTTGGATACTAAACAACTACTAGGTAAACAGCTTACCATTGAGGTAGGCGAACGATCGTATACTGATCCGGAAACTCAGAACGAACGTACGCTTAAACAGGCTGTCAATTTCCTGGTCAGTTAAGTTGACTGACTGATAGTCTATCGGTTCGTCCGGTCATTACGTTGGTGATGCCGGACGAACCGATTTTTGTTTATCCAGATCGACACTTCTCTCCTATTCCTAGGCCTCGCTGCTCAACGTATAATTTTGAATTGTGTTTGTTGCTACAACCGCCTGGCTAACCCAGTCTTAGCTAATCGAAGCGCGGGTGTAGCCCGTGATTGGTAATTAAGATAAAATTCACCACCTGATTCCGCCAGAGGCTAACCAGATGATTTCGAGATAGATTGGCCACTCTATTTTTCTTCTCATCAGCGAGTTATCTTCATTTTCCCTGTGATGAGAGGGTGATCAATTGGCAACGGAATCAGGTGGTCTGTGGCAGCGAAACTTCCAGCTATCACCAAGAATTTATTCTTCTTGAAAAAGTTAGTACATTTTAAAAATGTGTTTGGGAATTATCTTTTTGGATTAGGCTGGATTCGCTGAAGCATAATCTGAATATTAGCTAAATACAGCTCACTTACCGAAGATAATAGCGTGTACTCGTAATCTTTGACAATCCGACGGAAGTAATTTGTCCAGACAATGGTTCGCGTTTGGCAACAGACACAAACCCTTCAGCCGATTCAGGGAGCGAGGCCTTCTCAAACTGGGTCGCCGGAGCGATCAATGCTCCAATCACTAATGCTTTGGCAAAAACACCATTATATGACTGATCGCCATATACTTTTTCTAGGCGCTCACCCTCTCGCCAAAGCAGATACCCAATCAGCGAAACCGCTGCTGGTCCGTCGGCTTGATCGGCTGAGTGAACCACAGCTACCTAGAGTCGACTTTGCGTGTCAACGACAAGTTGGCGTTTACCAACATTGACGCGCTCAAAGAGCATCAGGGCTCATTTAACGCTCTAGGTATCAATAAACAATGTGAGAGGAAAGCTTCTCTGTCAATTTCCTTACGATCTAATTGATTCAAAGCTAGGTTGATTCGTTCAAACGTGCCATCTTAACTCCATAGTAGTAAACGACCTGCCAATTGGGCCATCTAACTATGGGACTTCCTAGAAAATGTATCAAGCAAGCATTGTAATACGAAACAGAGTTAAAGATAGCGTGACCATAAATATCTCGGCATATATTGTAAATACGAACTTAAAATGTGAATCAAGAGTAGAAAGCAAGGACGTACAAGCCAGCCGCTAAACGGCCTAAACAATGTAGCCAAACTCCTTTTTCGGAGCGGATGCGACTGCCGTCCTGCAAATCAACCCGGTTAATGAGCCATTTGAACAGACTTTCCACCGGCTGGCCCATGCTACTCACGTAACGCCAATACAGCTTCTCAGCCGCATCCAGTCGACGCTGGCCTTTAGCTTTTTTGACCGGTGTCCATAAAACTCACCTGCTGTTGGCTAACCAACTCAGCCGCAAAGGGCGCACTAGCATAGGCCTTCTCACCCACCAAAGCCACCGACTCAAGAGCCGCTACCGGCACCCGAAGCGCCGTTAAGTCGTTAACCGAGGCTGCCCTCAGGTGCAGCCGCTGGGGGAGTGGCAGTCGGCCTAAGCGGTCGGTAGCCAGCATATGCCACTTCAGACCGTGATAAAACAGCTTTTTAGTAGCGCAGTAGCCTTTATCGGCTAGGCCCAAGGCTACGGTAGCCGAAGCAGGTTGGCGCGAGAGAATAATGGGTACTGAATCGGTTAAAACTACGTCAGCCAGCAAATCAGAACGGGTTTGCAAGTGCTGGCTAAGAGCATCAAGTAGGGATTCAAAGTGCCAACTGATTTGGTTAAGGCGGTAGTTGACGGCCTGATAGGACGGCAGTTGGGGAAACCAGTCGGCCCAGTGCTCAACGATGTAATCATAGGTGAGCCGCAAGCTGAATCGGTGCTTTAGCAAGCCGAAAAGGTAGATGGTCATCAGTTCCTGATCAGTAAAAGTAGGGCAATAATTATTGCTCTGTCGTTGGAAATGCAGGGCCGGATGCGTAGCATAGTGTCGGCAAACGTAGTCGTAGAGGGCAATGAGTTGTAGTTGTAGCATTATACAAACTTATCACTCACGCTACGTTTGTCGTTTTCAACCCTTGATTCACATGAATAGTTAACAAGTATAAAGAATCCGCTCTATAATTGAAATAATTAAAATCCGACCTAGTTCTGGATCATATGCATGAACATCTTTGCCGTCTGAGTTGGGAGCGATTTTTGAGATAATTTTATAGAGATAAGGTTTGGGTTTCTCTGATTTTACCCTCTTTTTTCAGATGATGTTTCTTAGCTTTATCTGTCCAGTAAAAAGTAGCAAGTCCAGTTGCACCGTTCGATTGGGTTTATAACACCCCAGCAAAAATGGGAGAATGCACAGGTAGTTTACGACACAACCTTTTCAGAAAATCTGTCCAGTTAATAGGCTCTTACGCACTTTGTGTGGTTGAATATCGATAGAGGACTCGCTGTCGTAATAAATCTAATTTGGCTCTACCATA